>CACWJA010000001.1 GCA_902761145.1 uncultured bacterium
ATCACTCAAGCTGTCAGCATTCTACACTGGCAGCTTTTTTCGTAGAGACATCTCATCCGAAATTGGACTAGCCTCACGGCTAGCCCAACTCGATCGCCTTATGCAGTCTTAGGAGTCCAGACTCTTACAGCGAGAACAAGCATAGCACCACTATATTTACTACAGCAATAACCAGCACCACCTTAAACGCCCATTTAAACCATGTTGGATAGTCTACTCTAGCCAATGCCAAGCCACCCATTATAGCACCACAAGTAGGTGTAATCAAATTCACCAACCCATTTGCAGATACTATAGTCATAGCCGTTACATTAGTGCTATATCCCAAGGTAGAAGCCACCGGTGTAATAATCGGCGTAGACAGTGTAGCTAATCCAGATGATGACGGCACTAGTACAGATAGTACTACATGCAATAAATAATTCAAAGGTACAAACGCAAGCTCTGGCAGTGTAGCCAAGAAGTTTGATGCGTTATATACTATGAAATTATCCAAGCTGGTCTGCGCCATCAGCACTGACGCGCCACGTGCTACCGCTATTACTAGTATTACGCCAATCATATCGTCAGCACCATCGATAAATGCATCGATAAATCCATGCTCACCTTGACGATTGATTATAGCTACCAATATAGCGCATAGCAAGAACCATAGTGCCGCCTCATAGAACCACCAGTTACCTAGTGACGCTCCAGTAAGCCACCCAGTCCATGAGTCAAAGAACGTAATACCGAACTCGCCCCATGGTATAAATCCCACAATCATCACCACGAAGGTAAGAGCAAATACCACCAAAGTAGCTATTTGCTTGCCCGTAAGCTTATCTACCTCATTTTGAGATTTCAAGAATTTACCATAGGTTTTCTCAGCTGCAGCTTGTTCTCTTAAGCTAAGAAAAGTAGAGCCTTTGTCTCTCTGTACTTTTCTGGCGTATTTTATTGTAAAGAACGCAGAAATCGCAAGAGTAGTCAGCCATAGTACTACGGCAATTAGTATTATAGTACCCTGACTATATTCTATTCCTGCGTCTTTCATAGCCGAAAGAACTACACCCGTAGCAAAAGGATTAATAGTAGACCCTAGTACACCAGATCCAGCACCTAAAAGTATAGTCGCTACACCCACTAGCGGATCTAGCCCAGCAGCAAACATAGTCGCGGCTATCAGCACATAAAATCCAACGCTTTCTTCCAAGAATCCATATGTAGTGCCTAGTATAGAGAATATAAACATCAGCAGCACTATCAATATGTACTCTTTACCATGTAACTTCTGCACTAATATTTTAATGCCAGTTTCTAGCGCCTTAGTTCTAGCCACTACTGCAAGAAGACCGCCTAGCATCATGATAAAAATACATACATCTATCGCATCTTCAAAGCCTAGTATCGGGGCAATCAGTATTTGGTACAATTCTGCACCTTCTACGCCAGACCCGTCCACAATCACACAGCCGTCTTCGCCATTCGTCTCTTCGCAAGCCGCAAGAGAATCAAAAGTCTCGGATATTGTATTTTTACCAGCAGAAGCAATTACTTCCTCATCTGCTTGATCGGCACCTTCAGAAACTACGTCGGTTATAGTCCCGCTCACTGCATCATCAGACTCTTTATCACTAGATAACTCACTATCTTGCGAAGCCTTAGGCTCAGATGTTTCACCAGCAATGACTTCATCGCCAACAGCCGGATCAACACTTTCATCCTCTAGCAAAGCTATCTCATCTTGACCTTCAGACTTTTCTTTGTCCAATTCTACCGATTCGCCAGCAGGTACTTCCCCTTCCCATTCTCCAGGGCCAACTTCTACGCTAGACGCATCGTCTTCTACAGGTGCCGCCATATACTTAGCTTTCGGCAGCACATGTGACAGCACACCGAGCAATATGATTAGTATCATAATGATCGAATATGCCGACAGCATCGCGCGAGCGCGTTTCTTACTTCGATTTTTTTTCTTGAACATTCTATACCCTTCTAACTTTTATAGTGTCCCCCATCAAATTAATTCTCCGGATATCCATAAACCCTATCGTTCTTACCACCCGAAAACTTATCGTCTTAATCTCCTTTACATCTATAGTTCTGCGTTCTTTTATATTTATTTTCATTTTTCTCCTTTTGTTTTTGTTTAAATTATTTATCAATGTCTCTCAACTATTAAACTCCTCCCGTTAGTCCTCCTCTCTGGCTAAAGCCATGCTCATACAATGTGATCCACCTCGACCACGCGAGAGTTCAGAACTAGGAATCTCTATCACTTTTATCCCGTGCTTCTTCAAAGTCTGATTTGTTACAAAGTTTCTGTCATATGCAATTACCACGCCAGGACGAACACATAGCAAGTTTACACCATCACTCCATTGTTCGCGTTCAGCATCAATTCTCTTACCGTTACCACATTTTATCAGTTCTACTTTGTTCAAATGCAAATATTTTTCCAAGACTTTTTGCAAGCTCTGGTGTATCTCTACTATCTCTATTTCGCCACCACGACCTGCGGTTATTTCATATATGGTCGAAATATCCATAATAGCATCTTGTACTGCAAATTTATCCACGTCTACCTGTGTCATTACGGTATCTAAATGCATAAAACTACGCTCATCCGGAATATCTATGGCAAGCACATACTTAAACTCATTCTTCTTGTCTTTAAATAATCTACGCGCAAAATCCGCTATAGCATCTGGTTCAGTACGTTGCGATATGCCTATCGCCACCACCTCCTTAGATAACACTTGTATATCACCACCCTCTATGCAATACGGCTCATTTCTATCATAGTATAATGTCGCATTGTCATAAAATGGGTGATATTTATATACATATTCCATAAATATTGACTCACGCGTACGCGTTGCTGACCACATACGATGTAACGTAGCACCATGTCCTACAGTTGCCATCGGATCACGCTGGAAATAAAGATTTGGTATCGGATCAATAATCATTCTACCAGTATCACGCGTAGCATAAAACCCAGACACCTTGCCAAGCTTCTTCAATTCCGAAACATCTATACCTGCTATGCATTTTTTTATCATATCCCTAGTATCTTTAATCGCATTCAGGAAATCATAGCAATGCTTCACTACCCTTGGCGACGTTACGCCAGCCTCAGTGATAAACTGCTCCAAAAATTTCTTTCTGACAGTACGACCACCAGCTTCCAATGCTTCTGCCGCCAGATCCACCAGATACACTACCTCTACACCTTCAGCACGCAAAGCATTCGCATATGCATCGTGCTCCTGCTGCGCAATCTTTAGATAAGGGATATCATCAAAAAGCAATCTTTCCAAAGTATTAGGAGTAAGATTTAAAAACTCATCCCCCGGTCTGTGCATCAATACTTTTTTGAGCGGAGCTATTTCGCTAAAATTACTAATTGTGTTTTTCATTTCTATCCTCCTTTTTATATAATGTCAAGAACATCACTGATTTTATAGTGTGCATACGATTCTCTGCTTGATCAAATACCAAAGATCGCTCCGATTCAAACACCTCATTAGTTACTTCCATCTCTGTCAATCCAAATTTTTCATTTACATCTTTGGCCGTAGATGTATTAAGATCGTGAAATGCCGGCAAACAATGCAAAAACACCGTAGTAGGCTTAGCCCTATTCATCATTTCCATATTTACCTGATAAGGTTTCAATAGATCTATCCTTTCGCCCCATTTATTCTTATCCTCTCCCATCGAAAGCCATACATCCGTATATATCGCATCTACTTTGCCATCAAGTTCTGCGATATTATCAGTTACTACCACAGACCCACCATTTTTTTCTGCTATCGGCAAGCATTCTGCCACTACGCCATCGGATGGCCTTAAGCTACTAGGCCCACATGCGATAAAATTCACGCCCATCTTAGCACTCATAGCCATCAAAGAATTAGCCACATTATTGTGAGTATCCCCTACAAAAGCCAAAGTCAGTCCTTTCAGGTCGCCGAAATGCTCTTCCAGAGTCATAAAATCCGCCAAAGCTTGCGTAGGATGCCATTCATTAGTAAGGCCATTCCATACAGGTACATCAGAATGCTCCGCGAGAGTATCCACTATAGACTGGTCAAACCCACGATATTCTATACCATCATATAGCCTAGACAACACCCTAGCCGTATCAGCGATTGATTCCTTGTGCCCCATCTGCGAACCAGTCGGATCTAGATACGTTACGCCCATACCAAGATCATACCCAGCCACCTCAAAAGAACATCTCGTTCTAGTGGATGTCTTTTCAAATACTATTACAATGTTTTTGTTCGGGAATATCCTATGATCCCGTCCATCTTTTTTAAACTTCTTAAACTTCCTAGCCGTCGCCAACATATGACGCAGCTCATCTTCACTAAAGTCTAGAATTCTTAAGAAATCTCGTCCTGCTAAATTCATATAATATGATGCCCTTCTTACTTATGATTATTATATATCACATTTATTTTTAACACAAGTGTTATAATTAATAACATGAAACAACGCATAGTCTTAGCACTCGGCGGCAACGCCTTACAGCAACACGGCGAAGCTACCGCCGAAGCTCAGAAAAAAATTGCCACCAAAGTCGGTGAAGTCATTGCTGACCTAGCCAGCAAATATGAGATAGTCATCGCCCATGGCAACGGTCCACAAGTTGGCAATATCATTATTCATGAAGAAGCCGCAGCTACACCTGCCGCTCCAGCTATGCCATTAGAAACAGCCGTAGCTATGAGCCAAGGTCAAATCGGTTATTGGCTCACTCAAGCCATCCATAATGCCTTTGCAAAGCACGGCAAAACAGCCAAGATCGCCACTGTCATTTCCCAAGTCATAGTATCGCGTAACGACCCAGCTTTTCACACGCCCACCAAACCTATCGGCCAATTCTACTCAGAAAAAGAGGCAAAAGCCTTAGCTCGCAAAAACCATTGGGTAGTCAAAGAAGATGCTGGCCGTGGCTGGCGTCGTGTTGTAGCCTCGCCAAAACCTATCGATATTGTCGAAAAAAAGACCATCTTGGAGCTCATCAAAGATGGCGTCATCGTTATTGCTGCTGGCGGCGGTGGCATACCAGTCACCAGGACAAAAATCCTCAAACGCCTCAAGGGCATCGATGCCGTCATAGACAAAGATTACGCCGCCGAAAAACTTGCCGAAGCCGTCAAGGCCGACATCTTCGTTTCGGTCACCGCTGTTCCCTATGTCTATATCAATTTTGGGCTTCCAGATCAAGAGCCTCTCACCACCATCTCTGCCTCAGAAATCACGAAATTACAAAAATACGGTTATTTCAAAGCCGGTTCTATGCTCCCCAAAGTCAAAGCCGCAACCATGTTTGCACAGAAAGGCGGTACTGGCATTATCACAGATATCACTCACCTAAAAGGCGCACTCAAAGGCAAGTCTGGGACCATCATCACGAAGTAATCACAGTCCCGCTATCTTAACAGTTTTCTTAGCTCAAGCTTATATGCCTCTACCCCAGGTTGATCAAATGGGTTAACCCCAATCAGCTTAGCGCTTACAGCGCAAGCTAATTCAAAGAAATATATCAGCTCGCCAAAACCTTTTTCATCAAAACTTGGCACGCTTATATTTAGCACTGGTATCCCGCCTTCCGTATGCGCTATCCGCACTGCCGCCACAATTTTAGCATTCAGGTCGTCTGTAGGAAAATCAATTATCGTCTCAAATATGTTTCTTCTTCCATCCTGCATGTATTGCCCCAAAGAATGCAAATCCGTCGAATAAATCACCGAATCAGGTAATATCCCACGTTTATCCTTACCTTCGCTCTCTCCAAATAATTGTTTCAACCATTCGTTAAAATACATCGTCGACGGTTCAAAACTAGCAAACATCTCCGTGTCATATTTCCTTTTATCCAAGACACATCTCATATACGCATAATTCACAGCCGGCTCCACAGCCGTTTCAACTGCCTCTGCCGCCCCCTCTAGGAGCTTATCAATATCTACGCCAGCCACCGCCATCGGTAATAGCCCTACCGCCGTAAGCACTGAATATCTTCCTCCGATATTATCTGGCACCACAAATCTAGTATATCCATTTGCTATCGCTTCATCATGGAGTGTACCCTTCTTCGCATCGGTTGTGGCATAGATCCGGCTACTAGCCTCCTCTGCGCCATATTTTTCCATCAATTTTTTCTTAAATGCTTCAAAAGCCATCGCTGGTTCCAACGTCTCGCCAGATTTAGATATCACATTTATCGAAAAATCATGATCACCCACTTTATTTAGCGCCCATTCTAGCTCACGCTTGCTAAGAGAGTTGCCAGCGTATATTATCTTAGTCTCGCCCTGTGGCCGCAAAGCCTCTATCACGGCTCTATGCCCTAAATACGACCCTCCTATACCTATACATACCAAATATTCGCTCTCTGCATTGATTCTCTTCGCAGCTTCTTTTATTCGTACCAGTTCTCCCACATCATACTTACGCGGCAGCTCCAACCACCCTCCCATCTTATCTTTTTTTATTTCCTCCAAAATTCTCTTGGTTTGCTTATCATCAGTTTCTGATTTAAAATTAACTTTTATCATTTTACCTCCATCATATACAATTTCATATTATCATACCTTGCTATTTTTCCAAAAATGTATTATAATCACACAACAGTTATCGACTCGCACATTATCACAAGGAGGTATATTGATGCAATATATAGTATCAGTCAAACTATCCGCAAATTCCAAAGATCTGCGTGCATATCTACGTCTAAATCACTTCAATATCTACGGCTTCAACCGAACCGGAGTCACAGACAACGCAGATACACCGCGCAACAGTCCCATCAACTTCCCCCAGAATTGGACACACTACCAATGTATTTATAACGGCATCATTCCGCCAGCCCAGTTAATCCTCAAGAAAATCAACGAAGGATTATCCCAGGGCATAGTACTTGGCTACACCATTATAGTCCAATAATCCCCCCATTTTCTTCCCCTCCTTCTTACCCCCGAACTTTCATTCGGGGGTATTTCATGATATAATAATCCCGAGCCCGAGTGGCGGAATTGGCAGACGCGCTAGCTTCAGGTGCTAGTGATAGCAATATCGTGCAGGTTCAACCCCTGTCTCGGGCACCACATATTGACATCTACAAGCATATGTGGTATAATATACAACATAAGCTCTGTCTCATAATCTCTAGCCGCAAGGCTATTTTTGTTTGTTTAACGTCTTTATCTTGCCAAAATCCACCGCTTCCACCGCCTTCCGAAGCGCCTTTTCATCTCCGTAATGCGTCATTTGCCCAGGGCTATCACTTAGCATATGCTGCGCAAAAGGAAAACAAGCCGCCCGTTCCAGCACAGCACCGAATTTGCCAGCCCTATTCGTAGCAACTTCTGCCATCACCACATCAGCTAGCGACACCTCTAGTGCCTGCTTCATCTCCTCTGGGTAAAAAGTCAAAGAAAACAAATCTCCATCCGGCTCTCCAGCCATTTTGCCATAAGCTATCGAAGTATTCCCCTCTATCCACAGTCTCTGATCCAGTGGCTTCATCTTAGCCTTCAAGAGGCTAGCCTGGCACTTGGCCTTTTTCTTACCATCCTCATTCACCATCTCACACACAAAATCCCCTTCACACGTAGTAGTCATCACTGATCTTTTTGCGTCTGGGGATTTTAATCCATGTTTTTCATCATAGGAAATCGTATCACTAATATAATCCATCATTACCCAGCTAAGCAACCCCGTCCTAGTATCCTCTGCCACCAAATAATACTCCACCCTCGCACCCCAAAACACACTAGTATGTATCCGAAACATGCTCACTATCCCATAGTATTTCTCTGCCCCACCTTCAAACACCGCAGATTTAGCTGGCACAAAACCATCTGGCATAAATTTCTGCACCTTATCGGGGTCTGGAATCTCATAAAACAAGAAAAAACAATACGGCTCCACTACAAAAGGCATCTTATCGGCTTTTTTCGTAGCACTAGTCACAATCTTTCGCTGCAAGCACACTGGCAGCTTAGATAATTTTGTCTGTAAATAATGTGTCTTCCCTACTTCCATCGGGTCAACCAATCTTTCCACCCCCTTAGCATACTCCAATACGTTCATGCTTATATTATATCATGCACCGCTTTTTTGTCATTGGCTATCAACTTTAATCTCGCCTCAATCTCTTTTTCGCCAATCCTTATTGCACGCTCAAGCGCTGGGTCCTCCGTCATCGGCAAGAAAAACTCTCGCCAAGCCTGGTAATCTTCATCTGTTCGTATAACATTGGCTGTATACCTAGGATAGCTATCAAGCGATTTATCCCCCATCATCCTCTTTACATAATCCCAATTCTGCGTCAACCACTGCCACGTCATATTCTTAGCATACGGATTTCTGTATAAATATATAAACAAATACAATTGATCTTGCGGCTTCACCACGTCCTCTCGCTCCAGTAACTCCACCATGCGTTCTAGCTTACCTTCATCTTTCGGCAAAGTCATCGCAAAAAGCAGATCGTACTTAATATCTGGGTCTGCTGTTTTCTTGTAAGCTTCCAAATATTCATCCAGCATAACTGGCTTCAGATATATTTTTGCATCCAATATATCATCTCGTATCTCACTATCCAGCTCTTTATAATTAGCGTTATACATCTCCGCTAGCTCTTGCAAGTTTTGCTTTGTCTCAGCGTAATAGTCCAATCCAAGCAATATAGATCTTAGTCTAATGGTATTTTCATCATCATCTTTCCTAGTCGTCAACCCAACTTCATTAAGCTTTTTACTAACCAATCTTCCTACAAATTTCTTAAACTTTTTCTCCTCATCAGAATCCGTATCAAAGAAGATCTTCAGTTGCCCTATTATCACTGCTATAATATTCCACACAGCAGCAGTATTTTCATCTTCAAATTTCTTCACTAGTGGCACCAATGATGCTGCTGGCGCCAAATCCGTCCTGCATACTAAACTTCTATCTATTAGTAGACGCAACTTCTCTTCCAGCCCAAGCTCCTCAAACTTATCCAGCCGCTCCGCAAATTCTTCATCAGTCAGGTTCAAGACATAATGTCCACTCATGTCTTCAGTAATCTTCGGCAATGGCCATTCTTCTTTAGTCATCGGCCCATCCAGCAAAAATCGCTTTTGTTTACCATCCGTTATCACTGGATAACCAGGCCTATCTATAAAAGCATGCATCAATTTCTCTGGGCTAAACTCTGCATATGGTGCAAGCGCCTTCCACAAGTCATCGCCCACAGTATTCTTATATTTATACTTTTCAAAATATTCTTTAATGCCTTTGCAAAATTCATCCCAACCCATCATCCGTATCAACATCAACATCAGGTGAGCACCCTTAGAATACACTATCGCCCCGTCAAAAAGCGTCGCAATCTCCTCTGGACTTTTTACATCTTGATGCACAGATTGTACATCAGTATAAGCGTCACGATTCAGCGCAGCAAAACAATCCCCAGTAAAGAATCCTTCAAATATCTTGTATTCTGGATAAATATGATCAACTGCATAGTACTCCATTATGCTCGCAAAAGATTCATTAAGCCATAGATCATCCCACCACTCCATAGTCACTAAGTCCCCAAACCACTGGTGTGACAATTCATGTGCCACAGTAAGAGCTACACTCTTTCTCGTACCAAGCGTTGCGGCTTTTCCAGCAAGCAGCATAGACTCGCGATACGTCACCAGCCCCCAGTTTTCCATTGCCCCCGCTTCAAAATCTGGCAATGCTACCTGATCCAGCTTCGTCAGAGGGTAAGGTATGTCAAAATTATCGTCATAAAATTCCAACGATCTCGCCGCCACCTCATTCGCATAATCTACCGAAGCTAATTCTTGTGCTAGTGTTGCGTATGTCGTAATCTCCACTCCATGACGATTCTTTATAGTCTTACCATGAAATCTCCCTATTACCCAAGCTAGCAAATACGTACTCATCCTCGGCGTAGGTTCAAAAACCACTCTCACCATCGGAATATCATTACGCGCTTCCTTCACCACTTTTCTCTGTTTTTCAGGAGTATTCGCTATAATCATATCCCCCGCTTTTACGTCCTGCTCTGGCACTGCGATACTCAGTTCAAACACCGCTTTTGCTCCAGGCTCATCTATACACGGGAACGTTTCTCTCGCATAATGGCTCTCAAATTGCGTCGCCACTATCGTCTCGGTCTTATTCTCGTATTTATAGGTAGATAAATACGCCCCCTGCATATTTTCGTTCAAAGAACCATGATACCCTATTTCTATAGCTGCATCGCCCTGAGGTACCTTCAGTACCGTCAAAACCCCATCTACCAGTTCGAATTTTGCTTTTTTACCATTTACCTTCACCCAGTCTACAGATAGCCCCACCGCATGAAATTTCACATTTTCTGCCTTTGGTGTCCCTAATACAGTTACTGTGCCACCTATAGTCTTGGCATGCTTGTCTATATCTATATCCAACACATACTTCTCTGGCACAAAATATTTAATCAATCGTTCCATTTTTACCTCCAATTTTTATACTATTTATGCAGTTTAGCTATTTCGGGTATCCTTGCGCCTTTCAATATCGGCTCAAGTTCTGCTTCTTCCAAAGTCTCATGTGCTAGCAATTCTTCTGCTAATTTGTCTAACACTGCCTTATTAGCCTTCAATACCTCTTCTGCACGCTTCGCCGCTTCATCCGAAAGCATCTTTATCTCCGCGTCGATCAGCTCAGCGGTTTTTTCCGAATACGGTTTACCTGTAGAAATAGTATAATACCCCGTAGCTTCACTCGGGAATACCAAATTACGCGTACCCTCGCCCATACCTTCTTCTATTATCATAGACTTCGCTAGCTCCGCCACATTGGTAAGATCACTAGATGCACCAGTTGTTACCGCGTCTTTGCCGAATATTATCTTCTCTGCTATACGTCCGCCCATCGCTCGTGCCAATATGTCTTTTAGCTCGTATATGCTCTTGTAGCTCCTATCTTCTGGCGGCAAAAACCACGTCACGCCACCCGTCCTTCCGCGCGGAATTATCGTCACCTTATGCACTGGGTCAGAATCTGGCAATACGTGTCCCACTATCGCATGGCCAGCTTCATGATACGCTGTGATTTTACGCTCTTTGTCATTCATTACCTTACTCTTACGTTCTGGCCCTATCGCTACTCTCTCAAATGCTTCCGTTAAATCAGCATTACTAATGGCCTTATGCCCCTCACGCGCAGCAGTAATAGCTGCTTCATTTGCAATATTTGCAAGATCTGCTCCACTAGATCCAGCCGTCTTTTTTGCTAAAGCTTCTAGGTCTACATTTTCTTCCACAGGCTTACCCTTAAAATGCACCTTCAGTATCTCTAGCCTATCTTTTCTCTCTGGCAAAGTCACATTTACATGTCTGTCAAATCTCCCTGGTCGTAACAGCGCCTTATCTAGCATATCCACACGGTTCGTCGCCGCTATCACTATTACACCACTATCATTGTCAAACCCATCCATTTCCACAAGTATCTGGTTCAAAGTCTGCTCGTCCTCGCGCCCAGCACCGCCACGTGCATCACGCTTATGTGCCACTGCGTCTATTTCATCGATAAATATTATTGATGGGGCATTCTTCTTAGCCTTAGAAAACAAATCTCTTACTCTACTAGCGCCTACGCCCACAAACATCTCTGCGAATTCCGACCCAGAGATCGAGAAAAACGGTACATCAGCTTCACCAGCCACCGCTCGCGCCATCAATGTCTTACCCGTACCAGGATCGCCCGCTAGCAGTACACCTCTTGGTATCTTTGCACCAAGCTTCTCATATTTCTTTGGATTTTTCAAGAAATCTACTATCTCTGCCAGATCCTGCTTGGCAGACTCATTTCCTGCCACGTCTTTGAATGTTACCTTTTTCTTGTCCGCACCATACAGCCTAGCCTTAGACTTGCCAAAACTCATAGACTGATTATTAGCCGACTGTGCTTGCCGCATCATCCAGCTCAAAAACACTACTATAGCTATGATAGGTAGTACCGTTAGTCCCACATCTAATATTATCCCCCACGTATTTGTATCTTCCTTATATTCTATCGTTGGATACTTTTCCTGACAGTCAGATAGTTCATCCCCCATCATATCATCACAGTGATTTATCAAGCCCTGATCATATAACGTCCCAGACGAATCCTTCCGCGATGTCTCAGTAGGTTGATCATTACCCTTGAGGGTGATGTCCAACGTCTCCCCCGTTACTGTTATTTTAGAAATATTGCCCTCAGGATCATTAGCACGCTGTATCACATCAGATATAGGCACTTCTGTTTTTTGTGTTTTACTCTGAGTCATACTAGCAATTATGAATGCTCCAAAGCATATCAAAACAAAAGTAAACAATACGCTCCGAACCATATTTGATTTATTTGCATTGGCTTTATTATTTGGCCGCGCCACTGGTTTTTTTATATTTTCCGCCACTTTTTTCTCCTTAATATTCCTATTCTATCATAATCCACTTATTTTTTCTAAAAATATGCTATAATAATACTGCATCTGGGTGTAGCACAGTTGGTAGCGCGCGACTTTTGGGAAGTCGAGGTCGCAGGTTCAAGTCCTGTCACCCAGACCACAAGAATACGAATAAAAAGAAAGTGTCCACACTTTCTTTTTTGAGTATTCGCAGCGGTCTTTTATTTTTTGCTTCGCAAAATAAGTCCCAAATATAAGAAGGAGGCCTTTAGGCCTTATTTTTGTGCTTCGTTTGGTGACAGACTATGAACCGTAGGCTCACACCTGATAAGAAATGAGAGAAAATAAAGCCTATTTTCTTTTCCAAAGCAACACCCCAAATTTTAGTATTACTTCCGAAATGTAGTAGATAATGTAACTGTTGTGCAGTATTCATTTATAGCTTTCAAATGTAATAAATGATATAGCACTACTACAGTTTCAGACAATCAGAAATAATACTTTTTACATAGCAAAACCCCAGCCTCTCGGCTGGGGTGCAGAATTGTATTTATACTTTTTTCTTCTTTATCTTTGGCATATAGACCGCCTCATATTTGGTAGGAAGAGTATAGCGATCACTTTCATTTATATAGTTTAAGCACTCGATCATTAGCTCGATCGCCTCAATCAATCTTCCCTGGCCTATATAATCACAGATTTCATATTTCTTATCACCAAAACAAAAATCTCTTGTACCGTAAGCGCTATAACCATCGCCTCCTTCTATATTTGATCGCACCATCTTAGCACTAAAAGATCCGTTCGCCTCTATCTTTATCTCATAATCACCCAGATCATACAAAACATTTTTATATGTATAATCCGCACGAACTCTGATAAAAAGACATTCCTTCCTTACATAGATCCGTTGCACTCCATACATTTCTTTAATTTGCGCAAAATCATTCACGACTTGGTCTTTTACCTGTTTGCTACTGCTAATGAATTCTTGCTGCGATCTTAGCTCATTGAGCTTAGCCTTGTCCTCGCCTAGTTTTCCCTGTGCTTTTTTGAGTAATGTAGCATAGCGTTCTACTTCAGACTCAGATCTATGCATGTCGTCCTCGGCATCTTCTACCCGTCTCCCAATCGGCAACATGTCATAATAAAATTTTACAAAAGCCGACTCATCAAAGATTGACTTCACCGAAGGCAGCGGTTTTAATCTTTTTCGTTTCTTTTCTACTCCTGTCTTTTTAAACCTTAATAGCGATAACCAAGAGACAAATACCACTGGCCACGTCACAAAGTTTGAGATTAGTAGGTACCAACCCCATACACTTTTCAACGGCAAATCTGCCAAGTAATAATCTTTATTGTGACCAACCGCATAGCAAATCGATGCCGCCATAGAGCAAGTACATAGGTAAATAATAATCAAAGCCACCCAGGCTTCTCTTACCATATCACTAAACATTCTTGGCTTCTCATGCTCTATAAATAACCCATCTTCGCCCAAATCGTCTTCGGATACTTCGGATGTCACTTGTACAATCTCCGCTCTCTGATCGGCGTCAAGTTTTTCATTCGCAACAGTTATAAAATCAGTATAGTTCTCATACTCATTGAAACTATTTTGCCAACCGGCATAAGAAAACAAGACAATAGAGCCAAGCGCCACTGCAATAACTATCGCAGACACCAAGGCAGCTTTCAGAGAAGCTTTGATATCACCAGTTGAATAATTCGGTCTCAAAGTTTTTTCCATATACAAACACCTCACATTTTGTTAAAGTACGTTTTTAGTGAAAACCCGGGCATAAAGCCCGGGCTTCTAGAAGAAAAAGGTCATAATTATCACTGGCCATTGTTGGGCCTATTTGCAATAGTAATAGTACTACCCGCCTCAACTCGGTCGTTGAAGTTTTCTACTATCTTCTTGCCGGTGGTTACGGTTCGACCACTACCAATTATCACCCCCGCCCGCTCGAATAACTGCGCAAAAGTTTCGCCTTGTACATATTCGACAATAATCGGCTTATGTCCTGCACCATTGGCAATCCGAACCTTCGTAGCATCCATTGTAGCTACACCTTGGCTTATGCCTACCATTACTTCACTGCTTTTTCTCTTCTTAAACATATTTTTCTCCTTTGTCTATTCGAAGTCTCTTGGCACAATAAACATTTTGTCCAACTCGGCCATTTTGCCACGCGAAAAGAGCGAAATTCTATGCGCTACTTCTACTCCAAAATAAGCAGAAATAAAGCAAACATTTCTAGCGCCACATTCTAACTGCATGGACTCTTCATCGCTATACAGCAATGATTTTTCATAGGTTTCCGCTGCTTCCATATCGGAAGGATTGAAAGTGATAATCAAAGTAGTGAGCCCCGCCGAACGCAAATCAATCAAAAGCGGCACTCGCCAAGACTTTTGCTTTATGGCCTGCCATATTTCTTTGCGTGCTGCCATAGAGTCCACACCAGTCACCACAATACCGCTTAGTTCAGTTTCTGCCGTTACGGCTTCCGAATGCAATACTACATTTGGACGCTTATTGTTGGTAGCACACGACCACAATGCTAAATTAGCCGCATCAGTTATGCCTAGGTTACTCCCGAATTTGTAATTCAGCGCATTTACCACAGCATCTACTTTATGCCAACCTATCATACTATCGCTATATGATAGCTCCGTCGCCATGTTATGGGGCTCCAAAACGTCTGGATCCCACACGTGCAAAGTAGCATATTCCATAGCACCCATAGCGGCAACTTGCATTATAGCAGAATTACTCGCGCCACCGGCACCGACAAAATGTATATCGTAGCCAAAATTCCTTGGATCAAAGATTTTTGTTTGATCACTATAGTCTCGTTCCATCATTATCACCCCCTCCAGGCCGAAGGATCAACCTTCTGCATGCCCAACGGAACCATTTTGCATTTTTCTTTAATCTCACGTATGCATTTAGTACGTTCTAGAATTTCTTCGTTTATATCTACGAGAATCTCTAACGGAATATTTCGTACGCGCACAGGCTCAAGTATGTCTAACCTAGCAATACTATCACGATATGCATTTACCACCATATTCACCACGTATGGCGAATCACAGTTATCGATATCTTTTTCGTCAATTGTCGAGAAGAATACCGACCCATTTCCGTGCGAATGCCACCGGAAGCATAGTTTTTCCGTGCTGTCGCCACGCTCCAGAATATCATTCATTATCTCATTCTGTGCTCCCTCGGCAAAAGAACAATAATTAGCCGCAACTTCCTGCCTTGGGACAAATATCTCGTCCACTATAAAGTCAGTACTATATCCAACACATCTCTTAGTTATCATTCCGATGCCCAAAACTTCGTTTGGTGCGCTAAGACTTGCTAATGCCATCATGTAGCCCCACAGCTCAGAGTCTACAATCAGCCTATAACGCTGCTTATGATTTACCGCATGATAATATTCATTATTAGTCGCCATAATAGCCACCGCCTTTCCTTTCGTACTTAAGAATTTCATCATCGCTAAAAATCTTCAATTACTGCAAATTCTGCATTCCGCGATAAATCGCACAACTTTTTCGAGCATTGTAGTCATTTCTTACACCTCTTCCTTCTAATTGTAAAAAAATACATAAGACGGTAGAACCGCCTTATTCACTACTAATTATACCATTTACCTCTATAATGTCAAATTCGATTAGATCCCTAAGTCCGTATTTTGCAAGCAATACCAAACTCTAATTTATGCTATAATTTTACTAGATATATTCATATCGGGGGTTGGCGCAGCGGTAGCGCGCACGTCTGGGGGACGTGAGGTCGCCAGTTCGATCCTGGTACCCCCGACCATGTATCACAAAGTAACTAAACTAAATAGGCGAATTTCTTCGCCTATTTTCCTCATTATTTACTAAAGTTCTCTTCCTCTTCTTCCTCGTCATCTTTTCTACGCTTCCATAAAAGTATAAAGAAGAAGAATCCAAAGGCAAGTAATATAGAAACCACATACATCCAAATATCCTTCATAATTCCCCAAAAACCTTCGCCACTTAAATTCTCATTCAAAGTCACGCCCAAAGGCTTCACCGTATCCAATTGCTGTTTTATAGTATCATCCCTAATAGTTGAGTCCACAGTGGGTACAGCCACTTCAGGCTCAGCATCTTGAGATACGCCAGTATAATAATTCTCACCACCATCTGCGCGAGCCGAATTACTATCATCCACATTGCTCGACACGTATCGAACAGAATACTCAATATCGTCGTTATCATCACTATCATCAACAATATTTTGTTCGGGTTCAATAACAGGCACTTCAGGCTTAGCATAATTTGGATCTACTATGTAATTCTCATAGAAGTTCATGTCATCTTCTGCTACTGTAACTGTTTCTCCACCATTCTTGCAAGTAGCTTCATCTGCTTTGTCTTCACACCATACGTGGAAGTAGCCCGGCTTGTCATCTGGAAGATCTGGCAAAGTGATAGTGTCACCTTCTAGTTCTTCAGTACTGTCTGTCAACTCATCATTTGTGTCATAGTAGTTTATGTTAGACCATGCATCTGGGTCTTTGATGTAATTCTCATAAAACTCCATATTTTCCTCTTCCACAATGATAGAGCCGCCAGCAGCATGACACGTTGTTTCATCAGCCACATCTTCACACCACACATGTATATATCCTTCACGATCATCAGCAAGATCAAGCAAATCCACTGCACCACCCACTAATGCCTCTTTTTCCATTATCAAAGCCTTATCTAAGTCATAAAATTTCACATGTGTTTTGTTAGTCTCTATCAAATTATAGCTAGCAGTCATCGTAGAAGCTTCACCGTCTGTAATTGTATTGTTCCAAGACCATGCCACTGCGGTGTCCACAGCGTCAGCAGCAGTATACGCCGATACGCCACCATCTGTGTATCTACTATTTAATCTTTCCTTATAGTCACCAATCCACAATGTATCCGCTGCTGGACTAAAATCTATATACACTTTAGCACCATAGTCGCTGTTGCTAGATTTATCATCTTGCGTCACTACCACACCGTCATGATTTTTTTTATATATAGCAGCATAATCATTATTTCCAAGCTGTACATCGGCAGTCATAGCTACTCGATAAGTATGATCACCATTCCCCTCAGGATTGTTAATATCTAGATGGACATCCAATCCTTCTGCAGTCGTCTCTGCTCTTACTGTTAATTCAACACCGCGATTTACAACTTTGGCGTTATTCGCAACCTTCTGAATTGAGCTATTCACACCGTCTACTTCAAAATCTATCGTATACCCACCATTAGAATAAGTGGTTTGAAGAGTATAAGAATTATTATTATTAATTCTGCCACGTACATCATATGCACCAGTAATACTATTTACGCCAGGCATAGAATTATATCTAGTCGTACTACCAACAAAATAACCCAGCCCATTAATAGTCACCGCGAATACATGCTCGGGCACAGCTGTAGTCACTAACGCCAATGCAACCAAAAATGCCAAAATTTTTTTTATTTTAATATATCTTTTGATACTCCTCATGCATCCACCTCTCCACACTTATTTATTACGTAATCATTATAACATAGCTTCGCAAAACTATTACGTCTTTTTATTAATTAATATTTGTCTAAATAATCGGTCTTAATAAATTCCCAATTTTATAATTTAATCTTCTTGCTAGAATTAATCAAATTTTGCAATTTATGACTCTCTGTTACGTTATTATTATATTCTTCTACCATTTTATTATATTCATTTATCAAAGCGTTGATCCTCTCATTTAATTCTTCCAACTCATTCTGCCGCGCCACCAGCTCATCCCTACGGTCGTAAAAATCCTCTTCATTTTGAAAACACCCAGCCACCTCCGCACAACTATTAAAACTCACTATGTCAGCTTCAAGTTGACTAGCTCGTTTCTCATAATCACCAGTTAGCTCCTGAATCTCCGTATTCACCACCTCCATATCATTTTCTAATTTTTCCATCTCTTCTCTAATAGTTCTAAATACAGCAATATAACCATCATAATAATCCACAATCCTATCTTGATCTACAAAAATCTCACCATATATCCTTTCCAACTCGTTCGGCAATTTTTTTATTTCCGTACCCGCACGCACAAATAATTCCTCCATCCGTTCTGATTCGCCATATACTGCCACATCTTCCTGCAATACATCCAAGTTATTATTATATACACTCTCCAACACTGAAGATATCGAACTCTTTTCAGAGTCGCTCATACGTGCCCACACTGCATGTAATAGTTCATGTGCAGTAGTCAATTCACGTATACCATTAAGTTCTTCTGCCGTTATATTGTACACATAAATAGTGCCAACAGTATAGCACCCCAGCACTGCCATTTCCGACTCGTCCTGACGGCAATTTTTATTGAACTCTTCTGTGTTATTCAGCTCCGGCCTCGACGCATCGAACAAAAACCTTCCCCTGGCAGTTAACCCAAGTCCATCACGAACCTTGGTCATATCTGAAGTGGGCTCATATCCAAGACCACGATACCAATCGTATATCCATACTCGATTCAAAATAATAGCTATCACCATCGCCACCGCCATCAATGCAAAAAGAATCCAGCCCACATAATGGCGCTTCTTTATTTTTTGTTGCGGCACTTCAATCATCATCACAATTTTACCCTAATTTAAGACTGCTATCATTATATTCAGGTACATTGCAAAAGCACACCACAAAACATACGGCACCAAACACCATGCCGCTATCTTACAATTCTTTGCACACATCATTACTAAAGTCAAAACCATCATCCACATCATCACTAGCCATCCAAAAGCAAACCATCTCGCTTCCAGTCTAAAAAATAGTATTGCCCACATATAATTAAATAATAGTTGCACAAAAAACATTATTATTTCAACAACCTGCATTTTGCAATCAGCCCTATTTTCGAATTCCTTTTTATACATCAAATACAACGCCACGCCCATCAAGATATATAGCACAGTCCATATTATAATAAACGTCAAAGCCGACGGCATCAAAGGCGGCCTGTTTAAAGCATCAAAACTAGCCATAGCACTACCAGCTACAGTAGCAGACATTATGCCAATCACTAAAGGTAGCATTATCAGAATAATTGCAAACATCCTCTGCCCTGCAGTCTTTTCCGCAGGCTTGCCCTTCACCTTAACTTTTATTCCTACATTCTTCCTAGATTTTTTCCTTGGTTCTATCTTAGATGCAGCTCTTTTTTTACGCTCGCTTACCATCGGACTGCTCCTTATGCTTACATATAATATATTAGCATAATCACATTAAAAGACAAACTACCATCTAAATGCTCATTCGTATAAGAACTAACCGCCCCTAGCACTAAACCTCATGTCTATTTAACAATACAACGGACTGGGAAACCAACCCATTTATTCCATGCTTTGGCTGGTGTAACATCTGCAGTTGAAAATCCAAGACGATATGCCTTTTTGCTATTTGCTGTAGCGCTCCAATACCGACCATACGAATGTCGCCCACCTGGTTTAGTCTTACTATAATCGCCAGAATAATTGAAATTAGCTGGGAATTTTACAATTCCGCTATCATAGTAGCTCGCTCTAGGCTTTACAGACGTATTCACCAGTACAGCAAATTCACCGCCCGAACCACCAATAGGCAATCTCCACCCAGCCGGACAGATGTCACCAGTAACACTACCACTTGTCATAGCATAGTTACCATTCCCCGCTGTTGCCGTATACCAATTATACATAACTCCATAGCTATACCACGACGTCCTTACTTCATTACTGTTATAAGAAGCGGTGTAATTACGGTTAATGGCACTGGTATTATAAACTATCCGGTCATCACAAGAGCTATCGTCTGCATAACAAAGAGTATCAGAAGAAACAGAAGATGAAACACCAGTGACAAAAGCCGACGTAGGTAAGTTTGTATTGCTACTACTTATAGTGGCAGCAGATAGATCCAGACGAAGATTTTCAGACATCCAGCACTTGCCATCTTCCAATTTAGCAACCGTATAAACATTATTATCTCTTACGTCCTTAAGCGCCGTCGTGTCTCCTATATTCATAGCATTGCAATCTGCAGAACCAAAAGTTTGCATAGTTTTTGTAGAATTTTCTGGTAGCCACACGGCATATAACGTAATGTTATTTGTGCTGTCTGCGTTATTTAGAAAAGCTCTATTTACAGTTATTGTTTCGTTTGGACCATAAACTGTAACCGAATCCCCATTAGCAAGCTTAGTTCCAGCACTAGAATCCAAGCTCCAACCAGCAAACCCATAACCAGACCTGGAATAGTTAGAAGTCACAAGAGCCAAATCCCCAGTTTCCAACTCAGGAACATCGGCTGAAATCATAGAGCCAGCATCAGCGCCATTACCATTATACGTCAAAGAATAATGCGGCTGCCAAATTGCATAAAGAGTAAGAGTCCCGCCATCGGAAACCCCCATATTGCTAGCTGCTGTAGCCACAGAACCGCCTTCTGCCACCACAATTCCGCCACCATCTGCCCTAGTATTCCAGCTAATAAAAGTGTTGTATGGTTTTGCGAAACCATTATTAGCAGTAGTAGCAACACTAAGGTCTACATCTGTCGCATCAGCCATAGTACCAGTACCACCATTGGCATCATAATGAATATTGCCAATCGCCTTATAGCCCTTGTCTGCCACACAACGCATTGTCTGGCCACGATTTTTTAATGTGGCGTTCGGATTCATAAAAGCCCTGTCGTCCTTTAGCCAAAAATTGATAGTGCGCTGATTGTTACTAGCATTTAAAGTGGCGTAGCTAGCAGACAGGCCACGATTTGCGGCAGAATTTTCTTTTTGCTCACCTCCATATATAAAGTTGTACGGGAAAGATCTCCATCGCATTGATTCCGCAATCGCGTCATCAGTACCCGCTGTCTTGTTCCAGCCACTGCCCCCCATAGCTATATCCAACACAGCGTAGTCTCCCGTCCTACTATACCCAGACGGCAACCTCCATCCAGCCGGACAAATATCCCCGTCCGCTATTGCTCCAGCAGTAGAAAGTTCATATGTGCCATGCCCAGCTGTTAGTGTATACCAGTTGTAATAATTTCCATAAGAATACCAAGAGCTAGAAGTATTATTAGCGTCATAAGAAGGAGTCAGTCCACGATTAGTATTATTTGTATTGTGCAAAATCTGATTCATACAACCAGCATTAGTGCCATTACAAAAAGTATTAGTTGATACCGGATGGCCATTGTTTATTGAAGACACAAAACCAGCAGTTGGAGAATTGGTGTTTAATCCGCTTATCTCCAAATCTGAGTCCGACAAATCAAGCCGAAGATTTTCCATCATCCAACACTGGTTGTCTCCATACTTAGCAACTGCATACGCATTCCCATCACGGTTATCGGTAAGCGCAATTATATCACCACTACTAAGGCCGTCACATCCTTTCCAACTCTGGAGATCACCGCTCGACGGAACCCACATTGCATAGAGTCGCAGCCCTTGAACTGACAAATCCCCCGTACTGATAGTCTGGTTTGGCCCATAGCTAATACCTTCACCATTAGCTGCAGTGTTCCACCCGGCAAAACCATAACCCGAACGAGAATAATTTGGGGAAATCAGCATAGTACCAGTGCTTGAAACGACAGTCTGATCATTCATAGTACCAGCAACATCATCAGCATTGCTGTCATAACAGATGGCATTCGCGGCGCAAACTTCAACATATTGATAACTATCAAACCACGCCCAGTCCTCTTCCACCACAAACGGGTCATCGTAAGTACCAATTCCCGACAATATAGTATCGTCCTTCAAATACAACACTACACGATATTGTTGAGAATTGCTATAGAGCCTGGATTCAAAATGTCCACCCAAATCATTATCTATTACCCAAAAGTCACTATCCTGGAGCAATGTTTCGGTCCCACCATTCATTGTCCAATATTCCGTAGTCATATCTATCCAGCTATTATTCGTAAATAAAGTCCTCCTACTTTGAACCGATGCAGTGTCAATGTCGTCGATACTATTAATGACATCGTGAGCCTTGGAAGCTTTCAGAAAATCACTAGCATTCGGATACGCAGAATATCCTTCGAATGCCGCACTATCACCGCCTAAATTTGTAGCATTATTTTGTTCGTTAAATATCAAATCAGTCAAATCATCATTTTTATCTATTCTCCCTGCATAAAATGTCGCCAAATCAACATGCGCCTTCTCGGTATCGGACAAAACTTTGTATTTACTCTCACCAGTTTCATTATTATAAATTTGTCCCCGAGGCCACCACTTCGTACTCCAAGTGTTATACACATTCGAAGAATAGATTTTACTATTACCCCACGCAGTTCCCACATCCGATACATCACCAAGTAATTTTATGTCATCATTCGTGGCTATATTCAGTATTCTAAAAGTAGTCTCCGCAAACGACACATAATTGTCTACATTTGCACCAGTATAATAATATTTACTAGAAAATGGCAAAGCACTATTATGGCCAGTATCGGATGTATCTTTATATAGTCCATCCGGCGAAGTAGAACTAGAGTGTCCTTCCGCTACATATCCTTGTCTTGCCACCACATATCTCCCGCCTAAGGGCCATCTTATCAACACCTCTCTATCCTCAGTTACCTCATTACCAGCATTATCTTGAGCCTTGCAAGAAATCTCATATCTACCCGCTTCGTCAAAAACATTAGTTGTTGTTATTTGGCTACCATCATAGTAACATACGGGCCACCCCGCAGCTACACCACTAAGACTATCGGTGATATTAACTCCAGTCGAAATGCTTGTATTATCTCCTAGAAAAGCAATCAAAGTTGGCACAGATTTAGTGGTATGATCAATGTTATATTCTACGCTATTATCAAAAGTTATCTCAGGTACTACCTTATCAATCTTCGTAATCCTTTCAATTTTTTCCTCGCTTACATATCTATCGTGATCGCGAATTTTTATATGTACCTCCTGATTTGATGAAAACTCCGCCGTATGACTATTTGTCCAAGTGGCCCCACCGTCAAAAGAGTAGCTATAATCGTTATAATCGCCAGATGGAAGAACTATAGTTAAAACAACATTCTGATTCGTCCATTCACTAGGATTCCCAGTAACTGAAAAATCCGATTTCCATTGAGCGTACAAATCTATAGTATCGCCATCTACTCCAGAAAGGTTACCTACACTTTGTCCATCACCATAAGACGTACCAGCACCATTTGGCAAAGTATTCCAATCTCCGAATATATGTTCTAGGTAGCTAAAGGCATTTGGGTACAATTGCTGATTTGTACCATACACAAAGTCCTGAGAAGCAGTATTGCCACTCCCATCGTTGCTATGAAAAATCACGGTATAATTTGGTTTCCGAACATTAATATCTACATCATTATTTACCAAGGTAAGATACTTACTGATAATGAAAAAAGGAACTGCAAAAATCAGCGCAATTATTATCGGCTTGTATTTCTTATTATTTTTAATTTTTGCTAGTATATATTTCATTATTACTTCCTATCTATCTATCAATCAACCTGAACAAACTCCACATTCACATCTACCGCATTTGTACTTGGAATACTGGAATCCAAAGGAGAATTAAACGTCAAACTATGTACACGCGCACTACTATTATTCCCAACATTTATAGTGCCCACATTTTCAAACACTATAGAACCGCTATTGTCAGCTGTTTG
This sequence comes from uncultured bacterium, assembly GCA_902761145.1. Classification (GTDB taxonomy): domain Bacteria; phylum Patescibacteriota; class Saccharimonadia; order Saccharimonadales; family Saccharimonadaceae; genus Nanosyncoccus. The sequence goes on from CACWJA010000001.1 coordinate 24,159, forward strand.
ATATTCTCCATTATCAATTTTTACTTCCAGCTCATCGGGGACATTAGACAACATAACAGAATATCTCGCAGATACTTCAGACATACTAGTTATAGTTAACGTATAAACTCCCACGGTGTTTCCGGATACTAAATTTAACGTATCAGTATTGGGGACAGCCTCGACCGACCACTTAGCAACACTCGTATTATCAGCCCCATCAAGAGATGAGATGTACTTTGCCAAGAAATAAGAACTAAACAATACGCCCACCAACAAAACTACACTAATCACCTTTTTCATACTCTTCTTATCTCTTTTTTTCATCTTTCATCTCACCTTTTTGAAATACTTTCAATTTCTTATACGGAGCAAACAATATTATTAGTAGCAACACGATAATTATGCTAAATACTACAGGCTGAACAATAAAAGAAATGATTTTACCAAGATATTCAATCTTTCCTACATAAACTCCAGTCACCTGGGATATTTCAACTGGCTTATCTTCAATATTGTTGGCATCCCCCTTTGTAGTAATCTCCCCATCTTCTATCTTCACGACCCTATGTAACACTTCCATTCCACCATCATTCTCTTTGTACGAAACGATGTCACCTACTTTTATTTCGCTTGGTTTTTTTACTATCACAAAATCATTTATCTCGATAGCCGGTGACATACTTCCAGTTAAAACAACTGCGGTTCTTATACCAAAAGGATAAAAACCCATAAATACCTTGGGACTAATTATGATAAATAGGTAAGCTAAAACCAAAGCTATAAACAATCCAAAACCTATAGCCTTTAATACTTTCATGCTTTACTTCGTCGCCACCTTTATCGACAATTTATAAAACGAATTCACATCAAAACCTACTTCTGCATCATTACTACTATCCACCCATTTCCAGTCCAAAACATAAGATTCATAGCCATTTGCCGGTATCGTAATATTGCCAATAACCTTACCAGCAATAGTTTCATAATTATCTACCGACCCCAACAGATATTTACCATCATTTTTCAGCTTATATTGCATGTTAATGTTCTTTTCATTTACTTCATTGAATAACACGTCAACATCAACGTCAAAATCATTATTATTCCTAATGACAAACGCGTAACTGTTAAACGAACCTGGCGCTATGACGTGTCTATACTCATATGCAGGATTAGCAAAAATCCTTAAATCCTTGTTATCCCATATCTTATAATCATCGTATACAATCACTTCGCCATGTTGACGATCTTCTTCCGGCGTCTGCTCATCGCCCGACTGTTCACCTTCCGCCTGCTTGTCTTCATAATCCCGTCCTTCTACAAAGCGTTTTTCTTTTGACGCTGTATTCGGAACAGCAGTCTCATCGGAGCTATCATCTCCGCTCTTGCAACACCGTTCGCAGCTAATCTCAAAAATATCTACATTGCCAGTAGGAACAAGGACTTCAGTATTTTCTATACGCCCGATTTTTGCAACAAGAAGATACGATAGGACTAACATCACTATTAGTACTACTACACAAATCACTCTTTTCTTTCTATCGTCCATACCGTATCTCCACACTCTAATTACTAATCAACCTGCGTTACAGTAACGGTTGCAGTTACTTGCACCGTAGCAGCAGAAGTATTAGCACCAAAACCTAAAGCTGTATCTGTAGCATCGCTGGTGCTATCTACATAGTATGGCCACCTCCACTTGATTGTCCTAGTGGCATTGCCGCCATTCATAGATATGTTTATTGCGGATATGTCGACTTGAGAAATTGTGGTGTTCCAATTCCCGGCCACAGTACAATCAGCGGCAGAACAATATTCTAAAGGTAGCCTAGATACCCCGGTAGGCAAATTGGATGAGCTTTCGGAAAAGTTAATCGCATAGTTGGCGTTTACTTCAGAATTATTGGTAATATCTATAGTAAATTCGCCTGTCATACCTGGTGCTAATAGGCCGCTAGCAACGTCTGATTCTGAAGACGTGCCGTCGCTATCTTTTACCGTTTCTAGTAAGTTGAAAGTGAACGTGTTTGTGGCAGAGCTAGTAATATCCGTATTGTTTATCTTCCACTTCCATTTCGCAACGGTCGCAGTGCCCGATCCGGATATTTCACTAATATACTTTGCATACGTTCCAGCTATGAAATAACTCCCAATAGCAGCAAGCGCAACCAACGCCATCAATCCAGCTTTTTGTTTATTGCTCTTCATCTTTCTCCTTTCTTTTTTTATTATTTGCTATTCATCTTATTCATCATTTGTTATTCTTCTCTATACTCTTACTCCTTTCTTTTCTGAGCTTTTCCAACTCTTCTCTTTCTTCCTTGGATAACTTATTATTACCAAGCATCATCCAAATCCCCCCAACAACTAGTATTATCACGAGCACCACTACAAGCGTTAATGGTTCTTGCATCATCATTACCAAATTTCCAAATCCACTAAGCTTAAATAAATATTTGCCCTCGACATCTTTCATGCTTACAGTGTCGGAATCGTTGTTATTGTTGTTGTCGCCCTTCGTTACTAACTTTTTTTCACCGTTCACATCTATAATATCCACCACGCGATGCGTCACAACATGATTCTCTGCATCTCTAAAAGCAACGATATCATTCTTTTGCAATGATTCTGCATCAACTTCTCTCGTAACCGCCAAATCACCCTTAAATATCTCCGTTTCCATAGAACCAGAAAGCACAACAAAAGGCTTATATCCAAATATCGACGGTATCTTATCTGGATTAACTTTTGTCTGAATAAACACTGCAGCGCATATAACAACCAAAAGAACAAGGACAGTCAACACTACATACTGCACTATCTTTATCAAAAGTTTTGTATTAATCTTTGCCAATTCTTCTCCTTCTGCTGCGCACATAAGAGCCTAATGTCTCAAAGCTCTTATCTTTATTAAGTATAGCACTTTGCCACACCATATTCAAGCCGCAATACACCACAAACAATTAGCGATCAGTACACTTCTTTATTTATTAAAAACCAATACCCACTCACCTATCCAGTAGCTATCATTCTAGCTCATTCTCTAGACATCCTTTATTCTCTGCCATAATCCTATTAATGCGATGTACCCAATAGCTCTTCCGCGCTAAACGGACAATATCTCCTAAACAATTCATTGATTCTCTGTTCATATTGTCTATATTCTTCTTCCCCATTCTCCGGACTATGTATATAAAAATCATATTTTTTTCTAGTGTCCACATCGTCGCGTGCTTCACCCTTATTTCTCTCTATGAAATATTCAATCGCAGTTCTAGGAAAGCCAAATAGGCGTCCTAGCTCTCTCGTAGCATCACCAGTTTGTCTTTCCTCTCGACTTTTTTCCACTAATTCCCTCACACGCCTAGCCGTCTCCTCCGTCTTCGCAACATAATAATCTAACTCTATATAATCAGGCGAATATTGTGACCTCTCGGTATTTTCAACATACTTAAGCCCCAAGCTATCCAGTGTAGCCCTCGTGCTATTTTTCTTGTCCTCCACCTCATCATCAAGTGCATACACAGTAAACTCCGTAGCATGTTTTATTCCGCCAACTATCCCCACCAAACCATATTTACCTTCATTTGGTATGTCAGAGACAACATCCATCACCTCAAAATCTTCCTTTTTATCCTCAAGTTCATGCTTAAACTTTGGATCAACTATCCTATCATCCGTTTCTTTCTCATTAGGCTCACTATAATTATCAAACCTCCGTCCATTGAAATTTAAAAAAGCCAATCTCCCCAACTTTTTTAAATGGTCCAATTTTAGCATAGCATCTTCCAACGTATCACCAGGATCCACTATTACATGCGTCAAAAGGCCAGCACGAATTTGCTTATCCTCTTCAGAATTACCATCATGATATACAGTTTTTATGCCCATGTCATCTTCTTTCGCCGCTTTTGCAAACTCTTCAAAGCTCGACACAGCTCCGAGCACCTTTTCCACTTTAGTTTGTTGCTGTTGTTCGCTCTGGTTGCTATTAATTCTCTCCGTTCCCATACCTTACATTATATACCAAAATATGTTATAATAATATCTAAATTAACAAATATCGCAGGTTGGTTTTGAATTTAAAGATCGGAATCTTGAATTTTTAAACTAACCTATTTCTTCTTGCATTAAACGACTTCAATAAACTAAAAATCACTTATTTTTGTTGTCTACATAATTCGATCAATGAAGCAAACTCTTTAAAAGAAAAAGTTCCATCGGGATTCTTTTCATATATGAAATCATAGTCACCACCTTCGCAACCATTATAGATTCCCATATTATCGCTCAGATTATTAAAATGTACTGTGTACAAATAACCCCCATCATCTAAGGGCGTCGTTTTATGATAAGCGTATCCGTCATAAACATTTGTCAGGCCCACCGCACCATCATGCACTAATACCACATTATCGCCTTGTTTTAACAGCCCCTCTGACAATTTTTGGTTAATTCTAGCATCGACAAAAGCCTTATCAAAAACCTTATAAGCTCTTTGTTTCATATCGTCAATTGTTTTCATCCCATATAAATTTAGAATTTTATACTCATCATATTCTGAATCCATATTTGAATACTTTAATAGCGTAGCATTATCCATAAACCAACTATATATAAACATAGCTTCCGCATAATAATCATTAAATTGAGGCTGTTCGTCTTCTGTTGTTTGCACTGATATTGCATTATTTAAGCTATCGATCTCTTTTTTGGCTTGCATATTCTGCCACAGTTCAATTCCACCAAAGACAATTCCACCAATCGCAATAATTGCAAAAACAATGATAATTGCTACATATTTTTTATTTCTAGCTTCTGGCTGAGCTTGTCGTACGACCGACTCAGCAGTTTGTTCTTGTGGATTCATTTTTATAAATTCCTATTTTACTTATGGTTTTATTATACCATATAGAATCTAGAAAAATATGATACAATAGTATCTACAATAACAGATATCACAGGTTGGTTATGAATTTAAAAATAGGAATTGTTGGCCTACCAAATGTAGGCAAATCCACACTATTTAACGCCCTTACTAACGCTGGCGCACTCGCCGCCAACTATCCTTTTGCTACCATCGAACCAAATGTCGGTATTGTACCAGTACCAGACAAACGCCTAGACACTCTAGCCAAAATGTACGATACAAATAAAGTCGTTCCTGCCACCGTAGAATTCGTAGATATTGCCGGCCTAGTAGCCGGTGCATCCAAAGGCGAAGGTCTCGGCAATAAATTTCTCGCCCACATCCGCGAATGTCAAGCTATTTGTCACGTAGTGCGTGCCTTCAAAAACGACGACATCATTCGCGCAGACAACAAAATAGAAGACGATATTATCGCACAAGCCAAAGATGACATAGATATTATCAATCTAGAGCTTCAGCTCTCCGACGAAGAGACCAAAGCCAAAATAGCCGCCAAACGCAAAAAAGACTCCGGCGACGAAAACATCCCTTTCCTCACTGAAAAGCCTGTAATTTACATGTTCAATGTAGACGAATCTGGCCTAACGGACACCACGCTTCAAGAAAAACTAAGATCACTAGTCGCTCCCGCTGAGTGTGTCTTTGTCAATGCCAAACTCGAAGAAGAAATGTCTAATATGGATCACTCTGAGCGCAAAGAATTTTTAGCCAGCTATGGAGTAGAACATGACGCACTAGAAGAACTTATCCAAGCAGCATATACTACACTCGGCCTTCAATCATTCCTTACTGCTGGCAAAAAAGAGTGTCGTGCCTGGACCATCAAGAAAGGCTCCACCGCGCCAGAAGCCGCCGGCACCATCCATACAGACTTTGAACGCGGCTTCATTGCTGCATCTATTTGCAATTTCACAGATCTTAAAGAACTCGGCTCCGAACAAGCCGTCAAAGCTGCCGGTAAACTCCGCCTCGAAGGCAAAACGTACATCATGCAAGACGGCGACGTAGTAGAGTTCAAATTTAACGTCTAGTTACTATATCCCACTCACATCAGATATTTCATCTACCTGCACATTCGTGTTTGTAGTATCAACATCACTCATGGAAATATTCACTTTTCCACCATTATCCCCACTGCGTCCCCACTCATTAGTTCCAAGTGCCGAAATAAAATATTCATTATCGCTAAATTCTACCGACGTACCAGTCAAGTCTATAGTGGCACTAGTATTTGTGACGAAGAAAAACGGCGTATTATCATATACCGCAGAAGAAGCTAGCACGACCAACTCACAATCAGTCGCCGTAAAAGAGCCAGTTCCTTCGCCAGCATCACCAGACATACTCTGATATATCATTACCCCTGCATTATCTACCTCACCGCGATTTCCATTACCGTTCGCCGAAAAATCACATCCTTGTAATTTCACTGAGTTCTTTCCTTCCACTACGGCAATCTGTGCACCAGTCGCCGTACCATTAGAATTTGTCACAACAATATCGCCAGTAGAATATATCAAAGGTGATCCAGCTCCAGCAGTAGCCAAAGTCATATTATCTGCCACCACAGTACCCTCGCCACGATCCGTGGCAAGTGCCGCCGAAGACCCGCCCTGAGTAGATATATTTACATTATCTGCATTTATCGTACCTCCGAAAGTTGCGTGTAGTCCTCTCGAATTATCTTTCGTAGTCTTAATCGTAGACTCAGCTACACGGATCATACCGCCATTAGTAGCTACTACTGCATTCGCACCGGATACAGACGTATCAATGGCAGCCTTTTCTACGCTTACAGAAGACCCTTCGCCCACTACCACTATCGCCGAATTCTTTCCATAAAAACTATATTCATCACCTCGTCCTGCAAAATCTTCAGATCCTGTTTTATTAATAGCTACATCGCCATTAATTTTCAACGCTCCACCATTTATTACCAAGAATACCGCCTCATCATCATTTGCAGATTCATACGTGCCAGACATTATTTCTGCCTCTATACCATCCACTACATACGCACCTTTATAGGTAACAGTTCGTCCATCTATTGTGGTAGTTACACTACCACTTTTTAAATCGGTATTACTGCTGCCCTCATTATCTTCAATGATGGAGTATCCTCCCGTCCCACTTTTATCAATATTCTTTTCATTATTCATAAAATACATCACCACAGCCACTATCACAGCAATTAATATCACTCCAGATAAACTTATCCCAGTAACTACCCACTTACCGTCCGCCTTTTTTAACCCAGCTTTATCCTTTTCTTTTATCATCTCTGTTTTATTAACAACATTACTTTTGCTTAATATATTCGGAGTATTCTTTTGTTCGTCCATATCCTTATTATACATAAATTTCTACAAGCGTAAACATTAATCCAACGTGAACCAATCTCTTACTTCAAAATCAGCCCCAGTCACATCTGCAACTGCCAACAATGGGTCATATTCTAAAAATTCCTGTCGAAACTTCAAAAATGATTCTGCCGCATATCGCATTTGCCGCTGTTTTTTATCATCTATAGCCATCAACCCTCCACCAGCATAATCATTCTTCCTATACTTTACCTCCGTAAAATAGATCTTACCGTCACATATAGATATAATGTCTATCTCATAAAAATAAGTCTTATGATTTCTGGCTACTATCTCATGTCCTTTTCGTACCAAATATTCCGCCACCACTTCCTCACCATGTTGCCCTATCGATGTTGTATTTTTTACGACACTTTTACTTTCCATATCATATCCAGTCATACTCTTGCATGGTTCAAAACTGCGTCTATGCTCTGGGCAAATCCCATATTCCATTATTGCCCTCCTATGAGCTGCCGTACCGTAGCCCATATGCCGGTCAAACCCATACTCAGGATATTTCATCGCTATATCAATCATATACTTATCTCGTGCCACTTTCGCCACTATCGACGCTGCAGAAACTTCACGTATCTTATCATCCGCTTTTACCACCGTAGATACATATTTCCCCAACGGCGTATCGGACAAGAAATTCACCTTGCCATCTATTATTATCTGCGAAAATGATACGTGCAACCTCTGAACCTCCTTTACCGCTCTCCTTGTCGCAAGTTTTAACGCCTCAGATATCCCCACTTCATCCAGCTCATTATTTGTCACCCATCCAAGCCCTACTGCTGCCTCAGTTAGTATTATTTCACTTAACCGCTCACGCTTCTTTGCTGACAACTTTTTCGAGTCTTTCAAGTCCAGATACCACTCCTTCGTAGTATCTGGCAATATCACTGCGCCCACAACAAGCGGCCCCGCTAAAGGGCCGCGTCCTACTTCATCTATACCGAGTATTGCCATTAGGCTTCTTTAGTAGTTTCCGTTTTGGTTTCTTCGGGAGATTCAGACTTTGTTGCTTCAGTAGTTTCAACTTCTGCAACATCCGATTTTGCCTCCTCAACTAGAGCCTCAGCAGTCTCTACTACTTCTACCTCAGGCTCTTCCACTACAGTAGTATCGTTCACTGCTACACGATCAAAGTCCTTGCCTTTCAATCTTGCGGACTTACCAGATCTCTCACGTAGGTAGGTAAGGTTATTACGGCGTACCTTAGAACGCTTAGTAATCTCAATCTTCTCTACTAAGGGCGAGTGAATCAAATAAGACTTCTCTACACCCACGCCAGATGTAACCTTGCGCACCACTATCCGTGCGGTATGAGATTCCTTACGGTCCACGCGTATCACCACGCCTTCGAAAGTCTGCAAACGGAACTTGCTACCTTCCTTAATTTTCTGAGTAACTTTCACAGTATCGCCAGACCGTACATCCACTACAGCCTTCTTCTTCTGTGCGTCACCAATCTGCTTTAGAATAGAAAAACTCATCTTTATTTAACCTTTATATTATTATATTAATATATATTCTACCATACTTATCGCCAAAACGCAACACTTACATCTGTCACTCCAGCACAATTATCCTCATAATCATCTCCAGCCAAGTTGTATAGCATTTTATGCCTTCAGCGCCAATCGCACTCGCTCTTCTACTGGTAACTTCGAGTCTACTTTTTCTAATGCCGCCGTAGCTTCCTTCAAAGGAAACCCTAACGCCATCAAGGCATCCAAAGCTTCATCATTTACGGCTACCGAAACAGGACCCGCCACGTCAGTCGCTCCATAATGGCTCGGTGTACCTACCTTGTCGCGAATATCCACTATTACCCTCTCGGCCGTCTTCTTTCCAACCCCAACAGCCTTTGCCACAAAAGCAGCGTCGGCATTTGCTATGGCATTTCGCACCGCCTCCGCCTCCGCCAATGATAATATCGCTATGGCCGCCTTCGGCCCTACACCCTGTACACCTATTAACAATTCAAAAATCTTCTTTGCCGCCAAACTACCAAATCCATACAACTCTTCCGCATTTTCGCGCACAGCATGATAAGTATAATATTTTTTCTTCTCACCTAAATTTATCGCTTCAAAATCCGGCACAGGCACTGCCATCTCATACCCCACTCCATTAACATCGAGTATTATACCATTGTTACCAAATTTTTCTTCTACTATACCATTAAGATGTGCTATCATACATTATATTGTAGCATATTACACCATTCCTTACTGCTTCTTCCGCGAATTAGAAAACCTATCCACAGCCTGCACTTCACCTTCACGATACATCAGTCCACAAGTCACCGCTGCTGCCAAAGCATCCGCTGCATCGTCCGGCTTCGGCTTTACTTTTAACCCCAAGTGCACTCGCGCCATTTCCTCCATCTGTGTTTTAGTGGCGGATCCATACCCAGTCAAAGCCTTCTTTATTTCATTTGGAGTATATTCACGTATTTTCGCGCCATATTGTTGTGCCACCAACAATATTACACCACGCGCCTCCGCCACAGCTATACCCGTAGTAATATTCTTCGCAAAAAACAATTTTTCCACCGCTACTACTTCTGGTTTTGTCTGTTCAAATACCAATTTTAATGACTCATATAGTTCTTTTAATCTTTCTGGCATCGGCGCATCCACCATAGTAGTCACTGCGCCATAGTCCAGCGCTTTAGCATCCGCCCTGCTAGACGTTTCTATCAGTCCAAACCCACATATACCTATACCAGGATCTATCCCAAGTATTCTCATTTTACATACCTTATTAATGTTTCGCGCAAGTCTTTTGCTGGTATCACAAAAGAATCTTTTACCGTACGTGGCGCTATAGCATGCAAAAACCCAAGTTTCTTAGCTTCCGCTATTCGCTGATCTGCCCTAAAAGCCGACCGTATCTCGCCACCTAGCCCTACCTCCCCAAACACCACATATTCTTCGCCCAGCTTCCTTCCGGCCACCGCAGAAGCTATCGCCATGCACACAGCAAGATCCGCCGCCGAATCATTCAATTTCATTCCACCTACTACATTTACAAATATATCTTTGTCGCCTAGTTTTAATTTAGTTCGTCGCTCCAATACTGCTATCAGCAAATTTAATCTATTCATATCAAACCCACTCGCCGTGCGTTTAGGATAGCCATAATTAGACTTTGTAGCGAGTGCCTGTATCTCCACTAATATCGGCCTATTCCCTTCCACCGTAGCCAGTATCACCGATCCGTCCGTATTTGTTCGTTCGGCCAGTAATGCCGCCGAAGGATTTTGTACTTCCTTTAGTCCAGATCCAAACATCTCAAATATCGCCACCTCATTAGTAGATCCAAATCTATTTTTTACCGCGCGCACTGTCTTAAATCCTCCATACCTATCGCCCTCAAAATTAAGCACTACATCTACCAAATGTTCCAACACTTTTGGCCCTGCTAGTGTTCCGTCTTTTGTGACATGCCCAACTATTATTACTGCCGTATCCGTAGTTTTAGCTGCTCGTATTATTAAGTTGCCACAATTTGTCACCTGAGACACAGTACCAGGCGCCGAAGATATTTCATCCATCGCAAGCGTCTGAATAGAATCTACTATCACTAGATCAAACTCATCAGACTCTATAGTCTTAGCTATATCATTACCAGACGTACTAGCCGCAAAATTTAGCCTCTCGGATTTTGCACCAAGTCGCTCTGCTCTCAACTTCACCTGCCCAGCACTTTCTTCGCCAGACACATATAGTACATCGTATTTTTTTGCTATATTCGCACATATTTGCATTAGTAAAGTAGATTTTCCTATGCCAGGCTGCCCCGCCAACAACGACACCGACCCCATCAATATACCACCACCAAGCACAGTGTCTAGCTCACCAAACCCCGTCAAAAGCCGCGCTTTTGCGTCCGACGGCATTATAGCACTAAGCTTCACAAAGTCTAATTTTTTTCCAGAAGCTTGCCCCTTATTAAGCGCCGACTTTTTACTATTATTTGGTTCTACGACTTGCTCTACAAGCGAATTCCAACTGCCACAATTTGCACATTGTCCCATCCATTTAGTATAGCTCGCCCCACACTGCTGACACACATATTGGCTCTTAACTTTCATTAGTATTATTATATCACGCTAATACCGAGGCGGTAGCTCGTTCACATATGTAGGCATCATTAGTCCACTATCCCCATTAACTTCATCTGCGCCACTTGTCTCCATCACTTCCCCCATCCATAAATACCATGATGGATCCATATTGATAATTTCCGCCGGGATCATAGAGTTCGCGCCCGTACCTGCGCCATAAGAACGATCAAATGATACACTACCACCAGCTATCACTGCACCATTTATACGTAACTGAACAGAACGTGCTGGACTGCCCAAATTATTCTTTTTTTCATCGCTTTCGGCAAATGGACAAGTCTCGATATTTTCCTTGGCTATTAGTATTGCATCTATCCTTTCTACATTACAATTGATTATTATATTATTTGCATAAATAATTACTTTCGGGATAGATTCTAAGGTACTATAGCTACCATTGTATTCAATATTTCCATCTATTGTAATAGTCCCGTTCTCGTTTTTATACATTTTGCTTTCACCTGAATTAGGATTCAGATTCGCATCAGGAGCACCTACCGTATTTACGTTTTCCTCTTCAATCTCATCTACCTTCTCAGTCAACCTACTCACCAACGCTTCTATATTGACCATGCTCCCACCAGAATAGTTCAAATCACCTTTATTATCAGAATTAGGATTATCAATAATTCCACCACCAGGATCTATACCCGGATTAACATTATTCCCTTTTCCTGTATACCCAGCTGTTTTACCATTTTTAAGGTATGAATAATTCGGACTCAACTCTCCGCCATTATTGCCCGCAAACCCTAATGCAGCACCACTAAACAAATTACCCCTACCGCTATCAGAACCAATTTCCACCGACAACTCACCCCATGAGCCAAATCTACGCGGAGCTTTTACGCTGACCGGATCTGCCAACAGTATCTTATCGGCCAAAGGAACATTTGCATTCTCCTCCACGAATACATCGCCACCCCATACCTGGAAACTAGGCTTCTTACTAACTGGTATTTCCATCGGCTTAGAATAAGCCCATTCATGATTTCCTTCAGGATCCGCCCAGCCAGTCTCACTGTCGCTACTCTCCGCCGGATATACAGCCGCCCTTGCGTATATCTTAGCCCCTGCCGGCAAATCTGACACAAGCATATATTGATCTTGCATTTCTACATCTACACCAGCATGTAAATCTCCAGTTGTAGGCTCAGACCATCTGCAACTTCCTACATCCATGCCATCAGTACAAAATCCCACTTTCCACTTAGCACCTTTCACGATAGTAGCATAAGGATCTCCGCCAACCAGTGTATTTGGCTTTTTGTCAGTGATAATAGTATAAGATACTTTACTATTTTCCCCAGCAAAGACCTGATTATCACTACTCTCCATAACTGGGGTATTAACGAAATTATAAGGAATCCTTACTTCCATATTATTACTCCTCAAAGGATCTATGTTTACCTCACCGCTAAACTCGCCATTTCCCTCACCACGATCGTTATATACTACATCCACCCGTTTTGGTGTATTCCTACCACTATTATTGCAATTTGTCATAGCCTGCATGGCTATAGTCTCACCAACATCAGACATAGTCACAACTCGATCGTAATCACCAACCAGATCACTGCTATCACTAGAACTCTTATCACCGAAAACAGTCTTCGCACACGAAGCGCCATCCACCAACCCTCCATAGCCTACTTTTATAGAGAAAGCATTTTGCCAATCCGGCTCATTGTCTCTATTAAAATTTGCACCTATAGTACCATCAATCCCAAAAATAGTCTTTTCGTACCATGCTTGCACTTTTGGAATAAGAGTCCCCCGTACCATCACATGATCACCAGGCTTTGCATACACGGGACCATTGCTCCAATTCCCATAAAGGCTACCGCTTGTAGCATTTCTTATCTTGGCATCAATACTAGACTCCGTACCACCCACAGCTACCGCACATACCCTAGATGTAGTTTTCCCATTCGGATAATCAACTGGCGACTTTCCGTCCACTCTAAATTCCAGCCTCTCACATACTTTTTGCCCAGGATACATAGTAATAGTATCCCATTCATCCTTCCGAACTTTTAGCGCACTATCAATTGCTAACCCAGAAGTAGTCAAAACTCCAGTATTACTATTGGATGAACCTTCCCTATAAATAACATATTTTGCCTCACCTGATCCATCAGTTCTTTTCAAATAGTGACGGAACGTTACTTCGCATCCACTCACAGGATCACAATCCGGCAAAATCAGAGTATCACCAACAGTATATTCTCTAACAGCCGATCCGCTTTCAGGCTTCCATCTATGAACCGCATCATAATCTACCACCCTACAACCATTTATCCCTAATCTACAATTATCCAATCCCGCATTTTTTTGCGTCATTGCTACAGATGTCCCAACAAAAAACCCTGGCACCCTAACACTCAATTTTATCGTAGAGATATCAGAATAGCAATATCCAGAAGAAGCCTCTAAACCGTAGAAACAACGGAAAAAATTAACACTTATATTATAATCACAAGCAGACTTATCAGCCCGCTTAGTACATGTTTTCCCTTCAATTGCCCTACTTACATCTAAAGAAATTTTCGCACTAGTGGATATTATATCATCGGCATTATCGTACGTCAAACTACCATTATTATTTCGCTCCCCTCTCATGACCAAAGAACGATTCAAATACCGACCATAGTCATTTTCTAATAGATTACTAATATCCAATGGTGTAAATTTATAATCATCCCCATCATAAACACTTGCATTACTACAAGTCATTGTACCGCCCGCAGAGCGAGGTTTATCCGTAGATAACTTTGGATGTTCAGGACTAGTAGTAAATATTTTAATGCATGTAGCCGGTTGTTTATCATTTTCATCACCGTCATTATCTATCACAACTCCATGCATGTAAACGTTAATTACATTATTCGTTCCATTATAGTCCACCGTGGCGTCAATACTACTAGTATCACTGGAGCTACTAATCCACATTGCACCATCAGCCCCAGTACCATTACAGGCAGTATACAGGGATGGATTAACATTCATAGTTACGTCTTTACATTTCACAGCATTAACCTCAGTCGCACAAAAACAAACATTTATTGCCGCACAAAACGCCACCACCATCGCAATTGCTTTTAATTTATATGTCATATGCTATCCTCACTAGAAGGCAAAATTAGACCACGTGCCTTCGCCAATTCCAGATAACCATCCGCAACAACAGGATCTTCCCCGTATATGCGCTCATAATAATATATTAAATAAGCCGTTTGTCCAGTAGGATAATGCTCCTCTGCATTGTATACATCAGACAATATCTGAGCACCATACGTATTAGTATCATTCTGTACATCAAAATTAAATAATACTCCTGCACGTGACGCATATATTATAGACTTCGTTTCAGCATCACTAGTAGCCTCAATTTCTTCATTTGTAGCCGCTATGAATCTTTCCATATCACCATCAACTATATAATCCCCCCAATTATCAAACAACGTCTCCTGGCTCGCCATACCGTCATCACCAGTATTTACAGAACGGTTCATATTCATTATCACAGCCACCACCAACCCGCTTATTATAAAAAACATGCACCCAAGAAAAACGAATATCGCTCTATTACCTCTTTTCTTCTTGGCATCCTCCATACTACTATTTTACCACAAACGTCTTCAAAATACCACCAAAAAAGCACAGGCTAATCGCTAGCGAAATGCTCTCTCCACCAACCATCTGCTGGTCCCGCTGTCATCAGTATTACCAAATACCCAGTACCCACATGTTGTTTTACTTTTTCTACAAGATTATCACCCAAGTTTACAACCTCTACCAACTCCTTATTGTTCAGTCCAGTAATCAATTCTTCTGGTGTCAAAATAGGCAAATTAGGGTCTTCACGCGTCAAATACGTAGGTAACCAAAAAATTTTATCTACTCCTTCAAATACATTGCGATAACCTTCTCGTACTTCATACTGACGCGTATTTTGGTGCGGCTGATATACCACTACTACACCTTTTTTATTGCGCTTTTTTGCCTCGTCTTTTGCCACGTCAATCGTCGCTGCTATTTCTTCTGGATGGTGAGCATAGTCGGTATACACCCCGTCAGCAATACGTTCAAATCTTCTCCCCACTCCAGGAAATTCATTTAATATTTCAATAACCTTTCCTCTTTGCAATTCTGGATTCATCTTTAGTATCGCCTCAGCAGCTAACGCCGCATCGCCCCTTCGTACTTCTCCAGCCAATTTAAAATCATCTTTATCAAAACTACTAGACTCTATTACTGTCTCGCTCTGTTTCTCGAACTGCTCAAACGCCTCCACGTATTTGCTCTTTGTGGGGTAAATATCCGGATGATCATAGCTTACCGTCGTCACCACGGCAATCCACGGATAATACTTCAAAAAATTCCGATCATATTCGTCTGCCTCGTATACAAAAAACTTGTCTTCAGAATGATACGCTCCACTCGGCGCAAACCCCAACGTAGTACCTACTATATAAGCAACTGGCAACCTCAGTTTCAGCGCCACCCAGATTATCATCGCCGTAGTAGTAGTTTTGCCATGCGTGCCTGCCACAGCCACCATCTTCAGTCCTAATTCATCCACCAAATATGCCGTAAAATCATCCCGCTTTGTGCACTTTATCCCAGCATCTTTTGCTAAAATTAATTCGTCATGACCTTCTGGTAAAGCCGAAGTATATACAAACCAGTCAACTCCTTGCTCTAGTTTCTTCTTCAAGAATTTCCCATCCTGCACGCCAATTTCCATATCTATCCCAGCATTCTTCAATTCGCCATACACAGCGCCTTCACTCAAATCTGACCCACTCACATTCATTCCTGCCTGCTTAGCCATCAAAGCCAAAGGGCCCATACCAGTACCAGATATCCCAGATATATATACATTCATGTTATAATTATACAATGATTATCAAATCAGAACAAGAAATGATAGACTTTGGTACAGATTTTGCCAAAAAACTAATTCACCCCCAATCTTCTGCCACAATTATAGAGTTGATAGGCGACGTAGGCTCCGGCAAAACTACTTTTACTCGCGGCCTTGCTATAGGCCTTGGTGTTACCGACCCAGTTACAAGTCCCAGCTTTACTATCTCAAAATCTTATGCTCTCCATACTGGTGGAAACCTAATTCATTATGATTTTTACCGTCTTCCAGATCCCGGCCTCATGTCCGACGACCTATATGAAAATCTCCAAAACCCCAAAAACATCATTGTTCTCGAATGGAGCAAATCTGTAACCGATATTTTACCAGGCGATCATATTACAATTACCATTACGTATACTCAAGATAACTTTCGCGAGGTTACTGCATGAAACTCTATCTCGACACCAGCACTCCAGAAACAATCCTCAGACTAGACGATAAAGAATACCGGTACGCATTCGCAAATGACCTCGCCGAAAAACTCTTATCATTCGTCCAAGACAAGCTAGCAAAAAACAATAAATCATTTCGCGATATCACAGAAATTACATTTATGTCTGGACCCGGTTCTTTTACCGGACTTCGCATAGGCGCATCTATAGTCAACGCTCTCGCCAGCGAGCTAAACGTACCACTATACGACCATCATAACCAGCGCCAACCAATAATAATCCCAGACTACGGTCGCCCCGCCAACATTTCAACTCCCCGCAAATAATTTTCATTACTAATTCTTGCGGCGCAAAAGATACCTCGCCGCATACATCATCACGATAGACATAATCACAATCGAAACGCCTTCTAGTAACGTCAGTACTATCAATCCTCTAGTAGTATCTGGCCGAAATACAGCGCTTTCTCCTAATGGAGGCACATAAGTTAGATCGCTAGGATCATAGGCTATCTGCACGCCTTCATCCGCCCCTGCCAGTTCTGTGCTTATCATATTCAGGCTCATTCCAACAAGCTTCAAACTTAACTCCGACCCTCGAGAATCCCTATCAGCATGAAATACACGTATTATCGCTCCCTCACCCACCGGCACATTTATACCAGAATATGCCAAACTCTCACCATCCACGCCAGTATATACCTCACCATTTTCGTGAATTGCAATTCTCCCTACAGTTGCATCATGTACCCCACCCATATCTACAGCTAACTTATTATCTACATAAACAAACGTATCATCATCCGCCTCAATAATAAATTCTTCAGCCCCACTCGCCAACACCGTAAAAGGCACCGCAAAGTTCATAGTAAATAAGTGGTTGTGTCCATCTTTATTTACGATATCCCCATCACTAAAATCCACATCATCCAAAGGATAAAAATTCCTCTCGTCAAATAAAAAAACAGTTTGATTACCATCAAACCGCAATTCCAACATTCCCGCATACCCCGTGCTCTTACCATCTACGCCGTCAAGCCATCGCGTCATATCAATACCTCTATTCGGCAACAAACGTCCCGCAACAGCTGTAGGCAAATACTGGTCATTTAGCTCATAACTAGCCAGCCCTTGTTCTATGCGACCACTATTATATCCGCATTCACTCCATTCAAATTGTCGCTTCTCCAACGCATCCTTTGCACTCATATCATATAAATTTACACACTCATCCATCCGTTGGTCATAATACATTACAGGTAACTGAACCAGACCATCATTTCCCACCTTAGTATTAGCCAATATAGCGTCCGGAGTTTTAGATATTGCATTTTCCGTTATTCTGTGCACCGTGTTCGCCAAGCTTATGGTAGTTGCAAACACACCGAAAATCATTACGCCCAACACCACGGCACTCCATATCCACATTTTTTTATGTTGTGTCTGCTTCATTTGTTTATAGTATAAGCCTTTTCATATAAATTATCAAGCCACTACATTGAATTTCCGTCACCTTCGTCAGACGAAGGAATCCCTAATCTTTCATCAGATAGCAAATTCTCATCAAATGGCTTTTCGTAAGTATCTAGAGCTCGCACGTCCACCTGTATTTTTTCCAAATACTCATCTATTACATCCATTGTTATTTTTCCGCTTTTTTCAAAAACATATTCTTCTTCTTGTTTATCGTTTTCTTCTTCTATTTCCTTCTCGTCTGGCAAATACCCTGGTCTTGACCTGTCCAAATATATATCACCGGAATTATGATATATTGCCAAACTCACTCCCGTAGTAGCCGCTGATATCACGATCGACGCCAGCCCAAGCAATACCAAATTTTTTCCTCCACTAGTGAATATCCTCTTCTTGACCTTCTTGTGCTTCATAATCTACCTTTTAAATTATTCACTAACTTTACATGTTCAGATATTAAGTTACGCATTTTCAATACGTCTTGAGACATAATCTTACGCTTTTGCTGTACCAACTGTAATTTATCGTAAAATTCACCTGGTTCCTCTTTACAACCCATATTTACCAGCTCCTCCAATGCCTGCTGATAAGATACAAAATCATTCACAAATAAAGTTCGTGCTTCTACATATTTATTCTGATTTTCTACCAAACCGGCGCTCGAAAGATTATTCTCCACTAGTCGCACATTTAATGGCGTGATAAACTTCGTCAAAATAGCCTCATAATACCCTCCTAAATACACACGCACTCTTGAGTCTTCTTTCTGGACTTTTCTTAAATCCTCCTTTATCGCGTCACAATGCGTTATAACCGCCGTGCTTTGTTCGCCAGTCAACTCTACCGCACTAACCAAATCCACCCCTAAAAATTGCAAAACCACAGCAAAGACAACACAAATGGTTAAGCCACTTCTCTTCATTCTTCCATTATAGCACATCTTCTCGTCCGCACTATTCAAATTTACGATGCCGCTTACTCCTACGGTACAAGCCTAACGCAGTTATTCCTATTATTAATGTCATCGGTAGCATATGCATTGCTGTCACTCCTTCACCACTTCCTTGACTACCACCACCAGTTACTGGCGATTTATTAGTAGTATTAGAGGTCTTATTAGCATCATCATCCGCAGAAGTATTCGGCACCGCTATGTCTCCATCATCATTTTCTTCTTCCTCTATACCATGGCTACTATCAGAACTGCTCTGACTATCAGAATCCTCATCCTCCGTCACAGTTGTCGTCGTTTCACCATGCGATGTAGCTTTTGCTGCCATTACATTCAATGTATTACGCTGCCTAATCTCATCAGATACAGGCGACCCACCTACCTTTTTCAGTTTAATAGCATAATTGCCGTCTATCTGGTATTCATTCTTTAATTCATACTTTGTTATTCCTATGTCAGTTTTAAAAATACCATCCTTTACAAAATTTGCAGCATCACCATCTACGCTTATATATACTTCATAATAATTGCTGCCTCCTATAGTCGCAAAAGTAAGCGCTTTCAACTGTGCACTCTTTCTTGAAGACATTTCATATATCAATTCATTACTTTCTGGTGTAATTCCTTGCCCTCTATAGTTATTTGGGCCATAATAGTAATCATAAGAATCGTATCTTTCTATCCCGTTAAAGTACACCATATCCAACAATGCAGATATATAAGCAATGTGCCATTTTCTCTTATCGGAGGAATGTTCACCCCAAGAATTTTGCAATATAAATGCACCTCTCTTAGTCTGGCCAGCATATTCATATTCCCAATCATCATCCCATCCCACTATTGCCATAGCGTGGTAAGTCTCATTACAAGCCCCAGATTGATCATTAATAATAGTATAGCTCGTCGAGGCTTCATTAACATACCTACATGCATCCAAATCATTATACGGAAACTGAACCGATACTCCTCCATACTTTTGAATTACATCCTTTATTCCTCTTATCCCTGAACTATCCGCTCCTCTGCTACCATCAAAACTATACCGCGCTGTACCTATGCCAGTTATAACAAAATCTGTCTTGCTAGCATCATTTACCTTATTGAAATCTTGCTTCTCAGTATATGCCCCATCCACTAATATACTATCCTTATTGCTAAGACTCCAAATGTCTTCATATCTACTAATACTAGCCAATCTGCTATCATTATTTTTCATTACACTCGTAAAATTCGCTTCAGACATTATTGCCAATGGACTCATCAATGAAAAGATTAATTGCGCATTATAAACACCATCTCCCAAACGCCCTCGACGATCAGCACCAGTGCCATTCAAGTACCTGTCAAAATACACATTCGTCGCATTCTCCTGTTTATACGCACTATCACCCAAAATTGTCATATAGTCAAGATGCTTCGCCGATACCTCATAATACCAATGCTGCTTAGCCAAAGCATACTCCATAGCGGTAGTAGCAGCATACAACCCACACAACCCCTCACTATGCTGATCCTTATTTCTCACATTTCCGCCTACCTCGTCTCTCATATCATAATAAGCCGGGAAAGTTTCCGACGCTCCTACCAAATAGCCATCATTGCTATTCTCAACCATAGCGCCCACATCACCTAACTCACCCGCCGCAGTTATCTCATAAGCGCTTACATCACTCGCATCAACATTTATCTTATATACGCCTACCCCCACTGCGCCCAACAATGCCAATAGCATTATGCTAAATACAATATACTTTTTCCTTATACGTTTTATTTTCATTTTTGTGTTAACCTTTTATAGCTATATATACTATCGCATTCTGCAAAAAAGTCAAGCATTTTTTACCGTATTTCTACTATTCCCCACATTGTTTAATTACGTCTTAACATTACCGTAAAAGCTTCACTTGGTATATCTACTTTGCCAAATCTCTTCATGCGTGCTTTACCACGTTTTTGCTTCTCAAGCAATTTTGCTTTTCTATCACGATCTCCAGTATGTATCTTTACTGTTACGTCTTTACGATACGCACCTATCGTCTCTCTAGCTATAATTCTTGCCCCTATCGCCGCCTGCAATGCCACTTCATAATTTTGTCTCGGGATCACCTCTTTCAACTTCTTGGTCACTTCACGCCCTATCGACTCTGCTTCACTACGATGGCACATTATAGACAATGCATCCATCTTGTGTCCCGCCACTAAAAAATCTACCCTCACCAAATCTTCAGGTCTATATCCATTTAACTCATAATTAAACGAAGCATACCCACTGGTTACAGACTTTAACTGATCATAAAAGTCCGTCAACAAATTCGCCATCGGCGCCTCAAAATCTATCACCGCTCGCTCTTCTATATAGCTCAAGTTCGTCTGATGACCACGCTTTTCATTGATAAGATTCAACACATTACCTATCATGTTTTTCGGTAAAATTATCTCGCCCTTTACCCAAGGCTCACGTATCTCCTTTACCTCACTCACGTCTGGCAAATCCGCCGCAGATTTTATCTCTATCGTCTCACCATTGTTCATCACTACTTCATAGTTCGTCGATGGATTTGTCACTATAAGATCCAACCCGAACTCTCTCTCTAGCCGCTCTTTTATAATATCCATGTGTAATAGTCCCAAAAACCCAATCCTTAGCCCAAATCCCAACACCGGCGAATTCTCTGGCTCAAACCTCAGTGCCGAATCTGACAAAGCCAATTTTTCTATCGCCTCCCGCAATTCCTTATACTGATCATTACTCACCGGGAAAAACCCCGCATACACAAAAGGTAACACATTCTTATATCCAGGCAACGCCTCTGCCGCTGAATCTTTCGCGAGAGTTACCGTATCGCCCACCTTGGCCTCACGCGTAGTTTTTAGGTTCGTCACTATATATCCAATTTCACCCGCTTTTAAGCTATCACGCGGCGTCATCTTTGGCGTCAATACCCCCACCTCTAGCGCCAAGCCCTTTGTCTCCGCCGCCATCATCAATATCTCCGCATTCTTCGTGATCTCTCCCTCAAAAACACGCACATATAGTACTACCCCACGATAATCATCAAAATACGAATCAAAAATCAACGCACGCACAGCCCCACTAGTACCACCATCCATATTTCGTGACGATTCCGACTCTACCACTGCATCCAATATTTTGTCCACCCCATACCCAGTCTTACCAGACGCTTCAATTATTTCATCTCTAGAGCACCCAAGTAAATTTATGATTTGTGCCGCAGTCGCCTCTACGTCTGCAGCTGGCAAATCTACCTTATTTATTACTGGAATTATCCTCAAATCCTGCTCTATAGCCAGATACACATTCGCTAGCGTCTGTGCTTGTATCCCCTGAGTGGCATCTACTACTAAGATTGCGGTTTCCACCGCCTGCAAGCTTCGACTCACCTCATACGAGAAATCCACATGCCCCGGCGTATCTATCAGATTTAGAGTATAGCCTTTCCACTGCATTGTCACTGGCGCCAGTTTTATAGTAATACCTTTTTCCCGTTCTAGTTCCATACTATCGAGCAACTGCGATTTCATCTCTCGCTTTTCCACTGTGCCAGTCAGCTCCATCATCCTATCAGCTATCGTGCTCTTACCATGGTCGATATGCGCTATTATGCAGAAATTCCGTATCTTATCCATTTTTAGCCTTAACTTTTAATTATATCACGCTTACGCCAAAAAGTCAAATTTAGTCTAGCCCTTTCATCGTGAGCGACAACCTACCCTTATCATCTATAGCTACCAGTCGTACTCGTACCTTATCGCCCATATGTAGCACTTCCTCTACACTTTTTAGCCTCTTGTCAGATATTTGTGAAATATGTAGCATCCCGTCTATTCCAGGAAGTATCGTTACAAAAGCCCCAAAATCCTTGATGCCAGCCACCGTACCATTATAGATCTTACCCACCTCTGGTTCCTCCACTAGCCCACGTATCCAGTCCAGAGCTTTTTGGATCTTCTCGGGATCCGTACCAGATACCGTCACTAGCCCATTTTCTTCTATATCTACTTCAGCCCCAGTCTCTGACGTAATTTTATTAATCATTTCGCCACCCTTACCTATCACTGCGCCAATCTTATCTGGGTTTATCATCAATTTCTCTATTTGCGGTGCGTATTTGCTTATCTCCGCTCGTGGCTTATCTATTACGCTCACAATATGATCCAATATAAACATCCTACCGGCATGACTTTGTTTTATGGCTTTTTCAAGTATTTCCACAGGTAACCCATGCACTTTCATATCCATCTGAAGTGCCGTCACACCCTCTTTCGTTCCAGTCACCTTAAAATCCATATCCCCGGCAAAATCTTCCGCATCCATTAGGTCCGTCAGTACATATGCCTTATCTATATCATCAGCTTCAATAGCCTGACCTTTAGGCACATCCACCATTAACCCCATTGCCACACCAGACACAGGTCGCTTTATCGGTACACCAGCATCCATCAAAGCCATGCAAGACGAACATGTAGCCGCCATAGATGTAGACCCGTTTTGCGACATTATCTCTGTTACACTCCGTATCGCATATGGGAACTCTTCTTCACTCGGCAACACCGGCGTCAAAGCACGCTCAGCCAAATACCCATGGCCTATTTCACGTCGCCCTGGTGCCCCCATTCTGCCTGGTTCACCCACAGTATAAGGTGGTGCATTGTAATGATGCATATAACGCCTCTTGCCATCAGTCACCTCCATCGTGTCTACTTCTTGCGCATACGACAATGGTGCTAATGTCACAATATTCATCGCCTGAGTCACCCCACGTGTAAACAGCGAGGACCCGTGCGTCCTAGGTAATATCGCCACTTGCGAACTAAGCGGTCTCACTTCATCTAACTTTCGCCCATCTGGCCTCACTCCCTCTTCTATTATCCCACGTCGCACTTCCTTAAATACAGCCAGCTCAAATGCCTGATCATACACATCACGCAAATTCTCATCATACCACGCCACCTTTTCGTTATCTGTCTCACCTTCACCCTTAGCTAGTGCAAATTCATCATGCATGGCATATTTTATCTCGTCCAATATTTGTGCTCGCTCCATCACATTACCACGCACCTTCGAACCAAATTTACCATCAGTCCACTCTTCAACTTCAGCCAATATCTCTTCGCTTGGTAATACCAGTTCATACTCTTGCTTGGTAGCATCTACTTGTTTTGCTAATTCCCTCTGTAAGTCAAGCGCTGGCTGCACCTTATCCACTGCCCAGTGCATAGCTTCTATAATGGTATCCTCAGGTACTTCATTCGCACCGGCTTCCACCATCATCACCTTACCATCCTTACAAGCCACCACCAAGTCAAGCGGAGACTGTTCTCTCTCTTCTGGTGACAAAAACCCTTTAAATTCACCGCCAATCCGTCCTATGCGTATACCAGCTATCGGACCATCAAAAGGCACCCCAGCATTCATCAACGCGCTCGATGCCGCTATCATCGCCACACAGTCTGGCCGGAAACTTGGGTCCATAGATAACACCGTACATACCACCTGTATTTCTTGTCGATAGCCTTTAGGGAATAATGGACGAATCGGCCTGTCTATTAATCTTCCCACCAGCACAGCCTCATCTGCAGGCTTACCTTCGCGCTTGATAAATTTCGATCCGCTTATCTTACCAGCCGCATAAAACTTCTCTTCATATCCGATAGATAGAGGAAAAAAATCCTGCATCACTGGCTTGGTCCCCAATACTACACTACCTAGCACCACGGTATCACCGTAAGTTACAAGCACGCTAGATGTAGCTCGGAACCCCACTCTATTCACTTCTAGCGTCAGCTCTCGTCCTAACCACTCAGTAGATACCCGAATAGTCTTCTTGCCATTAGGGTTAATTATTTCCATAAAAATGTTCCTTTCTCGGGAAAACCTCAGATACAATTTCACTATACATAACCTTGCCAGCATGGATGCTATGCAAGGAACAAATGAGCAACGAAACGAACCGTACTTATGGTACAGAAAGTGAGTAGCGGAATTTGTGACGCCACAAAGCGCCATGATAGTAAGGTTATATCTGCCGTCTTCCCATTTTATTAATATACTATACACCCCTATTATATCATATTTTCCACTGCCAGCACGAGGATTGTCCGCACAAGGAGGTGAGCAAAGAAAAACTAGTTTTTCTTTCGAGGTGACGCAGGGCGGACAACTTTCCAAAGGAAAGTTGACTTTTTCAGCAAAGTATGCTATAATAATAGCGTAGGCCTTTTCACTGCGCTCTAAAGCGCAGTAAAACTAAGCACCTTTAGGAGGGTAACTATGGTCAAAAAAGTATATTTAAACGACGAAGATAATGGCATCGTTATCAGCGGTGATCTTTCTATCACTGCCAGAGAAGAAATTCTTGACGTGCTTAACCGATGGAAGAACATGTTCTTGCTTGGCTACCCGCATCATTCGGCCAAGCGAAAGATCTCTGCAAAAGCAGGGATCATATACAAAAAATGGACAGACTGTCCCAAAGTCTGCATCACCTATCTTCCGGTTCAGCGTTCGAACGGAGATCTGGTAATAAAATTACTGTTCTCTAATACGGACAAGACCCCCCACACGAAAGAGGAAATCGACTACCTCATCTCCATGTTCCAACAGTACGTTACTGAAGAGATAGAGGCACTAAACCTCTGACATCCTGGCCCGCCGGTCCTCCCGACGGGCCAATTTACTGCCACACTAATTACGTCAAAATTAATTACCTCACAAAAAGACGCATTCACCATGCGTCTTTTTTCCACTACAAACGTTTTATCAAGATCTATTTCCTTAATCCAAGCTTCTTAACAGTCTTCTTGTATAGCTCAAAATCGGTCTCTTCCAGATATTTCAGAAGCTTCTTACGCTTCCCCACCATCTGCATTAATCCTCTTTTGGCCATAAAGTCATGTTTGTTATTCTTGACATGCTCGGTTACTTCTTTGATCCGCTCAGTCAAGATAGAAACTTGCACTTCAGGAGAACCAACGTCCGCTTTGTTGCGAGCTACCTTGGCAATAGCCTTGTCTTTATTCTCTTTTGTTATCATTGCCCCATTATACCACATCTGTTATAATATTGCAATGAACGAAGATCAGATCATTCTTATTGACAAGCCCGCAGGGATCTCTAGCTTTGGCGTAGTAGCCAAAGTTCGTCGTCGTCTTACCGAAGAATTCGGACACAAAGTCAAAGTCGGCCACACCGGCACCTTAGACCCCTTCGCCACTGGCCTCCTGATCTTATTATCTGGCAAATATACCAAAAAATCCAATGAATTCCTAAAGCTCGACAAAATCTACGAAGCCACCATGAAGCTCGGCTACATTTCCTCAACAGGAGACCCAGAAGGCGAAATCACAAAATACGATGCTAGTGTGGGTGGCGGAGCTTGGGGCTCCGATGAAGCCACTTCTGTGATTTCTTCATTCCTAAACTCTTTCATCGGCAAAATCACCCAAACCCCACCTAGATTCTCCGCCATCAAAATCAATGGTCAAAGAGCCTACAAACTAGCTCGCCAAGGCAAAACTTTCAACATCCCTTCCCGTCAAGTCGAAATCTACAGCATCGATATTCTAAACTACAATTATCCATGCCTCACCATCCGCGTTCACTGTAGCAGCGGCACCTATATTCGCACACTAGCCGAAGACATCGGCAAAGCCTTAGGCACTGGTGCCTATCTTACAGCTCTTCGCCGCATCAAAATCGGCCAATATAGCATAACCGACGCTACCAAATTATGATATAATCAACTTATGTTATTAACATCAAGCAAAATACTCGGCACGCCAATTCTTAGCTTAGAAGTCGGCGGCGCTATCGGGCAAGTCTCAGACATCATCATTGATCCCGACACCCTCAAAGCCATCGCCTTTCGTCTTACGGGCGGCGTTGTACCACGCACTGGCACAAATTACCTCGATACCTCCAGCGTCCGCGAATACTCACCATACGGCATGGTTATAGATAGTGCAGACGAATTCATATCCCCAGACGACGTCGTCAAGCTTTCCAAAGTACTCCAGCTCAATTTCAGCCTTATCGGCCTCAAAGTCGAAACAAAAAAACACCACAAGCTCGGCAAAGTCATAGATTACACCGTCACTTCAGATAACTTCTCCGTCCAGCAAATCATCATCAAGCGCCCTACCATCAAAAGCTTCGTCGATTCAGAGCTCACTATCCACCGTCGCGAGATAGTCGAAATCACCGATTACAAAGTCATCGTCAAGGACGAAGAAAAAGTCCTCAAAGAACGTGCCAAAAAAGAGGACTTCGTACCAAACTTCGTTAATCCTTTTCGTAAGACAGAACAAGATTACGCACCAGCTGATAATCAAACCCTTGCCGACAAAGATACTGAATAAGCTTCTCATCATCATACTTTCCTCGTTTCTTGACTATCATTTTTAGTATTTCTTCAGTATCATCTCTTTCGCATAGCACCTCATCAATGCACTCCTGCGACACGCCCTTCTTCACTAGCTCTAATCTCAGCCTCTTTTTAGAGATCCCTTTTTTTACAAAACGATTCTTTACATAGTACTCTGCAAATTTCCTATCATCCACATAGCCTTTTTCGCACAGCCGCTGTACTATCAATTCGTCAAAATCATACTTTTCCTGCTTCTCATCGCGAAACATTTTTTTCTTCATCCGTTCGGCCGTCTTATCTTCACCACTCGCTATCATCTCCGCTATTTCCTTTTCCTTCTGCCAGCTATCCTTTCTTGCTTTTGCCTCACTCAACTGTCGTCGCCTCTTCAAATAATCTCTCAGTTCCCGCACAGAACGCGGCCTCACTAGTGCCCACTCCAATGCTCGCTGATACGCTTTACCGTATTCACTCGCTTTTTTATACTCGGCTAGCTTACCAGCAGTGATCAACTGCCCTACCTTCACACCTAGCTCCACCACCTGTGCTATGTCTAGAGAAAAGGCATATTTATCATTTACATACACATTCACGCGGTTTTCATTTTTCACCGCCTGTCGAATATCACTAATCTTTAGCTCACCACCAAGAACTCCCGCGTCTTCCGACGCATCTATTCGCATTATACCATGCTTACGCTTTTTTGTCAATCTATCAGGCTTGTTGTCTGGTATTTCATCGCTTAGTTTATAGATTTCCATGTGTCCTCAGCCACATATCCATCATATCAAAAGTCATCCTATCTTTTTTCAGCGATGCCTTTGCATATTTCTCCCGAAAATCATCCATCTCGTCATATTTTACCCACTTCACTTCCGTCACTTCATGGTCGTCAAAATGAAATTCATCCGCCTTTTCGGTCCAATCCACCAAATATATCCACGCAAATCTATTTTTGTTAAAAGGATACATCGTCACAAGCTCCAGCTCATCCGCACTTATAGTAGCACCAATCTCTTCACGCGCCTCTCGCACTGCGGCCTCTATCAGCGATTCTCCTAGATTTATATGCCCTCCAGCAGATATATCCCAATCCCCAGGATACCTATCTATCTCCTCAGACCTCTTCTGCCACAAAAACTCCAGTCCATCTTTACCACGGCGATACAAAAATACTATAGATACCCCCACTATACCTTCATCGCCAGTCACCTCTGGATTGCCACGAGATGCGTCCCAACCCTCCCCTGGTATCGGCTCTCCATTTTTACTATATAGCTGCCATATTTCGTCTTTATGCATCTTGAGCCTTCACCCTTACTTGCTTTTCAATTTCTTCCATTAGTTCTGGCTTTTCCTTAAACAGCCTCTTTACAGCTTCACGCCCCTGGCCCAGTGTTTCGCCATTATACTTTATAAATGCTCCAGCTTTTTCCAACACTCCATATTGTACCCCCAGATCCAATATATCGCCAGATTTCGACACGCCCTCATTGTACATTATGTCAAATTCTGCCGTACGGAAAGGCGCAGCAATCTTATTTTTCACTACTTTTATCTTTGTACGGTTACCAGCTATCTTGTCGCCATCTTTAATCTGGCCTATCCTACGAATATCCACCCGTACACTCGCATAAAATTTCAATGCATTACCACCAGTGGTGGTCTCTGGATTACCAAACATCACGCCTATCTTCATTCGAATCTGATTAATAAATATCACCGTAGCACGTGATTTAGCTATAATACCAGTTAATTTGCGCATCGCTTGGCTCATAAGCCTTGCCTGTAATCCCATTTGCGCATCCCCCATGTCTCCGTCTATCTCAGCCTGAGGTACCAATGCAGCTACCGAGTCTACTACTATCAGGTCCACCGCATTAGATCTCACCAAAGTCTCACATATTTCTAGGGCCTGTTCACCATTATCTGGTTGGCTTATCAACAAATTCGCCGTGTCCACGCCAATCCTCTTGGCATACGCTGGATCCAAAGCATGCTCCGCATCTATAAATGCCGCTTGTCCACCTTGCTTTTGCATCTCAGCTATCGCGTGCAATGCCAATGTTGTTTTACCGCTAGACTCTGGCCCATATATCTCTATAATTCTGCCCTTTGGCCACCCGCCACCAAGCGCCAAGTCCAGGGACAAAGATCCACTAGGAAGCAACTCTACATCCATTTTTGGCGTCTCGCCAAGTTTCATTATCGACCCGTCACCAAATTGCTTCGTGATCTGGGCTATAGCTAGCTTCAACGCCTCGCTCTTGCCGTCCACCGCTTCGTTCTTTTTGTTTTTTTCTGTCACCGCATCCTTTTTTGCCATAGTTTACTTCCTTTCCTCTATATTTATATAGCACATAATCTTAATAGGAAACAGAGTTGACTTCTACGCTTGCATATGGTAAGATCTATTTGGGTTTATTGATTTCTCGTTTTACGAGAAATCTTTTTTAGTTTGACAGTAATTTTTATTTCTTCAATCTCAAACATAAAATCCCTCCTTTCACCGTACCACTATTTAAATATGCGTCACCCCCATTTCCTGTTTTTTATATACTACATATCCACTATCAATTCAACCCACTATGGTATAATACTATTATTATGCGAGTCAATGAAAATATTCTTATTTCTAGCCTTACCACCATGCGTCTTGGTGGCCCAGCCCGTTACGTTCTAGAAGTAGAACGCCCCGAAGAAATCCCCGACGCCTACGGTTTTGCCGATACCTACCACTTACCTACTTTTGTCCTAGGCTACGGCGCCAATACCATTGGCCACGACGAAGGCTTCCCTGGCGTCATCATTATTAGCCGCATGAAAGGCATTTTCGAGACTCCCACCGCCGACGGCGTTCGGCTCAAGGTTATGAGCGGCGAATACTGGGACGACGTAGTAGCCTACACTACCAGCAAAGGCTACACTGGTATCGAAGGCCTTAGTCTCATCCCTGGCTTAGCTGGCGCAGCACCCGTACAGAATATCGGTGCCTATGGCCAAGAAATCTCCAACACATTAGAGTCTATCGACGTCTACGATACCGCTAATCGTACTTTCGTCACTCTCACCAAGTCCGATTTGCATTTCGGCTATCGCCAAAGCATCCTCAATACCACCGAGAAAAATCGATATTTCGTGGTTTCCATTACCCTAGCGCTCAAGCCAGGCCAAATGTCTCGTCCCCTCTACCGCTCCATCGAAAAATACCTTTCCGATAATAGCATCACCGATTTATCACCAGCTAGCATCCGCAACGCAGTCATCGCTATTCGTAGGTCCAAACTTCCCGACCCTCTCACAGAAGCCAGCGCTGGTTCTTTCTTCAAAAACATCTTCTTAGATGAAGCTGGCACAGAAGCCTGCGAGTCCAAAGGTTACCCAGTGCATCGCACCCCTAGTGGTGGCAAGCTTAATTCTGGCTGGCTCATAGAGCACGCTGGTCTCTCTGGCAAGACCTTCCACGGTATCCGCGTGAGCGACAAAGCTTCCCTTGTGCTCATCAACGATTCCGCCACCAGCTATTCCGATCTCGCCGCCGCCCGTGATACTATCATTGGCAAAGTCTACGATCTTTACGGTTTCTGGCTAGAGCAAGAGCCTGTGGAGCTGCTTCCCCCACCTCGCCCCGCGCAGCCCACACCTCCCACAGGAGCCACAAAGTGAAGCTTCTCTCTGGCTCTGAGTTAGCCGGGTTTATCAAAGAACGTCAAGCCCACCAAGTCGCTACATTGTCTAGTCAGCCCAAGCTACTCATCATCCGTGATAGCGACAATCCCGTCATACTCAAGTATGTCAATCTCAAAATCCGCTACGGTGCCGATATCGGTGTAGTCGTAGAAGATTATCTTGCTACCAGCACCGCTGATATTGCCGCAAAAATCCACTCAGCCAATGCCGATCCATCCATCTCTGGCATCATCCTTCAGCTCCCCATTTCAGACAAATCCGCCACCGATGAGCTATGCAATCTCATCGCTCCAGCCAAAGATGTCGATGGCCTCGGCACTCACGCCAATTTTGACTCCGCCACCGCCACTGCCATACTCTGGCTCCTGGCTGGCTACGATATCAAGTTAGATGCTAAGAGACTCGCTATCGTCGGTCGTGGCAAGCTAGTCGGCGCTCCACTTTTTAAAATGTTTACAGATTCTCACTACGATGTTACTCTCTTTCACCGCGGTGACGACTTGACAAACCTTAAGGATTTTGATATAATCATAAGCGCCACGGGTGTACCGGGGTTAATATCTAATGATATTATCTCCCCAGGCACCGTTCTCGTAGATGCCGGTACCGCCAGCGAAGATGGCGTTATCAAAGGCGATCTATCTCCAGACCTCTACTCCCGTACCGATCTCGCTGCTATCACTCCAGTAAAAGGCGGCGTCGGCCCGCTCACCATCACCTGCCTTTTTGATCACGTCCTCCAAGCCAAAAGTCATACCTAGTAGCTATACTAATATTCAAATATCGGCCCATCATCTGGAAAAGGATCAAAATCACTCTCACCAAATCCATCAAAATCCCTCAAATCATCCGTAAACCCATCGCCATCTTCATCTCTGTATCCAGCCGATCCATACGGATTGTATCCTAGCTCCGTCAAAAATCTCGATGGCATATTATAACTTCTATCTCCAAAGGTATATCT
Organism: uncultured bacterium; assembly: GCA_902761145.1. Classification (GTDB taxonomy): domain Bacteria; phylum Patescibacteriota; class Saccharimonadia; order Saccharimonadales; family Saccharimonadaceae; genus Nanosyncoccus. The sequence goes on from CACWJA010000001.1 coordinate 56,365, forward strand.
ACTCATCGCATAGGTCAAAAACAGTCTCTTCATTGCTCGAGTCATCCCCACATACGCAAGCCTTCTCTCTTCTTCTAGTCCAGCCTCATCTTCGCTTGTCCTGCCACTCGGGAAAAGCCCATCCTCCATCCCTACCATAAACACCACTGGAAATTCCAGTCCCTTAGCCGCATGCATAGTCATCAGCGTCACTGAGTTTTTTACCGAACTCTCGTCCGCACTAGACATCAGCGTAGCATCCGCAAGAAAATCTTCCAAATTATCATACACTCCCGCATTTGCCGCTAATACTTCTAGGTTATTCATCCTTTCTTCGCCACTTGGCGTACCATCATCAATCAATTCCTTAAAATTAAAATATTCCACGATGTTTTTTACTATCTCGCCTGGGTTATCGCCCGCCGAAGTCTTTTTCAAGAAATTCACTAGTCTTGCCAACCCATTTTTGGCCTTCGCCGCACTTAGTACATCTAGCATATCTGGATTTTCCAAAGGCTTTTCATCCGTAAGCGCGTCCATCGCCATCATAATCTTATTTAACGATACCTCGCCTATCCCAGATAGCACATTTTTTACTACACGTTCCAGACTTACTTTATCACGCTGATTTACGATCAACTTAAGTATGGCCAGCACATCTTTTACTTCTTTACGATCATAAAATCTCACCCCACCCACTATCTTGTACGGTATATGATTTTCTATAAATATTTTTTCAAAAGTGTACGACTGCGCATTAGTCCGATATAGTACTGCAAAATCACTATAGTCTGTATATTTTCTCATCAACAAATTAATCTTACGCGCTACGTATCTAGCCTCTTCTGTTTCATCGCGCAATGATTCTATCTCTACTGGCTCACCTTTTTCTGCCTCAGTAAATAATGTCTTATCGGTACGAGTCTTATTTTTGTTGATTATTTTTTGTGACGCCTCTAGTATGTTGGCTGTAGATCTGTAATTCTGCTCTAGTTTTATTACCTTGGCTCCTGGAAAATCTCGTTCAAAATTAAGAATATTCGTAAAATCCGCCCCGCGCCACGAATAAATAGACTGCCAATCATCGCCCACTACACATATATTCTTTTCTTTCCCCACCAATAGTTTAACGATATTATACTGCACTACGTTAGTATCCTGATACTCATCTATCAAGATATATTTAAATTTATCTTGCCACTTTTTTCGTACTTCCGCGTTTTTTTGCAACAATTCAAGCTCTTTCATAAGCAGATCATCAAAATCCAAGGCCCCTGCCTTATTTTTTTCTATCTCATATTGCTTAAAAATCTTGGCAATACTTTGTTGGTTAGGATACAACGCTCCTGCTGCGTATTCCTCTGGCCCATTTCCCTGATTTTTCTCACTAGATATTATAGATTGAATAGATTTTGGTTTCAAATTCTTATTGTCAGATAATTTCAAATTTTTAATAATCCGCTTGATTAGCGAAACTTGGTCATCCATATCATATATCACGAAATTCCTATCTAGGCCGATCGCATCCGCTTCTATTCTCAGTATCCTCACAGCTATACTGTGGAATGTCCCCATATACGGCATAAAACTCCTAGGCGGATCCGCCTCCATATTATCATCCATCAGCAACTTCCATAGCCGCTCACGCATCTCCCTAGCTGCCTTATTAGTAAAAGTCACTGCAAGTATATTATTTGGAGTCACCCCATGCGCTATCAAATTCGCAATCCTATGAGTCAAAGTCTTTGTCTTACCAGATCCCGCGCCAGCAAGTATTAATAGCGGCCCCTCCAGAGCCTCCACCGCCTGCCCCTGCGCTGGGTTCAAACCTCCAAATATTTTATCCATCTACTTATTATATCACGGTATTATTGCATAAATCACTTTTCAAATTATTCATCCTGTGATATAATTATACATATGAAAAAGCCAAAAACCTACCAGCAAGTTATAGGTGAGACCATCGAACACATGCGTCTCAAAAAAGATTGGACCCAAGAAGACCTCGCTCAAGCCGTCGGTTCTTCACAGTCCGCTATTCATCGCATCGAGAAGGGCGGCCAAAATATCTCACTCGAGATGATCAAAAAGCTCTCCGAAGCCTTGGGGACGCAGATCCTCTCTATTAACGACTCTGTTTCTCAAAGTTTCCGCATTCGCGGCGGTAAAGAGCTCTCTGGCGAGATCACTATCAATACTTCCAAAAACGCTGCCGTAGGTTTACTCTGCGCCGCGCTCCTCAATGAAGGCCGCACTGTACTGCATCGCGTGGCTCGCATTGAAGAGGTCTTTCGTATTATCGAAGTGCTAGAGTCTATCGGCGTCAAATGTCGCTGGCAAAACCGTCATCGTGATCTAGAAATTATATCACCTCGCGAATTAAAATTAGACGAAATGGACATCGAAGCCGCTCGTCGCACTCGCTCTATCATTATGTTTTTAGGACCATTATTGCACCGCTATACTCATTTTGAACTCCCCTATGCTGGCGGTTGTTCACTTGGCACTCGCACTGTAGAACCTCATCTCAAAGCCCTTGAATCTTTCGGCCTCAAGGTCGACGCCTCTACCAATAGTGGTTTTTATGATGTTACAGTAGACCCCAAAATCCTTCATGGCAAAAAAGATCGTTACGTAGTATTGACAGAGCGTGGCGACACCGTTACCGAAAATATTCTTATGGCCGCCGCACTCACCCCTGGCAAGACCACCATCATAGGGGCTTCACCAAATTACATGGTCCAAGACGTCTGTTTCTTCTTAGAGAAGCTTGGCGTCAAAATATCTGGCATCGGCACCACTAGACTCACCGTCTACGGCCGCTCCCGTATTAATGCCGATATAGATTACCATCTTTCCGAAGATCCTATCGAGGCAATGTCATTTATTGCCGCAGCCCTCGTCACTAATTCAGAAATCACACTCCTTCGCGCACCCGTCGAATTCCTAGAAATAGAAATAGAAGTCCTCAAAAACATGCATGCTAATTTTGTCATATCTCCCGAGTATCTCTCAGCCAATGGACGTACACGTCTTATCGACCTTACCGTCAAAAAATCCCACCTGGTAGCCCCAGTTGACAAGATCCACCCTATGCCATTCCCTGGCCTCAATATAGACAATCTTCCTTTCTTCTCAGTAATTGCCGCCGTGGCAGAAGGTCGTACGCTCATACACGATTGGGTTTTCGAAAACCGCGCCATTTATACTACCGAGCTAGCCAATCTCAACGTCAAAGTGGAGCTCCTAGACGCGCATCGAGTTTATATTGAAGGTCCTACCAATTGGCGACCAGCCGAATTAGTAGCGCCTCAGGCTCTTCGCCCTGCCGTAGTTATACTTATCGGTATGTTAGCAGCACCTGGCACATCTATCTTGCGCAATGTTTATCCTATCAATCGCGGCTATCAAGATTTCGCCGCCAGGCTTCGCCACTTAGGTGCCGACATCGCCCCTCTCACTGGCATATAGCTATTTGACGTTAATACATAATTCACTAGCATTGAGGAACATTAAGCACAAACTCGGCTTTAGCAAGTTTGTGTGCCAAAGGGGCAAAGTGATGTGATATAATCTTCGATTATCACATCACGTAGCTTCCGAAATACGGTGAATTATGCAGCATTGCCTAATTATTTACGTTTTATCGCTTCCAATCCAGGCAATTGTTTACCAACCAAAAATTCCAATGCTGCTCCTCCGCCTGTCGAAACCAACGAATAGTGCAAATTCGGATGATCCTTCATCAAGTTTTCCACAAATCCCGCAGTATCGCCGCCGCATACTACCGTCTCGGCATTATCTCTTTCTCCCATCATTTCTGCCACTATCGTCGAAGCCGTGGCATATGCAGGGTCTTCCGCTTTGCCTAGCAATCCATTCCATATTATAGTCTTAGCATCAGTTATGTATCCAGCTATTTTGGCAGTAGCCAAAGGCCCCACGTCCAGCTTCTCCCCATTGGCATCCTCGTCAAAATCTTCCGTCACATATATACCATCACCACCCTTATATCCGTCCGCAGCTATCCTTCCCCCTACCACTATCATATTAGCTTTATCCTTAAACCTATCTATCAACGGCTTTTTGTCTTCCACCTTCGCACCACCAATTATCACCAAAACTGGCTGCTCTGGATCGTCTATAGCTTTTGTCAAATTTTCCACTTCTTTTTCGACCAAAAGCCCCATATACACTGGCAAATACTCCGCCACAGCGCTAGTAGAAGCATGCGCTCTATGTACCACCGCAAACCCATCCTGTACACACACATCTGCTCCCGTCGCATCAATTATGTCCTTGATAAACTCTGGCGAATTAGCTTCTTCACCAGGGTCAAACCGCAAATTCTCTAAAAGCACTATCTTTACCTCATCTGGCACCTGCAGGGGCTTGTCATCCACTGGCAAAGGTCCAAATTCAATCTTATTCTTTGGTAACAATTTCTTTAACGCTTCAGCTACTGGCAATAACGATAAATCAGGATTTTCTTTACCTTCTGGCCTCCCAAGATGCGAAATCAAATAGATTTGTTTCGCTCCTGAGTTTAATAGATATTCCAAAGTAGGCAAACTAGCTCGTATCCGCAGATCATCCGTAATTTTGCCATCTTTTATTGGAACATTGTAATCAACTCTTACTAATACAACCTTATCCTTTACGTCTACATCTCGCACTGTTTTATATTTCATATATACTCCTATACGTACCTTACTTTTATAGTATCAGTGCCTATCTTGTCTCTATCGCCCGATACTATCACAGACAATATATCCTTTTCACCTTCTTTTATATGTAGATACTCCGACTCCTTCAATTCTCTTGCTAGATCATAACCAAAATCTGGCGTATATGGCCTGACAAAAGCCGAATTAGCATATATAAGTGCAAGCTGATTTGCCACCCTCTGGTTCGCCGTTACTGTAATAATCGGCACATTCGGACGCTGGGCTGCCATCGTAGTAGCCGTTACACCAGAAGCAGTCTGACATACTATCACATCTGCATCAATATTCTCTGCTAAGCGAGCTGCCGCTCCAGATATCGCATCATATACCATATCTTTACTTATTTCTCTTGATACTGGCGCCAATCTAGAATGATTCTGCGTATATAGTATTACTTTTTTCATTGCGCGCACTGTTTCTAGTGGGTATTTCCCGTTTGCTGTTTCGTCAGATAGCATCACCGCATCAGCTCCTTGTATTACCGCAGTAGCTACATCGCTTACTTCCGCACGAGTCGGCTCTGGCGAATCCACCATCGAGCCCATCATCTGTGTGGCCACTATACAAAGCTTAGAGTATGCCCTACACATAGCTATCAGCTTGCGCTGTATTATTGGCACCACCTCAGCACCAGCTTCCACCGCCATGTCACCACGAGCCACCATTATTCCATCCGCGGCTTTGACTATTGCCTCCAAATGTTCTTCACTCTCTATTGCCTTCTTCGTCTCTATCTTAGCCACTACCTTCGCCGTAGAGCCTAAGGAAAGCAATAGTTGCTTTAGTCGCACAATATCATCCGCCGACTGCACAAAACTAAGCGACACATAGTCATAATCACAATTTGAGCCGTATTCTATATCTGCCATATCTTTTGGTGTCAAAATATCACCACCAAAATCAGTCTCAGGCAAATTTAGCCCTTTTTTAGACATCACAAATCCGTCATTTAGTATCTTTACCTTGATCGCCGTATCAGACACTATCTCTATTACTTCGCTCTTCACCTTACCGTCAAACATAGACAACGGCTCACCTACTTTTACTTTTCCTGCTAAGTTATATTGGACTGGCACGGTTTTGCTGCCATCATGCACATACCCCTCCATTGCCTCCAATATTACCTCATCATCCTTCGCTAGATCTAGATGATTATCTTTTATCTCCCCCAAACGAATTTTTGGCCCCTGCAAATCTTGCAATATAGCCACGCTTCGACCCTTCTTGGCCGCTGCCGCACGAATCCATTTTATTTGTTGATCACGCTCTTCATTGGAGCCATGCGAGCAATTTAGCCTACAACCGTTCGCGCCTGCCATTATTACTTCTTCTACCTTTTCAGCCGAATTAGTCGCCGGGCCAATAGTTGCTAATATTTTCGTACGTTTAAAAAGTTTACTCATAATAATACTAGTGTATCATATCTTATCTTTTATGGTAATATATAGTCATGGCTATACTTCATAAATTATCCCTAGTACAGAAAATCATCCTAAGTGTCATTCTTATAGTTGCGATATCTGTTATTACTGTTTCCGTCTATGCCGTTATTCATTTTCATCCCACCGATACTGCGGCATCAGTCAAATCATACATCTCTAGCATATCCACCGATTACTACGAGAATTATTACTTTCCAAGCTTAGAATCATCTATCCATGATCATGGTAATTCCGACATCTCAGAAGTATTATCGCGATACACAGATACTGGCTTCTCCCGTGTACCATTACGCCAAATTATATCCCACGTTGACTACGACGAGGCGGCGCTAAGTCAAATCACCGAGCGCTGCGACACTAAGTCTACTTTTGTCCATTTCTTCCCAGACCCTCCATTCACTAGTACTTCCTACCACGTAGACTACGAGTATTCTTGCAATTTCTAGTATTTTTTGCTATAATACCCGTAAGCGTGATATTACTGCAATCGCGCCAGATATTTAGCGGCCTCATAGTATAACGGTTAGTACATCGGGTTTTCATCCCGACAATAGGAGTTCGACTCTCCTTGAGGTCACCATACCAGAGTTACTGCCATTGCAGGACTCTTTTTTGTTACAAATAACAGAGAAGAGAGGGCTCAAATCTTGTGTTCCAAATTTTCGCTCTTTTATATTAAAGTGCAAACCATTTGGGAACATTATTCTTTGGAACGCTTGTTTCGTTTCTAGGTCGGCATCTTTCCATAATTTCGCTGGCTTAGTAATAAAGTTGCAAACATATTCAATCGTTGATTCGTTTAAACTTCGGACTCGCTCTAGCTCATCAATTTTATTATGAAGTTCAAGCCGTTTCAGGCTTAATGCATCAGTATATCTATTCTTTTCATCAGCATCTATTTTACCCCCCAAGAAAGCGTCAAGGGCATCTACAAGTTTTTTATCAATATCTGATATTTCCTCACGGCATTTAGTTAATTCTTTTGTTGCATTTCCTAGTTTTTTAACGGCTGTTCTTTTCACTATCTCCTTGAACAATTTTACCGTTCCATCATTTGGCATAATCTCTTCAAGAAACTCTGTAAAGAGCTGGTGCATTTCTTTGGTCGACACAGAACTATGCCCCCTTGTTGTACAATGGTAACGAGGAAATCTTTCTCCACTTTTTCCCCTCGGTGCACTTGATCTAATCCTTACACCACAATCAGAACAAATGAGTAACTTCCTAAGCGGATAAAGTGTTTCGTCGTTAACAATTAAGACTTTCTTATTCTTACTTAGAATACGTTGATTTTTATTAAACGTTTCAATACTAATAAGACCATCAAAATCTCTAATCTTTTTCGGTTCGCCGTTTAATAGTTTCTTTGAAGTATTATATCCAGCATAAACAGATTGTTTTAATACACCTAAAAGAGTATTTAATGTTATTGGCTTTCCATTTTTACCATTTACTCCCATTTTATGCGCAAGCTCTACTAGCTCAGCAGGCGCAATATCGCCATCGGAAAAACGATTAAGAAGAAAACGAATATTTTCGCCTATATTGTTAGTATTATCTATTTCTAAAGTATTGTGATGTTTCTTTTTCCCATCGTTCGTTAACTCACTAGTTATTATTGGCTTTAATTTTAGGCCAATAGGCGCACCAGACATCCACCAGCCATGACTCGCAAGTAGAGCCATATCATCTTTAACGGTTTTTGATTTTATATCATTATCTAGTTGATGTACAGATAAAGCAATATTAAGCATGAAACGACCAGTTGGAGATTCATCTATCACTTCTTGCGTAGAACGCAACGTAACGCCACATTTAGCCAGAATAAAACCAATATCATTAAAAAATGATGTCATATTTCTAGATATACGACTAACATTGTAAACAACAACGTGATCTATACGACCTTTATTTTTAGCAATACTAGAAAGCATTTTTTGAAGTTCTGGACGATGCGCAGTCTTTGCTGATATACCAGCATCAGTATACCAGCCAATAATTTCAATATTATTTTGTCTTGCGTATTTTTGAATTGCCAATCTTTGATTTTCTAACGATGCGCCAAAAGTCTGTTCTTCTGTTGATACTCTAGTGTATCCATAAGCTATTCGTTTAACACCGTCGTCCATACTCATATTATACAACCATTTTATTTTTTGGAACAACTTTAACGTCAATTAAATCACTTGCTATCTTATGCATGAGACCAATAAGTCTCGCAAGGTCTTCGTCAGATATTCTAGTAGAATCTTTTTTACCTATTATTTTGCGCGCCTCTTTTGTAGTGATTATTATTTCGTTGGAACACAAAAAACTGCTCTTCCTTCTTTGTAGTTTTTTGCTTTTACCTTTCAACGACTATTCTCCGATTCATTAATGATTAAAATAATTTTATTTACTCATCGGAACATAGCGCAAACACAAAAAAACAATATTTATATCATTTCCTTTGTTTATCCTTTGTTCGTCCTTGGTTCATTCTTGGTTCAATATTCAAAAAACAATTGCAATATTTAATGCCTCAGCTCATATTATTCTAGCTTCGCTCAAGCTTCGTTTGCGTTAGAGACGTTATACGCAATACTACTAATTACATAACATTGTTTTCTCGGAGTTCACTCGGAGTTCGCTCGGAGCTTAGTTAACGTCTATCATTCATTTAGGGTATATACTGACATTTTCGCTGTTTTGTGATACACTATTCTCATAAGCGCTTCCTGCTGGTCGGGATAATGCCCGTAGAGAGCTCGTGGGTTCGCCTGAGAGTTCGCCAGCAGGTGTGCTTTTTTGTTGGCGCAACTGCTTTACCTGGTTTTCATATATAGGATCAATACTTTTTAGGTTTGTATTGCCATCCTGAGCAATGCTGATCAATTATAACATTAAACGCCTGGATCAACGCCTTTATTTAGTCGTCTAAATAGCTTTGGATGTCGATTTTCGATTCGTATTCCGTATATTTACCATTTAGCACATCCTGGAAGTACTGGCACTGTTTATCGGTAAGCTTATTCCCATCTTCAGTGAAAGTATTGTCGCAATTATACTGTTGTGATTCAACAACAGCCCTAACTATCCCACCAAAAATAACTTGTGGCACGAGCCAAAAAGCGCATACAAAAAAGCAAACTATCGGGAAGAAATAAAAGAGGCCAGTCTTGTTAGCCTTCTCTTTGATCTCTTTTTTACTTAAACCACGATTATTGCACACCCATTCGCGTAGAATAGCCCACAGAAGCCACGTTATCCCTGTCGTTAGTAAAAAGCTAATAATTGCATTTATCCACATATTGTTCCACCTTTCTTCTTAAAGAGTCCTAAATAAAAAGGACACCGCATGACGGTGTTCAGACTCGTTTTCCCGCAACAGGTTTTGCCCAATTGCTTGCACACGGTGCCCTTCTCTGAGCAAAACGTGTTTTTTGCGGGCGCTCCTGTATTAGGAACTTTTTTTGAATCTGAACAATACAATTATAACATATTTTACTATCTAAACTTCAAAGGGTTTCCCACAGAGCCTTGCTTTGGGATAGCTGGCTCTGATGGAAAACCCTTTGAAGCACTTCTACTCACTAATAACTATTAGTTCCATTAATGCTAGGGATGTAATTCGTAGGATATAAAACCGTAGTTATACCTTTAATACGATAGAAGTCTGATACGAGAGAGTTCCAATTCGCGTAAACGAGGTTCACCAAACATAAAAAGAAGTCCATCCAGGACTTATTTTTATGTTTTATGCTCTTCGAACTGGAGGTGAGCAAAGTTCACCCGCAAAACAACAAATCATGGACTAACCACCGAATACCGCAAGATATCCCTAGACCCTTTTTGACTCAAATCTATTCAGCAATACTGTCTAAATATGTTATTATTATAATAGTTATGCCTAAATACAAAGTAGCCGGCACTGGTGCACTTGCACCTGAGTACGATGATCCGTCTTTTCATCTAGTTAAAGACAGCGACTTTTTCGATCCTAACAACGTCGACGACGATAAAACAAATTCAAGCAATAATACATCTCAAAAAATCATCAATTTCAACGATGCACAAAGAGAATTGCTCAACAATGAATCCAATGCCACCAACGAAAAGATACATCAAAACTCCGACGGTATCTCTAGCGCCAAAAGAGCCGAGTCTATCGATCCTATCAATTTTACCGGCAGAGGTATTCCTAAAAAACTAGTTTCTAAAAAGGCCAAAGGCAAAGGTTCATTCAAGAACAAAGGCGCAATCGGTTTTATCTTTGCCTTATTTATTGGAGTCAGCATAGCCGTCACAAATAGCCAGTTGCTAATGCCTTTTAGTCTATTATCCCAATTCCGGGAAACATTTGACTCCATCAAGGTCTCAAAAGAAGTCCGCTCCAAAACCATGTGGACAAAACAACTCGAAAACGAGGAAATCAATAACCCTCTGCATCAACGCTACTTCGGCTTTGGCGGAAAAAAATTCAAAGTAAGAACAAGACAAAAAAACAAACTCAAAACCCAAGGCATCTATGTAGAAGAAAACTTCGCCAATACTGGCAGAACTGCCATGCTTTTTGACGATGGTTCTGGCAAACTCAAAATCATTGCCGCTCAAGATGCCGACATTGCTCTTTTTAAAAAAATCAAAGCTAACCAAGTCGACCTGTCCAAAATTGACGCTGATGTTAATCTCTCCAGATTCACAATCGACACCGACAATATAGTAACATTCCGTACAGCATACAATGATGTACCGGATTTTCGAAACGGCTATATCAAAAGCTCACGTACATGGCGCGGCTCAGTAGGCGCATGGTTCGATTCTATTACCGTCAAATTTCTACAAAGCAACAAGCTAACAAGAAATAGGTTCAAAAATTTCCAAGAACGCGTAATGAGTGAACAAAACGGTAATACACGCTCCGCGGCAAAAAAGCAAGTCGTAGACCTAATGGAATCAGACGTAGACACACTGGACTCAAAAAATAAATCATACGACATAGAAACAGACGAAGATGGCAGCAATCCAAGAGTCAATGAAAAAAGTACCGAGACAGAAACAGAGCGCATCAAAACCAAAGGCGAGACAAAGGCCGCAGTAAAAGAAAAAATGAACAAAATAAAAGAAGGAAAACTAGGAAAAGCATCTGGGTATGTCTCTGCAGGTGTAAATATTGCCTGTACTGTATTCGATGTTATCGGCGCGATTAATCTTCTCATCACAGCACAAGAGGCCATCCAAATCATCCAACTAACCACAAGCTATTTCGAGGCAATAGATAAGGTCAAAGCAGGAGATGGCGACGGATCCCCCATCCATGTACTGGCCGAAGGCCTTACTACTCCCAAAGCTACCACAGTGTTCAAAAACACTACCGAAGATGAAAACGAACTAGAAAAGAATGAAGATGTAGATGTTGAAGAAGTTACTGTCAAGGACCGGGAAAACGCCACCGCTATGCAATCCGAAGGCATCTCGGCACTTTATAGTGGTAAAGCCGCCAACCCCAACGACCCCAGCATACAAAATTTCAATATCGGCTCCAGGTTCAATTCTATACTAGGACATCTAAGCAATTCGGTAGAATCATTTGCAGCTTGCGCCGTCGCAAGAGCTGCTGCCGCAGTCATTGATCTTGGTATCGAACTCTTCGCAATCGCAACATGTATTTTTTCTTATGGTATAACTTGTATAGTTAATGAATTAGCGCAATCCGGTACTGCTGCTGCTGCATCAGCCGCAATCGGCCTTGCGACAACCTATGCCATCAATGTTATTACCCCCTTAGCGGTCAAAGCATTCACTCGCGACCTTATTTCCGACCTTGCCGGTGAAGACCTAGGTAACGCTCTTGTCTCAGGCGCAAACATGTATATGGGTACTAATCATTTGCAAGGTGGTGGATCACTCATGTCTAAAGAAAAATACATCGCCTATGCTATAGAACAAAAAGCATCCATAGCCGAAAACGCCCGCTTTGAACGCGAAACCAGGAGTCCATTCGATGTCACCTCACAATACACTTTCATGGGTAATCTGGCCAAACAAATAGCCACAGTATACACTACAAAATCACCCATATTCGGCGGGCTAAGCACAGCAAGTAAAATGGTGTCAAATTCTATGGTCGCACTACTCCCCAGTGCCTCTGCTTATAATATAGCAGAAACATTAGAGGCATCAAATAGCGCCGACTTTTCCAATAATTGCCCGTATTTAGCCTCCATTAATGCAGTAGGAGACGCTTTTTGTAATCCATATATCGCTACCGACATGTCAACAATAGAAATGGACCCACTAGAGGTAGTAGACATAATCAAGGGAGAGGGCGGCTTCGACAGTGACTATAATATTGAAAAAAATAGCGATCTTGCAAAATACATCACATACTGCAACCAACGCAGTTCTTCATTCGGGGTAGCAGATGGTAATATAGCCGCCAATTTTTCTACCGACGTAGATACCGGCAATAGCACAGCTAATACAATTGTTAACGCAGGAATCAGCTCAATCCCACTCGTAGGAGATTTGGCAGACATTGTAGATAGCGATAAAAAACTAGACAATCTAGGTTGGATCACAGGGCAATCCTGTGTCGCTAGCAACGACAAACTGGAAACAGCAACTGGTCGAAAAACCGGCGTTTCCTGGGATAAAAACAAGTATTACCAACGCTTTATAGAAGACCAACGTTATCTAGAGAGCATAGACTCCGACTATAAATCCCCCATCACTGCGTTTCTAGATGATTATTACGAAGAACATCCTCTAGATACCACATATGAAGGCATCCTGGCCAGAAAAGCCGGCATGACAAAAGATGAAGCTATCGCCTATCTAGAAGTACTTCAAGAGTGGAGCACTATTGCGAATTACGATCCTTCCACAAGATATCGCATGGGCAAAACACTATCTATACCGCACAAAATACAATTTGATTTCACTAATGCACTAGAACAAACCTACTATCTTGTATCGTATACCCCCATCACCTGGGATCAAAAGCAACGCCATATTGCAATAGCATAAATAATCACAAACATACAACACCTACATATTACCACTATCTTGTCCTACCTTTGATCTCCCGTTTTTTCTGGTAGTCACACATCTCCCCAAACAAATAGTATGCATTATTACCTTGCAACACTATTAACGAAACAATCAACACAACAATACTGTCATTTTATTTACCACTGATCAATATACCGCGAGAGCGTCAAGAATCTATATTCCACTCCGTCCGTTAGCCGTCCTTATAGCATTAATCATTCCACGCGTATTAGTGTCAAGCTTGTTAACTAGTTTAGGATCCGCAGCAATATCGTCCGAAGCCTTTAGTAATGCATCTATATTCTGGCCACCACTTTGTTGAATCGCAGCAATAGTAGCTGCACCATAGCTTGCCAATTGACTACCAGACATCGTCACATCGTTTCTATTTTTCAACATCTCATTTATTGCCGTTAACGAATCAGCATTATCCAAACTTGCAGCCGCTTCAGCTAGCAATCCAGTGCTCAATGCATCAGCATTACGTGTTGCGATTGCCTCAAGGGATTTATCATCGATACCGTTAAGAAACTCTTTACCTTTTCCACTAATATAGCCCTGCAAACTACCCATTCCAGTACCACTCATAAAACTCGCAAAATCAGTACTGCTCGTCTTACCGAAAGCCTTCAATACCTTATTTTTAGATCCAGCCAAAGTAGACATCACAGCAGAGTCTCCGTGTATACCACTGTCTCGCTCTAGCATACTATAAATATCATTTTCCATTCCTCTAGACTCCATCGCACTAATAAGCGCACTTGCTCTTTGAGACCCATCTGCACCCCCCCTCCAAGAAGCAATACCACCCGCTTCAGCTCTAAGCTGATCTCTACTCATATTTGCATATTGATCCTGAAATGCTTTAAGCGCCTGCGCTTCCCGACTAGCCCTAGCTCTTTGCATCGCGGTATCATAAGTAACACGAGCTACACCCACACTAGCCTCCGCCCTACGCTGTTCTCTAGCGTTAGCATCTTTTATGAACTGTGCATTTGCTGCATCCATATTCAAACTCTCTATATCATTTCTTCTCGCAGATTCTTGTTGCAAAAACGCAGCCGCACTCTGTCCCATAGCAGCCTCCATACCAAGCCTACGCCCAGCCCACGTACCTGCCATCCTACGCCTAAGCCTTGCAGTAGGACGCCTGCTTTCCACCACATTACCATCCTTATCTACCTTTATACCAGCACGACGCCGTGCACTAATACGCTGATTGCGGGCATGGCTGCGCTTTTGAGCATCCTGATATGCATTCGAATTACGCATGCCCCTAGTAGCACCACTACGCATACGATCTCCAAATCCAGTAATCTTTGCCCCTATAGCACCCATAGCGGCAAATGCACTTTTTAGCACAGTAGGTATAAAGAATATCGGTAGCGCCCCCACAATCATAGCTATAAAAGCACTCCAAAATCCTTGTGTAGCCATACCAGTACATAACAATAATTGAGATACAAAATTACCACCACCTATCAAAGCACCGCAAATCGGGAAAATCAATAATAATCCTTCCCATAACTTCATCCATCTATCAAACAATTTTTTAGTATTTGGCAACATATAACACACCACGGCGAGTGGCGACAAGACAGTAAGTACTATTATGGCAGCCTCACGCGCAGCTAATAGTATAAATACAAAGAATATAGCTATCACCACACCAAGCGCACCAACCAAAAGTGCAATAAGAGACCCAGGCTCTTTCCAGATAGCAAATACCGTTCCAGCACCCAACAACGCCAATATAAGACCACTAATCAATGTAGGCCCAGCCGCCGAATTAGTTTCAATATAATCTTTAATTTGCGAGTTTGCAATATTGCCTGTAGGCAACCCTTCAAAGAAATCCTGCAATCCATTTCCTACTATATTCGATAAATCCACACAAATAAGGCAAATCAAGTATGATAAGTTTATGAGCACAGCAGCAATTACTAGTTTCGGAAGTATTTTCTTTATGCCATAATTATCTATCCCCACCCCAGTTACTTGCGAGAATATTACCATTAAGAATAGTATAGTAAATAGTATATTAGCTATATCCCTAAACGCTCTCCATGCATCATGGACGGCATCCGTTCCTTCACCTTTGTCATTCTTAGCAAATAATTTTGGCTCTACATTTAATGCTGGTTTCAAGGCACCATTATATACATCTGTTGCAGCCTTGCTCATCCACTGCAATATCGGACATACTATCCACCCCAGCGACTCCGCCCCACCCGAATTTCCACAAGTTGCCTCTACTACCGTGTTCTTACTATTCGTAGTCTCAACCTCCACTTCCTGTATATCTTCTTCCTTGACCTCACCGATAAGCTTATTGATTTCCTCTATTAGTTGCACAACCTGTATCTTCGTTAATCCGGAAGCATCAAAATGATTATCAGACGTAAAACCATATATATAATCATGACCATCTGCACGAAAAGTAATGTCCACATAACACCCTCCCTGATTTTTCTTATTGTTTGTTGTCAGATCATAACTTATAAGCTGCAAATTATCACCGAGTTCCTGAATCTTAGCCTGATCAACATTGCATAGATAATAATCGTCCGTTCCAACATCTTGGAAAATCCAATTTCGTAATGCCGACACATAATACGCTAGCCTCTCTTCACTTGAAAAATTTAAACTACCATAACCACTGTAAACTCCAGACGACAAAAAGTTGATTGCATCGTCTGCCGCAGCTTTAAACGCACTATTCTTCCTTCTATGCTCTTCTATCACATACTCATCGTCCTTATTGTTAACCGCCACTCCGCCTGCTTCACCTTTAGAAGATTGGAATTTAAACTCACCACCAAGATACTCAGCAGCATTATCTGGCTTCGTAGCATCACCCCAGCCCGGCATCCGATTAAAAACAGTTGATACTTTGCTCGTTATCTCCTTCCGTAAGTCTGTCCAATTGTCGTAATCACCATATTCAATTTCAACATAAAGGTCATCATCATCGACATCGTGGTCCTCGCACCAATCACGCACGGTCGCAAAACCCATACCGCAATCTTGGTCCATCCACATGCACAAAAGGTCATCCTCACAGACACCGTCAGTTTCGTCAACAACAAACTTCAAAGGGGCCAAACAACCCTCATTAATATCCTGTTCTGAGCCATCAATCCTTTCAAAGTTTGATCTACATAATGTCAAAGAAACACCATCCGTTACTTCTAAGTCTCCATCATTGTAACAAATATTTTGAGTATAACCGACTTCATGATCAGAGCCCTCTGGGGTATCATATAGATAGTAAACACAATTGTCATCTGTCGACGACGCTTGTTTTCGCTTAAAACCCATATTCTTAAGCAACGTCGTCTTTTTCTCTTCGACCTTTAGGTTCTCATATTGCACCCCTCCAGCATAATATTTAAACAAACCATCAAAGTTATCATTTTTGCCATGAGCACCACCCATAAAAAGTACCGAACACTCAGAAGTGTTATCTTTTATACCTGTAAGGCCACTAGGCAATGCGATTTCATCTTCTAAATCACCACTATGTCTCAGCGAATCGTCATCAATAACCTTCCCAAAGGAATCAAATTCACCAAGTTCCCCAGTACTAGACTTTATAGCTCCCTTTGTATAACATTCATACACACCCGTCAACAATGCTTTTTTTATGACTGGGCTTTCTGAATCCAATTTAACATCCGCATAGACCAAACCGTTAAACGACCCCACAATGACGGACCATACAAACGCGCAAACACAAAATGCAATGCTTTTTTTCTTATTCCTCATCCCATCTCCCTTCATTTATTTGATAATATACCGTCTCGGAAATAGAAATAACCGAATCTTTTAATTTCCAATCATATCCATATGGGCCCATATCCAAATCATCCAAAACAGATAATTGCTCTGCAACATCCTCTCTCCTTGATACCTCTTCAACACAATAATCCGATAATCTATCTCCCTCAATACAACCAAACTGTCGATACAACTCATACAAACCACCTATAGTATTCGCTTCAAGTATCTTCATATTACCCAATTTCCTTAAATTGGCACTTTGCGACTTTAAAAAAACATCGTATCTCTCTTCAGCGACCTCAATCAAAGCATCAAGTCCTTTTTCTAAATATATCTGCCACATTTCTTTACGTTTCAACTCTGGAGTCGAAACGTAAAGGCTCAACGCATCCAGGGCCTCTTTATTGTTGTCTAAAGTCAAATCATAAAACTGCATATCTTCCTCGTCTAAACGTTCCGTGTATTCCCTACTTCCATAAAAATCCGCAACAAACCCATCATATAATATCTCCAATTCATCTATATATCCCTTTGCTTCATCCTGTCCCTTGTTTAATACCCTGTCTAAATTTTTTGTAGTCCAAGTGACATCGTAGGCCACGGTTTCACTACTATCATTCCCATACAACAAATAATTTGCATATCTATTAAGAGAGCTGTGCATCTTGTCTATCGATACTCCACCTTTTAAAAATCCGCCATTCACGACAATCAAACAAACACCTGCAATTAATCCCACCACACCAATAGCAGCCAAAAATAATAAGACCTTCTTTTTGGATGATTTTACCTTCCCGTTTGATGCTAAAACCACGTCCTCGTTTCCTGCCACAGATCCTGCAGAATTAGCAATAGAAAAAGCAGACTGCCCCGAATACGGAGATGGCATAGGTGAATTTTGCACCAACTGCTGTTGTACCGGTCCAGAAATATCCGGTTGCACAGGCATACTGCCCATAGCAAAAGTCTGAGAGACTAGCTGATCCGCCGACTGGAATCGCGATATCGGCCTCGGCGCAGGCTGAGATGTATTAGCAGAAACAGAATTAACAGAGAGACTTGGATTTAGCCCAGGATTAGTAGACGAGCTCGGGCTCGAGCCAAGATTAGTAACAGCATTAGGTATAGTATTTGACGGCACACTCTGCGACAAAACAACCGACGCCCCAGTAGTAGGTAACGTAGATGTAGTATTAACCATCGGCTCCACCACCGTCGCGCCTGGCATGTCAGCCTGCATAGTTGGCTGAATAGAAGCAACTTGCTGCACCACGCCCACATCCTGCTGACCATGGTCAATCGACAATACCGACCCATCTTCAACATTGCTATCATCAGAAATTACTGGCCGACCAGCAGCATCAGCCGACAAGCTACCGCCAGTACCTACCTGAGCCCCACCGGCACCAGTATTTCCTTCATTCATATATACTATATTAGCATAAACAATTTAATACTACAATATTTTTATCATTTTCCTTGACTAACACTCGCTATCAATAAAACTACCCAACAATACAGCCAGTTACAGTATCCTATACACCCAACCAGACTAAAACATCATTCCGCACAACACTTCATTTGCCCTGAATATAATACTTTGTTATATATTGTATCTTAGCCGCTTTCAGCTCTTCTTCATTATGCTCTGGTATATCGGTTTTACAAGAGTACTCATCAAAAAACTCCAATGCCCCTCCTATCGGACCATCGTACACAGGGTCTTTATCATACACATTCCATAGGACTATCCTCATATCTGGCGTCGCATCTGCATAATACCTCATCGCATGCTTCGTGGCACGAATAAACTCTATCTCGGTCTCTTTAGTATGTCTCCATTTCCTACCGCTCAAATGTTTTTCTACTACCTCCGGTGCTGCCGCTATCATAAATATCATATTATCATACCCAGCATCACTAAGTGCACCCATCAATATTCCTTCCATCTCCGGATCAAGTAGAGTAACATCAAGTATAATATCATAGCCTTGCTTCACCATTTGTTGTAAACATAAGAACATCATAATAGTCCCAAACTCATCCGTCATTTTACGTAAATTTTCTTCCCCATAATAATCTTTTATCTCCCGCCAATGCGGGTGATATTCCACAAATCTCCTCACTGCCATCAATACAGGTCGCATCTTGTTTACCTTAAAATATTCCTCTGCCGCTGGCAAAAGCTGCGTCGTCTTCCCAGACCCAGACACCCCAGCTATACGTACCATTTTCCGATTCTCTGTTTTACCCTGCGTAAAATCAACTAGCGCTTTCTTAGCTAACTCTGGATACTCTTCTATACCCACCTGCCATTCTGGCTTAACCTTACTGGGCCAATGCGCCTTCATATAAGCTATTACTTTAGCTAGATCGTTATTACCTTCAAACATCTCTTACCTTTCTTCACTTCTATCTTACTTATATTTTCAAATTTCTTATGTTCACCCTCAGCCTGTAACTCCACTGTAGAATGTTGCACAAATTCTAATATATCTCCAGTTGTCTCTTTACCAGGTATCCGCACCAATATACTCTTATACATTATCTTAAACAACTCCCAAAAGCTCGTCAGCCTTCCTACTTCTCTACGAAATATTTTTTTATCAAGATAGTCTATTCTACCTCTCATCACTCGCGCCATTGCTCCGCCATTCATAGCTACATAATCAGACGCTCTTTTATCTTGTCTCTGCCCATTCAAATAAAACTCTGGCAAAAACTTTTTCTTATGCCTATTCTTAAAATACCATTTCATCAGCACAGTATACGAAGTAATATTTCTCCCAAAGCTTTTCTTTAATCTCCTACGCATTTCGGGCTGATCATATATATATACCGCCTCTGCCATCATGCCAATAGTCACATAACAAGTAGCATATCTAAAAAACTCACCATCCACAAATATTTCCAACGGATAATATTTTACTTCCTTAGCCTTCTTACCTAAAACATCATCTATGGTCTTAGTTCTTAGAGTACAAGCAAAATCATTAAAATTCCCATATGGCAGCACTGCTAACGTTACATCCTTTCCAGACTTCAATACTCCATTCGCAGCGATCACACCAGTAGCATCGCCTCCAGCTGATATCACCAAATCCCCATCTTTTAATATCCTAGATAAATCAGCTATATTTTCTTCAATATCAACCTTCTTTACTTCAAACTTACCCACCATATAGCCATTCAGTTCTTTTACTCTGTCTAGTACATCTCTTCTAACATCGGCATACCGAGACGACCTGGGATTATATACTACAATCAACCTCCGCATACATACTCCCGTTAAAAGCCCGGCAATAACCACGTCAACGCAGCAAAAAACACCGCATAAAGCGCCAAGCCTATCACTATTTCATATATTCGCCGCTTTGCCTTACGAGTTTTCTCCTCACTGCCCCCCGCCGTCAAATACTGTATGCCAGCCACAGATATACCTATTACACCAAGTATCCCTACACCTATACTTAATATCGTCACTGCCAGTCTTAACACGCACTTAATACCTTCTTCCCCATCATCAACATCACAACTTTTCAAAACATTTGCCTTATCTGCACCAAACACACCTACCGGCCCCGCTGCAGCCACTACCGGTACGTTCATACCTACTACACATGCCACCACTACCATCATTGCTATAATTTTTTTCATATTTGTTACCTCAAATATTCATGTAATTTTTTAGTATCCTTGTTTTTCCGAAGCTTCGCCAAAGCCTTTGCTTCTATCTGGCGAATTCGCTCTCTAGTTACATCGAATTCACTTCCCACCTCCTCCAAAGTATGTGGCCTTTCCCCGCCAATACCAAATCTCAATCTAATAATCTTCTGCTCTCTATCCGTAAGCGTAGCAATTATTTCTGATAATTGCTCTTTTAGTATTTGATTAGCTGCGGAATCTTCAGGCCTGTCACGATCTTCATCTTCTACAAAATCCCCAAGCACAGAGTCTTCATCGTCACCATCACGCCCCACCGAAGCATCAAGAGAAGCTATGTCTTGCTTTATTCTCATCACATAATCAATCTTTTCCGGCTCCATATTTAGCGCTTTGGCTATTTCTTCATTAGTAGGTTCACGATTAAGTTCAGACGTCAATTTGCGAGTAGTACGAAGTACCTTATTGATAGTTTCTACCATATGTACCGGTATACGGATAGTCCGTGCTTGATCCGCTATAGCTCTAGTAATAGCCTGTCGCACCCACCACGTAGCATAAGTAGAAAATTTAAAACCTTTCTCCGGATCAAATTTATCCACTGCTCTTAGTAGTCCAGTATTGCCCTCCTGTATCAGATCCAAAAAATCCAGCCCTCGTCCACCATATCGCTTAGCGATAGATACCACCAATCTCATATTAGACTCCACCATTTTATCTTTTGCTTTCTTATCACCTTTTACTATCCGCTGAGCCAAATCGGCCTCTTCTTCTGGTGTTAACAAGGGTATTTTACCGATCTCACGAAGATACAACCTCACAGAATCGTCAGCAAAAGCATCTACGTTCTCTGCCGTAATTGCCAATTCTTCATCTGAGAGTTCTTCTTCGTCCTCTATATCACGAGATTCTGGCTCAGCAAAATCACCGCTAAGCCCTGTCGTATCTATATTATCTTCTTCCTTGGAGCTCATTTATATAAGTATATCCTAGTATCACGTTTTTTGCAAGTCTCGGATTTCACGCAGTACCATCCCATATTCATCACTATCTTCATCTATTTCTGCCAATTTTTTGTTAAGCTCATCAATCTTTTGTTTTCTTATTTCATCCTTATATCTAGCCAGTAATTCCTTTGCTTCTCCCTCCAAGTCTTGAGAAGCAGTATTTTCATACTCAGCAGCATATATCAGCTCAAGTTCCCCCAATCTGGCATCATCTTCCGGTATTTCTATCGGAATCTGTACAGTAGTTATTCCTCCAAATACTTTTAGTGCCAATAGGCTATCTTCTAATTTCTTAATAATATTATCTTGCACTTCCGTTATTGGCTTTTTCATATGCTTTCTATTAGACTGCTCCAGTTTCTTTTTTAATCTATCATCCTTTTCACGTAAAATTTCTACATCCACATTCAATTTCTTGGCAACCTTTTCTTCATAACTAGCTCGCTCTATTTCATCTTTTATATACCCAAGCATTTTCAATGCAACATCAGAATATTTTCGTTTTCCTACTGCCGAACTCAAGTCTACACTCTCTTCATACTTTTTTAACAACCACTCCATTGCCGGAGTATTTTTAGTTACAGCAACCTGCCACAATTTAGGGTCTTTTTGTATGAGCTCATCTGGATCCTTAGCCCCGTGATAGTCCGATATTACCGTCAAGTCAATGCCGAGATCTCCAGCCATCATTATTGCCCTCTCAGTAGCTCTCACCCCAGCGTCATCACCATCATACGCCAATCTGATATCAGAAGTCAAATTCGCCAAAGCTTTCAAGTGCTGCTCAGTCATAGCCGTACCAGATGTCGCCACCGCCTCTCTTACACCTGCTTGATGCGAAGATATTACATCCATATTTCCTTCCACTATCACCACATACCCACTACGCCTAATTGCATCCTTTGCCTGACACAGCCCAAATATAAAGCGTGATTTGTTAAACAATAGCGTCTCTGGTGTATTAAGATACTTTGGCTCACCCTTACCTAGTATCCTAGCAGTAAATCCAATTACACCACCTGTCGTATCTATGAAAGGCACCATCATCCTATCCCGAAACATATCTCCTTTAAATCTATTTAATAGTCCGGCCGTTTCCAATTCTTCGTCACTAAAACCCCGCCTCTTCAATACTTTTGTCAAAGCTTTTCCATCAGCTGGTGCATAACCAATTTTAAATTCCCTCACAGTCCCACGATTCATGTTTCTTTTATAAAAAACATATTCGCATACAGACTTATTTCTCATTAAACAAGCCTGATAATACCTCGTAGCCAATGCTAGCGCCTCCCGTGCCCTAGCCTTCTTCTGTGCTACTTTCTTATCGCCACCACTATACTTACTTAGGTCCACACCAGCTTGCCCAGCCAATTTCTCCAATGCATCGCGGAACCCAATACCTTCCACTTCCATTACGAATGTAAAAATATCCCCGCCCTTATTAGCAGAAAAATCGTGCCAAATACCTTTTTCCGGCGACACCATAAAACTAGGTGTTTTATCTACACCCCATGGTGACCTCCCCTTCAAATTTCGTCCAGCCCTTTTTAGCTCAACATATTGTCCCACCACATCCTCAACACTGAGCCTGGAACGAATCTCCTCCTTTGCATCTTGCATATATCTTATATTATAGCATCGAAATAAACCCCACCGTAATGTTTCTTATATGCTATAATAACAATATGGATAAACAAGATTATCTTAATGAAATATCGAACAGCGCTAAACCAACCGCAACCAATAACACCCCCAAAATTTTCTCTTCCAAGTTTTTTTGGGCCGGCATTATTGGGATCACCCTTTTTATCATCATCATCATAGTCGGTTCCGCCATCAGCGGCTCAAAAAATAGCATTAAGGATAAGTTATTCTCACTAATACTCCATATCAGCTACACTACAGATGTTATCAAAGAATATCAGCCCCACGTCAAATCATCAGACCTACGCTCCTATAGCGAATCGTTAAACAACGTCCTCTCGAGCGACACTTCAAGTCTCACAACATATGCCAAAGAAAAATACGACTATAAAACTAAAAGCATCAAAGAATCCGTCCAAGAAGAAGAGCAAACCTACAAAGACGATCTTCTGTCTGACCTATTCAATGCCAAGATTACTGGCTCACTAGATTTTGTATACGCACAAAAACTCGCAACTGATATTTCTCTTATACAATCACGTGAAACCCAGATCATCAAAGCTACTTCCGATTCAGATCTGCGTAACACACTTAATACTTCATACGAAAGTCTAACTGTCTTATATGACAAATTCAATAGTTTTTCGGAATCTAAATAGAAAGGAGCAATATGACATCATCCGATAACAACTCTACAAAATCAGCAAAGGCCAAAACCGCTTTGCATAAAGCACACGCAAGTGGGTCAAATTTCCGCAAAGAATTCATCGAATTCATCAATCGTGGCTCAGTAGTAGATCTCGCCGTAGGTGTTGCCGTAGGTGGAGCATTTACCGCCATAGTTAACTCATTAGTAAACGACATTGTAATGCCTATCGTTGGATTACTTGCCGGAGGGGTAGACTTCACCGGACTCGCTATCCGCATACCTAATTTCTTCGGCAACGGTGATGAGGCAGTAATAGCTTATGGCAATTTTATCCAAAACGTCATCCAATTTCTCATCATTGCCTGGGTCATTTTTATGATAATCAAAGGCATGAACCGCATCAACCGCAAAAAAGACGCCAAAGCCGCAAAAGAAGCCGCAAACAGCAAAACTACCAAATAACATTACTACCCCCGCAACCAAGTCGCATCACAGATCTTATAAAACATGCAACTCCCTGCAGGCAGTCATTAAAATTTATTAAATATTTTTGTCAATATTCCAGCTTTTTTTGCAATTTTCGTTTTCTTCTTTTTGCTCTTCCTACCAGCTATAGAAACATACCGGTTATCATTAGCCGCGAGCATAGCTAACCCAACCGCAGTAGCAAACTCAGGCTTTTCCACTGCATCTGCCACCCCACCAAGGCCCTTAGGAATACCCACTTTCACTGCAGCTTCCAAAGCTGACTTTGCGAATTTTTCTATATCTCGCATTCTAGCACCACCACCCACCAATACTATACCTTCTGGTAATCTTTGATCATATTTTGCAGCTTTCAACTTCTTACGAATCTCCCCAAATATTTCATCTAGTCGCGCCTCCACTACCGCATCTACTTCCTTACGATCAAACACGCGCTCATCTTTATTTTCCCGACCAATTTTTATTACCGGAGACTTTTCTACCTCAAAGTCACCAGTCACGAATCTCCGCTTTATTTCTTCTGCCAAATCAGGATCTATTGCCAACACTATTGCTAAGTCGTTCGTAATATTATTTGAACCGGCCGGCACCACCCCTACATACTGAAGATCACCTTCCTCATACACCGCCACAGAAGTAGTAGCCGCACCTAAATCCACCACTGCCACCCCATTCTCCTTTTGCCTATCCGTAAGCACCGCCCCAGCTGCGGCTATCACACTAGGAACTAACCTATCGGCTACTACATCAGCCGCCGCGGTAGCCTTTTTTAAATTTTCACAGTTAGGTGTCAAAGCTGATACTACTAACGCACGCATCTCTAATCGTGCTCCAGACATACCCAATGGATCCCTTATGCCACCTTGCCCATCCAAGGCATATTCTAAGGGTACCACATCAAGAACGTCACGATTAGCAGGTATACGCCCAGACACAGCTACATCTTCTACTCTATCCAAATCTCCCTCATTTATCTCATGTTCTGCCGTACCTACCGCTATCATACCTTCGGTACGAGTAGATAATATACTGGAGCCATTTATAGACACATAACCATTTCTCACGTCATATCCGCCCATGCGCTCAGCCTCACCGAGCATCTTATCTATTGCCGATGCCGGTCCAGCTAAATTTGCCGGTACACCCTTACGCATTCCAGAAGACTTTCCTTCGTTATAACCTACTACCGTAATATTATTATCCTTATCAACGGACGCTATTACTGCACGCACATTTTCAGTACCAAGATCAAGCCCAGTAACAAATCTACTACTTTCATCCATAAGCATATTATATCACTACTGACTAATCAAAGTCAAAAATTATTTACTGATCTGGCAACGTTAGCACTTCATAACCATCCGCCGTCACCAATACAGTATGCTCACAATGACACCCTATGGATCCATCTTTCATCTTTACCGTCCAATTATCATCTTTATCCACATAATTTGCTGGTTTACCCAGACATGACATTGGCTCTATACAAATAGTGTCTCCTTCTACCAATCTATAGCCATGCCCCTTCTTACCATAATTTGGTACTTCAGGAGCTTCATGCATTTCTTTACCTATACCATGCCCAATATAGTTTTCTATCACTCCGAGATGATTCTTTCGCAATATTTTTTCGACTGCATGTCCAATGTCGCCAATATATGCTCCAGGACGCACTTGCTCTATACCTTCCCACATCGCAGACTCATTCACTGATATCATCTTTTTTACTGCAGGTGACCCTGTACCACCCACCAACATCGTAAATGCTGAGTCGGTATAATAACCTTTATAATATATATCAAGATCAAACGAAACTTTATCTCCCGCCTCCAAAACTTCATCTGTTGGTGCTCCATGTACTAATTGTTCATTGATAGATATACATATAGCACCAGGAAATTCCTCCTCCAGCATATCATATGCTACGCCAGCACCACGTGCAACTATTTCCTTTCTCACCCATGCATCTATCTCCTTGCCAGTCATACCAGGCTGCACATACTCCTTCAAGTCTTTCAGTAAATTCCCCAATATTTTTCCACCTTCTCGCATAGCCTCAATCTTTCCAGCCAAAGTCTTCTCATCAACCGTATCCTTATTCACCATAACTTTTCTCTATCTCTCCACCATTCACATCATCAACTTGTTCAGTAGCGTCTTCAGCCATTCCTTTCACAACATCTGCCAGTCTAGCCGTCACGTCTTCCACCGCGCCCACACCATTTACTCGTACCACTGGAATATTCTCCGCTTCTAGTAAAGGTACCATTTTTACAATATTCTCATTATAAATACTAAATCTTTTTTCTATACTTGCTCTTTCCTTGTCGTCGTCGCGCCCCCTTAATGCCAATCTTTCTAGCAGTTCGGATTCTGGGACTTCCAGTATTATCGCGCCGTTCAGCTTTCCAGGCATATTCTTCAGTATCCACTCGGTCTGCATAACATTGCGCGGATAACCATCCAGAATTACATCAAATCCTTCTGCCTCTGCCTTGTCTATCTGTTTGCTCATCATCCTTACCACATCCTCATCTGGTATCATATTCCCACCGTTTATAATATCATCATATCCACCAGTCTGGCGAATCGCCTCACCTACTGATAGCCATCTCCAACCAAACAATTCTGCCAAAGCCCGTCCTTGAGTTCCTTTTCCAGACCCAGCCAAACCAAATAAAGTTATCATATTTCTCCTTTTTTATTTATTATACCACTATAATCTAAAAAATCTCCCTCTCGGGAGATTTTTTACTTTAAGCCCAATTTTATACGCTCAATCTTGTCTGCCTTATGAGCCTCACGAATAATCGCTTTTATCCTTCTCTCGCGCTTAGATATCGGCTTAGTATATCGCATTTGTGATTTCTTTAGTGGCATCATACCACTCTGCAACACCTTGCGATTAAAACGACGAATCACATTCTCGTTCGCTTCATTTTGATCTTTTCTAGTTACTCTTATAGACATATTACCTATATTATATCACATCTTTGATTTTCCTACAATACCCTGTTTCACCATCTAAATCATTAGCCCGAATCTCCACCTTTTTGAAGTTTTTGTGACAACAAAAATGGCGGATCCGACGAGACTCGATCCGCAAGGCGACGTCTTACTTTCTACAATACTTCACTAGAAGTATGGCGGATCCGACGAGACTCGAACTCGCGACCTCTGCCGTGACAGGGCAGCGCTCTAACCAACTGAGCTACGAATCCAACCCACTACAATTATATCGTACTTTTGCAGGAATTGCAAGAACTATCTAAGTATTCGAAATCGACTCACTGCCAACATTGCATAATGCGTATCTATCTACATACCAGGGATCTTAAAAGCACCCGGATCAACAGCCTGAGGTGTATATACCTGGTCTTGCATTGCCGGCTGAGGACCAAGCGACATTGGCTGAGCAGGCGCGCTAGAAGCCGCAGCAACGCCTGGAGCAACCGCGCCCAACGCACTATTCGTCTTATCCTGGTCAGAAGCCGACCCCGTCGGCGGCATCAGAGGCGCGTCAGCGCCCGTCACGCTATTTCCTAAGCCACTCATATCCAACGGCGGCGTAGGCGGTGGGGGTAGTATTTCCTGCCCAGGCAAAGGCATAAAATTCATTTCTGGAACCCCATTTATCTCAGGATTACTTGCCACCTGAGGCGCGGCAATAGATGCAGGGTTCGTATTGACAGACGGCGTACTCACAGAATTCTGCAACGGCGCAGGCGCTACAAAATGACCTTCATTTACCTTACTAGGCGCAACAACTGGCGGCATTTCCGCAGCAGGTTGCAATACCTTCTTGTTTCCGTCAAACGCCATATCATCACCCTGGGCTATAGTCGCAGACTGCTTTGTTGCATTATCAGCATTGGACTCACCACCCACATTTTCATTAGTCGGCATTACCGGCGGCAAAACTGGTAAAGCCGATATATCTTTATTATTGGGAGTAGCAGCATCTTTTTTCACCTCTGCGCCAACACTAACACCAGCCTTCCCGTCAAAATCAGCCTTCAGCTCAGATTCTACCGCTGCAGTTGACATTCCATCGCTGTCAATTTTCATTGGCTGTCTCACTGCCTCAGGCACTGTTTTATCACCAGCCTGAGCCAAACCAGCCGCAGCTTCTTTTAAATCATTCATCAAATCAGACTCCGGCCTTGCCGTATCTTTACTTGTAGAACTTTTAGCATCAGCTGATACGTTGTCACTAGCGCCATCAGCAACCGCCGTCGCAACAGACTTTTGACCTGCATCTGCGGCATCATGCGTAATCCTTAATTTTGTCGGATCTTCCTTTACAACTTCCTTTAGTTTGTCTTCCGCCTCATACAACTTATTCATTGCATCAGGAGTAATATTCTTAGAAACTAATTGCTGATTTGCGCCAGATTCCATCAGCCTGGATGCAATTTGCATCGTATTGGGCGTAGTCTTAGCATTTGAAAATCTATTCGTCGCTGCCACAATACCAGTCAAGAAAGCTGTCGCATCGTCTTTCTCTATTGTAGCCTCACCACTTGCACTGTATAATAATTTCGCGATCATCTCAGATACCGAGCTAGCACTCTTATCATTCCATTCTATCTCACCAAGCTTACCAGGATCACCAGTAGTAACATTAATTACTGACGCATCGTGCATTATCCTCCCGTGTTCCCTCAAAGCCGCATCTAAATCTGATCCGTTCATTACATCTAGAGCAATTACTAAATCTACATTATAATCACCATATGAAAATTCTAAATCCCTCGAATCAATTCGTGTCTTATATGGCGTAATATATATTTTTACATACTCACCGTCCAACTTATATCGCAAATGGTCAGCCTTATCCTTATTCAAAGCAATCACGAAATCTTGCAACGTATCTGCCGTAGATTCAAAAGTTTTTTCTGGCTCCAAAAATTCCAAAGCATTCGGAGTAGTTCCAGAGTAAATAGCCGTAGCTCGCTTGCCAAGTCTATCCAGATACAATGTCAATCCTATTGCTGCCGCCATCTCGTCTACCGACGGGTTACTAGACAACGCTACCAAAACATTCTTTGCCCCAGATATTTTATTTGCCACTTCTACCATGACATTCCCCCTTCCGGTATTGCTAGAGGGCTTAGCACCGGAATCCGAAACAGCAGAGTTAGTCGACATGTTTTCTTGATCCATACCCCCATATTAGCATAAGCCCATATTTTGTGCAACATCAATACGCACTGTTTTTCTCTTACGTCTACCAACACAAATGCCCAACATCCACCTTAATCTCCACTCTATCTAAGTTTCCCCTTTACATTTTCACCCAAAAGAGTTATAATACATACAAGTTATTAATTTTAATGTAAATAGGAATATAAATGCCGATAATCAAATCAGCCAAAAAGGCCGCTCGGCAAGCAGAGAAACGCACCGAGCACAACGTAGAAATCAAAAAATCCATCAAAGCCGCATTGAAGGCTTTCAAAGCCAACCCTACTCCTGCTACGCTAGCAAAAGCTCAGTCCGAGTACGACAAAGCGGTCAAGAAAAATCTCCTAAAGAAAAATACTGCTTCACGTCGCAAAGCTAAATTGCATGCCATCGCAAAAAAAGCAGAAGTCAAGCTAGAAAAATCCACTAAGCCGGCGACCAAAAAACCTGTAACCAAATCTACAACAAAGCCAGCCGCAGCAAAAAAGCCTGCACCAAAAGCCAAGGCTGCACAGAAGTAGATTTTAAACTTAAATCAAGTCTAGAGAGCTCCTTTAGAGCTCTCTTTTCTTTTGCCCCAGGGTGGGCCTTATAGTCTTTCAAGGCCTGAGATATCATCAGTCCGCAAAACATTATCGGATCCTCTTCGCTCTTTATCTCATCAAGCATTGCTACTGCTCGCGCACCGTCTTTTTTCGCTATTGCATATACGTCAAATACTCTTTTCAGGTTCGGATTTACTGGTATTTTATATTCTTTCCACTCTATTTTGTCTTTCAATGTTTTATAAGTGCTAGATCGTTTATCTATTTTTTGTTCAAATATTATTATATCGTGTACAGTATTTACATATTCTGGCAATTCGTCATATACGGACTTATTTTCAAATAAATCTCTTATTAATATGCTTCTTTTTTCGCTAAATAATGACCCTCCCCAAAACAAACTTGGCAAATCTTCTACTGCCAGCTCCGCACCCTCTACTATTTCATACTCATCCCCCAAAAAAGTTTCTATATCTTTTTTTGCACGCACCCTATCATCACCATAATACACCTTAATCATTTCTTACCCCCTCCTCTACAGCAGGCGTTGTATCGACAGTATCTTTTTGACATTTTGGGCATATATGCGTCCCCCTCCCAGCTACACGCTTTTTTATTATCTTAGCCCCACATCTCGGGCACGCTAGCCCCTCTTTACGAAACACTTTTGCAAATTTTTCTAAATAGTCTCCTTTGGTACCATCCGCACGCACATATGTCGCCATTGTCGACCCGCCAGACTCTATAGATTCATCCATTACTTCGCATGCCGCTTTTAGTAATTTTTCTGCCTCAGGTTTATCTAGCTCTCCGGCGCGCCGCTCTGGATGAATTTTTGCCACATACAACGCCTCATCCGCATATATATTCCCCAACCCACATATTATAGTCTGATCCAACAATACCGCTTTTATACATGCCTTCTGATGTCTTTGCAATTTTTCATAAAAGTCATCGATACTCATATCCCAAGGTTCTTTAGCCAATTTCTTCACAAATTCGTCTTGCTCCACCCTTGCCGTAGGCAACACTTTTATGAACCCAAATTTTCTTTGATCATTAAAATATAGCACTCCATCCGACAACTTTATCACTACACGCGTCTGTTTATTCGGCAATTTCGCAACAAAATTCTCACTCGGATGTCCTGCCGCATATCTCGTCTCTCCGTCATATATCAATTGCCCAGTCATCCTTAGATGTATCATTAGCGACACTCCCCCATCAAGATCCACTATCAAAGCCTTGCCATATCGCCTTATCTTCTCTATTTTTCTACCTACGATGTCTCCCACTACACCACAAAAAGATTTCTCGCAGTACACATCTACGCTTACTATTTTCTGTTTCACAATATATTCATCTAATCCTCTGCGAATAGTCTCTACTTCTGGCAACTCTGGCATTTTTCTCCTTTCCCTAATTTTAGCATATTTTCAGTACCACAGTATTACTTATTAGTCCCAAGCTAACATTGAGAAACATTAAGAAAAAATCTTAGATTTTTTGCCGAAGTGGCGAAGCTTTGGCGTACAATCTCTGATTACGCCAAAGCGTAGCTTCCAAAATACGGTGAATTATGTGACAACATCACCCCAAAGAGCATCAGTCTCAAATCAAGCATTTTTTACAAAATTGTGGAAAACCACCATATTTAGCGTAAAAAAGTACTTGACATACGCTATATATGGGGGGTATAATAAATACCATAACGGTAATACTAATATAACGGCCATCAAGCCAGAAAGAAAATCATGAAAAAAATAATATACAAATCAGCCAACGATACAGCAAACTTCGACATCAAACGCTTCGTTAAGTCCCTAAGCAAATACGCCAAAGTTTCCGAAAAAGACGTTACCGAAGCACTTGCCGAGTTCGATCAATACGAAACTCTCCATGTTTCCTGCCTCGTAGAAGCAGGCGTCAAGCTCATCAGCGCCAAAGGCGACGACGAAGCCGCCAAAGAATACTTCGATGCACATTCCGAATATTTCGATGAAGGTAAATTCGAACGTCTCCGCCGTATCACCGGTTACCTCGTAGGCACGCTGGATCGCTGGAACGACGCCAAAAAAGCCGAAGAGTCCGCTCGCGTCAAGCATTCCGTCAACTCCGCTATTAATGACGCTGAGCGTCTAGCCGCTATAGAGACCCAGGCCATGGAGCACAATATAGCTTACGCCACACGATAGCCGGATAGCTATACAATCACTATCTAATATCACCCTGTTCCCAGGGTGATATTTTTATAACTCTCCCCAATTCTTCCCCACCGTTACTTCTACAGCTAGTTTTATCTTCAGCTCTGGCGCCACCGCCTCCATTTCCCGCTGCAATACCTTAGACACATCCTCAGCTTGTTCTTTATCACATTCTACTATCAAAGAATCATGCACCTGCATTATTAATTCCGCCCCTTCCGGCAGCACTCTGCTCACATTTATCATTGCTCGCTTCATCAAATCCGCCTCAGTTCCTTGTATAGGCATATTCTGTGCCGCCCTCTCTGCTGCCTGCCGTATCAAAAAGTTCGACGACTTCACATCCGGTGTCGGTCTTCTTCTACCATAATACGTTTCTACATAGCCGCGCTCACGCGCTTGTTTTAGTATCTCCTCCAACTTACGCTTTATTGGCGCTCGTAGCTCAAAATAATTATCAATAAATTCCTTTGCTTCTGCCACAGACATTTTTGCCGCGTCCGCAAGGCCCTTCACACTCATTCCATATAGCACACCAAAATTAATCACTTTCGCCGCTCTGCGTTGCGCTTTAGTTACCTCCTCAAAAGGCACATGAAAAGCTTCCGCCGCAGTCTTGGTATGTATATCAATATCAGCATTAAAATCGTCTATCAAAGCTTGGTCGCCCGCCAGTACCGCCGCCAATCTCAGTTCAAACTGCGAATAATCCGCCGATACTAGCACCTTGCCACTAGGCGCCACAAATCCCATCCGGATTCTTTTTCCTTCTTCTGTTCGCACTGGTATATTCTGTAAATTCGGATTTAACGAAGACAGTCGCCCTGTAGCAGTAACATTCTGAGTGAATGTCGTATGTATCCGCCCTTCTTCATCTGCCATATCTGGCATCGGTATTACATATGTAGATAATAGTTTCGCAATTTCTCTATATCTTATTATCAATTCTATTATTGGATGCGTATCCTTTAGTTTGTCCAATTCTTTTGCACCAGTAGAATATCCCCGTGTAGTTTTTTTAATTCCTTTTACTGGTAATTTTAGATCCCCAAACAATACTTCACCTAATTGTACTGGCGAATTTACATTAAATACTTTCCCAGCCTCATTATATATTCGCTCTTCAATCTCTTTTGCCTCTGCAGTATATTCACTTTTTAGCCCCTCAAAATATTCTCGGTCAATCAGCATACCTTTACGCTCCATTTTGTATAATACTGGGATCAAAGGCAAGTCAAACTGTGTCAATATCTCATATAATTTTGGATATTTACCATATTCCTTCAATTGCCGCTTATACTCATCCATCAGTACAGCTAATCTCGGCACCTCTCGCACTAGTGGGTTCAACAAAAACTCCGCTTGAGTTAAGTCCCAATACGGCTTACCGCCCAATATTTCCTTCGCTATCCCCTCATCGCTATGCATTAAAGTCTTAATGTCATAATCCACTATTGCATTATCAATAACTTCATATTCCTGACCATCTCCCAGTTCTTCATCCTTATCACTATCTACCACATCTTTACTAATTTTTCGTATCAGGGAGTTAAATTCTAGCTTCTTTAATCCTTCTATCACCTTGTCTTTGTCAAATACAAAATCTTTCATTTCACTCAGTTTTACTGGCGCATCAAACATTATTTGCGCTAAATCCCGCGACATATATGCCGACTCTTTACCTTTTTCCAGCTTCGTATGTACCGACCCACTAATCTTGTCAAGATTATCATAAACCCCATCTAGCGTACCATATTCATTTAGTAACTTCGCCGCTGTCTTCTCCCCCACACCAGGTACACCTGGAATATTATCCGACGCATCGCCTTTCAAAGATTTTAGGTCCAAAAACTGCGATTTTTTTATACCATATTTAGCTTCTATCTCCGCTACATCTATTTGCTCTATATTTGTAAATCCCTTGAGTATCCGCCACATATGCGTATTATCATCTACTATTTGCAGCATATCTAGATCCGACGATATTATATATGTTTCATATTCACATTTACCATCATTACCCACCGTCTCATCCGCCTGCAAGCTCAGCGTACCTATGATGTCATCCGCCTCATAATTATCTATTTCTACAAAGTTCCATCCCAAAGCCTGCGTAAGTTCCTCAAGCAGTGGTATCTGCGTATAAAAATCATCTCCTGGTTTTACCCGCCCAGCCTTATACTCCGCATATATTTCTCGCCGTCGGCTCACCGAAGTTTTTGAATCCCACGCCACCACCACTTTAGTAGGATCTAGTTTTTTTACTATCTCCATCGCTATTGCCGCAAACCCATACACTCCCCCAGTAGGAGTGCCGTCCGCTAAGCTCAGTGCCCCCATCGCATAATACCCCCGATAAAATACCGACTTTCCGTCTATCAGCACCAATCTTTTCATCTAAAACTCTATCTCTTTTAGCACCGCATCCACTTCCTTCTTTAGCTCATCCACCGTACCATTATTTAGTACATAGTAGTCTGCCGCCGCTATCGGGCCACCCTTCTCTAAGTTTTCTATTTCCGACCTATCTCGCTCGCGTATCGCTGCAGCATCAAACGCTCTCCCTGGCCGCTTTGCTACCCTCTTGTAGCGTAGCTTCTTGTCCACTACCACCGCCATCACACTTAGATTCTTCGGGAACTCATGTTTCAATATCCTATATTCTGTCCACGAATACACACCATCCAGTATTATTCGCTTTTGTCCTGCCGCTATTAGGCCTTCCACCTCTGCTATCACTTGCCTCACCACCCAATCTTTGCCTTCAGTCACTCGTATCATTTCCCGGAATTCTTTCTCGCTCTCTCCGTCCTCAGTACGCTCTATACCTCGCTTCTCCATTTCCTTATAAATCATCCCACCAAAATACACTTTTGGGTATCCCTTTTCAGTCAGATAATCCACCACTACAGATTTACCACTCCCACTCATACCTACTATTGCTAGTATTTTTATATTATCCATATCTTAAGTATAGCATAGACCTGATTGTAAGTTTAGCTTTTATAAATGGTGTAGCAAAGTTATATTATCTACTACAATTGAGAAACATTAAGGCAAAATTTACCTTTAGGTAGATTTTGCCGCCGTAAGCCCCTTGGGACGCTCTAGCGAAGCAAAGCGAGCGTTAGGGGCGAAGTGATATGGTAAAATTACTTACTACATCACGTAGCCTCCGAAATGTAGTAGATGATGTAACTATTACATAGTATTCATTTAGCTTCCAAGATGTGGCAAAGGATGCATCATATCTATAGTGTATATATGTTATAATATCTCTATGGCAAATTTTTTCACTACCAAAGACCCATTAGATCAGATAATCTCCGAAACATTTCCAGACAAGGCCATCCAGCACACCCAACATATCCTTACTGGCTGGACAAATATCGTTATCGAAGTTACTACTTCCGACGGTACATATTTCTTCCGTTTTCCACGCAATCCTTTCTGGTCCAAAATGATAGTCAAAGACGCCGCTGTCTGTAACTTTGTCGATGGCAAGACCAGTTTCTACACCCCCCAAATGGAGCTTCATTACGATAGCAAGCATCGCCCATTCTCAGTTCATCGCAAGATCGAAGGCTACACCCTGGGCGATCGCATCTACCATCTTTCCCATACCGCCCTCACTGGCGCCGCCTACGATATCGGCAAATTCATCAAAGAGCTTTCCGGCATAGATCTTAGCGATGCTCCAGCCGAAGTCACCTACCCACTTTCAGATTTTCTTCACGAGCTAGATTACGAACATTACGATCATCATATCGATGCCGACCACGCCTATATCAAATCCACCGATGGTCATCAGCTCGTTCATGGCGATCTCAATCTAGGCAATATTTTACTAGACGACCACGACAAAGTAATCGGCGTTATAGATTTTTGCTTTGCCGGTACCGGCAATCCTCATATGGATGTCGCCCGTATTGTTTCACGCCCCGCTCCAGCCGAATTTGAACAAACTTTCCTTAGTCAGTTCAACAATTCCTCTGAAATAGAGCGTATGCGCACCGCTTGGCACAATATCGACGCTGGCTACGCCGCCCACATCCGCTCCCACTTCCCAGAGATAAACCTCAACCAACTCTAATCCGCACCCCTCTATTGACAAATACCAAATTCTGTGATATAATGAGATTATATCCATACTCTAGCCCTCTCTAGAAGAGGGATTTTTAGTCCTAAAAAACACTGGTTCTTTTACACTGATATTTATTCATCCTATAAATATAGTCACATTTTACTGTGACTATATCTTGTAGTATAGATAATGATGCTGAATTTTGATGGATTATTCAGCTAAACAGCGAACAGAACGTCCAGAGTTCCTACCAGTATTGCCAACTGAGATACTATTAACGAGGAAGTTCAATTCGTACGAATCATTGTTACCGCCGGCCGTACTAGACCAATAATATCCATATCCGCCTTGGCTACTAAAAAAAGCTGGTGGACTATACATAAGAATTAGACCAGGTCGAACCAACCACAACGGGGCCATGCGGATATTATTGAATCCATTGGATAAATAGCTGTAGGATGCACATGATTCGCCACAACTTTTATCTAAGATATTATCATAGCTTGCAATCAAATTGACCATTTCATTATAATTAACCTTATCAACATTAGGACCTTCTGGCAATCTCCAACCAGCTGGACAAATAGAATCCGGTGCATTACTAAATTGCTCGGTTATCCCCGAAGTGTTATTATTTGCTACCACGGCAGTCCAGTTGTAATAGTTGCCAGCATGGTAATGCGCGCAGTCTGTATGACCAGCAGCTTCGCACTCTGCGAATGAATTATACTGTATATCACTACTATCAATACCTGACGTATAGTAGTATACATCGCCTGGATCGGCAGAGTATGGCACATTGTAATTATAACCCCACCCACTTACGGACGTGCCCGTAAAGCTAATGGTACTATTAGCTGGAGTCCAGTTGGCGCTGATATTGGTATTTTCTGGAGTTAGGGTTGTTCGGTTGTTGAGATCTAGGTCTAAGTTCTGCGTCATCCAGACATTACCATCTTTTAGCCTGGAGATGTAGTAGGTTTTACTATCACGATTATCTATCAGCTGGTATTGTTCGTCTTCTACCATGGATCTTAGCACGGTGGCTTTGTCTTTTTCTGATAATGTTTTGAAATCTTGCATATAGGTAAGGTCTCCTATAGTAGGGCCGTCTTCTTCCCATTGTGCATAGAGGGTGATATTTGCAGATTCCCCTGCTATAGCAGTATACTCAGCTTCGTCTGCGTAGGCCTCGCCTGTCCCCTCTGCATCTGTGTTCCAGTCAGTGAAATGATAGCCGTCTTTGGCGTAGGTGTTTTCTGGAAGGGTGATGATGGTGCCTGCTGGGATGATGATGCTATCCATATCTTCTCCTCCATCATTGTCGTTACCATTGAAGGATAGGGTAGTGATGTAGTTTGGTGTTGCTGAGTAGTTTATACTACTGCCTTCATAGATGCCTTTGGGAATATCTGGAGTAATGTAGAAGCCATAGTAGATGGTAGTAGTATCATTCTCTTCTGTTTCTGAATAGTCATCTATGAACTTAAGTATAGTAGGAACATCTTGGTCCGTAGACAGGGTGGTATATACCTTACTATTTTGGTCTTGTGGCTCTGTTAGTGATAGACCCCAGGTGTTGTCTGTGAGAGTAGTGACAAGACTCCAGCCCTTACCTACACCTTCTTCATTTGGTTCTATTGGTTCTGGCAGGGTTACCATTGGGATCTTGTTGGAGGGGTCTGTAGTAGATACTATGTCTGTACTTTCTGTGTAGGCAGTGAGAGTGTAGCCTGCTGCTGTTACTTCTTCTACGGTAAGCTTTACTGGTAGATATGCAAAGACTGGTTCGTCTCCTACTTCTATAGTTAGTTCTTCACTATCTATGTCTAGAGTGAGAGAGGAGGTAGATTCTTCGTTTTCTTCTGTATTGTCTATGGCACTAGTATTACCTTTACCTGCATTTACTAGGAGTGCAGCTAATGTACCTAGTGATACTACTAGTGCAAGTATTGCTAGTGGGATGGACACTTTCTTTTTGGATTTTATACTAGATATGATATTAGTTAGCTTAGATTTGGATGATGATTCTGTGGCTTTATTATGATGTTTCTTTTTATAATGTAGTACTGTAGCTACCACTGCTAATATTGCTACTATACTTATTGTGATAATGGCAGCTTCTGTACCACCTATACCATGAGTGAATAAACCTGTGTCTGGTACTGAAATGTCTGTAGTAGTGGTAGTAGTATTAGCAGTAGGGTCTACTGATGTAGAGTCACCTGGTTCTACTATGTTTATTTTAATATTAGTGGTTGTAGTAGCCATAGTTATTTAATTCTCCTCCTATTATTATATATATGGTTATATATTATATTGTTGTTATGCTTACAATTATATATATATATAAGTCAAGTCAACTTTTTGTTATGGTTTTTATTAAAAATAGCACTACTACATTGTTCACAAATTATATTATCTACTACAATTGAGGAACATAAAGGCAAAGTTTTGACTTTTTCAAAAAACCAAACTGGAGCATTTTGCGGGTGGCACTCATCACTCTATCGAAGAGGGTCCGGAAGTTGGCAAACTGAGGTGTAGCGCGCGAGCCCCATGGCAGACCGCCCCTTGGGACGCGGACGACCTCCGGTCGATGGGAGCGAGCGACGCGCCCCGAGAGAGAGTGTGAGTGCCAGGACCCGCAAGCCTCACTGGGTCGCTAAGCTTCCGAAATGTAGTAGATTAACGTAACTACTGCATAATATCCACACTACGCTACCTACTTTCACTACGCTATCAGCTTTAGAAATTCCGCCTCAGCCAGCCTTGGTATTCCAAGCTTATCAGCTTTATCCAGCTTGGACTTTCCAGGCTTTTCGCCTATTATCAGTGCAGTAGTATTTTTTGTTACGCTAGATGTCACTGTAGCTCCCAACGCACGTAGCTTGTCCTCCGCCTCTTCTCGCCCCATACTAGCAAGAGTCCCTGTTACTATATATGACTTCCCTGCTAGCAGCAATTTATCCACACTTTCTGCCATTGGCGCCACGCCTAGTTCCCGCATCTCATCCAGCATTTTAATATTCTCTTCATCATTAAAATACGCCAGTATCGCCTCTGCCACCACTTCACCTATATCCGGTACTGCCAGCAGCTCATCTTTCGTGGCAACCTCTAGTTTCTCTAGCGTGCGAAATTCTCTTGCTAAGCTTGTCGCTGTCTGCGCCCCCACATGTCGTATCCCTAGCGCCGTAATAAATTTATTCAGCTTTGGCGTCTTACTTTTCGTTATCGCCTCCACCAAGTTCTTTGCCGATAGCTCACCAAATCTCTCCAGCTTCGCTACTTCTGCCGTTTTTAATCTATATAGGTCCGCAATAGACCCCACTAGCCCAGCATCCACCAGCGCCACCACATTCTTCTCACCCAGTCCCTCTATATTTAATGCTGGCTTCGATGCATAGTATTCTATCGCTCGTTTCAATATATAGTCCGAACTCTCGCCTTTCACTCGGTACACTACCTCCCCTGCTGGCCGTTCAAATTCCAGCTCTGGATATTGCTTTTCTAGGGCCTCTTCATAGTCAAACGTTTTCGCATCATCTGGCCTTAGCTCCAAGAGCACTTCTTTTACTTGTGGTATTATGTCTCCAGCCTTGTATATTATTACCGTATCACCTATCCGTACATCCAGCCGCGCTATCTCATCCGCATTGTGCAGCGACGCATGTCGCACTGTACTTCCAGCCACTTCCACAGGATCCAATATCGCCACTGGCGTAGCCGCCCCAGTCCGCCCTATAGATATCACTATGTCGCGCACCCTAGTAGTAGATTCCTCCGCAGGAAACTTATATGCTACCGCCCCACGCGGCGTCTTCCCCACTATGCCCAGCCTATCATACACAGCCCTATCATTTATCTTTATTACCATCCCATCCGTATTAAACGCCAGCCCTTTCCTATATTCATCCAACTTCCCAATATATTCAAATAACTCTTTTTGCTTATCCACCCGGAATACTTTGTCTTCATTAGAAGTCTGAAATTTCATCTTGCGCAATTTTTCATACGCATCATGCCATGTTGCCGACTCTGGCGTCACCAGATCATACGCCACAAACCTCAGCGGCCTACTAGCAGCTATCTTCGGGTCTAACTGCCGTATAGACCCTGCCGCCAAATTACGCGGGTTGGCATATTCTGGCTCCCCATTCTTCCTCTGAATCTCATTCAGCTTTTCAAAATCTTTTTTAAATATCACTATCTCACCACGTACTTCCACTTCGCCATCTACCGAATCCAACCTTAGTGGTATATTCTGGATAGTACGCACATTCTGCGTCACATCTTCTCCTACCATCCCATCGCCACGCGTCACCGCCTGGTAAAATACCCCGTCACGATACTTTAGCGCACACGCCAGCCCATCCATCTTGATATCGGTAAAAAATTCTTTTATCTTACCACCAGGAATTAATTTTTCATTTCGCGCTATCCAGTCCTTCACTTCCTCTTCCGAAAACACATCCGCCAAGCTAATCATCCGCTTGGCATGCGTCACTTTGCTAAACTTATCCAAAGGTCTCCCAGCCACCCTCTGCGTAGGCGAATCAGGCGTGATCAGCTCTGGATACTCCGCTTCCAGCTGCGCCAACTCATGCTTTAGCGAATCCGCCGCAGCCTCACTCATTATAGATTCATCTAGCACATGATAATGGTATCTATAATCATTTATCAATTCCCTTAATTTTAGAATTCTTTTTTCCGCTTCTTTTTTGTCCATTACTCCTATTTTATCATAGCCACATCAAAACCAACGCCCATATACATTCACATAATTACTATTAACACTCTCAACTTTCGTAATCTAGCATCCATCTATAATATAAGTACAGATAGGTAGAAATATACATAGCAGTAAAACATGTCATTATATTAAGGCATACTGGCACAAACGGCACTCCATGCGTCCATTCGAATGACTTCATCCATAGATCAAACACAATCAACGGTACCATCACTATTACCCACACTATGGCCAGTACGAGTATCAATGCCACCAACCGCAATACAAACTTTACCCTCCTACCCATCATCAAATCACTCGCCGCATGTATCGCCTTCATTGGATATAGCCCAGGCGCTGTCACCGCCACCAAAGCAATCAAAGTGCTAGACAACAGATATCCAGATATCAACACCATCAATGTTGCAAATATAAAGAATACTAGTGCATAAAATGGCGTCGCCAAAAATTCTGTCTGGACCGCAGCTGAATACACTATTATTAATAGGAATATCGGTATGCACTGCACTATTGCTACAGCAAATACTACAAACGTAGATATTAATGGCGTCATGGCATTGTACAATCCGTCACGCAACTTCACCCTATGACCAGCCAATCTATGCCTCAACAAGAACACCGTAGTTAGCCAGATTATCAAAAATATTATCACCCCAAACACCGTAGCTGCTTCAGAAGATTCGTTCGACAACCCACCCGAAGTAACCGTGGATATCAAAAGCAATCCTGCTTTCGCTACATTACCAATATCTCCGCCGGCCACCTGTACACTAGTCTGATCCAATACATCTTGAAACTGCGTGTAAGACGCCTCGCTCATTATCCCCACCAGTACCGCATTCATTACCACTACTATAATAAGCAGCGGCACAAATAATTTCCAATTTTTAAATATCATCCTAAACGACGCAAAAATATGATACATCACACCTGGCACTTCTATATCACGTTGATAGTCCTCGCGATAAGATCTCCTAAAAGATTTATGTGGCCGCACCCTCTTTGCGCGCTTTTCCTTGGTCTTACCTTTTATCTCCAAAAATCTTTCCTTCAAGCCTTTTTTCTCACGGCGCACCTCAGTAGGCTTACGCTCTTCTTTTTGCAAAACTTTTTCTATAGTCTTATCTTTTATCTTATAGCGCTCCGTGCTACGTCGCTTCGTATTAGAATGTTTGTTTGCCATGTTCCAATCTCTCTATTCTTTTTTCTATCGGTGGATGCGAGCTAAACAAATTACTGAAAAACCCTTTCCTAAGCGGATTATTTATATACATAGCTTCGGTAGCAATGTTCTGACTTTTCATCGGCTGTGTATGTGCCTGAAGCTTCTTCAACGCGTCGATCATTCCCTCCGGATATCTGGTAATATTCACCGCCGACGCATCGGCCAGATATTCGCGCTGTCTAGACACTGCCATTTGCGCTATTGCAGCTACTAATGGCGATAAAATCGCAGCTATCAGTACTAACACATATCCTACCGGGCTACCCTCATCATCACGCCGACGATTCCCGTAAAACATCATCCGACAAGCAATGTCGCTCACCAAGCCTATCACACATACCAGCCCAAACACTATCATGCTCACACGTATGTCATAATTTTTCACATGCGACATCTCATGTGCCATTACAGCAGTCAATTCCTTATCATTCATTATATCCATTAACCCAGTCGTAGCTGCCACAGACGCATGCTTAGGATCACGCCCAGTCGCAAAAGCATTCGGGGCCTTATCATCTATAACATACACTTTTGGCATAGGCAATCCCGTCGTGATAGAAAGATTTTCTACTATATTATATAGTCTAGGATTATCCTTTTTTGTAATCTCTCTCGCACCAGTCATCACCATTGCGATGCTGCTTGCACAATAATACTGTATTAAGGCGTAAATCAATGATATAACTATAGTCCACACGGCAATCCATGGATCCTTATAGAAATACGCAAATAGCCCAGCAATCACGCCAATCATTATCACAAACCCTATTATTATAAATACGGTTCTGCGCTTATTCTCAGCAATTTGCTTATACATCTTTGCCCTTTACGCCTCAAACAATCTTATTGATCAAACTTTACTTCTGGAGCATTCTGAAGTTTAGCTTTCTCCGTCTCATCTACCTCATAATACTCACGTTTCTTAAAATGCCCTACCATATTGTTGATTAAATTGGTCGGAAAAGTCTTGATCTTGGTATTTAATTCTTTTGCTCCAGCATTATAAAATCTACGTGCTGCCTGTATTTTATCCTCAGTATCAGATAACTCCGAGCTCAATTGCTGAAAATTCTTATCTGCCTTCAACTCTGGATAAGACTCCGTCACCGCCATAATACGAGACAACGCGCCTAGCATACTTTTATCTGCCTCAGCAGTACTCGCTACGCTTCGTGCGCCCATCATCTTTGCTCTCGCGTCAGACACTTGTTTTATAGCCTCTGACTCATGCTTAGTGTATCCCTTTACGGTCTCAACCAAATTCGGGATAAGATCCGAACGACGCTTTAGCTGCACGGTTATATCAGACCAAGCTTCATTCACCCGTTCATCCAACTTTACCAGGCCATTATAAGACCCTATTATTACCGCAACGATAATTATTATCAACACAATAACAACAATCGCTATTATTCCACCTACTGGCATATTATCTCCTTTTCTTTTATATAACCATTATAGCACACTATTTTTAACAAAAATCATAAATATATGCTATAATAAGTACATCAGCATACTAACAAGTATTGACGTGCGAATGTAGCTCAGTTGTTTAGAGCGCTTCCTTGCCAAGGAAGAGGTCGAGAGTTAGAGTCTCTTCATTCGCACCATTTTTGTTCCCGTATTTACAAAAACTGCCACAAACATACACATACCCTTGGCAATATCTTAGAAATCTGTTAAGATCATAACATAACCATTACAAAATACATATGGAAATATTTTTACAAACACTACTTCTAATTGCCGGATTCATCTTACTTATCAAAGGTGCGGATTTTTTAGTTGACGGATCCTCTTCTATAGCATCAAATTTCAAAGTCAGTAAGCTACTGATCGGCCTTACTATCGTCGCGTTCGGCACGGGCGCTCCAGAACTGGCCGTCTCTTTTTCCTCACTAATCAATGGTAGTACCGATATCTTAGTTGGCAACGTCCTAGGTAGCAATATCATCAATGTCCTTCTGCTTATCGGCATCGCAGCCATTATCCGTCCTATCAAAGTCAAGAAAGACACCGTCTCAAAAGAACTCCCCCTGCTTCTACTTATATCTACTGCGCTTATTATATTA
Organism: uncultured bacterium; assembly: GCA_902761145.1. Classification (GTDB taxonomy): domain Bacteria; phylum Patescibacteriota; class Saccharimonadia; order Saccharimonadales; family Saccharimonadaceae; genus Nanosyncoccus. Next base: position 100,850 of record CACWJA010000001.1, read on the forward strand.
TTACTTGATGTCAACTTATCAGAAGCAGTCATCAATACTTTTTCTCGCGCCGACGCCATTATCTGTCTTCTCTTTTTCTGTATCTTCCTTTATTATTTGTTCTCCCTCGCCCGCAAAAACAAATCCGAAGCAAAAAAAGTCGACAAGCCAAAATACAAACTAGGCAAATCATTTATCATTACTATCTTAGGATTAGTCGGAGTCATAGGCGGCAGTCAATTAGTGGTAAACTCCGCTTCCACCATAGCCACTACAGTGGGTATCTCCGAACGCATTATCTCCCTTACCATTATTGCACTCGGTACATCTCTACCAGAGCTAGTCACCACCGTAATTGCCGCCAGAAAAAAAGAAAGCGACTTACTTGTGGGTAATATCGTAGGCAGCAATATCTTCAACATTTGTGTTGTATTGGCCTTACCAGTCGCCTTTGCTGGTGGAATCACGCCAAACAACTTCGAAACGATAGATCTTGTCATGCTTATAATATCTTCAATGTTACTCTGTCTTTTTGCCCGTCGTGGCCATGTTATTACTCGTACTGACGGATTTCTAATGCTTACCATCTTTCTGCTTTATTACGGTTTTATTGTATACGGAGCTTTCGTATGAATTGGATCATCATCTTAGCCATCGCGGTTGTCTCCGATGCTCTACGTATCTTTGTGGATAACTATATCTCAGATGTTTACTTCAAAGAACGCGGCGCCGTATCACAAAAAATCATTTCCGGCATCATAGTACCTACTGCCGGGCTAGCAATTCTGGTCTTCACTAATTTCAACTTTTTCTCTACACCATCAGATACTATTGCCCTACTATTGCTATCTGGCGTTCTTGGTAGTCTTGCGGGCATACCATACTATCGAGCACTAGAGATTGATGACTCCACCAACGTTGGTATTTTTTTCCAATTTTCACCAGTTTTTTATTTGATCATTGGCTGGGCTATCGGTGACGAAAGCTTTTCCATTATCAAACTCATCTCATGTATCATTATCTTAGCTGCACCTCTTACTATTATACTATCTGCTCGCAAACGTAGTCGCAAAACAAGATTCAAGGCCGCCTTACTTGCTTTTATCTCTATATTATTTTACGTAGCCAGCGGTGAAACATTTATCCAAGGGAATTCTGCCAATGTCAATATCTTTAGTGAAATCGGCCTAGTACTTCTAGCTAAGGGCCTAACTGACCTCATCATTATCGGTAGTCGCTGCAAATGGCGTAAACGACTTTCTACAGTTATGAGGTCTAGCCATAATAAAGTTCTATTCCCTATCAATATCAGCATTATACTACGTATCGTCCAGGAAATTTCCTATCGTATTGGTCTAATAATGGCGCCAACTGTCGCTATTGCCTCTGCCGCATCAGACTCAATAGAGCCCATTGTTATTTTCTTCATGGGCCTAGTGCTCACTATCATTTGGCCTAAATTTGGCCGCGAAAAATTACAAAAGAAAGTTGTTTTAATACATCTCATCGCAACCGTACTCGTCGTGATAGGTATTGTATTGATGCAAGTCTAGTCAAAATAACTCAATTCGATTAAATATCCTTTCTTTTGAAAGAAAACTAAGTATGTTATAATACCATTAGGCGGTGCTTTGGCGGAGTGGTTACGCAGCGGTCTGCAAAACCGCGTACACCGGTTCAATTCCGGTAGGCACCTCCATTTTTATTACAAGCAAAAATACTACTACCTTTCATATTTTATAATAGGGTCTTTTACTTTTGCCAATTTATTAGCTTTTTGCAATAATGCTTCTATTTTTTCATGGTCAGCCTTTTGCTCTTCTTTTCCGAAAGCCTGCTGCTGACGTTTGAGCTCGCCATAAAACCCTGTTCCTCTAGCCGCGTTCCAGAATAGCTTCTCTTGCGGCACATTTTTATAATGCCAAGGTTTATTGAATAAATTAAAATGCACCAATTTCGCTTCTTTAGATAAATCTTCCACCGGCTCCACATTCCACCATTTATCTAGATGCTTTATTTTTCCACGCAGGATCACATTCATATAATCCTGATCTGGAGCCACAAGATCAGCATCGTATTTATTGATAGTGTCCACCAGCGCTGTCAAGTATTTCATTTTGCGCAGTGCTTTCATGTCCATTACCAACACCCCAGAATTGCAATAATCCTTATATGTCACACCTACTGCCTTGTTCACATACGCTCGGAATTCCGGTATCACATCAACTTTCGGATCTACCATCGCCGCCATAGCCATATCGCCCAGTTCAGTATCGTATAATTTACCAATATCACCGCGAAGTATAGTATCACTATCTATATATACACACTTATCATACATAGGAAAAAGACGCGGAATAAAAAATCTGTAATAATATACCGCGCTAGAAAAGAAATCTCCAGCACCCTTACGCCGTGAACAATATTTAATTATCGCTTTGAGATACAAATTACTACTAATTTTTTTAAACTGTATAGCCACATTATCAGTAGCTAAGCTCCTTAATCTCACCCTATTTACCCAGCTAAGCCCATCATGCAATATTATCACCCTATAATGCCTCTCGCGATCGGTATACCGAGTCAAAGAATGAATAGAAGCTGCTGCATAAGCCGCGTAACCATTATTAATAGTCAAAAAAACCGGAACTATTTTAGTATGCTTACTTAGATGTTTTAGGCCTGTACTGAAAATACTCATAACTATTCTTCTTACTATATTTTACCATAGAATCATAGGCTTTTTGCGCCAACATCGCCCTATTATCATCCTCACTTTTTTTCTCATCAGGCCAAAACGGCCCATCAATATAAATATCCATTCGCGGCAATTCGCCCCGCTTGTTGTCCTTGCGTTTATGATACGTAGTAGTCATCGTAAAAATAGGTAAGTTATTCCGCGTTGCATATTTAAATGATTTATCACCCGCAGGGAATTTACGTACCTTTGTAGCATACGGCCACACGTGTGCCTCTGGGTATATTACTAAACAATTCTTCTGCTTCAGCCTCTTGTCTACCGCGTTGTTAAACGCTTCTTTTTCTTCCCTGGTTTTGCCAAGCGGCAACCCGCCAATATATGGTAATACTTTACCTATCCCTGGTATCTTCAAATTAACAGGGCTAATTATCGTAAATATTCTCCGATCAGCCGCAATCGCCGGTCCAAAAACATCATGAAAAGGATTTGTATGATTGGCATACATTACATACCCTTTTCCATGTGCCTTTTTCAATTTCTCTCGCCCATACACTTTCACCTGCCAATATCCCCGCTCATAATACTGTCCAAACAATTTAAAAATCCGAAACAACACCGCCGAATACAACTTCACAAACGGATTTTTTGGAATAAATTCATACCCCTCAGGCAGTCCCACCTCTACCTTTGCTTCTTGTTCGTCCGTTTTAATCGGATCATCTTCTTCTGACTCATAATAAAATACCCGCTCCTCTGCTGGGATATCTTTTTGAAATAATTCCGCCTTTGCCATTACAAATTATCCTTTAACTTTTTATATTCTTCCAATATATCATCATACTCCGTAATCTTCAAAACATTGTGTATTTTCTCCACCTCAAACGGCTTCACTTTTTGCACCCTAAAAAACGGCCAAAACTTAAAATTATTACTAAAATGATGCAGCACTGTGTCACCCCTTGGCCTTTCGCTCTGTTCATTGTATTTTCTTGGCATCAACTTACGTCTCGAAATACTTTTATTAAGCGCCGCCTGATCTGCCAACATCATCCATCGCTTCGCACATAGCCCCACCGCCTTATTAAACATTCCAGTTTTTATGCACTCCTTCATATTAAATAGCATCACACCAGAATTCATATAATCAAAATTAAATATCCCATGATAATGGTAAAAATTTTTCCCGTAGATATCTAACACTCCAGCTGCTTCTATTCCTGTCATATCTATATCATAAAACTCCGAAATATCCCCCCTACACACCACATCATAGTCCAAATACAATATACGGTCCAATTTCGCAAGCTCAGGCACTCTATCGGCATACAACCTCAACATCGAACACGGCGTAAAATACGACCCCATATTCTTCTTTGGTAAATTCTTTACGAACACATCCGTAGCATCTATCAATTTCACAAAACTCTCTTTATTTTTTTTCTTCACCAATCCATCCAAAAACTTTGCCGATTTTTCTGTAAACGCCACCGTATCCTTATAGCTAATCGTCATTATGTATATATTTAATGGCCGTGTATTATTCTTGATAAGCGACAAAATAGATACTAATACCCCCTTAGCAATTCCTTTATCACCACAATACAATATGTTCATATGTATATTATAGCATTTTGGCTTTATCTCCTCTACATTTCTCGTTTTATCACAAATTGTATCGAATACTATACAATATATAGTATAATGATAATGTTTAATAAAAATCATAAAATACAACAAAAGGAGACCAATGGACAATAACCCTATAAATACTCAATCAACACTAAACCCTGAGCCCACAATACCACCTCAACCAGAGCCATTTTCTTCTGCTCAACTAACCTCTACGGCACCAACAGTGCCGTCATCACCAAATCCAATACCGCCAATAGCCGTTTCACCAGCCCCACAACCCACGTTTGGTTCACCATCTAGCGATACCACTTCTGCTGGCAAAATATCTTTCTCCATAAAAGGCATCATAGCCACTTGTGCCAACGCATTAGGCGTGATCTGCTTTTTCATCCCCTGGGTAAGTGCGACGAGTGGATCAGCCAATGGTGTAGAGACCATGCGTACAGATGTTAATTATGGCTATCTGGGCCTCACTACGCTTATCGTGCTCACCGTCTCTGCAACCATATCAGCGCTAAACTCCACCCACAAATTCACCCCTCGCCACAAAATCGCCATTTCAGCCATTAGTGGCATAGCCGCCATCCTAGCATTAATCTTAACAATAAAAATAGCAAATGAGCTAAGCAAATATGATGTTGGCGTCGGTGCTGGTCTAATCATACTTATCATTTCTGGGGTCGCGGCAGCAATCTCCCCATGGCTGCCCATCAAAGAATCCTAAGCCACACCCGCCTATTATATTATTTTCGTAGCTCACCCTAATGTTTTGTCCTATATAATGACATCAATTTTATCCATATTCCCATACCTAAACGATAATATCCTTAATTGACATTATCCAGTTACGTGCTATAATATATAAAGTGGTGGTAATTCTTATGCACCTTAAATAGTAGTCTTCGAATAACCATATCTTTCATCCATAATCATTCATTTTCCACACGACGACCAAGAAAGGAAATATCTCATGAAGCAAAAAGACATAGCTAGCCTAGTTATCGGCATAATCACTTTCAACTTTCATCTCGATGATGATTGCCGCACAACAGTCACGCCACAAACAGACTTAGTGGAAGATCTTGGCGCCGACAGCTTAGACCTTCTCAACATAGCATTAGGCATCGAAGATGAGTTCGACCTCAACGGCACCGACATATCAGATGAAGAATATATCAATTGCCGCACCGTGGGCAACCTCATCAATCTCGTAGAATCAAAACTTTCCTAATCACACAATTCGAAGACTATCGCCACCGATGCGTCACAGTTCAAGTGGCGCATTATTCTTTCTTTAATACAAAAATAAAAAGTGTCAAATTGGTGTTTTCTTCGCGTGTAGCGCGTCTATTGGACGAGCAAACACGAAAAAACACCGAGATGGCGCTTTTCAATTCAAATGGTGGTGCCCGAGATGGGACTTGAACCCATATGGTTTTCACCATTCGATTTTAAGTCGAACGCGTATACCAATTCCGCCACTCGGGCACACCTATATTATATCATATCTTGTTCAAATAACGTACTGCCTTTTCCGCTGCCGTAGCACCATCTGCCGCCGCTGTCACCAACTGTCGCACCTTTTTAGTACGACAATCACCAGCCACGTATATACCTTCCTGCGAGGTTGTACAATCTTCATTAGCCACCACATAGCCTTCCTTATCCAGTTCTATCAAACCTTCTACACACTCAGTACTTGGCACTCGCCCTATTGCCACAAACACCGCCGCAGCATCCTGTGGTATCGGATCATCATGATGAATATGGTACACCTTCGATGCTATTCCCTCCAGATAAGCAATCTCGTGTTTTGCAGTATTACCACTTCCTACCACCACTACAGGCTTACCTTTGTATAACGCACCATCACAAGTAGCACAATACGACACTGGCCGATTTCCAGCATCTCTTGCCTGCTTGTCACTCATTTTTCTTGGTTCTGTCCCCATCGCCAGTATTACCGCACGTGCGGTATATTTCGCATCTTCACACTCCACCTCTTTTTGTTCACCCTTGTCTACTATTTTTATAACTTCATCATATTCTACTTCTGCGCCCAAATCTACAGCTTGCTTATATATCTTTTGCATCAACTCAGCCCCAGTTGTTTTATAATCTCCAGGCCAATTTTCTATATTAATAGTATTAATTATTTGACCACCATGAATATTGCCCTCTAAGACCAATACCGACTTTCCAGCTCTACTTCCATATATCGCTGCCGTCAAACCCGCCATTCCGGCGCCTACTATTATAATATCGTATATCATACCCCTATCATTCTCTCTATTTTTTTCACTGACTGCACGCCCACCACACGCTTAGTCTCTTTACCATCGCTAAAAAGCACCATACACGGTATTCCAGAAACATTATATTCTCTTGCCAAATCCTCATTATCATCTATATTGACCCCCACTACTTTTACGGTGTTATTCTTCTCGGCAAATTCTTCTAATACCGATTTCATCATCTGACAAGGACCGCACCAGTCCGCATTAAAATCCACTAGTACTAGCCCATTTTCCTGCAGCACTTCCGCCTCAAACTCTTTCGCGCCTATCTCTTTCATAAAACCTCCATATTTCTTTATTATATCATGTTTATGATTACTTGTCAATACTATCCACTAATTCTTCTATTGGTTTTTCCATTTGATCGGGTGTATCAGTAGGGCCATACCTCCCCACCACCTTACCGTCTTTATCTACAATAAACTTTGTAAAATTCCACTTTATAAATCCTTTTTCCCTACTCACTCCAGGTATAGCACCAATAGCCTTCATTGCCAACTTATTCTTCATTCCTTTTGGTTCAGGATCATCAGCTATTTCGCCCTTTAAATACTCATATAACGGATCCGTATTATCACCATTTACCTCTATTTTTGACATTTGATCAAACGTCGTATTATATTTTGCGGTACAAAATTCATGTATCTCTTCATCAGTTCCTGGCGCTTGATGTCCAAACTGATTACATGGAAAATCCAATATTTCCAATCCACTCTTATGATATTTTTTATATAAATTTTCTAATCCTTCATATTGCGGTGTAAATCCACATCCAGTCGCTGTATTTACGATCAAAAGCACTTTACCCTTATAATCCGCCAAATTCACATCTTCACCTTTGCGATTCTTGACTTTGAAACTATAGATACTTGCCATACCGTTCTCCTTTTATATCACCATTATCACCTAAATCTATCTTTTTTTCAACACTCTCACCACGCAAAACAAAACAAATCAGACAGTCAACACAACTTTTATATACTAGAACTTTTAGATAGTATACCTAGACCTTATTAATCACCGGTATCACTATCGGCGTATGCCCCGTCGCATCAAATAAGATGTGCGTAATATCCTCTTTAATCTCCTCTTTCAATACTTTCATTTCCGGATCAGTAGAGATGGATTTATCCGTCTTTTGCCTGAGATAATGGCGTATCTTTCCTATCAGCTCTTCACTATTATCTAGATACACAAATGCTCTCGACACTATATCTGGCGTTTTCATCAAGTGCCCAGTTTTCTTATTAAGGGTTAACACCACCACAAATATCCCTTCTCTAGAGATATGTATACGATCCTTAATCACTGCTTCGTGTACTGGCTGATCTGCGTCATCATAGAGCTTATTTCCCACATGAATTCTTCCGCATTTCCGAATCTTCTTGTCTTTAGTTAGCTCCACCACATCGCCATCATCAGCTATTAATATTCGTTCTTTAGGTATACCCACCACATTTTCCGCCATCTCGGCATTATGTTCTAGCATATAAAATTCCCCGTGATACGGCATATAGTTAGTTGGGTGTAACCGAGTTACAAATTCCACATGATCTTCATAATACGCATGTCCAGATAAATGCAGAGGTCCTATATTGGTCAGATGAGTCTTACCATTTTGTATCACCTGCGCGCCTTCCCTTAGCAACCCATCCACAGTATTTACCACATGTGGCTCATTACCAGGAATCGGGTTACTAGAAAACACTATCGTATCAGTAGATTTAATCTTGATATATTTATGCGCCCCTGTCACCATCCTATTAAGCACGGCATTTAGCTCCCCCTGGCTACCAGTACACACTATGCATACTTTCTCATCTGGCATTTTGACAATATCTTCCATCTTGACGATAGTATCTTTTGGTACTTTTATAGCCTTAGCTCTCAGAGCCACCTCTACGTTGTTAATCATCGAGAACCCCGAAAAAGCCACCTTGCGTCCTCTCTTAGCCGCTTCTTTCAAAATAAGCTCTATCCTAAGTATTTGCGACGAAAAACACGATATTATCACCCTACCATTGGCATAATGATCCATCACCATACCTAAATTCTCCCCCACATTATATTCGGAATGTGGGTGCCGCCCCGGCGAATCTATATTAGTAGATTCATTCAGCATCAAATCTATACCTTCTTTGGCTACTATCTCATCTATCCTTACATAGTCAGTCTGCACTCCCATTGGTTTTTCCTCATGTCGCCAGTCGCCAGATAGATATATCGTCCCATTGGGCGTGCGGACCACTATGGCCGTATTGCCAGGAATAGAATGTAGAGTATGAATAAACTCCACACTCATATGTTCTGACACCTGGAATTTTTCATGCTTCATTGGATCTACTTTTATATAATTCATATCTGGGATATCGTCCAGCTCACTCATCTGTTTTTCTATCATCCCAATAGTAAAATCCGTCCCATATATAGGCACCAAATTACCAAATTTTGGCAACAAATGTCTACACGCCCCTATATGATCCAAATGCGCATGAGTAAAACAAATTGCTTTCACCTTGTTAAGGTTGTCCTCCAGATACCGAATATCCGGTATCATATAGTTCACCCCCGGATAATCATCACCAGCAAACAGCACGCCCATATCCACTACTATCATCTCGGACTTATACTCTATGATAGTCATATTCTTACCAATACCAAATTCGCCCAAACCCCCTATCGGTATTATCCGTACCGCCTCTGGATCTGGTCTTGCTGATTTCAACTGTGCATTAGTTACTTGCGCCCCATCATAGCCATTATAGCGAGACTTATTTACTGGCACTCCTATTATATGCTGCGTAGCCTGCGCATTTACGTCTTGAGAGAGCATTCTCTGATGATGTACCATTTCACCCTTACGAGTGCTTACGGATAAGTTTACTTTGCGCTTTTCCGCCTCTGTTTTAGCTGCACTTACCTGCTTTTTAGCTGTCTTTGCAACGTTTTTCGTCGCCTTGGTGCCAGATTTTTTGCTCTTAAGCGCATTTTTTGTCCCCTTAGAGGCGTTTTTAGCCTGTTTAGGGGTATTACCCACTAATTCCGCATCCTTGCCTCCTGGGGCAAAATTTGCATTAAAATTACGTTTTTGTGCAATTTCAAACTGTTTTTTGATATCGGGCAATCTTTCAGCCCTGGACTTTAATAAGCGTGCCCTACGCTCCTCTTCTTTTAAGTTCATAATTTTCCTTTTTTGTTACAAGTAATATTTGCTACTTCCATTATATCAAATCCTTGCATTTTTTCAAGTTTTTGCTATAATTACCCTATACAGATTTAACCGACTCTTGCAATAGAGGCGGTTTTTTAGTGTAAACATAAGTGCACTTTTAAATAAATGCATATGAAAGTTTAGATTTTTCGTTGCAGTTTCTAGAGCTTCTACTCCCTATTTGCTTACAACATGTGAAATCTCCCATATAATTTTTACAATCTCTACGGCTTGAGAGCCCGGACGGTTCCGGGGCGAAAGCCGCCTAGCGTTGTAAAAATTATCTTGGTGAGTATTTCATCGTTGAAAGCAAATACGGGGGTAGGAGCTCCCGCATAAAAATATCTCATTAACTATCATACAAACTTATAATTAAAGGCACAGAATATAATAAAAAGGAGTAAAATGGAAGATTTAGATCTCAAACAAATGTCCGCAATGGTAGATATCATTGCCGAAGAAAAAGGCTTACCAAGAGAAGCCGTACTAAACGTCATCGAACAAGCTATTGCCGCCGCTTGGCGCCGCGATAACGGTGATCGCGCCATGAACGTACGCGCTTCACTCAATACCACCACTGGCGAAGCCGATGTATACGTAGCTCGCGAAGTCATCGAAGATGGCTTAGCTTACACTCCAGCTACAGAAATCCCCCTAGCCGAAGCGCTAAAGGATCACAAAGATGCCAAGCTTGGCGACATAGTCGAAGAAAAGTTCAAAGTTACACACTTTGAGCGTGTTGGCGCCCAAACAGCCAAACAAGTTATGATTTCACGTCTCCGCGAAGCCGAAAACGATGCCGTACTTAGTGCTTTCGAAGACAAAATCGGCACCATAGTTACTGGCACCATTGCACGTGTCGAGCCAAAGCTAGTCCGTATCGACCTCGGTCGTGCCTCCGGCATAATGCCCAAGAGCGAGCAAATCGAAGGCGAATATTACACCGTAGGCAATCGTACCAAAGTCTATATCAAGAATATCGAACATAGCGATCGAGGAGCCCAACTTATCCTCTCACGCGGTAGCGCCGAGTTTATCGAATATCTATTCCGCCAGGAAGTCCCAGAGCTAGATAGCGGCACTGTAGAGATTCGTGGCATCGCTCGCGAAGCAGGCCGCCGCACTAAAATTGCCGTTATGTCCACCGTACCAGGTGTAGACCCAGTGGGCACTTTCGTTGGTGGCCGCGGCATCCGTGTCCAAGCCGTCATGAATGAAATCGGTGACCGCGAGAAAATAGATATCGTCACCTGGAGCGACAATTCGTCAGAATACATCCGCGAAGCTCTCAGCCCAGCAGAGATAAATACCGTAGAGATCGACGGTAAAAAAGCCAAAGTCTACGTTACCGAAGATCAACAGTCCATAGCTATCGGCAAACAGGGTCAAAATGTCCGCCTAGCCAGTAAACTAACTGGCTTTGATATCGATATCGAACTCGTCAAATCCGCTCCTAAGAAAAAGAAGAAAAATGTCGAAGATTCCTTACTAAATGCCCTAGAAGAAACTTCAGAAGAGAATTCCCTAAAAGATACAGACGAACAAACAGCAGAAGCCGAATCCGCCGTTGGCGAAACCAGTGAAGACTAATCACTTACAAGTCATCTTGGCTCATAATAATTATAGCGACCCCTGTCATAGGGGTTGCTTTTTGTTAGATAAAAGTATATCACTATTGACTTTTTATTACACTTGTGCTATAATCAAAGAGTAGCTTAACCAACTACAAAAGTACATTACTATTTAGGAGGGTATGAAAATGATCACATCAACAGCATTTTCATCATGGTTGTTCGTATTATTTGGCATGCTTTTGTTAGACACAGTACTCTGTGCATTCTTTCTCAAAAAGTATTCCGAAGGCTTACTGGAGCTCACAATAACAGTACTGATTTTTATAATAGCGAAGCTCCTGGAGCGAAACCCGATAAAGGAGTTGGACAACATAGTCTTCATTTGTATTGCGGCCGGAGCAGTCATGATAGCATTATGCGTAATGTTCTATCATCTGTTCGTTAAGGTAATACCGGCAAGTCCGTATCGCCGCAACCGCAAAAAAAAGCGCTACAACAAAAACAACCAGCAGCCCACCAAATCCTCAGCCAAAAACGACTACGATCAATAATCACTGTTCCATCCCCGGCTGGGGATTTTCTTATGAACATCAGTAATATAATATTATACATTCGTACAATAAAAGCCCCCATCTTCATAGATGGGGGCCTCATAGGCTATTGCGACCATTTAAGGCTTAATTGTGATGTCAACGTCCAAACCAAAGCGCTTCTTGTAATGCCTCTTTATAAAAAAATATCGTACACACACCCCCAAGAAGTAAACAACCAACATAGCTAGCCAAAACACCATATACATAATCACGGCCAATACTATTATTACGACCAAAGACAGGACAAATAACAACCAGTGCATTCCCTCAAGCTTCGGCACCGCAAATTCTGCCATAACTGTTATATTTGCCAACAAAGCAAATATAATCGAAATAATAAGCAGTAACAAAGGATTTGCCGTTTTAATCACAATCTTGTCACTACAACCACCATGAAATAATTTCTTCGAACGCTTAGTTACAAATGTACTAAATATTCCAATCAAAAACATGACTATGGTTGTAGACATAAAAACAACAGCCGATATTGATAATGTACCTATGTGCATTCTTGCACCCCCTTCCGCACAAAATTTACACATATTATACCATAATATCCATCAAAAATCCACCCTTTCGGGTGGATGATTGATAATTTGGCACCTTCCTAGTTTCCCGCAAAGCAGTATAATCGGCGCTACTGGGCTTGACTTCTGTGTTCGGAATGGTAACAGGTATTTCCCCAGCGCTATGGGCACCAAATCGTAATAATGGCGTCAACTATTATTACTATTGATGTCCATAAGGTAAACCAAAGATTTTAATGACGTCACGGTGTATACAAACACCGGTTGCTAGCTAAGTCTTCCATGTTCTCGCCGTAAATCATTCGCCGCGTCGCCGCAAAGGCAAACAATTATAATGAGAACACGGAACATAAAAAGGCGATGGACCTATTAGTACGCTTCGGCTCCACATGTTGCCATGCTTCCACCTTGCGCCTATCAACCAGATCTTCTTTCTGGAGTCTCCATAGGGAATTCTTATCTTGGAGTGGGCTTCGCGCTTAATATGCTTTCAGCGCTTATCTCTTCCGAACATAGCTACCCGGCGATGCAGTAGGTGACCACAA
>CACWJA010000002.1:0-215341 GCA_902761145.1 uncultured bacterium
TAACAGTACTATATAAGAAACATAAGAAACAAGGTAAAGTAACCAAACTAGTACGTACTATAGAACAAACCAAGACAATAATAAAAAGTAAGAAACGTACTACAGCAGCCCTATCTGCTATTGCCCTCCTAGCCTCAGTAGGTACATTAGCAATACTACTAGCAAATAGTAAGAAAACTAACACCAATGCTATGGAAGGGGGTACAGAACTCACAGTAGACGTAAATAGCGAAGACCTCACCATAGAAGTAGGAGATACGCCAGTCTTTGCATATCTACCAGTAAAACTCACTGTAGAAGAAGCAACAACATCTGGTTACATATTATCTGCCTATGCAGAAGATACTAATCTAGTATCTACCACAGATGAATCTAACATCATTCCTATGGTAGCTATTCCAGAACCAATAGAACCAAATGAAGAAGGTGTAGGCAAAGGATGGAGCCCTGTCACTACTCTCACAGACAACACTTGGGGCCTATCACTAGAACAACCACAAGACCAAAATAGTGAAGTATATACAATACTATCTACAGACCAATCTAACCCTACTATCCTAAAATCTATAGACGACTATTCAGAAACAGAAGAGAACGATACTACCACCATCTACTATGGTTTCTATATTACTCCAGATACTCCTAAAGGTACCTATGAAGGCAGTAATATCACCTACACTGCACTAACCAACCCACCAGTAGCTACAGTTACTTTTGATGGGAATGGACTATACTTCAACGACAACGAAGAACAAACTACTAATACAATAAAATATATCCCAAATGTGCCTACTTCTCAGACAGTTGCTTATTCTCATACCCCAAACGTAAATGATGAAGGAGAACAGGATGGCATATATGGTAGAGATCTTAATGCTACAGAAGTATATAGATTTGCAGATACTGCTACTAAAGTTCATGTAAAAATAGTACAGTCTGGTAATGATAGTACCTGTGGTCCAAATTCAGATGATTACTTCACCTTCTGGTCTGGTGCTCATTCAGACTATACTGCAAAAGCAAATTATACTTCTGCAGTAAGAGCCTTTGGTAATACAAATGGCCAATACATGTTTGACAATTACAATAATGTAGAAATCGACCTAGACGGAACCACTGCTGTAACATTTGCCTACACTACTAACGGCTATCAGTACTGCTCTGGTACTGGCTATGGCTACTACGCCATAATCACTGCACAAGATGTGGATGGCAATAATGTCCCAGTAATAGCTAACAATAGTGTCGCGGGGAACTATACTGTGCCAACTACTGAGGCAACACATAGATTCCTTGGCTGGAGCACAGACAAGAATGCACTAATTGGTGCTTACACTAGTGCAGATGATTTTGAGAACTACGTATTTAACTCTCCAGACGAAAAAGTAACAATGTATGCCATCTGGGATCCAATCATAGAAATCACCTACAATGGTAATGGTGCAGATGATACTACTGATATGGCAAACGTAAACCAATACACTACAGACTTTACTACAGCAGGTAGAACAGTAGATCTACTAGCATCTAACTACCAACGTGCAGGCTATGGTTTCATAGGCTGGAGTGAAGACAAAGATGCATATACCAAACTAGTAAATGGTGAAGACGTAACTATCTATGGTCCTAATGAAACTCTTACTATAGGCAGGGAAATGCAACAAAGGATGAGCCAGACAGGTAAACTAGAGCTAAACGCCATCTGGGCAGAAGTAGCTAAAGACTCACAAGGTAATGACCTTACCTTCCAAACAGACGATCTCCTCACTACAGAACTAGCTGATGGCACCACACTTGCTACCAAACCAAATGGCTATGTAACAGCACTAAAAGACAGTAGAGACAATGAAGTATATGCTGTAGCTAAACTAGCAGATGGTAACTACTGGATGATAGAAAACTTGAGATTAGACAATAGCTCAGAACTATCACTACAAAACACTAATAACCCATCACTACCACTCACTAACGACTATAATGCAGGTACCACTAGTAACTTCCTATCTGCTACAAGTGATAGTTGGTGTACAAGCTCCAACGCCCAGTGCAACAACCAGTCTAAGCTAAATACCAATAATACCACTCTTGCTACCACCTCACCAGAATTTAGCCAGAACTATACAAATGGTGCCCATAGTAGTGACTTCAATACAAACCTACATTCCTATGGCAACTATTACAACTGGTACTCTGCTACGGCTGGTAGAGGCACATATGAGACCGACAGCTACGAAGTAGTAGTAGGCGATATCTGCCCAGCTGGTTGGCAACTACCATATGGTGGTAGTGGTGACACAAACAATGGTAAAGGCAATACTAGTGGCGGCTTCTATTACCTAAACAATCTACTAGGCAACAGCTCCAATGCTTGGCGTTCCTTCCCGAATAATTTCATCTATTCTGGATATTGGTATAATTCGCAAACAAGTAGTCGTGGTAACTATGGTTACTATTGGGCTTCTACTACGAGTGGCACAAGTAGCGCCTATAACTTATATTTCTACAACAGTTATGTGGGCTCCACGAGTAGTAATAGTAAATATTACGGTAGCTCCGTGCGCTGCGTAGCCCCTATCCAAACCACTATTACCTTTGATGGTAATGGCAGTACAAGTGGAGAGATGGCGAAACAGAAGATAGGTGCTAATAGTGCAGCGCCGCTAAACCAGAATACCTTCACTAAGAATGATTATGCATTTGCAAGCTGGAACACAGAAAGAGATGGCAGCGGCACAAGCTATGCTGACAGACAAGATTTTACGGCGGGAGAAGGTATTAATAATGTTACTCTGTATGCACAGTGGGCAGATTGCGTTCCTAATAAAATCTGCTATAAGTCAAACGGTGCCAATAGTCCCACCACTATGGATCCCCAATCCGCCTCATCTAGCACAGACGTAGAACTCTGGGCCTCCAACTATAAATACGACACCAATAATGATGGTCACAACGACTATGGCTTTGCTGGCTGGAGTGAAGACAAAGATGCTGCCACTAAACTCACAGACAATAATCCAGATAACAACCCAGTAGTCTATGGTCCTAACCAAACTATCACCACTGGAGACCTAAGCCTTGAGGGCATGAAACTCTACGCTGTCTGGATAGCTCCCAAGGAAAACACTACCTTCCAAGACTTTATTTGTCCTAATAATACAGACATGCCTAAAGGCACTGTCATAGCCCTAAGAGACAACCGAGATAACGAAGTCTACACTGTAGCCAAACTAGCAGATGGTAACTGCTGGATGACAGAAAACTTAAGACTAGACAACAATGCCACTATTAACGCCACCAATACCAATAACCCCATCAGCTCCTTTACTGTCCTCAGCCCTTCTTCTGATAGTTGGTGTACGAGCACCTCATCATCTTGCTTTAACCAAAGCATATTAAATAGCAACAATATAGCTAACACTGTCTCACCAATGACTGGAACAGATGCTAACATCTATTCCTATAGCAACTACTACAACTGGTACTCTGCTACAGCTGGTAATGGTACTAGAAGTATATCCTCCGGTACAGTAGCAGGCGATCTCTGTCCAGCTGGCTGGCACTTACCGTATGGCGGTAATGAAACTAGCGCAAAAGGTGGTAACACTAGTGGTGGCTTCTACTATCTAAATCAGCAGATGGGTGCAGCCACTGGTGCTGCAGGCTCCAACAACTGGCGCTCCTTCCCAAATAACTTCGTCTATTCCGGCTATTGGTACGGTTCGTCGGCGTACTATCGTGGCAACTACGGCTACTATTGGTCGTCTACCGCGGGCAATACCAGTAGCGCCTACAATCTGTACTTCCACAGCGGCTACGTGAATCCGACGAATAGCAGCGATAAGTACTACGGGCATTCGGTGCGGTGTGTGGCTCCAGTAGGGACTACCATCACCTTTGATGGCAATGGTAGTACCGGCGGAGAGATGTCTAAACAACGTATAGCACAAAACACTACTGCGCCTTTAAATTCTAATAAATTTACTAAAGACGAATATTTCTTTGGAAGTTGGAACACAGAAAGAGATGGTAGTGGTACAAGCTATGCGGACGGACAAGACTTTACGGCGGGAGAAGGTAATAACAATATTACGCTTTATACTCAGTGGGTAGAATGTGCGCCAAACTCTATCTGTTACAAACCTAACGGTGCCAATAGTCCTACCACTATTGATCCCCAATCCGCCTCATCTAACACAGACGTAGAGCTCTGGGCCTCTAACTACAAATATGACACCAATAATGACGGTCACAACGACTATGGCTTTGCTGGCTGGAGTGAAGATAAAGATGCTGCTGCTAAACTAGTAGACAATGACTCAACCAACAACCCAGTAGTCTATGGTCCTAACCAAACCATCACCACTGGAGACCTAAGCCTTGAGGGCATGAAACTCTATGCTGTCTGGATAGCTCCAGAAGAAAACACTTCCTTCCAAGACTTCACTTGTCCTAATAATACAGATATGCCTATAGGCACTGTCATAGCCCTAAGAGATAATAGGGATAACGAAGTCTACACTGTAGCCAAGCTAGCAGATGGTAACTGCTGGATGACAGAAAACTTAAGATTAGACAATAATGCCACTATTAACGCCACCAATACTAATAGCCCCATCAGCACCTTTACTGCCCTCAGCCCTTCTTCTAATAGTTGGTGTGAAGACAATTCAGAATCTTGTATTAACCAAAGCATGTTAAACACCAACAACATAGCTAAATCTGTCTCACCAATGACCGGAACAGATGCCAACATCTATTCCTATGGCAACTACTACAACTGGTACTCTGCTACAGCTGGTAATGGTACTTATAGTACTGGCTGGAATGTCACAGTAGCAGGCGATCTCTGTCCAGCTGGCTGGCACTTACCGTATGGCGGTAATGGAACTAGCGCAAAAGGTGGTAACACTAGTGGTGGCTTCTACTATCTAAATCAGCAGATGGGTGGCGTTACATCTACGCAAGGCTCTAAGAACTGGCGTTCTTTTCCAAATAACTTCGTCTATTCCGGCGGCTGGTACGGTTCGTCGGCGGGCTATCGCGGCCGCTACGGCTACTATCGGTCGTCTACTGCGCTCAGTACCGGCTACGCGTACCACCTGAACTTCGGCAGTGACTACGTGGATCAGGGTACGAGTGGCAACCGTATGAGCTACGCGTACTCTGTTCGCTGTGTGGCTCCAGTAGAGTAGTTTTATTCCTCTTCTTTATAGCCCCGGGAACGCCCCTCACCACTTTCCCAAAGTAGTGAGGGACCAGATTTGTGGGCGCCCATTCAGCGCCCACAAGTCCCGGCCAAGATTGCCTTAAATTATAGATAAAAAAACAATCAAAAAAGATTTGATAAGCCTTTAAAGAATCTTTTAGTATGAATGAAGAGATTCTAACTTTCGTGCCGAAGGCCTGAGAGTAAAGTTGTGGAGCTGTATTGATGAGAGAAAAGCTATATAAGAATAAAAAATGGTGGAGCGTATGAGAGACTTAGCTTTGCAAAGCAAAGCCAATACGTGGGGCGTTAATTCGGAAAATCCAAAATGGATTTTGGATTTTCGCTCTTCTCCTACCATGCGCAAACTCTGCTAGTTCTCGTCTTTACACATCTCTGATTGATAATAAAAAAAAGGAGCCATGAGCTCTTCTATGATTCTTGGTGGAGTGTGCGAGGCAAAAAATCGCAGGGCGTCGCCTCAATAAATCCAAAATGAATTTTGGATTTATATTTGGACTTCTACTGCGTTCGAACTCTATGAGTTTTCATCTCTTGCGAACTTTATCGTCCATAAAAAATAGCTACCTCTAGTAGCTTTTTCATAAATGGTGGAGCGTATGAGATTCAAACTCATGACCTCTACTATGCCATAGTAGCGCTCTAATCAGCTGAGCTAACGCCCCGTGCTATTATTTTAACATATGTTGTGATAAAATGAAAGTATGAAGATGTATTATTCTGGATTTGTACCCCACTGGCGTTGACGATAGATTTTTGAAGTAATGTATAAGAGAAAGGATAATATGAAAACAATTTTAACAGGAATTCGATCAAATAGTGTGCTTACCCTGGGCAACTATCTAGGAGCGCTACTTCCTATGGTGAGGCTAGCGAACAAGCATTCCGCGGATTATAATATTAATATTTTTGTACCAGATTTGCATTCTATAATATCGGATATTGATGGCGATTTACGTGAAAATATTGTACGCACTATAAAGTATTATTTAGCTGCTGGTCTAGAGGCAAATGATAACGTGCATATATATAGACAAAGTTATGTACCAGCGCATTCTGAGCTGTGTTGGATATTAAACTGTATTGCTACAATGGGTGAGACTTCTCGTATGATACAGTACAAGGAAAAGTCTAAGGGGCAGGAGAGCTGTAATGTGGGGATATTTGATTATCCTATATTGATGGCGGCGGATATCTTGCTTTATGACGCAACTTATGTACCTATAGGCGAGGACCAGTTTCAACACATTGAACTTACGCGAAATTTGGCTATGAGATTTAACCACAAATTTGGTGAGATATTTACTGTGCCAGCCAAGACAGCTGATCAGATAAAATTTATGGGTGTAAGTGACGGCATAAGAATTCGAGACCTTTTAAACCCAGAGAAAAAGATGAGTAAATCTACAAAAGCCGAGAATTCTAAGATTTTGCTAGATGATGATCCGGCGAAGGCAGCAAAGAAGATAATGTCCGCTACGACGGATTCGCTGGCTAAGGTAAAGTTTGACATGTTTAACCAGCCTGGAGTATCTAATTTGTTGCAAATTAGAGCGCTAGTAAGTGGCACTCCTCTTCAAGAGGTAATATCTGAGTGGGTAGGAGAGACGAGATATGGTACTCTGAAACGGGCTGTAGCGGATGGTGTGGCTCAGATGTTGAAGGAATTTCAGGATAGAATGGCGAATATCTCTGATGAGCAGGTGTACGATTTGCTGGAGAAGGGCGAGAAATACGCTAATGAAGTAGCAAATGCAAAGTTATTGGAGGCGCAAAAGGCATTTCATCTTAGATAGTAATATTGACTTTTGGACTAAAGTATGGTATAATATATAGATATGATTCGTACGGGGAAAAAATTCAGCAAACCAGAAATGTCTCGCGTGATAAACGGCGATAAGGTTTTGGCTGAAGAGGTGGAAAAGCCAGAGAAAGTACGACTAGATGTGCTAATGGGGGAGTATTTCAAGAGCTATAATAGATCGTCTTTACAAAAATTTATAGAGTTTGGGTTTGTTACTGTAGATGGTAATTTGGCAAAAAAGCCAAATCAGAAATTTGAGCGTGGTACGAAAATCGATCTAAAAATTCCTGATACAATGAAAAATGCTGACTTAATTCCTGATGTGATATATGAAGATAATGACGTAGTGGTACTGGATAAGCCTGCTGGGCTACTCTCTATGCCTAGAGCACAGTATTGTCCAGAAAAGACTTTGGAGAATTATGGGTTATTGGTGCATAGATTAGATAGAGATACTAGCGGGGTGGTGATACTAGCGAAGACTCTTGAGGCGCAGGAGTATCTAAAGAAACAATTCCAGGCGCGTACTACGCATAAAACTTACTATGCCGTGGTGTGTGGGCGGCCAAAACTGGATAAAGCCAAGATTGATTTGCCTTTAGCGAGGGATTTGAAACGCCCTACTACATTTCGCGTGGATCCTAATGGAAAGGCTTCTGAGACGTATTATAAGGTTGTAAAGAGCGATGGAGTGCATTCTTTGGTGGAGTTAAAGCCTGTAACTGGGCGTACGCACCAGCTAAGGGTGCATATGAAGTATATTGGACATCCTATATTGGGTGATCCGTTGTATGGAGAAGAAAAGGCAGATAGATTGTACTTGCATGCTGGCAAGCTTGAAATAACGCTGCCGTCTGGAAAACGAAGAGAATTTGCGGCCAAGGTGCCTGGGGAATTTGAGGATGTTTTTCGACAAGCTAAGTGACATAAAAAAGATTGCGCAGAACGTAGGCACAAGTATATTTGTGGTGCCAGATGGCGAAGAGGTGGAATTAAAGAACTCTTTGTTGTTGCGCCCAGAAGGAAAAAATGTAATTACGATAGAACAAGTGCGAGAAGTAATAAGCAGGATCAGTACACGGCAGATTGACGATATTTTTGTAGTGATACGACCTGCGGAACAATTAGGTGAGGAGGCGGCGAATGCGCTGCTAAAGCATCTGGAAGAGCCAGGGGATAGAGCGCATTTTGTACTAGTAACTGATAAAGTATCGCAGATATTGCCAACAATACTTAGTCGTGCGGTGATATATTTTTTACGGACGGAATGGCGAGTGGATGGTGCTATAATGGCTAGCGACAAAGACAAAGCACTTGCTAAAAGATTGATGGCTGCAAAAGCGAGTGAATTGGTGGACGTGGCAGAGGAAATTACAAAAAAGAAAGATGGCGTGAGGGCCTATGCGATGAGTATTTTGGGTATAGCTATTGAAATGGCCTATAAGACTTATCTAATGACGGGGAAGGATGCCTTTTTGATAAAAATCCCAAAATTATTGCAGGCTTATGATGGTATAAGTAAGAATGGCAATGTGAAATTGCAAATTGTATCCAACTTGTGTTAAAATAGTGGTATGATTGGTGTACTTGCCATATTGGTTTTTACTATGTATCTTACCTTCTTTTTTCCTGTGGAAGCAAAGAAAGAAAAGACTGAGGAAAAATCTCCAAAATATACCGCACAAATGAAGAGGCTGTGGCAAATTGCTCAGACTTCTATGAAAGAGCGTAAACCTTCTCGCGCAGAGAAAGCTTTGCTTACTATATTGAAGTTTGATGAGAAGAATGCAGCGGCTTATAACAGGCTTGGCATATTGTATGCTAAGGGCCAGAAATATGACGAGGCTGTAGAATGTTTCGAAATAGCGCAATCTTTGGATAATAACCCTGCTTCTATACATAATGCGGGGCTGATATATCTGGAGGTGGGTGCATACGAAAAAGCAGCAATGGCTTTTGAGCAGGCGATTGCACTTGAAGGTGATGTTCCGGCGCGGTACATTGCTCTCGCTAAAGCGGAGGAAAAAATGGGCCGCACCAAGAAAGCCATTGAGGCTTTGGAGGATGCTTATGAACTGGACCCAAAAACGGCTACTCTTAGACAAATTTTGGCGATTTATGAGGCCGCTGGCAACGAAGAAGCGGCAATGGCGACAACAGCGCGCATAGAGGCGCAGATTATAAAAGAGAATGCGGCAAAAGCCAAACGTGCTACTCAGAAAGGTCGTAAGACAAATACTGCAACAAAGGCTGGCGCAAGAGCCGTAAAGAAAGTCGTGACCAAGCCGGTAAGGGCTACTAGGGCTACATCAAAGATTATAAAACAACACGTCGGAAGAAAACGTGTATAATAGTATTGTTGTCTTAATTTAAAGAGAGGGTAAAAATGAAACATGAGATAAAGTGTCCAAAATGTGGCGAGGTTTTTGCGATTGACGAGTCTAGCTATGCTGAAATACAAAACCAAGTAAGAAACAATGAATTTGACCTAGAGGTAGAGAGTAGATTACATGCTATAAAAGAATCTAATAGAAAGGATCTTGAGATAGTAAAGCAAAAGACGGCTGGACTATATGAGCGAAAGTTAGACGAGAAAAATCAGGAGATGCTCGAAGTCAAGAATCATCTAGAAAATAAGATTCGTGATTTGCAAACAAAACTCGATAATGCTAAGGTGGAGCAGCAACTGGCGGTAGAGCTTGCGACTAAGCAAGTAGAGAAGAATTTAAATGAGTCAAAATTAAGCCTTAAGACAATGGCTATTGAAAAACAGAATGAATTACTGGCGCTGGAGGATAGATATAAATACAAAATAGAGCAGCTTGTTACAGAGCGGGATTTTTATAAGGATTTGAAGCAGCAACTAAGTACCAAGATGGTAGGGGAGACTCTAGAACAACATTGCGAAAGAGAGTTTAATAAAATACGTGCGGCTGGGTTTAAGAATGCATATTTTGGTAAGGATAATGATGCCAGGAGTGGCAGTAAGGGAGACTTTATTTATCGTGAATGCGATGATGATGGCAATGAAATCATAAGTATAATGTTTGAGATGAAGAATGAAAACGAGACTACTGCTACTAAGCATAAAAATGAGCATTTTTTTAAGGAGCTAGACAAAGACCGCAATGAAAAAAAGTGTGAGTATGCTGTGCTGGTGTCTTTGCTGGAGCTAGATAATGATTATTACAATGCGGGCATTGTGGATGTATCGTATCAAAGCGGTTTTAATAAAATGTACGTGGTGAGGCCACAGTGCTTTATTCCTATTATCACGATACTACGTAATGCGGCGCTCAATACTATAGAAGCGAAAGCTGAGTTGGCCCAAATAAGAAATCAGAATATTGATATCACTAATTTTGAAGCAAGATTAAATCAGTTTAAAGAGAAATTTGCCTTGAACTCTGATCGGGCTACGACAAACTTTAAGAAAGCCATAGAAGATATAGATAAGAGTATTAAAAACCTGGAAGATACGAAAGAGGCATTGCTCAGAACTATAAAGAATTTTGATGCGGCTAATAACAAACTTGATGATCTAACCATAAAACGTTTGACGCGAGGGAATAAGACTATGGCCAAGAAATTTGAGGATCTAAAAACTGGCGTATAAAATGGTGTTAGGAGCAGAATTAGATCGGTGCTTTCTTTGTGCGCATCGCGTCTAATGGATAAGGAAATACTAAAAAAACATCGAGACGGTATCTGTTAATTTGAATTTGTTGTACCCTGGTGATAGAAATCGAAATTATATTGAAACAAGACTCAATGGACAATTATTATCTATCAAATCTTGTTTTCATTGGAGGGTACTTTTCAAGCCTAGTTTATAGTATGTCTAAAAGGCTGTGCTATAATAATGATGAAAGGAAAAATATGTCTAAAGAAAAATTTGGCGGGAACAATACCGATAATATAGCACGTGAAACAGCTTGGGACACGTTAGCTAAATTAAATCAAGAAAATCCAAACGAGCCGAGAGAGGTGCCGAAAGGATCATCTGAGGAGTTTAAGAGTGAATCTAAGACGTATCGGAAAATTGGAGAAGAATTATATCCAGAATTAACTGAAGGGGCGAAAGAGAAAATGGGAATACGTGATGGGCAGGATTTGGGGGAAGCGATGCAGGAAAAGTCGTCTTGGGATAAACAGGTAAGCGATGCGGCTGGTGGTATAGATGAGTATGTTTCGGCATTGGATGATAGGTTACGTCGAACTGCAGAAAACGAGATGTGGAATATTGATGGTAGCAGAACGGAGCTTGGATTGAATTATGATAGGAGACTTGCGTTTGACGAGAAAAGTTTGGAAGAACGAAGAGAGATTTTCTTTAATTTTCTTGGTAGCTTAATAGAAGTAGATGGTAATTCTATATGGAACCCTGCTAAAAAGAAGGAAGTAAGCACTTTAGAAGCTTTAGTGTATATAGCTGCAGACATGGATGTACCAAAGGTGAATTTTATTGGGCATACACAAGAAGATTTGAAAAATGCCGCTACAGCACAATATATGGACAAGATATTAAAAGATGAGAAGAGCTTTGAAGAAATAAAAAGTGGCCCAACCTACAGAATGATTCAACGAGCCGTAGAGGTTTGGAAGGATGATAAGGACGGAAGATATAAGCCTGTTGATGACGACTGCGATGGCCGTAAAACGTCATTGTATAAAGAAGTAAGTAAATTACTGTCCGATAAAGAAACAGAAAGACCTTTTGGCGAAGAATAAATTGGGATTGCTATGAGACTAATAAATAACTACCAGCTAAGCAGGTAGTTATTTATTGGCGTGGCAAGCCTCTTACTTACCAAAAGTACCCATGGATGCTTACTGACACAAAAGGTTTCTGTCGAGCGTTGGTTCGCGGATTTAAAATTAATGTTAGTGTTGTGTTTGCTTCCTACAGTGGCGAATCTACAGTCTGTGGCTTATCTGATAATATTAATGATTAGATAGATAGTAATTAAAATGTCAAAAAACCATAACAAAATTAGCATAATTTTAATATCACCATGCTATAATCATAAGTAATATACAATCTTCATGGGAGTGATTGTTGCATGAAGTATGGTTATAAAAATAATATAAAAAAAGAGGTTATACATAACTATGGCTACTAATATTAAAATTAATATCGTAGAGCCAGGTACTCCACCTAGCCCTACACCAATAGATCCTACCATAGACCCCTCTGTTCCGAACACAGGCTTATTCATTCATGGCATAGGTACTCCAGAAGCTACTGTCATAGTAAGTGTAGCATTAGTATTAGTCATAGTAAGTATAGTACTAACTGCCTATATGTATAGGCGTCACAAGAAAGCTGGTAAAGTCACTAAGCTAGTCCATATCATAGACCAAACTAAAGCCGTAATAAAAGCCAAGAAGCGTATTACTGTAGGCCTAGCTGCTATAGCCCTCCTAATATCAGCTGGTACCTTTATGACTCTAACCAAAAATGGCGTAAATGCAACAGACGCAGACAACCAAATAGAAAATGAAGCTGGCCTTACTGTAAGCACGAGTGACCAAGAATTAACCATAGAAGTAGGTGATGAACCAGTCTTTGCCGTCCTTCCAGTACAAGTAACTGTAGAAGAAGCAACACAGGCGGGTTATACACTAACTGTCTATACA
This sequence comes from uncultured bacterium, assembly GCA_902761145.1. GTDB lineage: Bacteria > Patescibacteriota > Saccharimonadia > Saccharimonadales > Saccharimonadaceae > Nanosyncoccus. Next base: position 12,672 of record CACWJA010000002.1, read on the forward strand.
GACAACACTGACTTGGTATCTACTACTAATCCTAATAACAAGATCCCTATGGAAGGAGATGAACTAACTACACTAGAAGACAATACATGGGGACTAGCATTAGATAATGAACCAGAAGCTAAAGATAACAAAGTATACACCACCCTATCTACAGACCAAGATAATCCTACACTAATCACGGACAAGGATTATGAAGCTACAGAAGCTAATGATACTACTATTATCTACTATGGTTTCTATATTACTCCAGATGTCCCATATGGCACATATACTAGTGCGGAAGTGGAGTATGAAGCAACCCAAATCAGAACAGATTTAGTTACGGTGATATTCGATGGTAATGGCCTGTATTTTAATGGTGACGAGGGTCAGATTAGTAATGTCATGCAATATACCACGAATCCTGCTGATAATATTATTGTTCGTTCATCTAACATAGACAGCGAAGGCAACCAAACTGGTAAATATGGTGAGGAGCAGCGCCCGGAAAGCATTACCATACCTGGAGCCAGTACAATAAAAGCAAATATAAGATATGGTATTACTGCCAATACGGCTGGGATAATGATAGTTGAGGGAATTTGGGACGATAACTGGGATGTTATTCCTGAAAACATGGTGATGTTTTATTCTGAGGAAGAAAACCTATCTGGTACAGAAGAGTATACTTTTAATGGCGATACCGTGACTATATTTTCAGAGATTTGGGACCTTCCAGAAGATGGATATGACTACGGCTACTATATAACGGTTACTGGCTATGACGCTGATGGTAATGTTGTTTATCCTACGACTAAAAAACTGGCATCTGGCGTGTATTTAACCCCAATTTCTAATTTGCCTTATGTATTTTTAGGTTGGAGTGAGGACAAATATGCTACAGAGCCAACATATACTACAGGAGAAGAGATAGAGGAAGGATCGTATCTCGCGCCGGGTGATACCGTTACGTTATATGCTATATGGCAAAAAGCTATAGAGTTGTCTTTTGAAGGGAATGGTAATGATGGCGGAGAAGCGATAGCTAACATGATTGTTCCAGTAGGAGAGATCATTACTCTTCCAGGGAATACATATACTAAAGAAGGGTATAGCTTTATGGGCTGGAATACAGAGGTAGATGGTAGCGGGCAGACCTATGCAAACGAAGCAGATTTCATTGCTTCGGCAGATTCTGAATGTGCTTATGCTACGCTTTATGCTCAGTGGGAATTGCTACCGGAAGATCTTACTTTTACCGCTGGTAACCATATTGATACTCTAATAGTAGCAGATAGTAGCAATAGCTACAAACCATTTTATATTACTTCTGCTAGCATAAACAGGTCTATATCTTTTACTGCTCCAGTGGAAGGCACGAAATACATAATCACTGTAGTTCCAAAGCCAGGCTATGTTCTTAGCTCTGATTCTACCCGTAGTTCTTACGTAGAAGATTATTCTACTGGTACACTAGCTAGCAAGACTCTCCTAACTACTACCTATACGGTAGGTAATGCCGGAGACAACATTACTATTTCAGCAGCTCAAGCCGGTAGCGACTCTATTCATCCAGCTTACGCTAGCATGCAAAACCTTGCTATTTCTCAATGCCCGGCCTACACAAGCGCAACACAAGGTATTAATGTCACAGATACAAGAGATAATAAATCTTATACCGTAGCTAAATTCGGCAACTATTGTTATATGTTAAGCAATTTAAGATTAGATGGTAGCACTAACGGTAATACGGTTATACTAACTTCAGACGCTTCCGAGATAACGTCTGGCGCTAGTTTCACTATGCCCAATCAAAATACTTGGACCAGTAGCCTTCAAAATCACTATTGTGAAGCCAAAATGCGTTATATTAATGGTGAATACTACTACAACTGGTATGCAGCTAAAGCCAATCCTACTTCGGGTATAACTAGTTCTAACTCATGTGCTACACCTGCACGAGACGATGCATCCCTCGGCTCTATTTGTCCAGCGGGGTGGAAATTACCTACTTACCACGACATAGGTGAGACTACTCTTTGGAATAATGGCACTAACCCAGGTATGCTGTCCACTACCGGCGACTTCGTCTCCGGTTCTCAGTATGGTGTTGGTATTCAGGCGTTCTGGTGGTCTAATAGAAAGTCCAGTATTTATGGTGACATTTTTAGTGCAAATTATCTTTACTTTAGCGGTGAGTATACCAACATTAGTTTTGTCGAAAAGTATGTTGGGCACTCAGTGCGATGTATGCGTAGTAATTAGTCACTATGTAAGAGAACGTGCCTTGTTTTTGTAAAGGTAGAACACGGCAGAGGATTATGCAAGTGTTGTATAGGCTGGGGCACTTTTGAAATACAGTCAATAAATAGACCATATAATAGTCGTTTTTTCATCGCTTAATTTATGTCAATAGCTATACTAGATGAGGAATAAGTACTTGGAATTGAATTGTGTGTTGTGAAAAAATATTATTACAAATTAGTGTTATTAATAGGATAGCTAGAAGGAAAGAGCAGTTATGAAAGAATTAAGTAAGGATTTAAGAATTGATGGTCGAACTATACAATTTACCCCTATTAAGTATCTTGTTCCTATTGCTGAAACATATCCCGAATTAAAAGAACAATTTGAACTTGCTCGAACTGACTCATAACAGATAAAAAAAGACCTCAAAGAGGACTTAAATTCAAGGTGGTGCTGGAAGTAGGATTAGACTTTTGCTGGCGCAAAAGCCTTCCATCGGGCGTCGTCTCAACAAATCTAAAATAAATTTTAGATTTGTGCTCGTCTTCTACGATGGGCGAACCTACGGTTCGTGACCTACCTCGCAATATCAGAAAATAAATAAAGAGCCTATGGTTCTTTCTTTATTTTCTGGTGCTGGAAGTAGGACTCGAACCTACGAAGCCCGAAGGCGAGAGATTTACAGTCTCTTGTCATTGCCACTAGACGATTCCAGCGCCTAATCTAAGTATATATTATTTACCTTGAAAAATCAACACTTTGGTATTCATTTTTCTGCATAAGTATGATATTATAAGTGTACGCCGTGATAGCTCAGTTGGTAGAGCGCGTCTATGGTAAAGACGAGGTCACGAGTTCAAATCTCGTTCGCGGCTCCATTTTTTTGTTTGTGTTTTCTTTTGGTAAATTGGTTGTTTCGCTCTTTTTTGCCTCCATTTTGTGGTTCTTTTTATATTGTTATTATAGCATAGGCATAGTTTGGTTGAGGTTATGAGCTAATAATTGCAGTCAAGAATTACGAACACATTTCCGACCGCAATATTTACTTGGAGAATATCGCTTCTGTGGGCAATAATATTGCTATATAGTCTAGATATATGACAATAATAGTAGTGGATATTATGGCGATGTCTCATTATTTTATAGTTTACAAGTCAAAATTTTTACGGTTATCTATTGACAATTTTAGCAAAGTGTGCTATAATGTAGTTATAAAATTATTACGGAGGTGCAAGTAATGGTACATTTAATTGGCGTTTTGATGATGGTAATAGCAATAATGCTCGTGGCTGCCATTTTGTTTGTGGTGGTTAGGGCGAAGAAAGGGAAGTCGAAACTATCAAGGGTAGCATTCGGCGTTCTTATAGCGACTTTCGCTGCGTTCTTCGTTGTTATTACAGCGGTCGTTGTAGCGCACCACTGCGAGGTGGTCGACGTGAATTCGACTACAGAGCATCGCATGGTTCAAACTGACGGCCTGACCGTCGAGACTAAATCTGGTCTTATCATATTGCAACGAAACGGTGAGGAAATCGGCGAATTTCCTGCCACAGTAGTAAAAAATATGTTCGAGGTCGATGAAGGCGGACGCATCGTCGATCAGAGTGTGGCCAGAATAAATCTCACCATACGCAAGGCGTCTGTCACCAGGGGTTTTAGGATTTTCGGCGTTTGGGCCGTGGTGGAGTCTTCGGGCTCTTACCCGGTAGATGTTGTCCTCGATTGACCCTTGCCCCTCACTGTACAGTGAGGGGCTTTTGCATTTGTTGAAGTATTATGTTGTTAATAATTTATAGTATAATAAATTTATGAAGATTACTAAATTAGAACATTCTGGGATTGCGATAGAAAAAGATGGTAAATTGCTGGTTTTTGATCCAGTAGAATTTACAGGGAAAATTCCTAAGTTAGATAATGTTGTGGCCATTGTTGTTACGCACAAGCATAGCGATCATTTTCAGCCAGAGGTTTTGGCGAAGATAGTAGGTGATAATCCTGGAGTTAAGGTATTAACCACAAGTGAGGTTGGTGCATTTGTAAAAAATTCTATTGTTGTGAAGGCAGTTGATCACTATGAGATAGGTGGATTTAATTTTGATTTCTTTGGTAAAGACCACGCTGCTATAGTGCCTGGACAGATACCCTGTGAGAATATTGGTGCAGTGGTGGACGGGTGTATTGTAAACCCTGGTGATTCTTTTGACTTGCCTAATGTCGATACTAAAGTTTTATTTGTGCCAACGGCAGCGCCTTGGCTGAAAATCTCAGAATCAATGGATTTTATTAAGAGAACCGCGCCAGAGCTAGTGGTGCCAATTCATGATGCGCTTTTGTCTGAGCTTGGCGAAACAATCAGCAATAACTGGGTAATGAAGGCTTGTGATGATATGGGCGCAAAATTCGCGTATTTAAAACCTGGCGATAACATAGAGCTTGGATGATTTTTTCTCGATGCGAGGTGCACTTTTAGCGTGGTATTCATATTCTTTATGGTACAATCATTATTGTGAAAGTGCCATTAAGATATCAAAATACAGAATATGACTGTGGAACGACGTCTTTTGTTAATGCTTTGGCATATTTGTATGATAGAGAAAATATTCCGGTGGAATTGTTAAAGCAAATATATAGATTAACCTTAGATATAAAAGGGCCTGGAGGGATATCGGGTGAGGGAGGCACGTCAAGGAAGCACGCAGAGCTGCTGGCTGATTGTTTTGTTGAATATGCAAGTAAAAATAGTAATTTTGATATTAATTGTAAAATATTGCGTGGCGCAGATGTGAATATCGAGAATATGAGGGGCGTGTTTGATGGGTCTGGTGTGGCAATAGCCAGGTGTTGGCAAGGCTCCGAACACTATGTTTTGATTACTAAAGTCGATGACTATTTTGTGTATATTTTTGATCCATATTATCTAGATAAAGATTATTATATTGATGATGAAGATGTCGCAATGGTTACTCATGAGGACTTTACGCATAATAGATTAGTAAAGATAGAGCGGTTGTTTGGTGAATCTGGTAAAGATTTTTCATTGCTAGATGGGCCTAATCGTTCGGTTATATTGCTAAACAGATAAGTTGAGTATAGTGCTGCTTGTTTTTATGCTATATAGAATAGTAGCTTAAACGTGATTTGGTATAATTTAACTATGAACCCTTTGGATTTTGGGAATGGCGTAAATACGTTTTATTTGATATCGCAGTTTTTTGCATTGATAGCTACGATATGTAGCTTGATTGCCGTGCAGAAACGCAGGAAGGTGCAGTTGCTAAATTACAATACGTTATCTTCGTTGTGCGCTATTTTTCATTATGCGTTTTTGGGAGCTTGGTCTGGTATGGTCACTAAGTCTATAGCTACTATACGAAATGGTATAGCTACTTATGAGGCTAGTAAAAAAAGGACTTCTAAACTAATTCCTGTTTTATTTGTGGTGTTTTATATTATTAGTGGTATTGCTTCGTTCAGCTCTTGGTATTCTCTGCTTCCTACGGTAGCGGCATCTATTTATACAATAGCGATATATAGGGTGGACGTGTCTAAAATCCGTAAATATGCATTGCTTGGGTCTAGCTTGTGGCTTTTGTATGATATATGTGTATTTTCTGTAGTGGGGATAATATCTGAAAGCATTTTTATAGTAGACGACCTTACTGCTATCTATCGTTTTCGTAAGAAGAAGAAAAGCAAGAAGGGATAGTGCAAACTGTACGGTTACGATTATCCCATGTTTAATAGGCTTAGCTTGTATAGAGTTTGGATAGGTTTATTTGCCAAAAATAGATTCCCATAAAGTGAGTCGTTTGCAGACGGTTTCTACTCTACAAAATGGATCAGGGCTATTTTTGCAGCGATTGTCATCGCATTCGTCTACCACTATGGCGTTAGCGATAAAATAAAAAGCTAAGCATATAGCTACGATACCAAGCACGATGCTTAACGCAATAAATGTTTTGCATTTCTTCGATTTGCCTTTAGTTACCAAAGCCGATATCTCCTATTTTGATTTTCTAGCGTGAACGTTTGATGACTGAATTTTTAATAGAAATTATTAACTCTTAGCCTAGTGCTCATACCTATATTATAACAAAGTATAGTATAATTAAGGTCATGAAAAATATAATATTGATTCATGGAATTAACGGAACACCAAAGGTGTTTGAGTGGCTAAAAACTGAACTGGAAAAATCTGGGTATGAGGTAATAATGCCATCTTTTCCTATACAAGAGGGTGCAATTTATGAAAAATGGAAAGATGTATTGAATCAGTATAAAGACTCAATTAATAGTGATTCGGTTGTAGTTTGTCATTCTATTGGCAACGAATTTATAATCAAATATCTGGCGGAGCGTCACCTCAAGATAGATGTATATATAGGATTGGCTGGGTTTGCTGAAGTATTTTACAATGAAGGTAAGGATGTGTTAAATGCGGCAGTAGAGAGATTCGTAGTGAATGAAGATGAGGAACGTGAGTTTATAAGTTTAACTAACCATCGCTATGCAATCTATAGTGACGATGACCATATAGTGCCGTTTGATGTATTAGAACGCTACCCTAGGGAAATTAATGCTAAGGCGATTTTTATGCCAGGCATTGGGCATATGGGTAAGAAAAGTGGGCTGGAGAAATTGCCTAAAGTTTTGGACTTGATTGAGATTGACTAGTGTCACTGAATTTTCAAAAAGCATAGTATGTGCTTAACGCAAAAGTTCTCATTGGGTCTGCTTTACTACTATGGCAAATCTCTGAGTTTTGTCTCCACTAGAATATGATGGTAGATTTATACTATCTACAGTATTAGCCTTGTAATCAATGATATTTTCTAATAGAATACCAGCTTTTGCTAATTGTGCTTTTGCTGCTTCAGATAAAAGCATATTATCTAATTTGTATATACGATAATTAAGTGCGTAAGGCGAAAAATATATTTTTAGTTTCTTTGGATTGCTGTTAAAAATTTTTGCAAGATATTCAATGAACTTTTTTGGCCCGTACTGCTCTATATTTTGTCTACCAGAATGAAGCAAGCCAACTGCACTATGCTCTTCATCAAAAACTACGATTCCTAAACAATCAGCAAGTGGTAATAAGATACCGACATCAGGACATTTAGTAACCAGGCCATCCGAAATAGGAATTTGTTCTTCGGAATTAAGAATAGTGTATTTGGGTAAATTTTTATTTGTAATCTCATGGTAGTCTGTAAAAACTTTTCTATCATCATAGATAGTTTTGATTCTTGCAATCTTTTCGCTAGTTAGCTCTAGTATATTTCCTACATTTTTTTGGTTTTTTATTATCTCAGCCTCATCGCCATTGCCGAAAAAACGCATATTTCCATCGTTAATTTCGGAAATAGCTACTTCAACTTTTCCGCTGAATAAAACCTGCTTTATCATATCTCATATTATACTAAAATATAGTATAATTCGGATATGGATAATAGGAAAATTGAAACTGAGATTAGAAATATTAAAGCGCGTAATGCCAAGGTAGAGCTAGATAAGGCCTGGGAGACTTCGTGGACTAGGCGGCTTTGTATTTGCGTGATGACTTATATTGTAGTGTTGATTTATAGCTTCACGATTGAGGCGGTGTCTAATGTGTTCCTCTCCTCCATAGTACCTGTTATTGGGTTTACTTTGTCTACGTTGTCGCTCGGCTGGGTACGGAAGGTATGGGAGAGTAAGATTAAGAAATAATCTTAATATTAAATAGTAAGAACTCGGTTAGTACTTGGTTGATTCTTTAGGGAAGCAATCAATGGCGAACTATGAATCGTAGAAATCTTGCCCGTCTTTTGTAACTAGGCGTTCTGCCTTGGGATATTGAAAAATATCGGCATTGTCTGCATTTGACTTAAGATATGTAACAAATTCGTCCGCATACCATTTTGCCATTTCTAGATTATGCATGCGATAGTTCCCGCAATTTTGAGGTGTAGTGCCGGGTACTTCCTTGACATTTTTTACTGAGCTGAATGCTTTTAATATCAGATCGTAAAGTTCATTTGATGATCGATCGCCTTTGAGTATGAGATAAAAGCCAGTGAGGCAGCCCATTGGACCCCAGTAGATAACTTCTTCTTTCCAATCTGGATCGTTACGTAGATAAGTCGCAATGATATGCTCTAGGGAGTGCATGGCTAGTACGTCTATGACTGGTTCTCGATTTGGTCGTTTTAATCTAATGTCGTAAGTTGTAACCGAGTTTTTGCCTAGATGATCTACTCTACTTGTAAAAATACCTGGAACAATGCGAGTGTGATCTACTGAAAAACTTTGTATTAATTTCATTTTTTACTCCTTCATGATTATATCTGCACAATAATCGTATCATAGAAGAATATGCGACACAAGTTAGCTCAAAAAGCCTCCAGCTGGTACTGGGGGCTCTGCATAAATTTTATGACTTAGCTTTTGAGGGCTTTTTTGTTGTATTTTGAGCTACCGAAGCCTAGTATGAGCCAGAAAATGTTAGGGAGAAGAAGCAGGCCGAAAGTGTAGCCTATGCCATGACCAAAGACCTTGGAAGTGCGATATGCATATGTGATTGCTATGTATATGTCTATTATGCATGACACAACGGTAACAATAAGAACGGCTGGATTTGTTAAGAAGTTATAATTAGCTATTTGTTCTGTAGTCATGTTGTATGGATTGAAGCCGTTAAGCGTAAAGGTGAGGCTAGCGCAGATACTGACGGCGATGCTCCACCAGAACCAACTAGTCATGTTGACGATTTTGAACATGATATATACGTTGTATATTGGGATAATGGCTTTCCAGCCTTTTTCTCCGGCTTTTTCGAAAATTTTCCATTCAGCTATGACTAGTAGAACATAGAAGAACAGTGCAATTATTGCAAATGTCGCGAAGATGCCACCTGCTATGCCACCTATAGCTATGGCTTCTTCTGGGGTTAATGTGTTACTCATTATATCTCCTCTATTGTTAGTTGATTCAATGATACCATAACAATTATGTTTTTTGCAAGATTAATTATTAGTGGTGATGTTTGGAAAAATGCGGAAATATAAGTTCGAGGCCGTGTTTTATTATAATAATGGCAATAATTATGCTTATGTAAGATTCGATATTTATGTGCCAAACGAGATATATTAATGCCGATAATAGTACGGCGCTACTGATAATGCTGTCGTTGATAGTTTCGACGCTACTAGCGATAAGAGTGTCGGAATGGACTTTTTGACCAGTTGATCGTAAAAAACGGCCTAGTATGAATTTACTGATGATGCTAATGATAAGAATAATGATAATCGGTGCAGAGTATTCTGGTTGTTCTGGTTCAATGACGCTTTCGATTGATTCGATAAGAAGATGAATACCTACAATTATGATAATAGCTGCAATTAATAATGCACCGTAATGTTCAATTTTTTCGTGATTTTTCTTGAATTTGTGAGTGGAACCAAGTTTTTCGCTAATAACTATAATGATGCCGGAAAGTGTGTCTATTACGCCGTGGATGGCGTCTGACATTATTGCTAAGGAATTGGAAATGAGGCCTATTGTTATTTTGAATGCAGCTAGGCATAAGTTGATGGCTATAGCAATGAAACCAGCTTTGTATACATTTTTTCTGTGCGTAAGATTTTCTACCATTAGATATATATTTTAGCATAGAAAAATGGTATAATATGTATTATTAATTGTAAGGAGGAACATGTTTAACTTGAAGGGAAGAGTAGCAGTAGTATCTGGGGCATCTAGTGGGCTTGGGCAACAGATGGCTTTGGCCTTGGCGAGACAAGGTGCGGATTTGCTAATATTGGCGCGAAGGGTTGAGAGATTGGAAGATTTTAAGCCAAAACTTGAAAAAGCTGGAGCTGGCAAAGTAATTACGGCAAAGTGCGATGTGACTTCTACAGAAGATATAGATGCGGCGGCTGCTTTGGCTGAAAAAGAATTCGGCAAAGTAGATATACTACTAAATTGTGCTGGGTCCAGTAAGGATAAGGGGGTAGTGGAAATGACGGATGAGGAATGGGATTTCACTATTGCTACGGACGAAACCAGTGTATTCAAGATGACGCGCGCATTTGCCAAGATAATGCAGAAGAATAAATATGGCAGGATTATCAACATTGCTTCGATGTATGGACTAGTAGGCAATACGGAGATCCATACTATAGCGTATCATGCTAGCAAGGGTGCGGTGGTGAACTTTACCCGTGCAGTGGCAGCGGAGCTTGCCACGGATGGTATTACTTGTAATGCTATTTGCCCGGGGTATTTTGAGACGGAACTTACGAAGGCTGTACTGGATACGCCTAGGTTTCAAGAATTTGCCAAGACTCATGTGCCTATGGAGCGGTATGGTAAGCCAGGTGAGCTAAACGCGGCAGTGGTGTTTTTGGCGTCAGACGAAGCATCTTACGTGACTGGCGCTATACTCCCAGTGGATGGTGGGTATACAGCTATATAGATTTTTTGGAAAACTATGTATTAATAATTAAATATTAGAAGGAGATATTATGAAAACAAAGTACGATGGCACCAAAACTAAGGAAAATTTGGAGAAGGCTTTTGCTGGTGAGAGCCAGGCACGCAATAAATATGATTTTTTCGCATCGAAGGCTAAGAAAGATGGTTATGAGCAGATAGCGGCGATATTTGCCGAGACTGCACTCAATGAAAAAGAACATGCCAAGATGTGGTACAAAGAGTTACATGGTGGCGCTGTGGAGGAGACTGCTATCAATCTAGAAGCAGCGGCAGAGGGTGAGAATTACGAATGGACAGATATGTACGCTGGGTTTGCTGAGACTGCGCGAGAAGAGGGATTTGAAGAGCTGGCAGTAAAGTTTGAAGAAGTGGCAAAAATTGAGAAATCCCACGAAGAGAGGTATCGCAAGCTGCTTAAAAACGTGGAGGACAAGAAGGTATTCTCTAAAGATGGCGATGTGATATGGGTGTGTAGGAATTGTGGACACATTGTGGTAGGTAAGGAGGCACCAGAAGTTTGTCCAGTATGTGCGCATCCACAAGCGTATTTTGAAATAAAGCCAGAAAATTATTAACAAGTGTGGTATAATAATAAATGGATGCCGTAATAGCTCAGTTGGTAGAGCAGCCGCCTTGTAAGCGGCAGGTCGTCGGTTCAAGTCCGACTTGCGGCTCCATTTTTGTGGCTCCAGAGAGCCACAATGAGTTGGGAACCGGAGCGTCCCAAGGGGCAAACGGTTCAAGTCCGACTTGCGGCTCCATTTTTATGGCTCCAGAGAGCCATAATGAGTTGGGAACCGGAGTGTCCCAAGGGGCAAACGGTTCAAGTCCGACTTGTGGCTCCACGAGTAAAAACAATAGAGAGTGCTTACACTCTTGTTTTGTTTTTCGAGTGGAGGAAAGGTGTTATTACACTTACGATTTTCTATGCAAAGCCCTGGGCTTGAAGTTGAAAAAAATGGGATATTTCGGCTAGTGGCCGTGACGCATTTGGTTTATTTTTAATATAGACATGTTATAATATTGCTCATGGACATAGCGTTTATGGTAATGGGGGTGATAATCATGCTGTTGCTTGGCGTGGTGATCTTTAAGTTAAATCAGCCTAGGGATGAGCGGAATTATAAGATATTGGAAGAAAAATTAATTCGGGTGGAAGCGGAACTAGGAAAGATAAACCCCGCTATAGATAGGAATTTTCGCGAGAATCGTAAAGAGATTGCTGAGAACTTGGAACGGCTACAGTTGGGGAATGAACGTAAATTGGAGGAAATGCGCGAAACTGTGGACGAGAAGCTAAAGGCCAGTGTGGAGAAAAGATTTAATGAAAGCTTCCGATCTATATCTACGCAGCTGACACAAGTGTATCATGGGCTAGGTGAAATGCGTAACCTTGCCGCTGGCGTGGGGGATCTAAAAAAAGTGATGGAAGGTGTGAAGACACGTGGTATATACGGGGAAGTGCAGCTGGGTGCGATTGTGGAAGATATATTAAATAAATCTCAGTATGTAGAGAACTATGCCACTAAGAAAGGAAGCAATGACAGAGTGGAATTTGCTATAAAAATGCCTGGAAAAGATACGGATAGCACAGTATATCTGCCGATAGATAGTAAATTTCCAGTGGAGAATTATACTAGGCTTCTAAAGGCATATGAGATAGGTAGCAAAGTGGAGATAGAGAAATATGCTAAGGCCCTGGCATCAGATGTAAAAGAACAGGCGAAGAAAATATCTACAAAATACTTGGATCCGCCTGCAACGACGGATTTTGGGATAATGTTTGTACCGACGGAGTCTCTATATGCGGAAATATTGAGAATACCTGGGCTATCTGATGAGATACGACAGAAATATCATGTATCTATCACTAGTCCATCTACGTTGCCAGTGGCATTAAATGGGCTATTAATGGGCTTTAAAACTGTGGCTATAGAAAAGCGCTCCGCTGAGGTATGGCAGACACTTGGTGCTGTAAAGACGCAGTTTGGTAAGTTTTCTGTACTGCTAGAAGGTGTACAGAAAAAACTGCAAGAATCTGCCAATAAGATAGAGAGCGCAAAGACTACATCTAGGCAGATAGAAAGAAAATTGAAGGACGTAGAAGAATTGCCGGAAAGTGAAACAGTGAAACTGATTGGTGAAATATAAAACTTATCTGTAATAGGTTTGTTCTATAAAATGTACAGTAATTGCTGTCGCCCTTGCATAATTCACCACAATTTCGGAATCTACGCATGGAATCTAAAGAATTTATCATATTGCTTCGCTCCTGAAGCTCGCTTCGCTTGTGCGTCCCAAGGGGCAGACGGCTGATCAAACTCGCTAAAGCCAAGTTTGACCTAAATGCTCCTCAATACTAGTGAATTATACAATGGCACTTTATCGTATGGGGGCATATTAGAAAGTGCGCATTTTGTCGAATGGGAAGAGGCGTAATACTACTGGGCCGATAATACGGCAGTAAGGTATAGTGCCGAGACCATTGCGGGAATCCCAGGAATTAGATCCTTCACGATTGTCGCCAGATACGAATAGTTCGCCATCTGGAACTACAGTGTCTACTTCGCCTGAGGTTTTTTCTTTGGGGCCATCGGTGTCGGAAGTACGCCAATCTTTGTCGTAGACATAGCCATCAGGGTGTTCGTCGTTGTATATAGTCATAACGCCGTTTTTGACGGTAACGCGCTCGCCTGGGAAGGCGATGACGCGCTTAATGATGTACTGATCGCTGACGTTTGCGGGTAGATTGCAAGTCATGGGGTGCTTTACGCCTTGAGCTTTGTATTCGGCTACTTTAGCTTCGTCTTCATTCATGAAGACGATAATTTGACCACGCTCGGGGACATATTCTTGCCCAACGAAGTGGGCCCAGGATACGGCAGCACGATTAACTATGACGCGGTCGTCGCCATGAAGGGTGTTTTCCATGCTACCGCCTACGACATTGTAAGAACGATATATATATGTATTAAGAAACATCGTGCCAAGTACGATGGCACCAATAAAAATAGCCAGACTAAGTAGGTCTTTGAATAATGGGTGTTTCTGAAAAAAAGTAGGTTCCATGAAAATAATTATAACATTATTTAAGCTTAATTTAAATTATTTGTTATAATATATAAGTATGGCAGATTATGTATTAGTAAGAAAATCTAGAAATATTGCTAGTAGCATGGTGCATGTATTTTTGAACATCTTGCTAGGTGTGGGTGCTGTGTTGGTAACAGTGCTATCTGCAAGTCCTGTGCTTGGATTGATATTGGTATTGGTATCAAAGTGGCGGGTCTTTGCTGTGAGGGGGCGATATATATGGTTAAATGTAAAGTCTAATCTAGTGGACATAATTGTGGGTATAAGTGTGGTGCTGTTGGCTTATTATGCTAATGGATCTTTTATGGTTGTGAATGTCATTCTTGCGATTTTTTATTGCGTATGGCTTATAGTGATTAAGCCTCTATCATCGGAAAAAGCTGCTTTGGCACAGTCTCTTATTGCGGTGTTTTTGGGCATGAGCGCTTCGGCGATAATGGCGGCCAATCTTAATTCTATCGTGATAGTATTACTTGCTTTTATGATTGGGTTTGCGGTAAGCCGGCATGTGTTAGTACAAAGCAATGATAAAAATTATACACTTACTACTCTAGTATGTGGACTTGCTTTTGCTGAGGTAGCTTGGTTGTGCCAGACTTGGTCTATAATATATACTTTTGGCGGTACTGGGATAAGAGTTCCACAGGTTTCTATCATTTTGACTATTTTTGCGTTCGTATATAATTATACACGCCAGGCGATGGTGCGCTATCAAGATGATTTTAGATTTAAGCATATTCTTGGGCCTGTAGTGTTTGGGGCCGTGTTGGTGGGCATAATAGTTTTATGGTTTAGTAATCCAATATTTAATATATAAAGGAGGTAAAAATGGATGAACAAGATACTAAGTCAGTTTCTGACGAAAAAAATAACGTCGTAGATGCGGGTGCTGAGGTAGAATCTACACCTGATAGCGAGAAGAATGACGCTTCGGACACTATACAGGCGGAGGCGACCAAGGAAGATACAAATTTTGCAGTATCTACTACAGAAACTGCAAAAAAATGTGGATGTAAATGCAATAATACTACTGCGATAGCGATATCTGTGGCTGCCCTGCTAATGGGTGGATGCGGATTGGGACTGGGTCTTACTGCTTATAAGAAGACTTCTGAACCGCTAACACTTCTTACTAGTGGTCAGGATGGGAATTCTGCGAATTTTGTAGAAGGATCGATAGCGGAAATTGCAAATAAAGTGTCTGTGAGTGTTGTGTCGATAGTTACTTCTACGAAAACAACGAATTTCTTTGGGCAAGACTATGAATCCGCTGCTGCTGGTACTGGCATAATCGTAACTGATGATGGATATATTCTTACAAATAAACATGTAATAAATGGCGCGACAAATATAACGGTGATTTTGGATGACGGCACTACCTATGAAGATGTGGAACTTGTTGCTGTTGATCCATTAAACGATGTTGCTTTTTTGAAGGTAAAAGATGTTTCTGGGCTAACTGCTGCCACCTTGGGTGACTCCAAGACGCTAAATGTAGGCCAACAGGTGATGGCAATAGGTAATGCTTTGGGGCAATATCAAAATACTGTAACTGTGGGCGTGGTTTCGGGGCTTGGCAGGTCAGTGACGGCTTCGGATGAATCTGGATCTAATGTCGAAACTCTTACCGATATGATTCAAACTGATGCTGCTATCAACTCTGGTAATTCTGGTGGGCCGTTAGTAAATGCTGCTGGTCAAGTAATTGGTATAAATACAGCTACTTCGTCTACTGCTGAAAACATGGGATTTGCTATACCTATATCTTCTGTTAAGGGTATGCTTGCGCAGTTGCAAGAAACTGGTACGGCTAAGAGGGCTTATTTGGGTGTGTATACTGCAGAGATTACTCCTGAAGTAGCCAAGGCTTATAATTTGCCAGTGAATTCTGGTGCCTATATATATAGCTCTTCGTCTTATTCTGCTATAGCAAAAGATAGCCCTGCTGCGAAGGCTGGCCTTAAGGATAAAGATATTGTGGTTGCAGTAAATGGTGTGGAAGTGGGTAAGGCTGGAACGTTGGCAGACCTTATTGGGGAATACAAACCTGGTGATACTGTGCAGCTAACCATCAAGCGTGAGGGTAATGATATGGCGGTAAATGTTACTCTTGAGGAATATAAAAAGTAATAATAAAACCACGGGCCTCCAGAAATTGGAGGCCTTTTTTTGAGGCGTATTCAATGATCTCGTCGTGCTGGCACGGGTCGGCTTCTAGTACGATATATGGGATGTGAAGATTTGCAGATTGATCGATGAGTTTTTTAATAAGGCCAAGACCGTGGTCGTCCGCATAGAGTGCGATGCTCGGCTCAAAGGATAACGCATTTTTATCAAGCCATTCCCAATCGGTATCTACATACGGGAGATTTGCTATTACTAGGGTAGGCAGAGGGAGTTCTCTACTATTGACTTTTTCTAAGAGGTGTGATATAATAAAAGGTATGGTGACGCTATGTTTTGTGGCGTTTTTTTGTGCTACTTGCAGGGCTTTTTCAGATATATCACATCCGTAGACTTTTGCTTCTGGAAGTTCTTTTTTGACGGTGATAGCTATACAACCAGAGCCTGTACCTACATCCAAGATGATAGGATTTGGCGGTAGTATCCTTGGGGTTGGCTTGACTCCTGGCAAATATGGCTTGCCAGACAGATTAAGCACTGTGTCTATGATCTGCTCTGTTTCTGGGCGGGGAATTAGTACGTCTGGACTAACTATAAAATCTCGCCCGTAGAAATCTTGGTAGCCGATGTTATATGCTTTCGGTGAGGGCGCGTTCATTTTTGGTGAGTTCTTTTACTATATCATCGATATCGCCATTCATGACGGCAGGGATGTTGCTGCGAGAATAATGGATGCGGTGATCTGTGACCCGATCTTGTGGGAAGTTGTATGTGCGGATTTTTTCGCTTCGATCGCCTGTGCCGATGAGGGATTTGCGCGCTTCGCTGGCGTTTTTACGCTCTTCTTCTTTTTTCTTTTCGAGTAAGCGCGAGCGTAGGATATTCATAGCTTTGATACGATTTTGCTGTTGACTACGTTCGTCTTGCATGGCAACTACTAGGCCAGTAGGCAAATGGGTGATACGCACGGCAGAATCGGTAGTGTTAACTCCTTGACCTCCGTGACCACCAGAACGATATATGTCTATGCGTAAGTCTTCGGGATTGATCTCTAGATCTTCTTCGGCTGCTTCTGGCAATACAGCTACCGTAGCAGTAGACGTGTGGATACGGCCTTGAGACTCAGTTACAGGCACGCGTTGTACTCGGTGGACGCCTCCTTCGAATTTGAGCTGGCCGTAGGCGTTGTCGCCAGATACTTTGAAAATGACCTCTTTCATGCCACCGGCTTCGTTTTCGTTTTTGGAAATTAACTCAGATTTGAGGTGGTGGGATTCGGAATATTTTAGGTACATGCGGTATAGCTCTCCAGCGAAGAGACTGGCTTCGTCGCCGCCTGCACCAGCGCGTATTTCAATGATTGCTGGCTTATCGTCAGCTGGGTCACGAGGTATTAGTAGTTCTTCTAACCGCTCTTTAGCTGCAGAGATTTTATCTTTTAGAGTTTGGACGTCTTCTTTGGCTATGTCTCCTAGCTCCGGGTCATTGATCAGACTTTCTGCTTCTTTGAGATTAGCTTCGTCTTGAGCGATAGTGGCATCTAGATCGATAATTTCATGAAGTAGACTGGCGCGTTTTGACTTGGTAGCAAATGTTGGATCGGAGAATGCATCGGGGCGAGCCAGAAAAGCCTCTATGTCTTGTAACTCTGTTTTAATTTTTGTTAAATCCATGGTATAATTATAGCATAATTTTGGATCCTTAGCTCAGTTGGCTAGAGCGTACGATTCACATTCGTAAGGTCACAGGTTCGAGCCCTGTAGGATCCACCATTTTATGACAAAAGTTAATGGCTCGGACCTTCGGTGTGAGCCCTGTAGGATCCACCAAACGGGTTATAAAATAATATTTAACTATTTCGTAATCTATAAATGCCTGTTAAATCCCTTGGTAAAATAGAGGGCTATTTTTTGTTACTCTACCATTTCTAAACTGAATAATCTTTGAAAAGAGTGGAAAAGGCCCCCGAAACAGGGACCTTTCGATGAATATCATACCAGATTAATCGGCGTCGTCGTTATGTTGCTCGTGGCTAGATACATTCTCGTCTCTCGTTTTCTCGCTTCTCATCTTTTTGATGATGGATTTAATGCAGTGAGGGACTTCTCTGTATACAATGATTTCAATGATGCAATATGCAATGACGAAAAACGCTATGCCAGCCAGAATGGCAGAGATATAGTACCATGCTGAGTGCTGTTCGGTTGGTTCGTGAAGGAACCACCATGTGATAGTTGGCATTATGCACGCCCCCTTTCCAATTGACGCTAGGTTTTGATATTCGCAAAGGACAATCCTTTATAATTATACCAATTTTTTGCAAATTGTCAATATTTAGCCTACATTTATGCTTATTGTGCAATATGCAATATCTACAGACAAATTGCGACTCAGGAATCATAGTTGTGGTTGTCTAGGTTCTTCTTTACGTCTTCCTTGCAAAGATTGTTGATACTCGTTTAATTCATCCCCACTGGGTTTTATATAATTTGGTATTTTCGCCGGAGTGATAAATCTATCAAAATATTTCATAATTACTTCTGATGAAGATCTCGATAAACCTCAGAGCTATAACGGCATAAATAGAGTGCAGGTAATTTTTGGGTCACACCACAATGACAGCAACGACAAAGAAAGAAATGTAGAAATTAAGGAATTTGCCAAGAAATATAATGAGATGATTTACGCCATCCCGGATGAAAGCACTATCATAATAGAAGACGACAATCTGAAGGAGGCTGGCAAAATATACCATTTTTAACCGGCCTTTTTATAAACTGTTAAAGTCTGGCGAATTAGGCCCCACCAAACGGTTTATAAAAATATTTTCATCTATTACGTAATCTATAAATTCCTGTTAAACCTCTCAACAAAATAGAGGGCTATTATGTGTCATTTTTGTGACAAAAATACGCCAAAAAAATCGTAATTTACCCCTATGATTTTGGCTGTTAGATCCCCAACAATACGGCTGAAGACTAATTGACTTTGTTAATCGGATCGTCTGCCACGGAGAGTATTGACTGTACCCAAATTTCGAACATTTTTTCAAGAGATTCTTGAGTATAGTAGGCATTGTATGGGGTGACGAAAACATTACCTCTATATTCTTTGCTCAAATCATCGCTTTCAAAGGCGACGCCGCCAAGTTTACCATCTTCCACCATTTGCGCCATTCTTAACGCTACGTCTTCAAAACCATTCGCTACAATGATTACCTTCGTTTGAGGGCTAAACTTTGACAGATCATTAAACAAAGCGAGACTCTCTGGATTTTTTGAAATTGTAATAAACATATACTCGCTTTTATTGAGCATTTTATCGAAATCTAAATAATGATATTCTGGATCATTCTGATTATGTGAATAATAGCAGATTTCATCACGACCAATAATACCATCCAACTTCTTTGCAAGGGCATGACCAATTGCCCCGAAGCCAATTATATCTGTTGGCTTGCCGTACATGTCTTCGCCAATAAACTCTTTATCCCAGTTCATCTTGCCTTCTTTTTTAAAAAGAGGAAGCTTCTTCGCAAGGGCTAAAGCCATCATTACACATTTTTCTGCAACAGAATTTGTTGCATAGTGCGGCACGTTAGTGACAGCAATGCCTTTCTCAGAACAATAAGCACAGTCCACCCATTCGTAACCAGTCGTTTCTAGGCAAATGGCTCTTATATTCGGTGTTTTATCTATGATTTCGTTCTTAAATTCCCAGCCTACGATATCTGGATCTATGGCGATTACTTTCTCGCTCTCGTCATTAAAAAGAAGCTCATGCTCTGGTTCTTCTAGGATAACGACATCCTCAAATTTTTCTTTCAAAAGATCTTTTTGTTCAGCAGTTAAATCATTTTGCCGGCAATAAATATATAGTTTCATATAGCTCCTTCCAATAAATTATACCATCCTTGATATAAATCTTCTTTGTATGCTGTTAATACCTGGCGAATTAAGCCCCAACACTTTTTTTATGACAAAAGTTAATGGCTCGGACCTTCGGTGCGAGTCCTGTAGGATCCATCACATTGATATTTAAAAGTAAAAGAAGATGTTTTTAAAAATTCTAAACGTCTTAAGTTGTTACAATAGAGTTGACTTGTAGTTGTATGACTGGTAGAATTACGTCGTAATATAGGTGTGAGGTAAGGAATGAAAAAGTTTGTGCTATATCTTGTGAGGTGGCAACTAAGTTCGCCAATACTTGCTGTATGTATGGTTTGGATGGGCGGGTGGAATGTAGCTGTAGCTACGATTGTTGCAAATTTAATAGGCGGATGTATTTTCTTTTGGGTAGATAAATGGATATTTGGGGATAAGGGCTCTGTTCGCAATGGCAATGTTGCTTCTGATGGTGTAGTAACTATTTTGCCAACTAAGGCGGGTAGTTCTGATTAGCGGTAATTTTATTTGCAAAATTTATACATTAAAGTCTTGAAAATCCATATATAGTGTATTATACTAAGTGATAAGCACTATATGTGGCGTGAAAAATGCAAAGTATGCCTATAATAGTATATATGTGAAGAATATATTATGGCACGCGATATATAGGAAGACAGATACACAATTAATTGAACAAGGAGGTAAAATGTTCAAGAGAATAGTAAAAAGAGATGGCAAAATAGCGAAGTTTGACCCAGAAAAGATTACTGACGCTATCGCTAAGGCAGGTCTTAAAACAGAAGAGTTTAAGTATGATCGTGCTAAAGCTCTTACAGAGAAGGTGCTTAAAAGGGCTGACGAGGAAATTACTGTCCGGACACCAAATGTAGAGCAAATACAAGACTTAGTGGAAGACGTACTGATGGAATCTTCGTTCAAGAAAACCGCAAAGGAATACATACAGTATCGTCAGGAGAGATCACGCCGTCGTGAAGCTAAGAGTGATTTGATGCAGATATATCGTACAATTTCTCATGCTGATGCCAGTGAAGATTCCGATGTAAAGAGGTCTAATGCTAATGTAGATGGCAACTCAGCTATGGGTAAGATGTTGCAGTTTGGTGCAGAGGGATCTAAAGTGTTTGCGAAATCATTAATGCTCCGACCAGACATAGTGGCTGCGCATGATAATGGCGATATCCATATTCATGACTTAGATTTTTATGCTACTGGGACGTTGACTTGCTGCCAGAGTGATCCTTTTGTATTGTTTGAAAAAGGTGGATTTAATACAGGGCATGGACATTTGCGTACTCCAAATTCTATCGGTAGTTATGGTGCGCTAGCTGCGATTTTGCTGCAGGCAAACCAAAACGAACAGCACGGTGGACAGTCAATACCAAATTTCGACTATGCGATGGCTCCAGGAGTAAATAAATCTTTCCGCAAGGCTTTGAAGCGTAATTTGGCTAAATATAATAAATTTACAGGCAAGAAACTTGAGCTAGAGGTCAAGGATACATATGAGTATGGTGATGATAAAAAATTAGAAAAAGCTAAATGGCCAAATGCAGTAGTGGAAGCTTCCAATGACGATGTGGAACGCGAAACTTTCCAGGCGATGGAGGGATTTATCCATAATCTTAACACCATGCATAGTCGTGCTGGAGCACAGGTGCCTTTTACGTCTATAAATTTTGGTACAGATACTACTGCTGCGGGGCGATTGGTGTCTAAATATTTACTTGAAGCTACAGAAAATGGCTTAGGTAAAGGTGAAACGCCAATATTTCCAATTTCTATATTTAAGGTCAAAGAGGGCGTAAATTATAATCCCGAAGACCCAAACTATGATTTGTTCCAGAAGTCAATGGAAGTATCGGCAAAAAGACTATTCCCGAATTTTTGCTTCATAGACGCTCCATATAATCTTAAATACTACAAAAAAGGCGATTACCGTACAGAGATTGCTACGATGGGTTGTCGTACTAGAGTATTTGCTTCTGTCTTTCCGGAGAGTGATGGTATAGTAACTGGGCGTGGAAACTTATCTTTTACCACTGTAAATCTAGTCCGCATAGGCATAAAACATGGTATCTGTTTGGGGGAACGTAAAGAGGCGGACTGGGAAGGATTTTATGACGAGCTAGATGAGAAAATGGATCTGGTGAAAGATGAATTGTTGGAGAGGTTTGAGTTTCAGGCAAATCAACATGTAAGGAATTTCCCGTTTTTGATGGGGCAAGGTAACTGGTTTGGCAGTGAAAAACTGGGCTGGAATGACACGTTAAGAGATGTGATTAAGCACGGCACGTTGTCGATAGGTTTCATAGGGTTAGCCGAAACTTTGGTAGCTATGACTGGTAAGCACCATGGCGAGGATGAAGACTCACGTGAGTTGGGCTTAGATATTGTAACTCACATGCGTGAGAAATGTGATCAGTATTGTAAAAAATACAAATTAAACTTCTCATTACTGGCTACACCAGCTGAAGGTATCGCTGGAAGATTCACACGTATAGATCGTAAAGAATACGGCGTGATACCGGGCGTGACGGACAGAGATTTTTATACTAATTCGTTCCATGTGCCGGTTTATTATCCGATTTCTGCTTTTGAAAAGATAGAAATAGAGGCACCATACCACAATTTATGCAATGCTGGGCATATTACATATATTGAACTTGATGGAGATCCTTCGCAAAATCTGGCTGCGTTTGAATCCGTAATACGTAAAATGCACGATGAAGGTATAGGATATGGCTCGGTGAATCATCCAGTAGATCGTGATCCTGTTTGTGGATTCTCTGGAATCATTACCGGCGAGAGGTGTCCACATTGTGGAAGATTAGAGGGCGACGTACCTTTTGATAAAGTTTGTATTTGCGCTAAAGGAGAGTAATTTTGGGTAAAGTTGATTATCATAAACTTTCGTTAGAAAAGTTAGCTAAGCAGGTAGAGGTGCCAGATGGCATGGTCAGGCTATCTGGTCCTCTAGAGCATGATAATATAGTAAACGGTGATGGACTTCGTGCAGTGGTATGGACACAAGGTTGTCCAAACCACTGCCCTGGTTGTCAAAATCCTGAAACTTGGGAATATTGTTCTGGTATGGTGGTTCCGATAGATGATATATTGGGGCAGTTGTCAAAATTCAAAGGCCAAGCTGGCTTGACGTTTTGCGGCGGTGAGCCGATGGTGCAGGCCAAGGCATGTAAGAAGATAGCTGATTACGTACGTAAAGAACTGGGGTGGAATGTATGGAGCTTTTCCGGCTTTACTTATGAAGTGATAAAAGAATACGGTGGCGAACCTTGGGAATTTTTAAAATCTCTTGACGCTTTGATTGATGGTCCGTTCATACTTAAACAGCGTGATCTTAGCTTGAAATATCGTGGATCAAGAAATCAAAGGCTATTGCGGTTGAAACACGGTACTGGCGAAATATTGGCTGTAGAATAATTACAGTGATGATTTATTTTTGCGACGGCGGGATTTTTTGATGTGGAATATGATAAGGCTAAGAAGACTTGCGATAAGTACAGCTACAACAATCATGAACCAAATCGGGCAAATAAAGATAGTTTGTGTGTGAGTATAAGTTTGGTCGTTGTATTCGATGGTTTGTGTGACATTGATAGGGCCAACTGCTGGCATATCTTTGAACGTATACGATAATTCGCGAGTGGTGTCTGGCATTATAACTTCATTGATGCCAGTATCGGATTTGTCATATGGATAAATGGTGCCGCCATTGAATGCATTGGTGATAATGAAGCTAACCATAGCGTCTTCGTGCGTGGTGCCGTGATTTTCTATGGTGGCGGTTGAAGTAAATTCTGGAGTCGTAATAAAACTCGGGATAGTTTGATTAGTAACTTTGCCGTCGCGTACAACTTCACCGATTACATTTGCATAAATAATACTTGCTACTTCGTATATATTGCCTATATTGACACCATTGTCGGTAGTGGTTGGATCTTCTTTTCTGATTTTAATGGCTGCATATTGGCCGCCAGGCGCAGCATCATTAGGTACTTTGATGGTAAAACTTATATCTACCTTATCATTAGGCGCCAAAGTGCCAGAGGCGCTATGTACCGTAAGCCAATTTACCATCTCTGTATGACTGTTTTCAGATAGCATATCGACATTGTATTTTGTACCAGTAACTCCATATGGAGAGATTGAGGCCTTGTATGGTAGGTTGCCTGCTGATGAGCTAGGATTAGCTACGGTGATAGAACCGGTGTATGTTTCGCCGGGAGTAAGAGATATTTCTTGACTCATAGGCATGACGGTAAGGGAATTTGTATCCATATGAATATCTTAACATTTTTATATCAATAAACAAGTCTCGCTTAATAGTGCATTGGATGCTATAATTGATTTTATGAAGATTGCAATATTGGGTGCAGGCGCTTTTGGGACTGCACTTGGAGGAGTACTAGCCGATAAAGGTTGTGATATTGATTATTACGACTCAAGGTTATATAAAGAAAAATTATCGGATGTGATAAAGGATGCGAAATATATAGTACTATGTGTTCCGTCGAACGCAGCACCATATGTGTTGCCGTATTTACCGAATAACATACCTCTAATAATAGCAACAAAAGGAATATTAGGGGATCAGATATTTAGCAAATTTGAAGATTATATGGTACTGAGTGGGCCTGGGTTTGCCAGTGACATAAAACTAAGAAAGCCAGTCAAGCTAACTGCTACGGATAAGCGAATTATTAAATTATTTGGTACGGAATACCTCTCCTTTGATACAACCAATGATCGGCGGGGAGTACTAATGTGCGGTGCTTTGAAGAATGTTTATGCTATACTGGCTGGCTGGCTGGACCTGAAACCTCTTTCGGATGCGCATGAGAGCTATCTGGAAGAGGTAGAAGGAGAGATGCGTGAACTTTTGTCTTCAAATGGGGCCAGTACTGAGACTGTGGGTCTGGAATGTGGCAAGGGGGACCTGAGGCTTACATGCGCATTGCCTTCACGTAATTATGAATATGGCCAGAAGCTAAAGAAGAATCCGAATTATGAGCCGGACAACACCGTAGAAGGGCTTTCGACCTTAAGAAGAATTGTTCGCAATGAAATAATCGTGCCTCCTGGGCTTAAACATTTAACTCGAATTTTGGATATTTATAAGAATGGGGCTAAACGCTAAACAGAAGGAAGCTGTTGAGTATTTGGATGGACCTCTGCTAGTGCTTGCGGGGCCAGGAACTGGTAAGACCCAGCTTTTGTCGGAGAAGGTGGCGTTTATTTTGAAGAATACTGATACTAACCCTGAAAATATTCTGTGTCTTACTTTTACAGAGACTGGTGCCAGTAATATGCGCGAGCGGCTGAAGACTATTATTGGTAAGGATGGACTGAAAGTAAATATTGGTACGTACCATGCTTTTGGCATAGACATTTTAGCACAATACAAAAACTATGCGGACAATTACAATCGAAAGCTAGATTCAGCGATAGATGAAGTGACACAGTATAAAATAATTAGCGAAATCCAGTCGAAGTTACCAGCGCGAGATATACTTCGTGGAGATAATGTAAAAGATATTATTAGCGTAATTTCTTCGGCAAAATCTGCCAGATTATCTGCTGATGATTTGGCAAAAATTTCCGAGCAAAATATAGCAGATTCTAGTATATTGAGTGAAGCCATATCTCCTTTGCTCCAAAATATAGTACCAAGAAACTATAAGGCTTCTTTTGATAATGCCTATCAACCTATATATGAGGTATTATCAAAATATGTTAGTGTAGAGCCAATACTCCCTGGGGTGGAGAGGACTATCGCTGGGTTATCACGAGATCTTAAAAAAGCGATAGTGGAAGCTGAGAGCAGCGGGAAAATTTCACCACTTAGTAAATGGAAAGATACATACTTTGAAAAAAGCGAGAGCGGAAGTTACCGTCTGAAGGACCGCGTTGCTAATAAAAAGTTGTCAAGTATAGCTAGAATAATGAGCATTTATGACGATTACTTACGAGAGAATGCCCTTTATGATTTTGATGACATGATACAAGAAGCCGTGAAAATGCTCACGGAGGATAAAGGATTTCGGCTTTCTTTGCAAGAACGTTATCAGTTTATAATGTTAGATGAATTTCAAGATACTAACCCTTCACAATTTGCGATTATTAAGCAACTAACCGATTATGAAAAGCCGATGATAATGGCAGTGGGGGATGACGATCAGGCTATTTACGAATTTCAGGGTGCGTTATCGACAAATCTGACGGACTTTCAGGAACATTATGAAGCCAACGTCATACCTCTAGTGGAGAATTATCGGAGTACGCAGGAGATATTAGATTTTTCGCGTAATGTTATTAATCAAGCTTCTGATAGGTTTGCCGATAAGGCGTTAATCGCCCACAAACCTGATCCCGATGCGACTCAAATTTATAGATATGAATTTTTATCATCTGATATGGAGTATGATTATATTGCAAAAGAGATATCACGTTTGATTAAAGCTGGGGTACATCAGAGCGATATTGCAATAATTTCGTATAAGACAAAATACTTTATGCCATTGTTGCCATATTTGAAGGCTCAGACTAATATTAATATTGCTTACGAGAAGCAAGATAATTTGCTGGAAGATGAAATAATACACGAAATACTTACTATGGCGCGTTTTGTAAGTGATATAAAAAATGAACGTAGAACAGATGCATCTATGATGGAAATACTTGCGTATCCTTTTTGGAAACTACCCATGCTTGATATAGTAAAGGCTGCTTCCTTAGCTAAAGCGCAACATAAGGCCTTGATTGAATGCTTAGCTGAATCTAGCAATCTTGAGATCGCAAAGGCGGCGACGTGGTTAATTGATTTGGCGGGAAAGGCTTTTGTGGAACCTCTGGAAATAATTATTGATTATATAATTGGTGCACTGGAACTAAATAACTTTACTTCTCCTATGCTGGACTATTATGCTACTGATAACGATTACAAGGCTTTTGTGCTGTATGAGAATTTGGCAGCATTACGTGGCAAGCTGCGAAGACATTTTGGCGATAAAAATCTAAAATTAGACGATTTGATTAGTATGATAGATGACTATGAGTCTGCAGAAATTCCGATTAATAAAACAAGCCCGTATAAAGATGCAGATGATGCCGTGCAGGTGCTATCTGCTCACAAAGCAAAAGGCCTTGAGTTTGAATATGTTTTTATCATCTCTACTGATCATATAGCTTGGGGCAAAGGAAAGGGAAATAATAACTTATTAGCTTTGCCGAAAAATTTAATACAGATACGGCATACGGGTACGACTGATGGAGAAAAGCTGCGCGTATTATATGTAGCATTGACGCGTGCAAAGAGTACGTTATACATAACCAATTCTTTGCATGATTTTAACGGCAAGACTCCGGATAGGCTTGAATATCTGGAAGAATATGCCGATGGAGACATACTAAAATCGCCTTTGATCCCAAGCAATATAGTTACATGTTTTTATGATTCGGATGCGTGGTGTGGCTCTGATACGGCTGGTGTTGAACGCATAAAACATTGGCTGAAACCTTATGCTGAACTGAATCCAGATATGCAAACTCTGTATCGCGAGCGTATAGATCGTTGGAGGATGTCGGCGTCTAGTTTGACTAGCTTTGTTGACATAGCTTATAGCGGTCCGGTAAATTTTTTCAAACGTTATGTCTTGTGTGCACCAGGCGAGCCAGAGACAGAAGCGATGGCTTTTGGTGATCTTATACACAAAACTTTTGAAGCTGTAACGAATAAAAACATTTCTGACGATGAGGCCGTAGAGTATTTTTTGGCCGAACTCGATAAAAAGGAGCTTCCTCAGGATGTATTGCAAAGAATGCGCGAGAAGGGGCCCGGGGATCTGTTTGTTTCTTTGAAAAAATTTGGTAAGATATTGCGACAAGGTAAGGCTGAAGTGGATTTTGCTCCAGACAAACTCATAATAGGATCGGTGCCAGTGACCGGAAAGATTGATCATATTTTGGTGGATGAAGATACTAATACCATTGAGATTTATGATTTTAAAACTGGTGGATACCATAAAGAGAAATGGAGCTCTCATGCTACTCTATACAAATATATGTTACAGCTTGAATTCTATAAATTACTTTTAAATAATTCTGTTAAATATCGTAAATACAAAGTGGAACGTGCACATATTTTATTTGTTACGCCAGATAAAGATAGTGAAGTACATGATAAGGTCTACGAATTCAATGAGAAGGACGAAAATGAACTACTACAGATAATGGAGGCTGTATATAACAATGTAAGAAACTTGGATTTCTTGCGCGATGAGGAAGTATTCCGAGTAGCAGATAATTCTCTTAGTATTAAGGATATTAAAGAATTCATTGGGCTATTGCTTGCAAAAAATTCTACATCATAGTATATATTGTCTGGATAGTCATAGTTTTACTTATTGTGAGACAAATTATTATGCAATATATCTAGTGTGGATGACGTAATAATAAAATTGACATAGCAACTTTGAAAGGCGGTGAATAATATGAGCAGAGTCGTAGGAGTAACTTGGAGTTGTCCCAGATGCGGAAAAGTTTTCTTGTCTGAACAGGCAATGTATGTGCACTATCTGTCTTGTGGGAGCGGCTATAGATACATTGCTTTACGGCATCCTGAAGTATTTTACCACGATTAATATTTTATTCACGATTGGCAGGACTTAGGTCTTGCCAATTTTTCTATTCTGTGGTAAAATTAAGTTAATTATGGCAAAGAAGAATAACACGAAGAGGAAATTAGTTGGCTTAGTCTCAGAAGAGTCCGGTGTAAGGGCTTATTACACTAAGAAGAACACAATGAACACTCCTGACAAACTAAGTCTACGCAAATACGATCCTGTGCTTCGCAAACATGTACTTTTCGTCGAGACGAAGAAGAATTTGGGCAGAAACGAAGTAAAGGAAAAGAAACGTTAATTTTGTTGCTTTCTATTTGCATTCGAGAAATAAGTCGCGTGTGGTGCGCGACTTTTTCTTGTATTATTGATTGTTTTGACTATATAAATCTAATCGGTAGCTTAGGTCACGTAGGACATTTTCGAAATACATAAAACTTTCGTATGGCGATGCATATGCGGAAAAATAAGCGTGTACGTCGCCGTCGTTCCAATATTTGGTACACATAGAGTATGGGTGGTCTGAAGTAGTCATGAGACGCCAATTGTGTATGAGATTCTCGTCTTTTGTGGCTAAGATTTTGTCGCGCATATTAAAGATATCATCCATAGCCGAAGTTTGCATAGAGTTGGAAAGCCATGCGGAGAGGTCGCGTTCTGTATCTGCCCAAGTAACTGTTTCTGGCATTGAGATGTCGTCTGCCGGGCTGAACATTTTACATGCTTCGGATACTGTGAGGAATTTATTGTCGTATTCGGAAAGCCAATTTGGTATAAAATGATTCATGAAGTTGAATATGCCTGTATCTTCCCATTGATGTTCGCCAAATGTTTCAAAGTCCATGAATAGGTTGATGAGATTACCACGGAGGCAGTCGTCATTGAGCCATTGCTGGTATTTTGGCACTGTGAGTGGCCATTCGCTCCAGTTGCGGTTAGAAAAACGAAATGCGATATCGTCGGACAAACGATAGTTCTTGAGTAATAGCTTAATATTTTTGCAGCCAGCAGGACGATACACATAGTTAGGGCTGCGCCAGCCAAGAATCTTGTCCCATCCTTCAGCCAGTATCCCCTCGTACCCTTGTTGCTCGGCCCATGCAGCGAGAGAATCATTGTATGCGAGTTCGGTATTGCGGAATACTTTAGGCGTAACGCCAAAAAGGTCTTTAATTTTGTCTGAGTGCTGCTTAACCTGCGCATTGAACTCATCCATATTGTAGAAAAAGGCTAGGGAATGATAGTACGTTTCGCCAACTAGCTCTACTTGGCCTCTATCAACCATGCGACGAATCTGCGCAATTAATTCTGGTGCCCATTTTTCGGCTTGTTCTAGCCATGTGCCAGTGATGGAGAAGGATACTTTAAACCCTGGATGTTTTTGCATGTTTTGTTCTAGGAGATTAAGCATAGGACGGTAGGATTTGCTTGCTACTTTTTTAAAGATCCGCTCGTTAGACTGTCGGCCATTATAGTGGTCGTTAAAATAATTGTCGTTGTTGGAAACATCAAAAATCGAATACTCGCGGTAGCGGACAGGCTGATGAATATGCAAATACAGACATATTGCACGCATCCTAGCGATTCTCCTTATGCTTCATGGCTTTATTATAAATCTTTAAACATTTTTTGGCAACTTGATTCCATGATATTTTGCGGTATTCTTTGGCAACATTGCGACGCAATGTTTCTTTTAGTGCTGGATTGGAAGAAATCGCAAGGATTTCGTCGGCTAATTTTTGCTCGTCCCAGAAATCATATTTCATTGCGGACCAGATAATCTCAGAAACACCAGATTGCTTAGTGAGGATCAGCACATCTCCATGGTGCGCCGCTTCTAGAGCGGTAAGTCCGAAAGGTTCGGAGATTGAACTCATAACAAAGATGTCGGAAACTGAGTAAATGTCTCGCAGTCTTTTACCGCGGATAAAGCCAGTAAATATAACGTTTTTGGAAATGCCTAGGTCTGCTGCCATATTAATAAGTTCATTGCGCTCTTCTCCGTCACCGGCAAATAAGAAAATGAGCTTCGGATTTTTAGAAATGGCCATTGCCGCGGCACGCATCATGTTGTGAAGGCCTTTTTGTACGGTAAAACGTCCAACTGTGGATACTACGGTATAACCGGCTGCTTTGAGATTTTTGAGATAATTATATGCGTTGCTTTCAAAAATATACTTAGATGTGTCGTAATCGCTATCAAGAGAATTATATACTACGTGTATTTTGCTGAGCGGAATGTGATATTTCTCGTGAACAATGCGTTTGGTTGCTTCGGATACCGCTATTATTTCGTCGGCAAGCATAAGACTCTCTTGTTCGATCTCGTGGATTAAAGGATTACCCACATGCATACCTGCGCGATCAAATTCTGTAGCATGAACATGTGCTATGAGTGGCATATGGTATTTGCGTTTGGCTAATACTCCCGCCTCATAGGTGAGCCAGTCGTGTGCGTGTATTACGTCTGGCTTGAAGTCCATTAGATAGTTGTCTACAAATTTGCAGTAAGAGCGCTGGATGTCACGGATAGATACTAACCTGGATTCGTCAGATGTAGGGATGATTTTCTCGAGCAATCTTAGTGACTCGTAGGCGCCTCCTCCATAGCGATAGATAGGATCTAAACGTGTGGCTGATAAGATATTCATGAAATTGATTTCAGAATGCTCAGCTTCGTATGGGACAACAAAATCTATATCGGCACCTTGGTCAACTAGGGCTCGTGCCATATTAAGGCATGCCACGCCGAGGCCGCCACTATTGTGCGGTGGAAGTTCCCAGCCTAACATAAGTATTTTCATTACTACCATTTTAACACGTTTTGTGGTAAAATAAAATAGTACTTTGTACTAATGTAGGGGTGTAGCTCAGTTGGTAGAGCAGCGGTCTCCAAAACCGCGTGTCGTGAGTTCAAGTCTTGCCACCCCTGCCACATAGTTTGGGATTTCTTTTAAAAAGAAACCCCAACAAAGAAAAATTAGTTTGAAAAAATGAGTTAGAAGTGAATTCTAACTCATTTTTTGTTTATAATAGAGCATCTTAGTTTTTTTATTCGCAAAAATATGTAATAATGCAGGCTGGAGAGGGTAGATCTAGGTATGACTATTGTTGTGTGATAGAATAAGAATATGAATTTTGCGGATGTAGAAAAAGCTAGAGAACAATATAGAGATAAAATTAAAACATTATCTCTTTCTGCCATTGTTCTTGTTCTGTTGTTACTAGTAGTACTGCTTAGTTTGTTTGATAATAGAGCCTCCTTAATTATTGTTTTGCCTACGTTTTTTATATTTTCTGTATTTTCTTTGGTAATTATTTCCTTAATTGTCATGATGGGAACGAGAAAAGAGTCTGCCAACTACAGGAAACTATATAAGGCGTATTTCGTTGAGCAAAATCTAATGTCTATTTTTGATGACATAAAGTATTCACATGATGCTGAACTGGATAAACAGCTGCTCTGTAATACTCAAATGATAAATGTTGGAGATAGATATTCTTCTAATGATTTAACAATTGGCAAATATAAGGATGTTGCTTTTAGGCAGGCTGATGTGCATATAGAGGAAGAATACACGGACTCGGATGGCGATACTTCGTATGTGACTATCTTTCGTGGTAGATTTATGATTTTTGAATTCCCCAAAAAATTTAATTTTAGATTAGAGGTTATAAGCAAACATTCTAGTATTGGCAAGATTCCGAGTAGTGACTCTGAAACGGGGCGGAAATTTGAAAAGTTTGAAGTAGAGTCCGTGGACTTCAACAAAATGTTTAATATTTATGCTGAGGATGGGTTTGAAACTTTCTATTTATTAGATCCAGCATTCATCGCTAGTATTGAAAATCTTGGAATCAAATATGACAAAAAGATGATAATGTGCTTTATCAATAATAGGTTATATGTAGGCATAAACGAAGGTAAGGACGCTTTTGAGCCACCTCGTCCATTTAAGCCTATTGATGAGAAAATTGAACTAGAAAAAGTCAGCAAAGATATTAGAATAATTACTGATTTTGTCGACGAATTAAGCCTTGATAAAAAAATTTTTGTCTGATCTTTGCAAGTATGATACAATAGAGGTATTATGGAAGGTAATAGAAAGAAGCTTAGAGCGGTGTTGGTGTTTGGAGCTCCTGGTAGCGGGACGACTACTTTTGCAGAAAAATTTGCCAGGAAGTACAATCTAGCATATTACAATCTTGACGAAATACAAGAAGTATATGGATTTTCTCATGATGCAGTTTTGTCTATACTCGAGATAATTACCAAGGCAAAGCAATCTATAGTGGTAGAAGGTGGGCTAAAGACGGAAAAAGATCGCACTGAAATACGTAATATCTTGCGTGCGCAGAATTTTAAACCTACGCTAGTATGGGTACAAACTGATTTTACTACTATAAAAGTACGGCTTAGGGCTAAGTATAAGACTATAAAAAAAGCTAAAGAAGTGTATGATACTGCTGTAGCCGAGGTGGAGGCGCCGGCGGATTTTGAAAAACCAGTGATACTTTCCGGCAAGCATACTTTCGAGACGCAGACAAAGCACGTGCTAGCTGGGCTCGCAAGAGCGCGCTAATCTTATGGTTATTGTAGATAAAGAATTCGGTGAGGTAATTGTGCGCAAAAATGCGTGGGTTCGTAATATTAGGTTCTCCGTATCGACGTCTGGGCGGCTAGCGATGAGTGTACCAAAATACACCTCCGAATTTTTAGCTAAGAGATTTCTGAATGCCAATCGCAAAATGATACGAGAGAAATTACCAGTAAAAGACCCGGCTGAGCAGCGGGCACGGGATTACCAAAAGAAGCAATTGATGAAGAAAGCTCGTGAGTATCTCCCGTATAGATTGGAATACTTTGCTAGATTGCACGGTTATAAATATGATAATTTTCGGCTGTCACACGCAAATACTAGATGGGGATCGTGCACGCATAGGAAACGTACTGGAGGCAATACCGATGAGATTACTATCAGCCTAAATATAGGGTTAATGAGCGTGCCGGAAGCACTGCGCGACTATGTGATACTACATGAGCTAGCGCACATCAATCATCCAGACCATTCGAAGGATTTCTGGGCGGAAGTGGGGAAGCATGATCATAACTACAAGCTGCATGAGAGAAGACTAAAGGGATTTAGCCCTGGGGTATAGGTACTGTTTTTTGTCATACAATAAAAATACAATAATTTCTACTGGATAGTAACTACCCATGGATCTGTGGCGATACCGGATCCAGCAGATGCTGTTATTCCTGAATTTAACGAAATAACTGGCCGTATACTGCCGATGCCGTTTGTGTACAGTATGGAAAGACGGCCACTTTGTGGTTCTAGATAGAAGTGATATGTTTCTCTGTTTGAGTTGCGGTTGCATGGCGATAGTAGGTAGAAGCCAGTACTAGTATTCATGTATGATTTAATAGCATAAGTGGAATGACGGAAGAAGTGCATTTTACATTCTTTTGAGCTCGATGGCAAAGCCGCCACCTGGAGCAATGTAAATATCTAGAGAATCGTTACGGCTTACGGTTTTTTCTATGATATTTACCCCAAATGGATTATCGCGATAGTGGGCATCGTCGCTATCGGAGTAAACTGTGGCTTTGTATGGGCCTTCATCTAGGAAATCTAGACTAATATGGGCTCTGCGTGGTGATTCATTGGTGACCCCACCTACATACCAATCTTCCGATTCACGATCTTTGCGTGCAACTATATAGTATTCGCCGATCTCGCCTAGTAATGGGATAGTTCGTTCGAAATTGGTAGGGACGTCACGAATAAAGTTAAAGACTTTTGGAAAGCGATCTTCGTACATAAATGGGCGGTCGGCCGCCATTTGCATGCCCGAGTATATAGTTGCAAAATAAGCAATCTGCCGTGCCAAGGTGGTGGCCATGCGCTTAACGCTATTCATAAGGTCGAAAATGCCGCTAGTGTAATCCATACCACCTGCAAGTAATCGAGTGTATGGTAGAAAACAAGCATGTGATGGGCTAAGAGCGCCGCCTTCGTATTCTTGGCCACGGGCACCTTCGCGGGATAGCAGGTTTGGCCAGGTACGTTCTATACCAGTGCCCTTAATGGGCTCGTGAATATCTAGGCAGATATGTTTTTTGGCGGCAAGCTCGACGGTTTTTTGATAGTGACGGACGCCCAGCTGAGAATGGTGATATTCGCGACGTCCATTGATGAGCATCATGCTCCCTGCATACCCTGTCTTGATATAATGAATACCGTTGGCTGCGTAGTAATTGTACGCTGCTTC
Source organism: uncultured bacterium (assembly GCA_902761145.1). GTDB lineage: Bacteria > Patescibacteriota > Saccharimonadia > Saccharimonadales > Saccharimonadaceae > Nanosyncoccus. The sequence continues at coordinate 47,416 of CACWJA010000002.1, forward strand.
TAGTTGCCGTTCGTAATTATCTATAAATCCCACTGTTTCGTGGTGGCCTACTATCTCGATATGATTGCGTCTGGCATAACTCGCTACATCTTCTAGGTCGAAATCTGAAGTGGCAATGGTGAATTTGTTATTAACTCCGTTTTCTAACCAATCGCCTTCCCAACCTTCGTTCCATCCTTCTATAAGTAGTCCGGATATGCCTAATCGTACGGCAGCGTCGATGTATTGCTTGGCGTGCTCGGTGGTGGCACCGTGACGATCACCGGGGGCCCAAGTCCATTCGCCTACGTACATGGCCCACCAGATACCGATGAACTTGAGGGTATGAACCCAACTGAAATCTTTTATTGGCGGATCGTTGAGCGCATACATAGTGCGGTTGGCAGTGAGTTCAATGGCGGAGTCTGCCAGCATTATTAAGCGCCACGGCGTCTGAAAAGGTAAGTCTACGTGCGCTTTCGTGCCATCCGATAGTGGCGTAATATCAGTAGCTAGGGAATTATTAGCATCGAGCTTGATAGTCATAGAACCATAGTCATATAATGCTGCTTCGTGTATTGCCATATAACAGCCGTTGGGGGTGCGAATAGTGAGCGGTGTGTGCACGGACTGCTTGAGGTCGTATACGCTAGAGCGTTCGTAATTGTACTCATACCTATCTGGCTGATAGGCAGGAATTTTCCAAACTGTAGAATTTACATCAACTTTAAATTCGGTGAGCTCGTCCTTGATTGATATGCGCTGAAATTTTGGCTGTGGTGGAATTTCGTAGCGAAAGGCAACGGCATTATTAAAAACACGAATGCGGAATGTCATGATGCGCTTAGGCAACTTATCTTCTGTAAGATAGAAGGTTGCTTCGGTATATGTGTTGTCAATGAAATGATCCTCACCCCATTGAAGTTCTACCGTTTCGGAATGTCTCTTCATTTGAGTGCGTACAAGCTTGAAATTGTTGACCAGTGCAGCCTCTCCACATACGTTGAATCCGAGAGATGATTGCTTGATAACGATTTTATCGTTCTTGTATACTACGTATGAAATTCGGCCAGATTTTAATATAAAAATAGCCTTTATATTGCCATTCGGTGATAGGACTTCTTTTTCTTTATCGCTTCGCCCAAACCATTTAAACATAACTATATTATATCACTTTTGTAAGTAAAATATTGGCCTGTGCTATAATGAAACCATGAAGATAAGACGAAGAAATCGGCGCAGAATGATAATCTTTGGCCTTGCTTTGTTTATCGCGGCTTTTGCGCTAGTATATGTTGGAATACGTTTTTTCACTGGAGCTGGCATTTTTCATAAACCGGGAGTAGTGTACTATGAAGAAGGCCTGGATGAAGATCAATTAGACATTTTACGAGGTATTTTTACTGATGAAGTAATATTGAAAAGTGACGTACATATATCTACATACTCTACTGCAGAAAAACCCGAGTTGATGAATGACGAATATATATACAATATTATGGTGCCAGTGACGGACTACTATGATACTCGGGTTGATAGCAGCGAATTTGATAATGTTGATATTATCCCACTAGATGAATTAGACTTTACTAAGAAATTACTTAGCCTGAATGGGAAATATTATTTGGACGATTCCAGCAAAGGTGCCTATTTCCAAATAGTTAAATTTGATTCAGAAAGATTTAGTGAAGAGATAGCGCCCCTAGTAGATAGTAGTTTTAACAGGGATTGGCCTGATTCGACTAATATCTTAACGTTTGCACAGACTGGCGTAACTGCAATGAGCCGAGGAATGTATGCTAAGCTTAATACTACGGGTGGCGACGCGACATTTTTCTCATCGCAGATTAAAGACTATTTATCCAAATTTGATTTAACCCACACTTCAAATGAAGCTTCGTTTACCGCTTCTGCCACTGCTGACAATATCTGCTCTGACCCGAGGTTTTTAGATACACTCTTAGATATAGGGTTGGACATTGTTGAACTTACGGGGAACCATAATTTGGACTGCGGCATAGATGCAGCATTAGATACCATAGATTTATATTATAAGAATAATATCGAAGTAGTGGGTGGAGGGCGAACGGCAGAAGATGCGGCCATTCCTCTAAAAATTAACCAAAAGGGTACGAATATTACCTTCTTGGCCTATAATTTGTCTACTGGTGGTGCCACTTACGACGACACTCCTGGGGCTAACCAGTATTACGAGGAAAATGCAATAGAAGAAATCACTGCAGCCAAAGATCGTGGCGATGTGGTAATTGTAGATATACAGTATTACGAATGTAGCGCCTATGATTCTACCGCAGAAGACACTACTTGCGATTATGCAGACTCGGCGGCTGGCGATCAAATTGGATTTTTCCACCATTTGATTGATCTTGGTGCGGATGTTGTAGTGGGCACAAGCGCGCATCAGCCGCAGACATTTGAACTGTATGGTGGTGGCGCCATATACTACGGGTTAGGTAATCTGTTTTTTGACCAATATTGGTGGCCGGGGACTACACGCAGCCTGATTTTGGAGCATTATTTCTATAATGGTAAGCTACTACAGACGCGCATAACTCCTACGGTCTACGATAGTAATATGCAGCCTAAGCTAATGGACATAGATGATATGAAGTGGTACATTGGTCGACTGATAAAGGCTAGGCCGTGATACTGAATAAGACAAATAGTTGGGTGTTATTTGGTGTACTTGTTGTATTATTGACTAGTACTGCGTTGTGTACTTTTGTGGCTTTATTTAGCTACGACGCTGAGCTTAAGGATGAGCAGACCGAGACGGGAAACAATGCTTTTATCGACGGAAATATCAATATGGAGCATCCGTCCGAAGAGCCTGCTAAGCCTAATAAAATTAGTTTTCAGCCCGTAATAGACGACTGGATAAAATCTATAGGTGGCGAAAAGAGCGTTATGGTATATGATCTAGATCGTGATGAAATAGGTGGGATATACGATGAACAGGAGAGCTACGCGACTGCTTCCTTATATAAGTTGTTTGTCGTATATGAAGGTTATAAGCTTATAGGAACTGGTAAATGGAAAGCCGATGATGGTGCAGGCGTTACTAGCTACAACATAGAAGAATGTCTGGACTTATCTATAAGGGAATCTAATTCTATTTGCGCCGAGACGTTATGGCATATGATGGGGGAAGATTATCTGGATGACGTCGTGGCGGATGAATATGGCCTAGGCAATACTACTGTTTCTGATTTTACGTCTACAGCCGAAGATGTCACAATGATGATGAAAAAATACTATTCTCTGTTTAAAACTGATGATGTTTTGGCTATACGCATGAAGGATTCGTTCTTAAATCAACCTGCTGCGGAATATGATTGGCGACAAGGCTTGCCAAGTGGATTCTCTAGTAATGTAAAAGTTTATAACAAGGTGGGGTGGGATTACAATGAGGACGCAGGCTATTGGAACTTGTACCATGACACGGCTGTTGTTGAGTTTACCGACTATGATAGGCATTTCGTAGTTACAGTACTAACGAGCGGTGTACCATACCAAAGCATACGTAAATTTGGGACGCTTTTTGAAGAATATTTCTATAGCAATGTTCAATAAGTGCTGAAGAATTGAGACCAATAAGTGCGGTATGTAGAGTCATTGTCAAATTTAAATCCAACCGCGAGTTTCGTGTATTCTGGGTTGAGAATATTAGCGCGATGAGATTCTGACCCCATCCACAAGGCCACGACAGTTGCTGGGGATACCGCCGCATTACCTATGGCTAGGTTTTCTCCACTAATACCTCCTGAGTCAGGAGCTGGGCATGCCGTAGACCAGCTACGACCATCTGGGCGCGTATGAGCATACAGCGTCATTGATTCGCTAGCCCTAATATCGGCCGCGTTTTCACACGTGTCACTCCAGGAAAGTCGGCTGAGATTATTCTTAATACGAATTTTATTGACTAGAGTTAGAACTTCGTGTTCCCATTGATCGGCAGGTGGGTCTATGACGGTGATGGTGATGGAATCCTTGCGCGAACCATCGTATGTACCAGCCGTGACTGTAGTGGTCCCAGTGCCACTAATTACAGGGTACCGACACGTATCGTTGCTATACCCCAGCCAGGTACGGGCTGAATCATAAAAACCCGCAATTATTTCTGGATCTGAAGTCTGCCAATACATCTCACCTAGGTTCGTTAGGCCACCACCTATACAGATGTCTGTGTCTGGAGTAGCGTATATAGTAATGGCGTTTTCGTTCCACAATTCACCAGATGGCACTTCTGAACTATCAAATTCATGGCTTGTAGTAGAAATATAATCGTCGTTATTGATGATGTCTATATCTACCGTAGCATCGGAACCTGATGCTGATTCTAGTAGTTCGGCAGCACCAGCTTTGCCATCCACAATGTCAGAGCGTTCGTCGACGGCACGAAACATAATACCTCCATTAAGCCAGATGGCGCTAGATATCAAAACGCCAGCTACCAGAATCGCGGCGGCGTTTACCGATAGAAGTATAGTCATACGGGACTTGTGTGGAGTTTTATCTGCCATTTTTGCCTTTTTTCTTGGTATTGCCTTGTCCTGATATCAATGCTCTAATAGACGTTAGTAACTCGCCTATTGCTGGCATAAGTAGAAGGAAAATAACGATCATAATGAAATTTAAGATGATAACCTCCGCAGATGGAGTAGAGCCCCTGAATAATGCTGCAAAGATAGCGGCAAATATCACCATATATATGATAGCTATCGAGGCAATAATCACAATGTATGAGAATATCTTGAGCCATATAGATGATAGGTTTAGTGAATGGTAGCGTAGGATTGTGTAATAAAAAGCTATAATGGTTGCTGCAAGCGCCAGAGGGCCAAGCCAAATCATGCTCCAGTTATTGCACAAAGGCAAAATTAGATTAGCGACAAGGACAAGCGTGCTGGACAGCCCAAAACTACCCATTATTATTAAGTCGCCATTTTTCTTACGCATAGAACTTGTTTTTCTATACTGTCTGAATAGTGTAAAAATCACGACAGGCACGATAGCACAGAAAAATCCAATATACGCATAATACAATAATCCAATGTTCATATTTACGCTGTTACCAGTGCGTGATAGTACAACATTATGGTAGAGGAGGCCTGGGGCGCAGAATATTAGTATGCTTAGCGCAAGGCCAGCAAAAAGAAATACGAATGTAATAATTTGGCCGTATTTTTGACGCCAGGCAATGTACCCCAAGAAGGAAATATCTATCAAAATTGCACTAACGAATGTCCACTTGACATGCCAGTCTATAATATCTACCCATGTTGGGCTCGCCGTCAAGAATAGCGAAATAGATGCCATCCATACCGTGGCAAAAATTGCGGCTAGGAAAAACCATGCTGATCGTACCTTGTCTCCTTTACTTGCCCCAAAATATACTATCACTCCAGATAAGAATGTCAGGATAGAGACAGTAGCAAGCAGAATAATTATTAGTTGCATTTACCTCCTTTTGGATTATTATAACATAAGTTATTTCAAAAATGTAATAATCGTCAATTGTGGCCGCCCGGAATAGTGGTATTGTTTTTGGGTTTGTTGACTGTTGTGGTTGAGTTATTTATTGTAAAGTCCTGATATTTTTCTCCATTGATATATATGTAGTATATTTCGCCAAGTACAAAATCAGCACTAGACACCATTGCATGATTAAAAGGTTTCGCTGAAGTGTGGCTGATGAGAGTATTACCAGTAGGGTCTTTTATTTCGAATTTTGCTCCAGTGGACTTAATATCTTCAAAGTAGATATCTGCGTTTAGCACAGTCGAAGCTTCATCGAATTTTTCTATCATATTGCTAGAACTTATCGCCAAAACCGTGCCGCCATTCACGATGATCCCGGAATTCGAGTCTAAGGCACTGTTGTTATTGTTGATTGGACCGTCAATCGTTGTTGATCCACCATTAAAATAGATTTGGCCGTTGCTATCTATGCCATCGCCGCTAGCATTAATGTAGATATCCCCGTCATTTATGATAATTTCGCAATTATCATCTGCGCCCGAAGTACTAGGCGTGGATTTTGATGCCATTTTTTGTTTGTTGCTGGCATTGAGGCCGTCGTCTGATGAGGCAATTGAGAGATGACCTCCGTTTATGATTATTTTTTGAGCCTCTAACCCCTCGTGACTTCTAGATATGCTAATCATGCCGGACTGCACTGCCAGCGTTCTTTCGGCATAAATGCCATCGTCGCCAGACGAAATACGAATATCTCCGCCTTGAATTAAGACAAACCCTTTTTCGGTATCTGTATCATTAGTGGATTTGATACCGTCCTGTCGCGTATTAATATTGAATATACCGTCTACAATAGATACAGAATCTTTCCCATGGATGCCGTCATCTGGAGCAGTAATATAATATGTGCCACTGTTAAACTTCACGTCATCCTTGCCAATAATTGCGTCTTGGTAATTTGCTATAAGATTGAGAGTCCCGTCGCCTTCGAATGTAAGGTCTGCTTTGGAATAGATTGCGCCAGCTATGTCTTGATCTACCCCGTCGTATGTGGTCGCGTCTTGCAATGTATTATTGCCGATTAGTTCAATTACTAGATCATCACCAGATACACAAGTAATGGCTGGGCCGAGCGAACTAGAGATCGATACGTTGTCTAAGATTATCTTTACTTCTCCTTTGATACCAGAGTCAATCGTGATCGATCCGTCATCCAATATACCAGATAAATGGTAGATGCCAGAGTCTGTAATAGTAAGTCTCTCGTCTAGTTCTATGCTCTTAACGTCGTAGCGATTCCAATTGATTTTTGAGTCGCCGTTGTCTACATTCATAAGCCCCGCAATTTTAGTCGCGTTATTGTCGTTTGATCTACTATTAGACATGATCCCAATTGCCAATATTGCCATAGCGATGACAGCAGTCAGAACCCATCTTTTGTCGAATTTGTTATCATTTTCGCGCCGTACGGGCTTCTGGCTCATTATCTCAATAGGCTCATCCGTAGATTTGCTATCGAGTGACACCTAGATCTCCTCTTCTAGGCAGGGGTGGGATAAGAGTATTTTGAGATTACAGTTTTTTACTCTTAGCTCATCAAGGAATTCTTTTTCTTTGATGCCTTGTCTTAGAGTTACATCGTATGTGAGCTTATACAGGCTGCCCATATTTATCGTCTTCATGCGTACGAGTTTTGTTTTGGTGGTATATTTGGTAAATATTTCATCAAATACTTCTTCATAATCTAGATCTTCTGGTATGACTATTTTCAACACTCGCTGCTCTTTATTAGGTTCCAACAAATGGGTATATGAGAATATCAGTATAGCGATAACAGCGACTATTGTAATAGCTGTGGCGAAAAGAATATGCCCCATACCGCAAGCCAGCCCCACAGTCATCGCAAAAAAGACACTGAGAAGGTCTTTTGCTTCACCCTGAACAGAACGGAAGCGTATCAAAGAAAACGCACCTAGTATAGCAATGGATGTACCAAGGTTGCCATTTATCATAATCATAACTGCCATTACTAGCATAGGCAACGTAGCCAGAGTAATTAAAAACCCTTTGGTGGTTTGGGATGTTTTCATATGCGTGACGGCTATTACTATGCCAAGCCCAAGTGCTACGGCGGCACAAATCAGACCAGTCGTAATATCTAGCCCTGTTGATGTTGAATCGAATATGCTATTAAACATTTTTCCTTTCCTTACTTTTTAGTTTTGCATAGACTTTTCCGATTTTGGAGAATTGTTGTGGGTAGATTTGCTCTGACGACATAATCTTTACCAGCCAAAGCGGCAATGAACCTTGTGCTTTTATTTCCATTATCGTGTTTCTAATGTCCTTAAAATAAATTTTATCACGCTTTCCTTTAATAAAGTCAAGTTTTTTGTCACGAAAACGCAATTTATCGTCAAATGTAATACGTAGCCCGTCTTTGCCTTTGTAGCTTTCGCGGTTGTAGGTAATAAGTATTTTTGGCTTGAGCGAAAAAAGCTGGAAAAGATGATCTATTTCTCTAGCTATTTGGATGTTGTTATTATTGTTTTGTGTTCGCTCAGCTAGATCTGTTAATGTGATGTTGTTTTGGATAAATTCAGCAAACTCTTGACGAGTAATCATGACGCGGCGCTTATATCCTATATTTCCGTTTTCGTCTTTTAGCTTTGTTTTGATCTCTAAGAAAACTCGATCATATCCACCATAGCTTCGGGCGCGCAGCTTTTCCTTGAATACGGGCTTATCGATGGATTGCATAATAAGATCATAATTGTCGTTATCAAAATATAGATTATAGACTTCCGAACGGTAGTAGGCGTCTTTTTCTGTGTTTTTTTTGATCGTTTTCAGGAGTCTATTTTTCTGTGCTTTTGTGATGAGATATTTTTTCTCTATGCGGTTAAATACCTGCTCGTGCATATATTTATTATAATATGATACGCACAAAATGTATAATCTTTTGCTTATAATTAAGTGGCCCAGTGTTCAGAAAAATATTTATCATTGTGATATAATTATAAAGATTATGTTAGAGATAAAGGGTGTGAAGAAAGTCTATGAGACTGGTGGCATAAGACGTGTTGTTTTAAATAAAATAGACATAAATTTTCGCACTAGTGAATTTGCAGCGATACTTGGACCAAGTGGATCAGGAAAAACTACTCTTCTTAATATCATTGGTGGACTCGACCAGTACACCGCTGGTGACCTTATTGTAAATGAAAAATCTACAAAAAAATTTCGCGACAAGGACTGGGATAGCTATCGCAACCATAGGATTGGATTTGTATTCCAAAGCTATAATCTGATCCCGCACCAAACTGTCCTCAATAATGTAAAATTAGCACTTACTATATCTGGCCTCTCTAAGCGCGAGTCGGTTCGCAAGGCTAAGAAGGCTTTGACCGATGTAGGACTAAAGGAGCATATAGATAAATTGCCGAGTCAATTGTCTGGTGGGCAAATGCAGCGAGTGGCAATAGCTAGGGCGCTCGTGAATGATCCTGATATTATACTAGCAGATGAACCTACCGGTGCTTTGGATTCTGACACCAGTATACAGATAATGAAAATCTTGAAAGATATTTCTAAAGATAAGTTAGTGATAATGGTAACACACAATCCAGAACTAGCGGATAAATATGCGACACGCATAATTACGCTAAAGGATGGGAGGATAACTTCAGATTCTAGTCCATATGACGGCAAGATAAAGACAGACTTGGACTTAGAAAAAGCCAAACACAAAAAGGGAAAAACGAAGATGTCTTTTATTACCGCTCTGGGGCTATCTTTACAAAATTTGCTCACCAAGAAAGCTCGGACCGTGCTAGTGGCGGCAGCTGGTTCGATAGGTATTATTGGAATAGCATTGATTTCTGCTGTGTCTACTGGATTTCAGAACTATATAGACAAGATAGAAGAGGACACTTTAACCTCATATCCATTGTCTTTGCAAAAGGAATCCGCTGACCTCACTGGGATATTGCTAAGTTTAACCGGTAGCGCTTCTAATAACGAAGACAGCGATAGACTAACAGAAAATCAAATCCTAACATCTACACTGGGTACTGTTTCGAACAATGACTTAACTAGTTTTGCTGAATATATGAAAGTACATGAGCCCGAGATAAAAGACGACGTTCGGTTGCTGGAATACGAATACAATGTTGATCCAGTTATATATACCGAGGACGCGACGGGAGCGATAGCAAAAATGAACCCTAGCACATTATTCACATCACTAGTGGGAGAATCATCACTTCTTAGAAATTATTCTTCTATGACATCTGTCTTTCAACAATACGAACAGAAAAATCTGATTAATGATACCGAGTTACTCGCGGGGCGCTACCCAGAAAAATACGATGAACTACTAGTGGTGCTAAGCAATAAAGGCGAGATATCAGAACTATTGACTTATTCTTTGGGTTTCCATGATACCGATGAGCTAAATAAGATCGTCTCAAAGATAATGAGTGGTGAGAGCGTAGATATTCATAATGACCCACTAGAGCTCACATATGAAGACATAATGAATGCTGATTTGAGGTTAGTGCCTGCTACGGAAACTTTTAAATATAATGATAAATATAGTATATATGAGGACATGAGCGGTGATAAAGATTTTATGCGGGAAGTATATAATAATGCAGAAAGATTAAAAGTTACTGGCGTAGCAGTAATGAGCTCCGAGATGCTTACCGGTGGTAGTAGCGTAGCCTATCTGCCTTCTCTTGTGGAGCATATCATAGATGAGTCTGGCCAAACAGATATTGTGAAAAAACAGCTCGAAAACCCGGATGTTGATATCTTTTCAAATACTAAGTTTGGAGAGGAAGATAATGAATTTAATTTTGAGTTTTCTGATTTAGTTTCTGTGGACGAAGCCGCTTTGACGCAGGCTTTTGGCGTAAAAATAGACCAAAATGCCGTCAGCACAAAAACGCAAGAGTATATGGAAGGCATATCCAACGATATAACGAATGAGATAAACAAAATGCCGGAAGTTCGTAAGGGTCTAGAGGAACATTTTAAAGAGCTAGCTGGTGAATTAAGGCGTGACTTTGAAGACAAAATTATCAAAGGAGAGATAAGCATGATGGATCTCATGAACCCTGAAACTTCTGAAAGAATTCTGGTGGATTTTGTAGATGAATTTGTAGCTGGAAAAGATTTTGGGGCGCTAGAAGATGCATATCAGATTCCTAAAGATAATTCTTCAGCAGCATTTGATGGTATGTTAAAAGGATATCTAGCGAGTTATTTGCAAACAACATCAAAACACGAATCATTCTCTGTGGATGATTATCTTAACACGCCTGAAATAACCACTGTTTTTGACAACTTAACTGGTGCCGCCACCAATCTATCTATGCAGAAGGAGGTGCTAGGAAAGCTTGGCAATCTTACAACATACTTGACCGATAGTTTCACTAACGCATTCCACGTGGACCAGAATGCGATAGTGGGGGCTTTTAGATTGAATTTTTCAGAGGACGAACTTTCGCGCGTAGTAACGGCTATGTTTACAAAGAAAAAATCCACGCTGGCTACCAATTTATCTACCTTAGGATATCAAGATTTAGACGATCCCACAAAAATGGCATTTTATTTTTGGAGTTTTGACGGCAAAACGCGTTTTCTTGAATTCCTAGACAGCTACAATAATAATATGCGATCATTGGGCATGGATGACAAGGTGATAGAATATTCCGATACTACTGGGATGCTTATGTCTTCAGTAAAGATTATTGTCGATGCGGTAAGCTATGTGCTGATAGCATTTGTATCTATTTCTTTGGTGGTAAGCTCTATTATGATCGGCGTGATCACTTATATATCTGTTTATGAACGTAAAAAGGAAATAGGAATATTGCGAGCGATGGGGGCGAGTAAGCATAATATTTCTTCGATATTTAATGCAGAGACATTTATTATCGGATTTCTTTCTGGACTATTCGGTGTAGGTGTGTCTTATGCTCTAATTCCTATTATCAATGCAGTATTGCACCATTTTACTGGTGATATACCACTCAATGCTGCCTTGGATCCTAGAACAGCACTGCTCTTGATACTCCTAAGTATAGTGTTGACATTGATAGGCGGCCTGATCCCGGCACGCGCAGCAAGCAAGAAAGATCCAGTAGAGGCATTGCGCAGCGAATAAAATTAGCGGTGGCAGCCAACTGATTTATCACATCGCAAGAAAAACCCGCCAATGATGGCGGGTTAGTTGAAAATAATTTTATCACGAATCCTTCTCCCAACAACATGGGCATCATTGCGGATGGTCGTATCTCCACTTATGTCTGAGTCGTGGACAACTGCCATGTCGCATATTCTTGCGTTTTCTCTGATGAGGGAGTTACCCGAGACGATACAGTTACCATAAAGCAAGGCGTCGCCGTGAACGTAGGCCCTGTCTTTCACTTTTGCATGCTGGCTGACAGATGCTTGACAGTAGATTTCGGCTGAGCCTTTTACTTGCGCATGATCGTACACTTTTGCCCTGCCGTAGACTATGGCATTGCCTTTGATCCTGGCGTGGCCGAATACTTCAGCATTACTACGTACGATAGCGTTGCCGCTGACACGCGCCTTGCCACGCACTATGCCGTGCTCAGCGACCCAGGCATTGCCAAACTGCGAGAGGTTACGGTATCCCTCTACGGATCCGCCGATATCATTCTTGTGTACCCCGTGTTTAGGAATGTCTCTGAGTGCCATGACGAGGTTTTCGTTTCGCCAGCTGTAGTGACCTGGCAAGGTTATGATGATATACTTTCTTCTGAATATCTTAGAGAATATCCATTTGAATACGTTTTTGCTACTAGCCAAAGCTATCCCACCTTCCGATTTTTTCGTGATAGTTAATGTACTATATCATGTATAATTATAACATAAAGTTTATGTATTTGCAATATTTTGCGGTGCATTTAGCACTACGTTTTACTTTTACAAAGATATGTCTCGTTTTTTAAGAAAATATGATATAATTGTACTATCGTTGGGGATTCGCCAAGTGGTAAGGCAGTGGGTTCTGGTCCCACCATTCGGGGGTTCGAATCCCTCATCCCCAGCCATGTCCCATGTAGGGATTTTTTTATTCGGGACTCGGACCTTCGGTGCGAATCCCTCATCCCCAGCCATGTCCTCTATGAGGGGCTTTTTTATTTGGGACTCAAATTATCATTTTTTTGTGGTATTGTTAAGATATGAGCATGCATAAAATGAATTTACAGCCGAAATATTATGGCTTCATAAAAGACGGGACGAAGCGCATAGAGCTTCGGCTTAATGACGAGAAACGTAGGCAGATCCAGCTCGGGGATATAATAGAATTCTCCAAGTCTGAAGACGATATATTTAGAGCCGAAGTGATAGGACTACTCCGCTACAATACCTTTGAAGATTTATTTGAGGATTTTGACATATCAATCTTGGCGGATTCCTCTATGACTAAGGGCGAGCTAATGGATGCGCTGAGTGAATTCTATACCCCCGAGAAGCAAGCCAAATATGGCGTAGTGGGGATCCGCCTGAAATTAATATAGCGAGCAAATACTACCTTGTTATGGAGAAGGACTTATAGCTGAATAATGAGGCGTTTTACATAATTCACCGTATTTCGGAAGCTACGCTTTGATGCAATCAGAGATTATACATCAAAGCTCCGCCCCTTCGGCGAAAAGAATCGCCTTACGGCGATTTTTTCTTAATGTTCCTCAATACTAGTGAATTATACAACAATGCTAAATTAAGATAATTTTATGTTAGGCGGTGGCTAGGCCTGCTTCCATCTTTTGAGGGTGGGGAAGATTTTGGTGCAGTATTCTTTCATTTGCTCGTTGGTCATGCCAGCTTGCTCGCCAAACTGGGAACATTTTTCGATGTACTCTTCCATCGAACACTGATCGAGAAACTCGCCATCTTTGTAGCACCATTTGCAATAATCCTCGTTTTTGCTGCCGTCTTTTTCGGTGGCATACATGTCTTCTGGAGTGAGTGGCATTGCGCAGCTTTGACAAATTTTGTTTTCCATAAGTAATCCTTGTTTAATGGACATATTATAACACTTAAGGTTGTAAATAGGAAGATCGGGCGTATTTAGCTTTAGCACGTTTATCCCTGACATATCATACATACTCATTATTTTAGCAGCCCACCATGGCGGTGGGCTACGCTGGGCCCTGAAATGAAGGAACTAAACTACTCTACTGGAGCCACACAGCGAACAGAGTACCCGTTGAACTTATAGTTGTTATCCGTACCTGGAGCCACGTAGCCACTGTCGAAGTACAAGTAGTACGCGACGCTGGTACTACTCGCAGTAGACGACCAATAGTAGCCGACGCTACCACGAGCGCTCGCCGACGAACCGTACCAGTAGCTGGAATAGATGAAGTTATTTGGGAAAGAGCGCCATTTATTGGAAGCTTCAGTTGAGCCGTAGCTTCCATTTCCACCCATACTAGTGTCTAAGTGGGAGAAGGAACCGTTAGCTTCTGTTTTGTTACCTATAGGTAGTATCCAGCCAGCTGGGCAGAGGTCACCAGCAACGGTTTCTGCACCTTGTTCGCCAGTACTATAAGCACCTTTACCAGCAGTAGCAGAGTACCAGTTGTAGTTGTTGCCATATGATTGCCATTGGAAAGCTTTGTTGTCGTCATAGTTACCATTGTAACTAGCTATGGCGCCTTCACCGCCTAAGTTAGTGTTGAAAGTATTGAGATAGGATTGGTCGTAGCAGGCAGCACTATTCCAACCTGTACACCAGCTTCTACCATTTGGTGATAGATGGTTGTAATTGTTGCCGTCATTATTCTTTATAGCTACATTACCGTCTACCGTTAGTGGGTTATTGGTATTGGTGGTGGAGATAGTAGAATCATTATCCAGCCTCAAGTTTTCTGTCATCCAGCAGTTACCGTCCGCTAGTCTGGCTACTGTGTAGATATTGCCGTCTCTACTGTCTGTAAGTGCAGTGATAGTATTCTTACCTACAGTTAGTTGTCCTGTTTCTGTATTGTAGGTAGTAGGAGTGAGAGAGGAACAGCCTTGCCAATCTTGGAGAGAGATAGGGTTACCACTATTGTCTGTTTCTGCTGGTACCCAGACAGCATAGAGAATGTCTTTTCCTTCTGCTGCTTTTATGACTATATCTTTAGTCATGACGAATGATTGGTTAGGGTCATAGATGACTGGGTCATTAGACTCATCATCATCCGTGAGATCTTCCCATGCAGCCTGATCTGTGCTCCAGCCAGCGAAGCCATAGCCAGTCTTTTTGTAGTTAGGAGCATAGAGATCTATATTGTCACCTGCTATTACATCTTCATGTGCTAGAGTTACCGTAGTTGGAGTATCGCCATCGTAGGAAGTAGATTCCATACTACCAGCAGTAGCATTATTGCCGTCGTAGCTAATGTCTACTATTGGTGACCAGATAGCGTAGAGCGTTACTTTTTCGCCTGCGTTTAGAAACATATTGGTTTCTATATCAGCTGCATCTGCATAGTCAGCACTGGTAGCATTAGGATCTAAGCTCCAGCCGAAGAATTCGTAGTTATCATATTCTGTAGTGGCTGGGGTTTGGTATGCTCCAGAATATTGAGTGTTGCCCATAGCATAGGCTGGGTTACCATCAGCATCAGTAGCAGTAATGATAGCGTAGTAGCCATAGCCAGAGTTACCGCAGTAGCTTCCTCTATGATCGCTAGTAGTATAGGCAAGGGTTAGGGTGTTGCCTTGTACTGTTGTGTTCATAGACCAGCTTCGAGACTTACCAAATATATATTTGCCATCAGAACCGTCTACTTTTACGCCAGATTCCCAGTTATTTACTGCAGTATAGTCTGGGTGACTGCCTTGCCAGAAGCTAAAATACTGGTCGGCATTAGGTCCACAGGTACCATCTGCTTCAATCTTGACAATATTCAGATTTACTTCCGTAGCATCTGCAAATTCATAGACGAAAGTATTGTTTAGTCCAATCGGGTACATCTCACCCGGAGTTTGTTCGCCTGCATCATTTATGTTGGGGGTGTGAGAGTAGAGTTCAGTCTTTTCTGTTTCAGTTCTCTCGTAGCGTACTACATTGGTGGTTTTATCGCCATTGAAATTGAGGCCGTTACCATCAAAGGTTACTGTAACTAGATCTGCTCTATTGGCTTCTGCAGAGTAGTTTATCTCACTTCCTTCATAGGTACCTTTAGGAACATCTGGAGTGATATAGAAACCATAGTAGATGGTAGTAGTGTCATTTGCATTTGTTTCTGAATAGTCGTCTATAGATTTTAGGATAGTAGGGTTAGATTGGTCTGTAGATAGTGTTGTGCATACTTCACTGTTTTGGTCTTGTGGTTATTCTAGTGACAAGCCCCAGGTGTTATCTGTGAGAGAAGTATACTCTGATAAGTCTTCTTCATTTAAAGCCACCATGGGTATTTTGCTGTCTGGATCTGTAGTAGATACTATGTCTGTACTATCTGTGTAGGCTGTAAGAGTGTAGCCTGCTTGGGTTGCTTCTTCTACTGTGAGTTCTACTGGTAGGACTGCAAAGACTGGTTCGTCTCCTACTTCTATAGTTAGTTCTTCACTATCTACGTCTAGGGTGAGAGAAGATTCGTTTTCTTCTGTGTTTCCTTCTGCTGCATTAGTATTGCTTTACCTACATTTACTAGGAGTGTAGCTAATGTACCTAATGATACTACTAGTGCTAGTATTGCTAGTGGGATAGATACTTTCTTTTTGGATTTTATGGTAGATATGATATTAGTTAACTTAGATTTGGAGGATGATTCTGTGGCTTTATTATTATGCTTCTTTTTATAATGTAGTACTGTAGCTACTACTGCTAGTATTACTACTATGCTTATTGTGATGATAGTAGCTTCTGTACCACCTATACCATGAGTAAATAGGCCTGTGTCTGGCGCTGAGATGTCTGTAGTAGGGTCTACTGGTGTAGAGCTGCCTGGTTCTACTATGTTAATCTTGATATTAGTGGTAGTAGCAGCCATAGTTATTTAATTCTCCTCCTATTATTATATATATGGTTATATATTATATTGTTGTTATGCTTACAATTATATATATAAGTCAAGTCAAGAATTGTGTATTGTATTATGGTTTTTTTACGAGAGTTTTATATAATGTTTAGCTGTTTATATATAGAGTAAACTGCAAGTCGTACCCTAAGAATCATATTGTTACGATATGTTGTTTTTAGCTAAACATTTATGGTAAAATATAAGCAATAAATTGATAAGAGAGGTGATATGATAACAATCGATTTGTCTATAGTTTATAATGATGGGAGTATTTATGCCTGAAACTGAGGGTGTACTTAGAGAACAGGCTGAGACTCCACTACAAAACGATGATTTTAGTGAGACTTTTGGAGATCCAGATCGGCAAGAGAATGAGCAGCATATAGACCGAAAACGTGCTGAAAAGAAATTGGGAGCCACAGTGTTATCATCCATAGGTTTTGAGAGGCGACATGACATAGTAAAATCTTCGTTTGATAAAGCGCGGCAACGTGGAGATAAGCTAGATGGAAAAACAATGATCGCCGTAATTATGCCTATATAGAACGCCTAGAAAACCTCATCGGCAAACATGGGAATGACTTGGAAAAAAGGCTGTGGCGAGCCTCTGCGTCCAAACTAATAATCAAGCCTGAAAATATCCAGGATTCTTACTGGAGAGCACAAGAGCAGGCTCTAAGAGACGATGGTCAAGGTAGAGAAATAAGTGATTACGAGAAAGAGATCCTCACTGAAGATATTCTAGACAAACAAAAAACATCCATCCAAGGATGGTCTGATTATTTGGGCGATGAGCATTCTCCCTACCCTATGTGGTTTAAGGTGTATGCTTGGGATGGTATGTCTAAAATGGGAGTGTTTGACGTAGACAAAAAGCAATTTACACGCCGCAATCAGTCTACAGTTGCTCCATTTCCGAAGCTAAACCCCGCAGCTTTGGCCAAGGTGCACGGAGCTATTGCGGATTTTTATGGAATGCAGGATAAGGATAGATATACTGAGGGTGAAGCTCAAGATGCTCAGCTTGCTTCTTTGGTAAAGTCTGGTAATTTTAATCGCTTGTATTCCAAGATGCTGCTCGAAACAAAAACAATAGTAAAAACACCAGAAAGAACGGAGGATATAGATGGGGAATGGGTGGAGTATTTGCCAGGTAGCGAGGAAAGTCTCGCGGAAGCCGCGGAGGGAACTCCATGGTGTATCGCTGACCCTGGGACTGGCAGAAGCTATCTTGAATACGGTGGCTATGACGAATATGGCGGTGAAAAAATTGAGGACAGCAAGGCAAAATTTATTTTGTTTCGGCTGCACGACCCCACAACGAAGCAGTTAGCGTCTAACGCTTGTGCATCCGTAAGGCTAGGAATTGACGGAAGGGTTGCAGAGATTTCTGGGCTAAATGATGGACAAGCACTAGAAGATTCGCTGGTGCCGATTGTTGAAGAGAAAGTTAGGACTTTGCCTGGTGGGGACAAATTCCTGGCAGCGTTTGCCGACAAAAGACAATTAATCGCGATGGATAGAAAATTCCAGAGTGGAGAACCTTTTACGGATGATGAATTAAGATTTATCTTTGAAGCCGACCGCAAAATCGTAAAACTGGACACCTATAACACGAGAGATCCAAGGATTAGAGAGCTGAGAGACATAGAGGTGTTGCTAAAAAACGGTACGGATGCTAACTCTATATTATCGGTAATAAGCGACAGGGCTACTGCGGCTAATCTAGAGGTATTATTAGCGAATGGTGCGAATGTAGATGATGCAATCAAAAAAATGGGCGAACGCATAGGCACAAGAGGCACAGTACGGGCATTGCTTGATCATGGGTTGGACGCAAATGGCATAATTAGGCACATGTATGGTAAGGACATCTTTTACTCAAGCGGTGAATATAAATCCGCTTTTCTGGACGACGGGGCAGAAAAAACGCGACCAGTAAAAAATTTTGAACTCCTAATGAACGCAGGCGGCGATGTAGAACTAGTAGTAGACAAATTAGGCTGGCAACAGATTTTTAGCCACTTTGGCGAATTAACACGATATGGGGCAGATATAGATATAAATGAGGTTGCGTCCCATCTTTCGCCATTAAAAAGACTTGACGAACTGGATACGCTAGTTGAATATGGTGCAGTCATTGATATTGATAAAATCGTCGATGAACTTGATACAGTACAAGATGAAAACGTGAAGAAATTATTGTCCAATGGTGCAGATGCAGAAGCTGTAGCCAAAAAAAATAGCTCCGTCTTCTATGACAGTAGAGAATTACGGACTACTGGCTTCTAGCGTGGAAGACCCTATGGGTATAGTGGACTTGGTGAATGCCAAAAATTCAAATGAATTAGACGATCTGTTTGGATTGCTGCTTGATCTAGATGTCAGCCCTGATACGCTGATGTCTTCCGATAAGTTCCCAGACGATACGGTGGAAAGGTACGTGAATGATATATTGGCGAACGGTGGCGACGTGGTGGCACTAGCCGAGCGAATAAGCCCAAGGGCGGTGCTTGATAATCTGGATTTGCTAATAGAACATGATGCTCCAATTGATGTAGGCAAAATTATAGATGCTAACACTGGTGATCGCCTAGTGTCTAGAGTGGACTGGCTGCTCGATAATGGTGCGGATGTGTCGGAATTGGTTGCAAAATTAAGTAGCGAAGGGATTGACGAAACATTTGATACACTTCTAAAACATGGAGCAGACATCAATGACCTGGTAAGGGGACTAGACGAAGATGCTACCTGCAAGAGATTTGGTATGTTGATGGCACTTGGGGCCGATATTGACTTGATCCTTCAGAACTTGTCAGAAGACACTGCGCGCCAACATGCTGGAGAGTTACTAGGCCAAGGTGTAAATATTGACTCTATATTACAAAGAATTCCTAATATAGATATTTCTGAAATCCAATCCGTACATGACGGACTTGGAGCGAGCTATGCATCGCTGGTGCCAAAATTGTCAGACAAGGATGGAAAGAAAGGGATAGACGTACTTCTAGAGCACAGCGACGAAGTGGATTTTCAGAGTATTGTCTCTGGATTGGACCCAAACACGGTGCTAGACAATTTCCGACGTATTCAGGAAAAAGGCGTCACTTTGTCTTTGGAAGAAATAGTAAGTAAAAGCAGTGGTCCAGTCATACTTAAGAATATCGATATGATAAAAGAGGCAGGAATAACAATAGATATCAATAAGATAGTCAGCAATTTGCACCCTTCTCTCGTGTTTGACCATATTGAAACACTTCTTGATAACGGGGCGGATCCGCGACTAGTATTAGAACGGTATCCTGAAAAAGTCCTCTTCTTTACGCGTCCAGATCCGAAAATTTTGAAATCGAAAAGCGACGCTCTGAGAAGGGCCCGGGAGGCGGCTGGTTCCGCTACGTAATAGGTTTGTTGGCAAACGGGATTATTGTTAATAATATTCATGTCTCGGGCAGGCAGCTATGCCGCTTGTTTGGGGTGGCTTTGACTATTTCGCTACTATGTGTTATTATTGTGCGATACTATATTCACCAATCGCCGGGGAAGGGGGTGCATTTATGGCTTGGGATGTTAGTATAATTAGTACATTTAAAGAAGTTATCGCTGGGATAAATTGGCTGGATGCGCCTGCAGGTATATTATTATTCGGCGCCGATTCTGATTTTAAAGATCAGGTACATGAAAAATTCCTAAACAATATTATCGGTATTGTGGAGATTGATGTATCAGATCTGCCGCAAGCAGACTCTATAGGTACTGCATCTGCTCCTAATGGGTGGAATACCTTGGTAGTGCTAACTGGAGATGACTCTACGGATCATGCAAAAAGGCACCATACTGTGGAGGCATTAAAAAGAATGGGCGCAAAAGCACTGATAGGAGTATATGTAAAACAAAAACCTATCTACAGGGAATCTGTGATTCGCCCTTCTGGAAAATGCAGAAAGTTCAATAACCAGGTAGTGGCTCTACTCAGAACCCCGCCTACCTTAGACGGCCTCAACCAATTAATAACCATCAGCGAAAACTAGGACAAAGGCCCCGCATCAACGCGGGGCTTATGTTATAATATATTTATCATGGCACAAAAGAAAAATGTTTTTACAAAAAAAGAGCTAGAAGAACTGCCCGCGGCTAAGATTATCGACAAATTGCAGCATGAGAATTATTCGTTGCTTGACTCACTGGGGGCGGAAGACTTGCGCAAAGAGATGGTGCCAGTAGGCAAAGCATGTAATACGGCTATAAATTATTTTTTTAGAACTACCGGACCAAAAAACGATCCAGAAAAGCATAATACGGCCGCTCGCAAAAAATTGGTAAAAGTTTTATCTAAAATCACGCCTGGGTCGTATGCCGGAATGCCGAAGGATGCCCAAAACGGACTAGTGATAGGATTCAACCACCCGTCACTGGGTGAAATAGCGCGAATCCTGACAATGAAAATAGACATAATGGGAGAGAAGCCAATGTATTTCCCGGTAAATTTGCCGTGGTACGAATCTCTGGCGCCTAATTTTGACCGTATTAAAAGGCTTGGCATAGTAATCACCCCCACTATTACTCCATCTACTTGGAAGAAGATGAATTTGGAAGAGGGAACAAAACTTTACGAAGCTGCAAATAGACTCAAGCATGAGTTTCGTGATATATACACAGATCTATCACATGATGCTATGAAAAATGGCGGAGTGATTTTTGTAGCTCCTTCCGCTACTAGGCAAACTACTGTTTTTAAATCAGAAAAAGTCTTTAAAAAAGAGGATCCGATTATCCCAACCATGTCTGTATTGGCCTCGAAACTATATTCCGATCCGCAAATAAAATGTGACTTTTTACCAATGGCAGTACTGCCACCTGATGGATATAAGCGTGGATTAAACTTTCGAAAAAAGTATAAGTTGATTCCTGGTGAGATAATGACTTCTACGGAAATACGTAAGAAATATTATGACGCCAGTAATCCGGGCCACCTGGATGGATTTGACTGGGATTTTCATATGAGAATAGCAGAAAAATTGCCAAAGAAATTTTGGTATTAGTAGCTTTGACATATAAAACAAACGGAAAATTTCGTTTGTTTTTTGATTGTGTGGTAAAATAAGTGTAAGCATTATGGAAGAAGAAAAGTTTTTTTATCACCCATTAGAAAATATTGAAGATGTGGACCTTTTTTATGAGGCCGTAGAGAGGAACCATCTGACGAAAGCTATCTCGCCGGGGCGGCCATATACTTATTGGACTCTTGAGCTATACGACCAAAAGAATGGAATCCGTGGCGGTGGAGGACTAGGCGTGCTTGCGGCGGACACACGACGTGTAGCCGAAAAGCTCGGTGTGCCTTTTGCTTTGATTACTCCTTTTTATCCGTACGAAACACATCAGATCATGAAAGATGGGACCATATACGATGACCACGTGCCGGTGAATTACGAGGATTATGGATTTAAGTTTATAGATACTGTAAACGTAAAGTGCTGTGATACTCTTTGCGAGCTCAGCGTGATAGAAAAACGTTTTAAGAATACACGCATTATTGGTATAACAGAGCCGAATTTTGGAGAGCTTTACTCTGGAATGAGTGGATCGGATCATCGACTATATCAAGAGGTAGCGCTAGGGTTTGGTGGGTATGCGGCGCTAAAATTACTCGGATTGAAGCCAGCCATAATGCAGCTAAATGAAGTGGCGACTTTTTTCGCAGCGCTAGCACGACTGGACGAGCTTACCTATAACGGCATGGATTTCTATGAGGCCATGGTATATACGCGAAAGCATACATTATATACTAATCATACCCTGGTACAGGCTGCCGAAGCTGAGTTCGGGTATGACCAGTTCGAGAAATTCGTATTCCCAAATATAAAATCCCTCGCCGTAAAGAAGTGGCTAAAGGACAAATTCACTGAAAATCGACTAAAATTATCATCCGTTACTATAGAGATTGCAGAACTCAGAAGCGGCGTATCAAAACTGCATGCACGTGTAGCTAATTATCATGATGTGGCTGGAAACAAAGTAAAATTCAAGGCCGTCACCAATGGTATAGATATGGATACTTGGGTGATGCCAGATGTAATGGAGTATTATCGCGAGATCGGTGTGCTGGACGAGTATGATTTACCTACGCCAAATTACATAGATGCTCTAGATGCTGTATCTGCCGACAAAATACGTGAGCTCAAAAAGATAGGCCGTAAAATCCTGAATGATACGCTCAAAGACCGCCCTGATCATACTGGCAATATCTTGAAATTTGATGAGGATGACTTTATATTTGATTTTAAACGACGTTTTGTAGATTATAAACGCCCAGATTTGCCTTTCCGTGATCCTGCACGACTTCGTAATATTTTAGAGCCACGTGGTGCTCATTATATTATTTCCGGCAGAGTGCACTCTGGTGACAAGGTTATGTATAATAAACTCCAAAATTTGCTGAAGACTATTACTGAAGATGATTATTTGAGCGGCCATGTACACTATATTCCTGACTACGATGAAAAGTTGGCGTATGGATTGTCCGCCGGATGCAATGCCGCAATTAATGTACCAATTGTAGGGTTAGAGGCCTGCGGTACTTCTTGGATGAAAGACATTGCAAACTTGAGCTTCCTGATATCCACTCACGACGGCGGCGTAGCGGATGCTTCTATCAATAGCTATCTTAATGTTTCTGGCGCGAACGAAGACGAAGAGCTAGATATGCTATATCAGCGCATGGAAGAGGCTTTATCTGCTAATGAAAATGATTTTGATTTGGAATATATATTGCGACAACAATTAAAGGCATATTTGCCTGTAATATCGGGGAGTAGGATGCTGCAAGACTATATTGATTTCTTGTTTCCGAGATAGAAATGCTGTAGGATTTAAGCGTGTATTTCTTTTGGGTCCCAGTAACAGCGGAGCGTTTCTATACAGTGCTCCTAAATCAAGCAAATAATATAGTTTACTATTGACATATACTAGTATGTATGGTATAATTATATTATCCTGCTTCTGTGTGGGAGTTTTATTGAGGTGTTGACCTCTAGAAATTAACAACGAGAGGAGATGATCTTGCCGTTCGGACATGGGCCCGACAAACTACATTTCTTAAGCTAGGGGGTGTCAGTACAAAAAGTATAGACAAGAAAGGGGTGTTAGTATGAAGAGTATAGATAAGAAAGTCCGTGTTGCATTTTGGATCGGTTTTTGGGTGTCAATGGCACTGTGTTTGGCCGCCTGGATTTTTGCCTATTTGCATCAGATTCTGCATTGGCCTGACATGCTTAGTAACGATTATGTTATTGCATTGTTAGCCACCACAGTGACCGCAGCTATGTATATGCTTATTTATCTCTACGTCCGCAAACAAAGTAGATGCTAAACCGGCCATTTATTTATCTCTCATCTCTGCACTAGCTCTGATAAAGAGCAAAGAGCCTTTGGCGGGTAGCCGGGGCTTGCCCCGGCAGCCTGTCGGGGCTTTTTGTTGGGAGTATGATACAAGAATTGACTTTTTATTATTTTTATGCTATAATTTACATATGTAGATACATTTCTGCATGCGCTGTTTGGCGAGAAAATTAAAAAATGAGAAAGGAAGAAGGGTCTTACTTTTATTTCTCCTCAGGATGTCTGAGGTTTATATAGATTATAGGTTATTAAAATTTACGTGTATGCTTTATGGAGGATTTATGCTATGACTAATGTTTTTAAAGATAAAAGACAGAATAACGAGGAGGCAAAAGATATGGCTAGTGTAAGAAAAGCAAGTGAATTAATATCTTTGGATGAGCTTAATCTCCCCAAGAGAATATACAACTGCGTGAAAGACATCCAGCCGGAAGAGTTAGTTTTCTTAGTGAGAACCCGTAAAAAGATCGCAGGCATAGGAGAAAAGCTTTCGAGAAAGCTTGAAGCCGCCATGGATCAAGCTGGATTTATCCGGCACGATTTCGACGACAGGAGCTTTGGTGTTGCCGTTCTTTACAGATCAGTAAACTGGCGCTTTGCCGGCAAGAACGGTTGGCCATATGCTTACTATTTGAGCTTTGACTCCAATGAAGCCTATGAGTGTTATGAGAACTTCTCTGAGACACAGATTACCGCCGTAAATGACCTCCTGAACGAGCTCTTCGGTAAGGAAAAAAGCCTTGTTCTTCAGCTTCGTTATGGCCTTAAGGATGGCAGAATGAGAACCCTGGAAGAGACGGCTGTAGAGTTATATGGCGCAGAACACGAAGAGTGCATGCTCGACTTCGACGACTTCGAATATGGAGAGGAAGAAGACAAAAACTTCGGAATGAGCATTCACCGGATCGAATGTGAGAGCTTGCGTATGCTTAGAGGGTGTATATCCGCTCGGATTGAGCTTGATACTATTTTGGCACCTCCCGCTAAGTAGACAACCTTTCTTTAAACCAAATTGCCCCGGCAGCCTGTCGGGGCTTTTTGCTGTAAAATCACAAAAATCCATTGACTTCTCAGCAAAAATAGAGTAAAATGTTGACAAGTCTGGTATCAGACTTTTTTGATATCATATAACTAAAAGGAGTAGAATGGCCAAAGTTACAAAAATCAAAGCGAAGGAATCTCCATCTAAGAAGGAAACCGACGAGCCAACGATTACTCGCAAAAAGGTAGTCATCAAAGACAAAAAAACCAGCAAAGCGAAGCGAAAAGACAGAGAACTTGCAGAAAAGAAAGTTACGGCAGAAAAGTCAGGGAAGAAGCCATTTATTTTGATTCGTCCTTTTGTGTATTTGGGGCGCTATATTCGTGATTCATGGCGAGAACTCCGTCAAGTAAGATGGCCTAACCGTAAGGCTACCTGGAAGATGGTAATCGCAGTACTAGTATACACGGCAATCTTTGTGGTCTTTATATCTCTACTCGATATATTCTTTACTTGGTTATCGAACTTAATATTAAATAAATAGAAAGGAAGGGTTATAATAAAATGGCAGTTAACAGATATGATAGCACTAGGGCATGGTACGCCATATCTACCTATAATGGTTACGAGGACAAGGTAGCGGATAGTATAAATCAGCGTACTAATACAGTAGAAATGGCTAACAAGATTTTTGAGGCTATAGTGCCAAAAGAAAAGCAAATTGAGATCAAGAACGGCAAACGCAAGATAGTCGATCGTAAGATTTTGCAGGGTTATGTGCTAGTAGATATGAAGCTTTCTGACGAAACATGGTACATCATACGCAACACTCCAGGCGTGACCGGCTTTATAGGTACAGGTACACAGCCAACTCCAGTATCCGAGAAGGAAATTGCAAAGATAAAGAAGCGAATGGGCGTAGAAGATCCTAAGTTCTCTGTGAAATATGAGGTAGGCGAAGTAGTATCTATCACTGACGGGCCATTCAAAGGTTTTGATGGTGCTATCTCTGAAATAGACGCGGCTAAGGGGAAGCTCAAGGTAATGGTAAGTATGTTTGGACGTGAAACACCGGTTGAACTAGACGCATTACAGGTGAAGCAGCTAAATTAGGTTCATTGCATTAAAAAAATAAGACCGCCTCAGCGGTCTTTATTTTTGATATTGCTTTCGTTTGATAATTGGATTTGCTTTTGTGCAATCCCTATATTGATGTCGTTCATACTTCTGCTGATTGGAATACCGAGCCCATTATCAATGGTAACAAGAATCATCTTGAGTTTGTGAATCTCAGCGTTCATCAATGTGCGTCTTATGGTTTCTGCTTTTTTTAGTCCATCAGCACGTATGATGGTCCAAATGATACCGACTGCTATCAGGCATAAAGCCATTATGCATAGAGCGTTCTCCGTGGTATTTTGGCTCAAGCTTGAGTCTCCCATAAAGTGGACAATGATGGCTCCAATAAGAAGCCCTATACCACACCAGAATGTTGTGGTTGCAGACGCAGCCAGTAGCCTGACTACTCTACTCGTATTTCTCCCGTCATTGTCGCGTTGCAATGATTTAATTGCTATTTCTTCGATAACCTGCCCCCGTACTTTCATCAGATTTTCTTCTGCCGAAATGTTCCTATCCGCTATATCATTTTTCATGACCATCAGCTCCTTTCGCGGACACTATGCATAGTGTATCATATTTTGCCGTATTTGTCAAAGAGAAACGACAGGCCTATTGACTTTTTTGCAATAGTATGTTATTATGTATAAGCAGGTCTATTTCGGCCTAGATTTTTAAAAATGGAGGTGGTTCCATGGATATGGAACTCAGTAAGTACGAAGTAAAAGACGTAGTCTTAAACAACGATATCGCTACGGCGGTTGAAATGCTGGAAGGGTTTGGTTTCAACGTGGCCGGACTCACCGACAAGTACTCTTCGGCAAGCAAAGAACTCGCGGCATGCATGCTATGCACCATGTCGGTTGCAGCTATGCACGACAAACTTACGGATGAGTTCGCACAAGAAATCATCAACCGTGTAGGGTCATTTGTATCAGTGTTTGATCTGATCCGAATGGTAATTATCGGCGCCAATATTCGCGTTAATGATCTTGGCTGCTTGCCCTCGGATGTACTATGGGCTGTTTTTTACAGCGATTTTTCAGATGATACTGTTGAAAAAATTGGTACACTGGGCGTAGCGGAGTTTGAATCTCTGCTGGTGCTTTTCACCGGAAAAATCAGAATGCCGAAAACCGTCGGCGTTGCAGTTCTTAAGAAAATTCATGAATGCAACCTGATACCCAGCTACCAGTTATACAGCTTAATGGCTGCTTATCTTCTCGCGCCTTCAAACGATTCATCCGCTTTTCTCCCAGGTTTATTTGGCGCCATGGATCTCTTAGGCTTTTTCGGTTCGCCTCTTTCCTCAGACGATGAGGAAGAGCAGGAATACGATGATGACGAGGAAACCGACATGGACGCCTTTTGATCTCGATGAGGACCGAACATAACCATCAGATTCCATCAACATACACCTCCCCTATTTTTTGTCCCCTCTACGGAGGGGGCATTTGTTATCTGATTTTTCCTTGACAAAAGTACAAAATAGAGGTAAAATTAGATGGTTACGCAAATGCTTCTAAATATTTAACTAAGGAAAAATATGGCAGAAAAAAAAGTTATAGGTAATTTGAAATTACGTATTCCAGCAGGTCGTGCAACCGCTGGACCTCCTGTTGGTTCCACACTGGGTCAGTGGGGACTTAATATGATGGATTTTATTAATCCATTTAACGAAAAGACTAAAGATCTAATGGGAAAGAACGTTATAGTGCATATCCGTGTTTTCGAAGATCGCACTTTTGATTGGAAATCTCTTGGTCAACCTGTAGATGATCTGATTCGTGAGACGATCAAGATCGAGAAGGGTAGCGGCAAGCCAAATACCAATAAGGTTGGTAAAATAACTAAGGCACAGCTACAAGAGATCGCAGAGAAGAAAATGGATCAACTCAACGCGATAGATATAGAAGGCGCCATTAAGATTGTAGCTGGTACTGCTCGCTCGATGGGCGTAGAAGTAGTAGATTAATTTACCTGCAAAAAACTACCCGGTATTTAGGGTAGTTTTTTGTGTAATACTGGTAGATTTTTTATGCGCTTTAAAATGCTTCTTCTTGACTTATATTGGAAAATATACTATAATAGAATAGTATTCCGTGGACGAATAATACATTTATTTAGCCAAAATTTCATATAGGGGGGTGGTAAGATACGTAAATCGATTTTATTGACAGTTAAATCACATTTCGCCTCGTGAGGGGCGATCTCTGAAAGGAGGCTAAGTTCGCCAATGAATCTTGCGTTTTCAGAAATCACTTACAACGCCGAAATTACTATTAATATCTTTATATGAAGTAGGTGACAAACATGAACCAAAACATCATACTTCCAACCACGACTGAGAAAACTGTCGTCGCAAGACGACGACGTGAGCTCATTGCAAAATTGGAAAGCTTGATCTGGCAAGATGTCGATGCAATATATTAGCTAGACAATTATTGCCTTAATCGATGGAATACCGTTGATAACCCAACTGGCTTATTTGCGGATTATTTGGTCAACATAACGAGAACTGTTAGATAGATGGAAGCCGCTCTTAATTCTTGGAGAAAGAACGACGATTCAGTGCCGATAGAGGATATACTAAAGAACGTTCGTCATGCTGTTGGTTTTTGTTGTACGTGAATCAGAAGACGAGAGAGGAGGCCTTGATGATTATGACAAAGATTATATTCATGATTATCTAGAAACATACTTGACCGAAGAATAGTCTTCCTCAAAAGTTCATGGCGGGGAGGATGTGATATTCTATTGGTCTGCGTAGCCTGTTGACACTTTATTATTTTGATGCTATAATATAAAGTGTGGGGATTATTAGCCCCAAGAATCTTAGAAAGAAGGGTTGATTGTGAGCATTTCGAAACGAGCAGCTTGCACAAGAAGAGCAATGGAGCTTTGGCAAATCCACGGAGAGAAGTATTCTACAAATATCTCTCGATACCAAGATTTACTTCAAAAGAAGCAAACAATGGGTATCGAGCCACTTCGCAAAATTCAAAAATCAATACTCCAGGAATATCCTAAAGTTCCTTTTCTTATGCTTACTAGCAAAATCGAAGCAGAAGCATATCTTAAGCAGCTCAGCATAGTGGATATAGAAAATTTGATACACCGTATCGAATATGTTACAGGATACGATCACGCATATCGTACCGTATCGGAACGTGTAGTCGAATTCCAGTACCAAGTCGACCACTATGGTCAAAAA
The DNA here is from genome assembly GCA_902761145.1 of uncultured bacterium. Taxonomy (GTDB): domain Bacteria; phylum Patescibacteriota; class Saccharimonadia; order Saccharimonadales; family Saccharimonadaceae; genus Nanosyncoccus. Next base: position 76,667 of record CACWJA010000002.1, read on the forward strand.
AGTGCATACGGCATAGATCCAGACTCGATAAGCGGCAGAAAAAGAGGCCGTAATCATAAAATGGATGATAAAAAATAACCCTGAGGGCTTAGGCCCTCTTTTTCTTGCTAAAATGACTATTTTGGGGTATAATATATATGAAATAATTAATCGTGGGAGGAGAGGATCCGCTAGCACCACAGAAAGGGAATTATGGCCGAAGAAGAGGTCAAGAATACTGAAACCACAGAAGAAATCATGGAAGAAGTGGTAGAAACAACTGAGCCGGAGAAATTCGCAAAATCTGGCAAAAAATCAAAAAAACATATCGAGGAAGTAAAGGCTGAAGAAGAGCGTCAAGCTCGCAAGGTTGAACGTGCCGCCGTTGAAGCAGCAGAAAAGCCAAAAGGTGCTACACCAGTCACTCGCCCAAAAATCGAGCGCCGTGGCAAAAAGTATCAAGAGGCTGCTAAAATGATCGAGAAAGATAAAAGTTACGCACTGAAAGATGCGATTGAGCTAGCAATTAAGTCTAACCCTGTAAAGTTTGATGCAAGCGTAGAAATACACGCAAGGCTAGGCGTAGATCCTAGGCAGGCAGATCAGAATATTCGCACTACCTTGGTGCTGCCAAATGGCAACGGTAAGACCGTGCGTGTAGCTGTGTTTGCTCCAGCTGACGTTTGCAAAACGGCAAAGGCTGCCGGCGCTGACATCGCCGAGGATGAAGAATTCTTGAAGAAATTAGAGAAAGGAACTATTGATTTTGATATCTTGATATCTACTCCGCAGTACATGCCAAAACTTGGTAAGTTTGCTAGGCTGCTTGGGCCGAAGGGGCTAATGCCTAATCCAAAGGCTGGGACTGTAACTATGGACGTAGAGAAAGCCGTCAAGGAAGCTAAGGCCGGCAAGGTAGAATACCGCGTTGATAAGCAAGCTATTGTGCATATTGGTATAGGCAAGGTTTCCTTTGGCACTGATAAGCTGATGGAAAATGCCAGTGCATTCTTTGACAGTTTGAGATCTCAGAAACCTGCTTCACTCAAGGGCAGTTATGTGAAGTCAGTATTCATTACCACCACAATGGGTCCATCAATACAAGTAGAGAATTCATACAATTAATACTTTGATTGATAAGGAAAAATTCGGCCTTATGGCCGGATTTTTATATTTGTTGGCTCTAGGAATTATCCGGTATATTATTAAACTGCATAATCTTGATAGACTCTAGGCCTCCATCGTCATTAGTCGATCTTACCATATCCTTTTTCTTTTGGGCAGTATTGATGACTTTTGCTATTTTGTCTAGATACTCTGTACCGCTTACTCCGACCCGAGTGCTGACATAGGTTGTGAAATAGTATAAATCTATCCCAGATAATACTATCATAGCGTTTTGTCCTTGCATTGCCCCAAGGTCGAAATAGTAATATTTTTTGCCGTCTATTATTTCGGTACCAGTAGTGGCCGATGTGCCGTATTGTGCATTGATGCTTTCGGTAATTAGATCAATGTTGTTTTCTACAGCCGTGAATGTATGATCATTGTAATAACAGATGTCTGCGAGATACTCTGTAGGAGAATCTGATACTGATAGACACTCCATGCCGTCTTGTGTGTAAATTTCGTAATTATAGCTAGCTGGGATACTAAATTCATATCCAGCGTATGATACTTTGGCGCCGGTACTGCCAGTAGCTGGGACTTCGACTTCACCAGATGGATCTGGAGTGTTGCTCCCGGTGGTGGCTACGGGTTCGCTATTTTTGTTGCTACTTACGGCCATCACGATGCCAACTATCCCTACGGTGAGGCATATTATACATGCCACTGCCATGGCTATTATTTTGCCATCAACTTTTTTCTTTGCGCCATTATCTGGCATTGCCTGCAGTGGTGTTACGGGATTAATGGGCTGGGCGGCAATAGGTGCCGCTGGTGCGACTGGCATAGCCGATGCATTTTCGGCGTTTATCGCCTGACTACCTTGGAATGTATTTGTAGGCATACTAGCCATAGCTGGGCTAGCTGATGGCTGCTCAGCATTAACAGCCGCGCCACAATTCGGGCAGAAGGCTACCCCTTCTGGTATTTCCTGTCCACATTTTTCACATTGTTTCATCTTACTCCTTTCTTATTATTGATCAATATGAACTAAATTTAATTGATGCGAATCGCCCTGAGTGTCGTGGACGATAAATTCTGCGTAATAATCCTTCGTATTGCTAAACTCGCCGTCATATATGTCCCCAAAATCGAAATCTAGACCCACTAGTTTCACTTTGTATGTATCGCCTTTCTCTACGTTCGCTTCTGTACCATAGAGCATATCATGACTCTCCATATTGTAATCCAATTCGCCTGAATCATTATATAATTTATATGTTCCAGTGAATAGGTCAATAAATTTAATTTTATTTGGATCAAAGCTCATTTTGCTAGCCAGCCCAGTTTCATCATCTGAGTCTACACGAATGTCCTTGATCTGTCCTTCGCTATCGCCAGATCGCACTCTTATATGCATTTCATATTTTTTTGTTGAGAATCCCAAAAACGAATCGTCATTATATGCAAGGATCCCAAATGAGACATAATCGGCATAATCCGCTGTGCGTTCTTTTTCGGCCATCATTGACCACCCATACCCTATTTCGCCGTCAGCATCCGTAACTTCTACTACAAATTGAAGGTTGTACGACGTAGCACGTAGTTTGTCGCCGTCCAGCTCGACTTCAGAGCTACGATATACCGGCATGAATTTGTTTTCTCCAAGCTTACGGAAAATTATAATCTCCCCACTCTGATAATTATCTTTTAACTCGTCAGATAGTTCAATCTCAATAGCATTATTTGTATCTTTGTCTTTTGGGAGGTCGTTGTATACTTTTCGTGTTACCTTGCGGTCGCCCGTGACGAAGTTTTTATACTTAGTGAGAAAGTCGTAATATTTTTCAGAAAAAACCACTTCTTTGTATCTCGATAGCATTTGCTCTGCGGCTTGCTTATTATAATTTAGAAAATAGACGGAAAGACCATTTGTGTTATCTATATTGCTACGGCTGTATTTTACAGTATTTTTCAAGCTTTGTTCTATTTTGCTAACTTCGTCGCTATGGGTATTTTTTAGACTTTGGCATAGGTCCATCAAATCCACCAGATCGTACGATTCGCTATCTCTGCCAGAATAGCCGTAGACCTTGTCTCTGGTCATAGTACGAGAGTATTGAGAGAATGTCTGGCTGGTTATTTCGTCTTTTACTGTGGAGAATAATGAGTCTACAGAGTCGATCAGCGGATCGATCTCTTTTAGATCTATTAATGCCATGGACAGATCTACATCGTACCAATAATCATCATATGATGATATGTACTGATCTATGACACTTTTAGCCAACTCTTCTGAAGTTTGGACTTTACTATTCTTGCCTAGATTATCAAGAAAGCTATAATTCCATCCATCTCCTGGTTCAACTTCTTCTGATGCAATCATGTAATTACTATAACTACTAAGAATTTTGGCCACCTCCATGCTCCCCATCAAACAGGCGTCAAACCCGATAAAATCGAACTTCTTGCCACTACCTATTAATGATGTTTTTGATAGTGCATCAGCCAGCGAAGTCATCTTCATCGGTGTGCCTGAAAGCGAATTTTCGTCTACACCATATCCAAATATTGGCCCACCACCATGATCCCAAAGTATTAGATCATAATAATCTGCTGGGTATTTATCGTAAGCGTAGTTTATGAAATTGGTTAGATTGTCCGGATTGGTCATCAAGCTTTTTTCATATGATTGTATTTTGTTAATATTGCCGTCAACTATTTCGAAAATTGCATTTTCTTCTGGACTAACTTCATCGAGCGCCCATTTTTTGGTACCGCCAGTGTAGATGAGTAATTTTGTATGCTCCGGATCGAAGTTTGCTTCCGTCATTTCCGTAATATCTAGACTGGCTGCTGCCGACTGACTCTCTAGATCTGAACCGATCATATAGACCATAATCGTGCGGTCTTTGCCTGCACTATTGAGACCGATCGCGACGGCCATTACTACAGCAATTATTAGTGCAAGAGGAGCACAAATGGCAAGCCATAGCTTACTTTTATTCTTGTTAGGCTTGGTTTGAGTATTATTTGTAGGTGCTTGCGGTGGCGGTGACACTTGTTGCACCTGTGGTGTTTGCGGTGCCCCACAGTTGGTACAGAAATTTTGCCCAATTTGTATATTAGTTCCACAGCGTACGCAATATTTTTGTTGGTCGTTCATTGGGCTTATTATAACATAAGTTTTTTTTATTATGCTTGTTTTTAAAAATATATTTTCACAAAAATATGCTATAATTTTTACATGAAATTGGATTTTAGCTCATTCGGAACACCAGAGATGATAATTATGGCAGCTGCTGGACTAGCACTTATTTTCTTTGGATATCGTATAAAGAAAGTGGCTTTTTTTATTATATGGTTTATTCTTGGGTATAATTTGGCCGTTTTCTTGATGCCGACCATTACACGTATATCGCCGGAAGTTGTCGCGAGCGATCTTTTTCAGACTTTAATACCGATTGCCGGTGGGCTGCTTTTGGCCTTGCTTGGTTTTTCTATCGAGAAACTGTGCGTGGGCGGGATTTGCTTTGCGCTTACAATGGTGATCACGATACAGTATTTTGGCACTGATATGCAGACCTTGGCAATAGGCGGGATCATTGGCGTAATAGCGGCTGGGGCTGCGGTAATGCTGATGAAGCCTGCCACTATTATAGCTACTTCGGTAGCGGGAGCATATGCCTTAACAATAGCTATATTAGCACTAATTCCGGGCATCAGCAGGGAAACATACTATTTCATTATCCTGGGTGGGGCCGCAGTGATAGGATCGGTATTTCAGTTTCTCACTACGAAACGTGTTTCTTAAAACCCAAAAATCACCCTTCATCGGGGTGATTTTTGCAACGAATTAGCTAACCTTATGATTATGCGAGCTCTACGGTAGCACCAGCTTCTTCGAGAGCTTTTTTCATTGCTTCGGCATCCGCCTTGGCAACTTTTTCTTTTACAGTAGCGGGAGCACCATCTACTATAGCCTTAGCTTCGCCAAGACCTAGCCCGGTAGCTTCCTTTACAGCCTTGATGACTGCAATCTTCTGTGAACCAGCATCCTTCAAGACAACGTCGTATTCCGACTTGCCTTCATCGGCGCCAGCGTCAGCACCACCAGCCGCTACAGCTGCTACAGCTGCTACCGGCTCGATGCCATACTCGTCTTTGAGAAAAGTTTTGAGTTCGTTAACTTCGAGCACGGTCATATTGACTAGCTCTTCAGCCAACTTCTTAATGTCAGTAGCCATATTTTATCCTTTCAAGGCTTAGGAGGAGGACACATGTCCATTCCTAAGTTTCCTTTTGATTATGATTCTGAAAACAGGTACATACCATGATTTTCAAAATTGATTATTAATTTATTAGTTAGTTGCTTCTTCCTTAGCTTCTTTTTCAGCTTCTTCCTTTGCAGGTTCTTCGGCTGGGGCTTCCTCAGCTTTTGACTCTTCAGGTTTTTCTTCGGCCGACTTGGTCTCTACGGTCTCTGGCTTATTTTCAAGCCCAGAAACTATACCGTTGATGCCAGACAAAAGTGTATCCACCACTTGAGCGATAAGTTCGTTCTTGGTAGGAAGAGAGCCAAGCGTTGTGACTTCTTCTTTGGATAGTGCAGTGCCTTCGCCATTGAAACCACCTATGAGTTCCATTTTGGCGTGGGTTTTTGCAAATTTTGTGAGAACTTTTGCCGCATCGAAGTCCTCATCAGTGCCAAGTGCATAGAGCAATTGCCCAGTGAGACCGGAAGCATCAGTGTCTTTGTAGGCGGCGATTTCTTTCATCGCTACTTTTACTAAGCGGTTTTTTACAACCTTGATCTTGATGTTTGCTTCACGCGCCATCTTGCGAAGCTCTTGCAGCTCTGCCACAGTGAGGCCTTCGTATTTGGCATATACTACCATTTTGGAGTCCGATAGAAGCTCGGTAAGTTCAGCAACCAATGTAGTCTTTTTATCTTTTGAAATTGCCATAAAAAGTTCCTTTGGTTATATTAATATTTGGTTAGCTAATTGTTAATGATGCGTCACCAAACACAACTTGTAAGAAATATTCCTCGGTGGCATTATTAAATACTCATACTAGTATCGCCACTGTCTTTGGTAACTGTTTTAATGATATCATACTTTAGCCTAAAATTCAAGGTTTAAAACGCGTGGAAATGAATATCTCCAGGTAAAAGCCCCAGTCAAGGACTGGGGCTTAAGGGGAGTGGTTCAGATAAAAACTTGAATAAGGGCGATGACTGCGCCGGTGAGCACGGCAACAATTGCCAGGATAAGCAATATGTTGGCGGCGCGTTCCTGAGACATGGTATACATGAGTGTCACTATGATCAGTAACGCAAACCCAACCACGAACAGCGCGTCTGACAAAAGTTCCAACGCCGGTGTTAGCATGATCATACCCAGCAGCAAATTCCTAACGTGATTGCAGAACATGCCGCCAGCAACTGCAGCTATTATTACTAGATTAAAATTCTTGTATTTTTGGGTCATTTGATCACCTCCTTAATTAGATACAGCTCCAATAACCAAGATTATTCCAATAATTTGATGCCTGCTATCACTACATAGTCAACCATGAATTCTCTCTTGCCTTCCACCCTCGCAAGATCAGAGATTTTCTTAATTGTCTCTTTTGCATCCGCAAGCTCACAATCGCTGATTTTTTATCTGTATAATAAAAAAATGAGCCGGTAAACTCACCCACGCTACAGCTGGAACGGTAAAAGTAACTAACAAGATATGTATACACCACAAATGTGCACCCCCTTTCTTCTTTGATTATACCACATCTTGCTAAAAAACGCAAGATTAGATTGATACTTGTGGTATAATTATAAGAGGCTTATTGTGCGCAATTATATTGGAGGTGGTAGTATGGGAATAATATTAGGATGGGGTGCCTTCGGACTTGCAGCACTCAGACTTGTGTCTATAGTAGTTCATGCTATCTATAGCGCAACGGCGAAAGGTGGCACCTTGGCAGACTCAGGCAATGACAAAACTTTACTAGAGTGAATTCCTTACTGTTTTAGCGCACAAAAGGCAATTACTTCGCCTCCATATGTATATGGGGGCATATTTTGTGATAAAATATTAAACATGGAAGATTTCGATTTTTTGGGTGATGGGGAGGTGTATTTAGATGGGGCGTGTCAGAGCTTAAGACCACGACCAGTGATAGACGCTATAAATAGTTATTATACCGAGCATAATTCTTGCGGCGAACGCGTAAAATATAAATGGGGCGTAAAGACCGATGAAACAGTGGAGGAAACGCGCGAATTGGTACTGAAATTCATAAAGCTGCCGTCCAGAAAATATACAGTTTCTTTCACCTTGAATACCACCTATGGGATCAACTTGATCCTAAATCAGCTAGATACAAAGTACTTTGACAAAGTTGTAACCAGTGAAATAGAGCATAATTCGCCGTTTCTTGCGACTATGGCTTTTAGCCAGCGCACTGGACTGCTCCGTGAAGTAATCAAACGCAACGATGATGGTTCTATTGACATAAAAAACCACGATTTTACACGGGCGGTGGTAGTGGTTAATTGTGCTAGTAATTTTGATGGGCGAAAACTGTTAAATATTAAAGAAGTCGTAAAAGCAGTGCATAAGGCTGGCGGGTTAATAATTATTGATGCGGCACAGGCTATGGCGCACTCAGCAGATATCGTACGCGGTATAGAAGCTGATGCAATATGTTTTTCGGCGCACAAAATGTACGCGCCATCACTAGGCGTAATAGTATGGCATAATGATTTGTTAGAGAAACTAACCGATGGCTTTTTAGGTGGCGGCATGGTAGATGACGTCGAAAAGGATAGTTATATACTATCGGCTAGCAATAAGGAACATCGGCACACTAGGTTTGAATCTGGGCTGCAGGCTTGGGGCGAGATAGCGGGACTAGGCGCAGCAATAAAATGGCTAGACAAAGTCTCCAAAAAAGATTGGCGAGCTCTCGAAGAGAATGCTCAGGAATTGTACGATTTTTTGAAGGGATCAGATAAGGTGCTTTTAGTAAATAGTGCCCCAAATACGACTATGACTTTTTACATAGACGGATTTGACTCGCATCTACTCGGTAACGCCTTGAGCAGAGAAGACATTATGGCGCGTACTGGGTATTTCTGCGTACACTACTATTTGGATCATGTACTAGGGCTGCCACCACTGATGAGGTTCTCTTTGGGCCTTCATAATAGACCTGGAGATATCACAAAAGTCAAAAAGATAATGGAAAAAATTATATATTAGTGGTAAAATATATACATTATGGTGTGTGTAGCTGCTTTTATTATTTTGGCACTTATCGGTGTGTTTGTGGCCATTATTTCTATTTTTAAACCAAAAGTCGGTAAGGCCTATTGGAAGATGTTTAAAAAGGCTTGGGGGTGTTTATGGAAAAAAGTACGCCTGCAGAAATGCGAAACTGGATTTAAGGACGATGTGAAAAACACTTTGCTAAGCCGAGTAATCGTCAAACACCCTAAGTGGGTAAAGCCACTGTCTATTGTAATAGAAGCGATATCAGTGCTGATAGTGATAGTTGCCGTGTGGGCTATACTTACTGCCATAAAATCTTTGTTGGCACTATGGGCGCTGGGGAGCTGCAACGTAACAAAGCCTTCGGCATGCTCGCTCGGAGCCGAAGTGTGTTCGATAGATGAAAGCGAACCAAGCAACGTATTTGAAGCGACAGGGCGATGGTTCACAGAGTGGGGCGAGATATTTGAGGCAATCCCAGATAAATTCCGTACTTATGATGCAAATGACTACGACCTTAATTATGTAAAAGTAGAGGAATCCGCAGAGGATAAGCCTGTCGCCGTAGATATATTTGATCCAGGTTGTTCTGTATGTATGATATCTTATCGAAATCAGAAATCGGCTGGTTTCTTTGATAAGTACAATGTGCGTCTGGTGCCATTTGCTATACAGGATGCAGATAATAGATATAAATTCAAGAATTCGGAGATAATTGTACGATACATGTTTGCCGCAGAAGAAGTGAAGACAGGTGCAGCGGTTAATATCTTAGACCACATTTTTACCGGCAAGAATAGCGAGGATATATCGTACCAGAATAAGTTTAATGATGATTATTCTTCGGAACAAGCTACTGCTAAGCTTGAACAATGGTTGTTAGACTACGGTCTTAGCAAAAAAGACGTAGCCACAGTACGCGAAATGGCTAACTCGCAGGAAGTTACAGACAAAATGAACAACAACCGTATGATAGTAGAAGATCAGCTGCGTATAAAAGGCATCCCTACCATGCTATATGATGGAAAAAGACATACTGGGCTCTATAAAGCTAATACGTAGTTGGTTTATGTAATATTTACAACGTTTTGCGTGCGACCGATGTTTATTTGGTGGAAAACTTTCTTAGAAAGTGCTTGACTTTGCTGCGTCGATGATATATTATAATAGTAATATTGTAATATAGACAGGATGCGAGGATGTCTGAGATACCAGAAAAACAAATAAAGAGATTGCGGGGGTTGCTTAGCGAAGCTGAGACAAACTTATCTGCTGCTAAAGAGCTGCTTGTTTCCATACTTGGTGACGGTGATACTATCACGGCGCCTAGGGAGACTATTGTTTCTGCTCCAGAAGGCAAAATTATTGAGGGTATATTTGATGGTCAAATAATGATTGGACCTGATGGCAAGAATTACCCAGTGCCGGCAAACTATGCTTCTAAGTCGAAGCTTGTGGAGGGCGATATTATGAAACTTACCATTACCGAAGATGGAAAGTTCTTATACAAGCAAATTGGCCCAGTGGAACGTAAGACGGTGATAGGTACGCTCGTACATCATGATGATAAGTATTTTGTAGAAGTGTCCGGTAAAGAATACCAGATACTGTATGCTTCTGTAACTTTTTTCCATCTACGTGATGGAGCTCAAGTTTCTGTGGTAATACCTGCGAAGAATGAAGAGGCTACGTGGGCAGCAGTCGAAGCCGCTCTATAATTTATGCTAAAATCCGCCATCTTGGCGGTTTTTTGTGATTCGCTCTATTGATAATAGCGCTTCGCACAAAGAAACCACCAATCTGACGCATTTTATCTATAAATTATCATCACATAGTAGATTCAATGCGTATGAAAATATTCTTGCATGGTTTACCGTTTTTCGGGCTTTGCTCTATATATAATAGCGCTTTAGCCCGAGAAAACAATAATCTGCGGGATTTTTCTTACAAATTACTATACTACTAGGGTATAATAGATATGTATGAAAGCGTTGTATAGGAAATATCGGCCGTGCAGGCTTGCTGATGTAGTGGGGCAAGAGCAGGTGACTGATATCTTGGCAAATTCTTTGAAACATGGGAAGATATCACATGCTTACCTTTTTATAGGGCCACGTGGCACAGGGAAGACGTCGGTCGCCAGAATATTTGCACATGAAGTAAATGGTTTTAAATATGAGCTGGAAGATGACTATGTCGATATAGTAGAAATAGATGGGGCGAGCAATCGCGGGATCGATAATATTCGTGAGCTACGCGAAAAAGCCACAATTGCTCCGACCAGTGGTAAGTATAAGATTTACATTATAGACGAGGTGCATATGCTTACAAAAGAGGCCTTCAATGCACTACTTAAGACACTAGAGGAGCCACCTGCACATGTGATATTTATAATGGCAACTACCGACGCTTATAAAGTGCCGATCACTATCACATCGCGTGCACAGACATACACTTTTAAGCTGGCCGATAGCAAAGTGATGTTTAATCATGTGAAATCTATCGCCGAAAAAGAAAAGATTAAAATTACCGACGACGCGCTAGAGATAATTGTAAAACGTGGTGGTGGGTCTTTCCGCGATACACTATCGCTACTAGATCAAATCTCTACGTTATCCGACGATACGATTACTAAAGATTTGGTTGTAAAATCGATGGGGCTGCCCGAAGACGAAAAAATTGCCAAGCTTCTAGTGGAATACGCCAATAACGATGTCGTGAAAATTACAACACTTATAAAAGATATACTGTCGTCTGGAGTAAAGCCAGAAACATTGGCGGAGGAAATGATTGCACAGATAATCGCTGACCCACACCAAGAGTTGCTACCGCTACTAGCAAAGCTGCCAGACGTGAAAGCTCCATTTCCAGAGGCAAAGTTGGTAGTGGCACTTGCTAGCCGTTCTGAAATGTCAACACAAGCGGAGAGATTCATAACACCGACCCACGCGAGAGCGCATCAAACTAAACAGCCAACTGCGGCTATAGTGCGGCCAGTGACAGGATCCGCTGATATATCTAACGATACGCCTAAACCCACCGCTAATACTACTTCAACTAGCCAAGATAACACTGCGGATATTTTGTCAAGCCAGTCAGACGTTGCGCGTACTGACGGTGTCCATAACGGTAATAGTAGTAATGATTTTGACTGGAATACTTTTGTCGATAAAGTGCAGGCGCTGAATGATGCGGTCTATTCCCAGTTGATGAAGACTCTATATGAAGTAAGAGGGGATGTCTTGCATATATATCCTGAGCGAAAAATCGTAAAGACTATATTATCGAGAGAGAACAACAAGCGTATCTTGGTAGACGCAGCGGGTGGAATACGTATAGAGATACATGAGTTTGGTGAAAAGCCTACTAATGCCAAAAGTGATGAAATTTTGAGTAAAATTTCTGATATAATGGGAGGTGAGGTTCAAAATGACAGAGGAGGTAACCCATTCGAAGAATGATGGCGGCCGCGTGCCACCACAGGACATCGTAGCCGAGAAATCTTTGCTCGGAGCTTTGATGTTATCCAACGACGTGCTACCAGACGTGCTTACTATTTTGCGCCCTAGAGATTTCTATGAAAAAAGGCACCAAGAAATATTTCAATCCATGCTGGAGCTATACGACCGCCATCAACCGGTAGACTTGCTTACGCTTACGGCTGAGCTAAAGAAGAAGAAACAGCTGAAAGATATAGGTGGAGCGCCGTATCTTGCTGAGCTATCAAACTTTGTGCCTGCAGCGTCGCATGCCAAAGCTTATGCAGAAATTATTGAGAAGGCATCAGTGCGACGGCGGCTTATCCAGGCTGGTACCGAGATAGCCAATAAAGCCTATGAAGACGATGCCGTAGCTGACTCCCTAATAGGCGATGCCGAACGGGCACTTTTTGAAGTGTCTGACAAAATCATTAAGAGCGATTACACTCCTATGGAAGAGCTCCTAGCTGACGCGTTTGACCGCATAGAGCAGCTACACAAGAACAAGGGGGCTTTACGCGGGCTCAAGACTGGATTTCGTGACCTGGATAAAAAAACCGCAGGTTTTCAAAAAGGTGACCTAGTAATAATAGGTGCTCGCCCAGCCATGGGTAAAACTACTTTTGCGCAAAACTTAGCATACAATATAGCTAGTATTAACAAAAAAGGCGTACTGTTCTTCTCTATGGAGATGGCGGCAAACGAGATAATAGACCGTATGATATCTGATGTGTCTGGCGTAGACAACTGGAAAATGCGCACCGGTAATCTTACCGATGAAGAATTTGCCAAAATAGGCGATGCACTGGGCGAGATGGACGAAATACCTATATATATAGACGACACTAGCTCGATGACTATAGTGGAGCTGCGCAACAAAGCCCGTCGCGCTATGCACGATCGCAATATTGGCATAGTGATAGTAGATTACTTGCAGCTAATCACTGGCTCGGACCGCTACAAGGGCAACCGCGTGCAGGAGGTGACAGAAATCTCGCGTGGGCTTAAGATATTGGCACGTGAGCTAGAAATACCTGTGATAGCTCTAGCGCAGCTATCGCGTAATGTAACTGGGCGTGAAGATCCGCGGCCAGTGCTTAGCGACCTTCGTGAGTCTGGGTCTATCGAGCAGGATGCAGATCTTGTGATGTTCCTCCACCGGCCAGACTATTACAAACAAAACGACGACAATTACGAAGAAACACATATCACAGAGCTACTGGTAGCTAAGCATCGACATGGTGCCGTAGGCAAGATAGAGCTATACTTCCACCCAGAGCTACTACGCTTTATGTCGTTGGATAAGACTAGGGAATAGTACTGACTAGCTAACGTAAGACACAGCGAATAGGATTGCCGCGCTTGCGGCCGCCCCAGGTACCAGGGAAAAGTGACCCATTTATACTAAAACCAAGAATATACGCTACGTCGCTTCTTCTTGCCTTGCTAGTCCAATACATAGCTGATCCGCCTACTGAGTCGGAACCACCATCCCATTCTCCTACGTAAACAAAATAAGCGGGAGATTTTTGTATGTTACCGCTATGGCCACTAGTAAGGCCTTGTGCATATATCATTTGTCCAAAAGATTTATCGCCATAGTCTGCCGGGAGTTTCCAGTTACTTGGGCATATGGACTGTTTTGCATCTTGACCGTCTGCAGTATACGAGCTGGAGTCATTCATTGCTATAGCTGCAGTCCAGTTGTAGTAGTTGCCTATACGATAGTGCTCTCCCCTGGAGTATCCGATGCATTCTGGACGGTCATAGTTTCCAACGTACCACTCCAGTTTTCGGCAAGACGACCATTCCAATACAACTTTCCTGGATTGTAAGAATTTGGGAGAGTGTCGCTATTATCCCAATCTGTGCCTGTACTGGTAGATACACTCGGTGTCCAGTCAGTAGTAATATCGGTGTCCTCTGGAGTATATGTCTTTCTGGAATCTATGTCTAGACTTAGGTCTTGCGTCATCCAGATGTTATTGTCAGCGAGTTTAGTTATCCAGTAACTTTTGTTGTCGCGCCTATCTATTGCTCTCATGAAATCTCCCACGTTGATCAGCTCGGCTTTAATGGCATCTGAATCTTGCATGAAGGTAGGCTTAGGAGCAGTAGACGGGTGAACGAGGGTATACTTAACCTTGCCTGTGTATGTACCAACTGGCTGAGTGGGGGAGATGTAGGTCTGGTAAGTAGTAGAGATGGATGAGCCAGTAGTGGAAGTGTCTGGATTAGTGATAGTATTTAATGTGGCTACTTTAGTGTAATCGTCTGGGACTGCGTGATAGTTGTTATAATTATTTTCTATGGTAGCTGTGGTAGTGCCTGGTGCTGTGGATAGTTTCATAGACCAGTTAGATGTATTGCCAGAAGTAGACGTACCTGTAGATATATTATAATCGTCCGAGATACTGGACTTTAGTGAGGTATTACCATATTCATCATTAGTGTAGCCTATAGCATAGACTGCATAGCCTCCTTGATCATTACAAGTGACATTTAGAGTAGTCTTACCTATATCGGTGCTATTGACACCATTTCCGGTAGTGTTGTAGATCATGAAGCAGATGGCTGCTAGTGTGTACATGGAGATGTTGAACAGTAATAAGGGACTGATAGAATTCTCTGATGAATGTATAGCAGGCAGGCTATTGTTGCTTGCTGCATTAATATCAGTATTTACATCCTTCTGATGAAGATGTGTCATGCATGCCTCCTTAGTGTTAATGCTATTATAGCATGGTTGCGAGTGGAATGGAATATGCAATAATGCTGATACTTTTGTCTATAGGTATTGTTATGTAATTCGCCGTATTTCCATACGCCGTGAGGCGGAGCCCTTCAAACCAATATATATATTAGTCAAGTCAAGAATCTGGGCGGCAAAATGATTATGTTTTTTGTGTATTTTGCAAGTATGGTATAATACTTATGTGAAGAAAATTATTATTTCTAAACTCTTTTTATACCGATATAGATTTATTATCGGGTATGTTGTACTGGGCGTGGCTTTTGTGGCATTGCTTTTTACTTTGCCACTTTTTGCACAGAATGGCCTAAGCAACGCAGAGATGGATTCCGCTACGAGCTCGTATTATTTGGGCAAAGATGGACTACTAAACGGCGATCTAGTCGATGCGCCGTATAGATTAGTGCAGAAGCTAGCTATTGTCGTATTTGGATTATCTACTTATAGCAT
Source organism: uncultured bacterium (assembly GCA_902761145.1). Classification (GTDB taxonomy): domain Bacteria; phylum Patescibacteriota; class Saccharimonadia; order Saccharimonadales; family Saccharimonadaceae; genus Nanosyncoccus. Next base: position 91,708 of record CACWJA010000002.1, read on the forward strand.
AAAGTTGCCGAGTATTATTATAGGCCTGATACTAGGATTCTTATTAATTTTGCTTCTAAATAGATGGTTTAAGAGCAATGTATCACTACTAGCATCGTGCCTTATTATACTGTCTACGCCATTTTTGTTTTTGGCCGGCAATGGTACACCACTGATAATGCTAGTATTCTGGCCAACATTACTATTGTGGCTAGGGTCAAAAATACAAGGTGAAAAACGACCAAAGCCGATGTATTGTTTTATGTTTGCAATAGCTTTGCTTGGGTCTGTATTTACACCGTATATGATATATTTTGCGGCTTTTTGCGTATTATTCGTGCTATTCCAGCCACATTTACGATTCGTTGCAAAGAGTCTGCCAAAGTTGCCGCTAGCTATGGTCATAATTATCGTCCTGGCTGGATTTGTCGCTCTTGGTATTAGCGTACATAATCATCCAGAAACCATCTCGGAACTATTATTCGGCAATGGATCTCAACCTGGTAATTTTTGGAATAACATTGCCGCTGGGCTAGCGCCAGTGTTTTCTTGGCATCACAATTTGGAAAGCGTCTTTTTGGCACCACTAGTTAGCTTGCCGACTTTCGCTTTGGCACTTATTGGGTTATTCTCCACTACTAAAGGCTTTTTTGCCTCGCGTAATTCTATAGCGTCTATATTGCTGCTATTCTGTCTAATAATTACTGGATTCCAGCCTCAGGCGGTGGTGTTTGCGATATTGCCATTTGCCATACTGATCGCACATGGGCTAAAGTATCTGCTAGAAAAATGGTACGGACTTTTCCCGGAAAATCCTTACGCGAGAATATCTGCACTAATGCCACTTACAGTACTGTTTGGGTTTATGATTATACCTGGACTATTACAATATATATATGGGTATCGCTACAACCCAAATATCGCAAATGAGTTTAGTGATACATTAAATGTAGTACGAGACAATCTTAACGACGAGATGTTGCTAGCGAAGGACCATTATGATTTTTATAAGATTTTGGAGACAAAAAGCGAAATCAAAATAGTAGATAAGATAGAGAACACCGAAAGCGAGGTGGCAGTACTCGGCAAATGGGAAGACGGACCTGAGGGGTATGAACTTTCGCGTATAATTACTTCATCTACGAGGGATAATTCTGATATAATATACATATATGCATATATCATAACGGAAGGAGAATAAAATGGGTCAAACGATGGACCAGATGAAATTATTAAACCAATTACGCAAAGCGCAAAAAGAGCTCAAGAACGAGATAGTAGAAGTAGAGGCTGGTGATGGTGCTGTAGTTGTGCAGATTAATGGCGAGCTCAAGGTGAAGAAGGTAAAATTGGACCCTGAAAAGATTGACTTTGATGATATTCGTGAATTAGAGCGCTGGATAGAGAACTGTATGCGCGATGGATTTGCTAAAGCACAAGAAATTGCTACCGACAAAATGAAGCCATTAATGGGCGGACTTGGCAATCTTGGCCTCGGGATGTAAATGCTACCGCAAGCACTCGAAAACGCCATAGAAGCTCTGGGGATGCTACCTGGAGTAGGTCATAAGACGGCCGAGAGATATGCATATTATTTGTTTCGCTCTAGCCCAAAGATAGCCGACAACATAGCTGATGCCTTGGCAAATTTGCACGACAATGTAAAATCATGTCCAGTTACTTTTGCGCTGATTGATGCTAGCGAAAAAATATCATCGCTATACGATGATCCCGCCAGGGATAAGGCTACTGTGCTCGTGGTAGAAGAGCCATTAGATATATATGCTATAGAACAAACGCATGGATTTAAGGGCACATACCATGTGCTAGGTGGGGCTGTATCACCAATAGACGGTATTACTCCAGACCAGCTACATATTCATGAGCTGCTAACGCGTGTAGAAAAAGACAATGTCACGGAAGTAATCATCGCTACTAATCCTTCTGTAGAGGGCGAGTCTACTGCACTTTTGCTTGATAAGATGCTACACGATAAATATCCTGAACTCAAAGTGACCAGGCTAGCGCGTGGCCTGCCACTAGGCGTGGATTTGTCTTATGCGGACCAGATTACACTCAGCGCAGCACTGGAAAATAGGACAAAAATCTAACAATTCACCGCATTTCAGAAACTATAGATGAACGCTATGTGATAGCTACACTATCTACTACATTTCGGAAGCTACGTGATGTGGTAGGTAATTGTGCGACAGGTTTAGTAATTTTCTAGAGCTTTGAAGTCTACCTTGGCAAGCTTAGTCTTGGGTAAAGCGTCAATAAAGCGGATCTCGCGAGGTATTTCGTATTTAGCGAGGTATTTTTTGTATATAGTAGACAACTCTTTTTTGACAGCGCGCTCGGAAGCGTCTTTCTTGGCTACCACGAATACTACTACTTTCTCGCCACGAAGTTTGTCGGCACGGCCAACTACAGCGCATGCTTCGACACTCTTGCACTTGAGTGTGACATCCTCAATGTTGGCTGGGTAGATATTGTAGCCATTACTGATAATCATGCGTTTGAGGCGAGAGCGGAAGTGTACCACGCCACGATCATCTATATATCCGATGTCGCCGGTGCGGAGATATTTTTTGCCATTGTATTCAATAAAAGCCTTCTTAGTTTCTTCTGGATGACCAAGATAGCCCTTCATGACTGATAGGCCATTTACTACGATTTCGCCGTCATCTCCGAGCGGTACTTCTTTGTGGGTATTGATATCCAAAATTCGCACGTCATTATCTGGGATAGGATAGCCTATCACATCTGACTCTTTTGCTACGCTACGCGGCGAGAATATAAAGCCGCCCGAAGCCTCCGTAAGACCGTAGCCGTTTTCGATAACTGCTTTGGAACCGTTCTTCTTAAGAAAGTCATTGATTATCTCTTTGCTACTCATACTTATCATGTCGCCGCCAGACACTACGAATTTGACATTTTTGAGGCCGTCTTTTTTGAATTTGATTTTGGTGAGATATTCAAATACGGTAGGTACGCCTATTAGGATACTAATCTTATATTTGAGAATATAGGTTTTAAACTTCTTGGCGTTGAATTGCGGTATTAGCACTGTGGTGGCACCAAAATATAGCGGCATATGGATGCAACACCCTAGACCGAATGCATGAAAGTTTGGCAAAAATGCCATAAATGAATATTCGGTCTTGAATAATTCTGGAACGAGATACTTGGCACCTAGAGCCTGTGCATTGAAATTAAGGTTCGATAGGATAATGCCCTTAGGCTTACCGGTAGTGCCGCCAGAATACATGATGACCGCATCGTCGGTAGAATCTACTCTGGCGTGAGGATTACCGATAAACTTCCCGGATCTAGATAAGAATTGATCCCAGGTAATGACATGCTGAGATTTCTTGATGTGGTTTTTGCGCCCTTTCGTAAGCTTATAGATAGCACGAACTAGCATTACCATTGAGCGAGTTGCGGACACCACTACCACTTGCTCCACATCCGTATCCTTGATGATATTCTCTACTTTGGGATAAGCAATGTCTACGCATAGCATTATTTTAGAATGAGCTTGGTTGAGATATTCTTCTATTTCTTTTTCGGATGAAAGCGGATGTATCATATTGGCCACAGCGCCGATTTCGTTAATAGCATAAAACATATAGACTGCTTCGGGAGTATTTGGCATACATACGGTAATATAGTCACCTTTTTCGGCGCCAAGAGCCTTGAGGGCGGCGGCGACTTTGTTGATCTTTTTTATCATTTCTTTGTAGGTGATTTCAGTATCAAAATAACGAATGGCTGTATTGTGTGGCCACTTACAAGATGCTTCGTAAATAGCATCATACATGCCACCTTCGAAGTAGTGGACATCTTTAGGAAGTTTTTCTATGTATCCATATTTGGCTCGCTCAATTTTCATATCAAGCTTGCGTAGTGTATTTTTGATCTTTTTATAAACATATTCTAAAGGCATAGTACTTATTATACTATAATTATGATAAAATAAATATATATGGGTATATTACGTGCAGACAAAAAGTTCAAGCAGTTCGAAAATGTCTCTCCGCAATTTCTAAAAAAAGAGGGGATAAAATTACTTTTGTGCGATCTGGATAATACTTTGAGGCTACATTCTGAAAAGGAGCCAGCGGATGAACTGGCTGAGTGGATAGAGGATTGTCGTAAAGCGGGTGTAAAAATAGTAATAATATCAAATAACGGCCGCAAGAAAATGATGCAGAAATTTTGTGAACCTATAGACGTCCCGTGCGTGTGGTGGGCCAGAAAACCTATGAGTACGAAATTGACAGAAGCCATGCAAGAATATGGTTTTAAACCAAGTGAAACTGCTATGCTAGGAGATAAGTGGTCTACTGATGTATTGGCTGCAAAATTTGCAAAGATCAGGGCGTACAAGGTAGAGCATAGGAGAGATATAGTGTGAAAAAAACTTACACCAAGATAACCGGACCGACGTATCTGACTATTGCACGCATGATTTTATCCGTGTTATTTCTTATAATTGTGCTCCTACCCGAGACATGGGCAAAAATTGTAGCACTAATACTTTTTATCGTTGGCGCGATCACGGATAATATCGATGGTAGGTGGGCACGCGAGAAAAAGCTTGTTACGGATTTGGGTGCTTTTTTGGATCCATTGGCGGACAAAATGTTAATAAACCTTGCTTTTTTGGCGTTAGTAGCGGTAGGTGTGGTGCCAGTGTGGGTATTTGCAATAATATTAGTGCGGGATTACGCAGTAGACGGCATGCGCATGATGGCGGCACGTGATGGAGTGACTATAGCAGCATCGTTTTACGGAAAGCTCAAGACGACCGTACAGATGACAGCACTAATAATACTACTTTTAAATCTGATCGTTGGTTTGGAATTTTTCACGATAATCGGGAATATTGCTTTGTACCTAGCACTAATACTTACTGTATTTTCGGGGTTAGACTACATAACAAAAGGCTGGAAGAAAGTAATAAAAAAATAGCGTTCTTCTGCTATAAACTAGAGGACGCTGCATCAGCAAAACAACGACGTGATAATAAGAAGTACAGTAGCAGTAAAGGCCGCAGAATCTATACGATCTAGATAGCCGCCATGCCCCTCGGTACCGCCCACAAGGACTTCTAGCTTTTCGAAGAATTTGTTCTTGATGAGGATTTCATTGGAATCTTTGACATGGAACTGACGCTTGAGATAGCTCTCGAACAAGTCGCCCATTAGAGCTAGTGGGCTACATAGCAGGTAGATATAATCTGTACGACCAAGCGCGGCGATAAGGATAGCTAACAAGCCAGTGGCGACAGCTAGGCCAAGAATAGTACCCTCCCAGGTCTTGTTCTTGGAGATTTTAGGAAAAGGGCGGTGACGTTTGACCCACTTACCACCGAATCGCTTGCCACAAAGATATGCAAAAACATCGTACCCACATACACCAAATATAATATACCAAATCCGGACGACATCAATCTGTGCGATGAATATTGAGCTATATACTAGGAACATTATTTCGAAGATGGCTAGTATGACATTCTTAAAATGAGCGGTTTTTTTGAAGAAGCTAATAAGCTCGATACCTGAGACTATAGCAAATAAACCAAACAAAATCTTGAACGGAACAGCATTGAAAGTATACATGGCTATAATTGCTACGAAGAACAGTGCAAATCCGCAAATAACTCTAACACGGAAATTTTTATCCATATCCTCATTATATCACACCTTACTCATGTTATAATATATATTATGTATGACAAATTCAGCAGTTTTATAGCAGACAGAAAGTCCATTTGTGTTATCCAGGCGGAAAATCCAGACGGGGATTCTTTGGGCAGTGCATTGGCGTTGGATTATTTGCTAAAAGATATAGATATATCACTATATTGTCCTGTAGACATCCCAAAATATTTGCGATATTTTGAAGATTGGTCTAGGGTAACAAATGATTTCGACTATAAAGCGGATGGATACATTATAGTAGATACTGCGGCGGAAGTTTTACTTTCTAAGTTACTTGAGGAAGCCGCCATTAAAAACAGGCTTTACAATGCTCCTGTCCTGGTAATAGACCATCACGAAACTCCAGACGATCTGGACTTTCCGCATGAGAGTATTATTGAAGTTTGGCCGGCCTGTGCTGACTTAATTTACAAAATAGCCGTAGATCAAAAAATAAAAATAGAAAAGAATTCTGCTGAAGCGCTATTTCAGGGTATTTTGTCAGACACACTGGGGTTAACTAGCTCATCCGTTACGGCAGAAACTTTTGAGACGGCAGCAGCTTTGACTAAGCTGGGCGCAAATATTAGCGAGCTAGAGGATCGTCGTCGTGAATATATGAAAAAATCGCCCAGAATACTATCGTATAAGGCAGAATTAATTAATCGCATCGAATATTCATTAGACGGTGCTCTTGCCACGGTGCATATACCATGGGACGACATAAAAGAGTACTCAGATGAATATAATCCAAATGTACTGATCCTTGAGGAGATGCGCATGGTGGAGGGAGTAAAAGTTGCGGTAGCTATTAAAACCTATCCAGATGGGAAAGTAACTGGTAAAATCCGTACTACTTTTGGAATGCCCGTAGCAGAGAAGATCGCTGGGTATTTTGGTGGTGGTGGCCACCCATACGCAGCTGGCTTTCGCACCTACGATACGACTTACGACAATATTGTAAGAGATCTAGTGAAGATAGTTCCGGAATTGGAGGAAAATGAGTAGTTCGTCACCTAAGAAACTTTGCCTGGCAAAAGCCCATGATTATTGCGCTACCAAAAGCCCTAGGCTTACTGTTATTTTTATACACGGAATAGCAGCAGATTCATCTAGCTTCGATGGAGCGTTAAATTACCTAGAAAACTTGCCGACGCTTAAAGACGTTAGGTTTGTAGCATATGATTTGCTGGGCTCTGGAAAATCATCTTGTGACGACCAGGAATTAAATTATGATTTCGAAGAACAAATTGCGGCTTTACATAATTCTATAAGTGAGCTGAATGCCACTACGCCACTGGTGCTGGTGGGACATTCAATGGGGACATTCATTGTAACACGCTATGCCGATACATATAAGGGCGCTATTAAACATTTAGTGCTAATATCAGCGCCAATTTATACAGAAGATGATTTAAATAACCCCGCTTTTGATGTAGCAATAAAAATGTTTCGAGATGCTGTTAGTATAAAGAACCGCGATGTACTAGAAACAAAGGCTTTTAATAATTCGATCAAAAATATCGTAATGAATAAAGAAAACTACGCGAAATTGGCGAATATACAAACAGACGCTACATTGATATACGGAGATATGGATAAATTCATTTCAGTGTTGAATTATCCAAAGATGCTGAAGAAAAATCCCGATCACCTTGTTGCAATAAGAACCGTTGGACATCATGGCGTATCACGTGAGAAATACGTACAACTAGCCAAAGTACTGAAGGAGCTAATTGATGCTTAGGCTTTATAATACCGCTACACGCAAAACTGAATCATTTAAACCGCTCGGCGATGAAGTAAAGATATATACTTGTGGCCCTACTGTATATAACTATCCGCATATAGGTAACTACGCAGCATATACGTATTGGGACTTACTTGTACGTACGCTCAAGGCCAATAATTATAGGGTAAAGCGCGTTCTGAACTTGACAGACGTAGGGCATTTGACATCAGACGGGGATGACGGGGAAGATAAGCTGGAGAAAGGTGCGGCGCGCGAAGGAAAAAGCGTATATGAGATTGCTGATTATTATATAAATGTGTATATGGACAATTATTCCAAAATGGAGTTTTTGCCAGCGGACATAGTGGCACGCGCTACTGATTATATAGACGCCGACATGCGCTCCGTAGACGAAATGACGAGTCACGGATATACTTACGAGACTACTGACGGTGTATATTTTGATACGTCTAAATTTCCAGAATATGCTGACTTTGCCAAAATAGATTTATCTGGGCTGCAGGCTGGAGCACGCGTTGGTTTTAACGCCGAGAAGCGCAATGTGTCTGATTTTGCAGTATGGAAATTCATACAGCCAGGAGAGAAACATGCGATGCGATGGGACTACCTAGGCAGACCTGGGTACCCAGGCTGGCATCTGGAATGTTCTACTATAATACATGAGATTTTGGGCGAACCGATAGATATACATACTGGTGGAGTAGATCATATTCCAGTGCATCATACCAACGAGATAGCACAGACCTATGCCATGACTGGCAAAAAATTAGCTAAGTATTGGCTTCATTGTGACTTTATCACTATAGATAGACAAAAGATCTCTAAGTCGCTAGGGAATACATACACACTAGACGATCTAGCCGATAAAGGCTTCTCGGCAATGGATTATAAGATGTGGTTATTGTCTGGCCATTACCAGGGCACAAGGAATTTTACATTTGATAGCCTACTTGCTGCCAAAAATCGCCGGCAGAATTGGCGCAACCGAATAGCAGAATGCTATCAGCGTGAAATGGATGGCGATGATGGTGTGTTTGAAAAAATACTGGACGCCGTAAATAATAATCTCAATTCCGCGGAGGCTTTTGCCATCATAGATAATTCTAGGCTTAGCTTAAATGATTGGGAAAAAGTTGACGAATTATTTGGTCTAAGATTAATTGTTGACACGCCAAAGATATCAGAAAAACAATACGCGCTAGTAAAGGAGCGTGATGTAGCGCGTGCGGCAAAAGATTTTGCAAAATCAGATAAAATTCGTGATGAATTACTCTCCCAAGGGATAGTAATCAACGACACTCCTAATGGTGGTGTTTGGCAGTATAGTGCGTGGTGATCTACATTAATCTAATTAGTTATGATAATAGCGGGAGAGGAAAGTATTACGATAGTCAACGAAGCTATCTTTTAGAAGCTCTGTACGAATTGCATCCACGACTGATACTATAAAATGCTCATTATGAATACTGGCGAGAATCTTAGCGGTAATTTCGTCGGTTTTGAAGAGGTGATGAAGGTATGCTTTGTTGTAATTTTTACAACATTCACAATTACATTCTGACGTTAGCGGAGTAAAATCATGCTTGTATTTGGCATTTTTGATATTGATGCGACCGTCAAGAGTATATAGAGAACCGTTACGCGCCATACGTGTGGGGCCGACACAGTCGAAAGTGTCGCAGCCATATTCTGCGCCAACAAACAAATCTAATGGTTCTTGCCCCATGCCAAGGAGATGTCGCGGCTTATTCTCTGGCAAGACATTATTTACAGTCTGCAACATCTCAGCCATGCCGTCAGCAGTAAATACACCGCCGATGCCAAAGCCATCTGGTTTTTTGGACGCACAGTAGCGAGCAGATTCGGCACGAAGGTCGTTGAAAGTGCCACCCTGGACTATAGCGTAGAGGTACTGCTCAGGAGATTTTTTGGCGTGTGCCTCAGCAGCAAGTTTACTATTTTCTACTACGCAGCGGTCTAGCCAGGCGTGAGTGCGCTCCATAGCCAACTTCATATCCTCGTATTTTTCGGATTTGGTTAGATGGTCGAACGCCATATGAATATCTGCGCCGATAGCCCACTGAGCTTGCATACTGGATTCTGGCGTCATTTCTAGCATGGCTCCGTCGATGTGAGATTTAAACTTTACGCCATGCTCAGTGATTTTGACGTTTGGCAATGAAAAAATCTGGAAGCCACCAGAGTCTGTAAATGTAGGGCCATACCAGCTGCAAAATTTGGCTAGACCACCGGCTTCCTGGATAAGTTCTACTCCAGGACGAAGCACTAGATGATAGGTATTTGCTAGAATAGATTGGCTACCTAGTGCGCGCATTTGCTCCATAGTGAGGGCTTTGACTGTAGCACGCGTAGCGGCACCTATAAATGCTGGTGTCTTGATATCGCCATGTGGTGTATGAATAGTGCCGACACGCGCCAGCCCAACACGCTTTTCTATATCGAATTTTAACATATAAACATCGAATCTCCGTAGCTTAGGAAATTGTACTTTTCATCGATAGCATGTTGGTATGCGGTTTTTAGGTGGTCCCAACCGGCAAAAGCACTTGCCAGCATTAATACCGTAGATTTTGGTGCATGAAAATTAGTAACCAAGGCATCTATAACTGCAAAATCAAAGCCTGGATAGATAAATATATCATCTTCACCGGTAGTTTCGCCAGTCTTGCCATAGTATTCTAACGTGCGCGCTACAGTGGTGCCTAAGGCTACCACGCGGTGGTTCGTAGACTTGGCCACATTAATGGCCTCTAGAGTTTCCTCCGGTATATGAAACCATTCTGAGTGCATTTTGTGCTCTTCAATATTGTCCGAGCGAATAGGGAGAAATGTGCCCAGGCCAACATGAAGGGTAAGATATTTTATAATTACACCTTTTTGACGTAGCCTATCGAGCAAATCATCTGTCATATTGAGACTAGCGGTAGGAGCAGCGGCGGAGCCCATATTTTTGGCCCATACAGTCTGATAACGCTGCTTATCTGACTCTTCTGCGTCTCGGTGTAAATAAGGAGGTAAGGGAACTGTGCCGTATTTTTCGGCTAGCTCTGCCAATGGTGTAGATGACTCTACCTCAGCAATGCCACCACCTAGGATTTTTGCGATTGTTACTTTTTCATGAGAATCATCAACAGTAAGTATGTCTCCATCGTGCAGTTTGCCACGATACATCGCACGTTGTGGCTCTAAGCCATGTTTTTCTAGCACGACTAGTTCACGCGGGCGGCCATCGGGAAGCTTGCAGAATACACGAGACTGCATTACTCGTGTGTCATTGAGTACTAAAACATCGTCTGGATTTAGAAACTCATCTAAGTTACGATAATAGCTATCTTGCAAAGCACCGGTATGACGATCTAGCACTAGCAATCTGGTAGACCCACGTTCTTTTGGTGGGTATTTTGCTATCCTTTCCTCTGGCAAATTATAGTTATAGTCTGAGACTAACATATATATATTATAGCATAAAATAAGCTTATAGGACAGTTTGCTCTATAATATAAATAGAGTGTTTTTTAAACCAACGTGTTTACAATTGCTTGACTATTTTTAATAAATATGGTAAAATTAGTATGATAGCCCGAGTTTTGATTATCACATTTATGGATATGGTCGCGTACATGTTATATATATGTGGTGCATCGGAGTACTTTAAACTGAAGGAGTGGTCTTGCAATGAAAAACCGTGGACTGATTACTATAAACGTAGCCATTATCGTGTTGCTCGTCATCGAGCTAGCGCTTATAGCGTGCGATTTGATGCTATTGGCAGTATTTATGTCCATAACTGTAGCTATAATCTCCGTGGTTATTTTCGTACTCAATCGTGGCGGTGAGAGCGCAATAGCTGCGGTAGCCAACGTTGGCTATGCTCTTGCAATTACGATAGGCGGAATTATCTATTTGTTATGGCACGATGAGGCGATTGTTTTAGGCTTCATAATTGGTGGTATGTCCCTAATCGCACAGATTTTTTTAACTGTTGCACGACAGCAGGGCAGACTCTAACACTCATTATCATACCCGGCATGCGCGATGCCGGGTCTTTGTTATAAAAACTAGGCCTCCATATCACGTAAAATCTGCTTAGAATAGCGTTCTTCTTCGCTGAATATACATCCGCAATATTTTTGCATATACATGCCTAATTTTCGCGCTTCAGTTTGGCCTTCCCGAAAACCTACGCGAAAATCGCGGTAGAGAAATTCTACACCTGAGAGCCTGGCTAAGTCTTCACATACTTGTTTTAGCTCCTCATGCTTTTGGTACGGAGACACCAAAAGTGTGGTAGTAAAGGCTTCGTAGCCTTTTTTTGCCGCATATCGTACGGTTTCCGTGAGGCGTTTTTTATAACAGTAGTTTGTACAGCGGTTTGGGATGTCACTCACAACATTCTTACAAAATTCATCTAGGCCATAATCTTCTATAAAGACACTGCTTATATCGATATTTTTACAGTAATCTTTCAGGCAATCACGACGAGTCTTGTATTCTATATACGGATGAATATTTGGATTGTACCAAAAAACTGTAGGCTCTATACCTTCTGATCGCAAACTTTTGATGCAATATACACTACACGGCGCACAACAAGTGTGCATTAATACTTTTTTCATTATTATAACCTCGACGCATTAAACTATAGTTTAAAAATAGAAATTATTCTACATAATTATAACATTTATGTTACAATTAATCTATAAAAGAGGAGGCGTATGGCAAAAAAGATCGAAACAGATTTGCGTACATTTGTTAAATTTTGGTTGGTGCCAATCGGTATACTTGTCGTATTATTTTTGATAGACAAGGCTATTGTTGGGCTGGTAATTATCGGTATATCTATTTTCTTGGCGCTAGCGTTAAAGCCTTTAGTACATAAGGTAAATAACTTTTTCACCAGACATTTTGGCAGAGACAAAAAACATCAAAAATTATCTGCAGTGTTCGCCTATTTAATAGTAGTATTAGTGATTGGAGCGATTATTTCCATAGTAGGTCCAGTAGTGGTAAATGAGACCGCAAGATTTATCCAACACTTTCCGGAAACTTTTGAAACCACGCTTGGGGGCTGGGATGGCGTCAATAGCTTCGGCAGGAGTATTGGCATAGGCAACTTGGAGGGTGAAATAACTAACGCGGTTTCCGGGCTGTCTAACGATATGCTAAGTGTCCTTGGCAATAATCTAATATCTAGTGTAAGTGGAGTCGCGGATATTATTATGAAAATAGTATTAATTCTCGTGTTGACATTACTGTTCCTATTGGAGGGGCCAAATATGGTAAATACCTTCTGGAAAGGTATAAGTGGGGAAGATAAAGAGAACAAGTCCGTAAGTGTTGCTAAGCGGATAGTTAGTAAGATGGCTAATGTCGTATCTATTTATGTGTCACGGCAGGTAGTAGTGGCGATAACAGACGGGTGTGCTGCTGCAGTGATGGTGCTTGTACTGTCCTTGATATTTGGGTTCTCACAATCGTTAGCTTTGCCGATGGGAATGATCACAATGACATTCTACCTAATACCGATGTTTGGCCAATTTATAGGTGGGACACTCGTAACCTTGATTCTATTATTCTCAAATCCTGTAGCAGGCCTAACTTTTGCTATCATATATATAGTTTATTCTCAAATAGAGAACAACGTTATTTCTCCTAAGATACAGGGTGATGCACTCAAATTGAAGCCTCTACTAATACTGTGTGCAGTAACTATAGGCATGTATATGTTTGGATTGCTTGGGGCAATTATTGCTATACCTATAGCAGGGTGTATACGCGTACTAGTAGAAGAATATCCTAATATTAAGGCTCTTCGGGATTAAAATGTCAGACTTGCCACCGTCAAAGGAAAAACAAAAAGTTTTGCAGAAAAAGTTTTTTCGGCGTCCTCTTTTGATAATAGTGTTTATTCTGATAAATGTTGTTGTGATAGCAGCGACTGCTGCATCGGAATTCGGAAATTCTAAAAATGCAGCGGAACTATCGGAAGTTAAGATTAATTGGTGGCTACTAATACCTGCTACTCTATGCTTTGTGGTGGCGCTGATGTTAGAAGTCGGCAAATACACCTTAATGATGAAGGAGGTGTCTCGCGGCAGGAAAGATTTTGACATTAAGCATGCACGAAAAATTGCAAGGCGCACAGTGATACTCGGTAAATATTATGACAACATCACGCCTGCGGCTATCGGTGGTCAACCTTTCCAGATTTATTATATGCATAAAAACGGTAATCTACCGAGCGGATTTGCTACTACTATACCAATAATTGGCATGATCTCCGGGCAAATTGGCTTCATGATAATAGCTGTTTTGTGTTTTTTGTTTGGGAGCCTAAGCATTGACAATGCGGCGCTTATAGCCACAGCGTGTTTTGGACTGTTGTTTTATTCTTTTTGGCCAATATCTGTGATGTTGGCGACTTTTTTACCGAAGGCTATGGCGGAATTCATTAAGGCTGGAGTAAAGTTGCTAGCTAAAATGCACATTGTCAAAGACCGTGACAAAGTAATACAAAAGACTGAGCACGAAGTGAACGAATATGCGAAATCTGTAAGACTTATACTGAAAACACGAGGACTATTTGCCAAGACTATTGCGATGTCGATAGGATTTAACGCCTTGGTATCTATGATACCTTTTTTCGTATTGACAGCTTTTGGCGGAGAAGTAGATTTCTTACCGTGTTTTGTAACTACCGTAGCTATTACAAGTGCTGTGTATTTTGTGCCTACGCCAGGCAACGCTGGTGCGGCCGAAGGAACGTTCTTCGTAGTATTTTCTGCATTGTCTGAGGGGTATGTCTTCTGGGCAATGCTCGTATGGAGGCTATTCTCTTATTACATATATATAATAATGGGGCCGATTACTTACTATAGTATGCATCGAGAAAAGATTAAGGAGAAAAAACATAGTGAAAAAAAGAAGCAGGACACTTAAAGCATCTCGTCTGATATGCATGCTCGCGTGCGGGCTGGCTATAGCTTTTACTACTTGGCTGTTGATGAGGGTAGCAACAACCAGTGGTGGCCTGGCGGTGGAAGTCACTTATAAGCTACCAAAGTTTGCAAGCTTGGAAAACTTGCCACGCCTAGACACTGGAACTTATGCCGTAGCGATAGATGGTGAGATAGTTGCTGGGCAAAAATCTCAAGAAATTCGCCCTACCGCAAGTATGGCTAAAATGATACTGGCATTAGCCGTCATGCAAGAAAAACCTTTTAATCTTGGTGAAAAAGGCGAAATAATCACAATAAATGATGAGTTTTATCACATATATCAGGAATACCTTAAAAATGACGGGTCTACGTCGGCAGTGGAAGTAGGGGAAGAAATCAGCGAATACGATGCACTCGTATCTGTAATGCTAGCATCTAGCAATAATATGGCAGACACATTAGCCATCTGGGCTTTTGGATCATTAGACGATTATCAGGATTATGCAAATGAAATGCTCGGAGGCTGGGGGCTCGGAAATACCAGAGTAGGGATTGACGCCAGTGGTTTTGACGAAAGCACTACTAGCTCGGCTAGCGATTTGGCTAAGATAGGTACACGTGCGATGATGGACCCAATACTCGGAGAGATAGTGTCATTACAAGAATACGAAGTTCCTGTAGCTGGCAAGCTAGCAAACACAAATGCTATTCTGGGACAATATAATATTAGCGGTGTGAAAACTGGCTATGCTGGAGACGCTTCCGGATATTGCCTTACATCTGGATACAGAGAAGGCAACCATATTATTGTTACTACACTAATGGGAGCACCTAGTAGAGAAGTATCTTTTACGCATAGTTTAGAAGTAACTAAGACAATGCAAAGCGAAGCTCCGGTTGCGAAAATAGTCTCAGCTGGCGACGAAGTTGGATATTTGGATAGTTGGTGGACTGGAAAAATTATTATTACCGCCACCGAAGATGTGTATGGGATAGGGTGGAATGATGCAATAACAAACATTGATCTAAATATGACGGGGCAAAGTGGGATGTTAAAAATCACTATTGGCTCGAGCATATATAATATAAATGTCTCCGCCGAAGAATACAATATGGAGCCTAGTTTATTCGACAAGGTTCGGCACGCATTCGGCTGGCAATATAGTGAGCCAGCACAGCATGTCGCAACCGCAGAAGACACTGATGCGCCGGTGGAGCCTGGTCAGCCTTCTAGAGATATACAGCAGGTAAATACAGAAATAGATCCAGCAACACTGGTACCCATCACGGGGGCAAATTCCGATAACTGCACCATAAAATATGGCTCTCTGATGTTGGTTAATCCAAATTTTCCCGTGGAGACTGATTTTATTGCAGCCAGAAAGTCGGAGTTAGTAAGTATTTATTCTCTTTATGGGATAGTAGAAGGTAATCCTGGCAATGGAGATAACTTGTTAGATGCAGATGCTGCTACACATATTAATGACATGGTCAAGGCGTATGAAGCAGAATATCCTGGTCATACCCTAGAAACCAGATCATGCTTTCGTGCCGTGGGCACTAACTGTGGTAGACTTTGTGCCTCTACTGGAGAAAGCGACCACCATACAGGGCTAACTTGCGATTTATTAGACCCATCCTATGGGGAAGAATTAAATACAGATAATTATGCTCAACACGTGGATTGGCAATGGCTAAAGGCTAATTCGTATAAATATGGGTTTATTGATAGATTCCCAGAGGCATGGGCAGGTGGATCAATGAGTGATCCACTCAATGTAGATGAAAACGGCTCAACTGGGCTATACGAGACTTGGCATTACCGCTACGTAGGGATCGAGCATGCCACTAATATAGCCACAGGTAAGTATAATAATAGAGAATATGATTCTCTGGAGCACTATCTAAAGGCGCGCGGACTCATAAACGACTTAAAGGCAGGTGTCTGCAAGTAGTATGATATAATGTGATGATAAATTATGCTTAAATTATTTAGATATCTTAAACCATATTGGTGGCAGGTGGCACTGTTAATGCTCGCTACTGGCGGAGAGGTTTTTGGCACTTTGCAATTGCCTGCATTGATGGCTGACATTATTAATAACGGAATAGCGGCCGAAAACACCGATTATATTTGGCAGACTGGGTTAGTGATGGTGGGCATAGCTATATTATCGGCAATGTGCGCACTGGCATCTAGTTTTTTGTCGGCAAAAGTTGGTGCGAATTTTGCCAGAGATATACGTGACGACCTATATAAGAAGGTGACAAGTCTTAATATGGCAGATATTAGGAACTATAGCACTGCTTCACTTATCAACCGTACCACCAATGATGTAAATCAAGTGCAGCAGGTGACAATGATGATGCTGTCCGTGATGCTGCTTGCGCCTATGTTCTGTATAGTGTCATTAATTATGGCCATACGGACCGCACCCGACATGACTTGGATAATGGCTGTTGGGATTGCCGCCATCGTAACTTCCGTTGTGATAATAATGATGATGGTGATACCGAAATTCAAGATTTATCAAAAATTATTAGACAGAATTACTCTCATCACGCGAGAAAATCTCACTGGACTACGCGTAATCAGAGCCTTTAACAACGAAAGCTTGGAGAGAGAAAAATTTGAAAGCACCAACGATGATCTGACAAAATTATCTATTTACTTGGATAAAATACTTAAACTGGCTGGACCCCTAATTAATATTATTTTTAATGGGCTTACACTACTGTGTACGTATATTGGCATTACTTTGCTTAATAAAGATTTCAGCTATCTCGGTGACATGTCGGCATTTGCGCAGTATGTGAGCTTCGTGATGATGTCATTCTTAATGATGTCGATGATGTTTGTAATGATCCCGCGCGCGAATGTTTGCGCTGGGCGTATTAATGAAGTACTTAAAATTAAGCCTAAAATACAGTGGAGGACGGAAACAAATGGTATTCCTAGCAAAGTTGCGTCTGTAGAGTTTCGTAATGTTGATTTTCGCTACCCAGGCGCAGAAGAAAAAATGCTAGACAATATCACTTTCACTGCTAAAGCTGGGGAATCCACGGCGTTTATAGGTTCTACTGGATCTGGAAAGTCTACTTTGATCAATCTGGTGCCTAGATTCTATGAAGTCACTAGTGGCGAGATACTCGTGAATGGTATTAACGTCAAAGATTATCAGAAGGATGATCTTATGAAGCGTATTGGCCTGGTACCACAGCGTGGATTGCTATTTGCTGGTACCGTAAAAAGTAATATTATGTTTGGTGCGCCAAACGCTACTATGGATCAAGTAAAAGATGCGGCGAGAATAGCACAGGCTAATAAGTTCATCGAAAAACTATCTGGTGGGTACAACGCACATATTGCTCAAGGTGGCACTAATGTATCTGGCGGCCAAAAACAGCGACTATCCATAGCGCGCGCTGTATGTAAAAACCCTGATATATTCATATTCGATGATTCTTTTTCAGCGCTTGACATGAAGACGGACGCAAAGCTGCGCGAGGCACTACATCCAATCACTAAAGACATGGTCGTACTAGTGGTGGCTCAACGTGTAAATACTATCAAAAATGCCGATCAAATAGTAGTATTGGATGAGGGTAAGATAGTGGGGAAGGGCACGCATGTAGAGCTGTTACAAAAATGTAAAGTATACAAAGACATCGTAAAATCGCAGTTGTCCGATAAAGAGTTTGAAAAAGAGATAAGGATGGCAAATGCATAATCACGGAATGAGTGGAGCGCCAAAGCAAAAAAAGAGCGCTGGCGATACAGCAAAAGCTTTTATGAAATTTTTGGTTTCTATCAAAAAGTACCGCGGGTTATTAATATTATCCGTTGTCCTTGCGATGGGGTCTGCAGTACTCGGGATATTTATTCCTAAAATACTTGGAGATATGACAAATATCGCCGTAGACACTTTCCCGAACATTGATTTTGGTACTATTATAGGCAAAGTATGGTTAGTAGTCGGGTTATTTGTGTCTTCCGCCGTACTTAATTATATCCAAGCGTATATTCTAACCATAGTATCAGCCAAGTATACGCGAGATCTACGTAACCAAATGATAGGCAAGATATCCAGGTTGCCAATAGCGTATTTTGATAAAAATCAATACGGCGACACATTATCTAGAATGACTAATGATATAGAAGTAATTGCGACTTCATTGTCGCAGGAGGTTACTGACGTATCATTAAGTTTTACCATGCTAGTGGGCATAATGATAATAATGCTAACCATTTCCGTACCGTTGTCTCTTATTTCTTTTGTGGTGGTGCCAATATCAGTAATAGTAGTAGGAAAAATAATGGGGCACGCACAAAAATATTTCGTAGATCGTCAAACTACTCTTGGCGCGCTCAATAGTCGTATAGAAGAAGACTATTCTGGCCAAATAATTATCAAATCCAATTCGCATGAGGCTACGTCTATACGGGAATTTGGAGAGGTTAATCAAAAACTTACTAAAATCACCATGAGAGCGCAATTTTTGTCATCTTTATCTTTCCCGGTTACACATATATTCACCAACCTTGGGTATGTGGCCATAGCTGTACTTGGTGGAATTTTTACTATTAGTGGACAATTGACTATTGGAGCATTGCAAGCATTTATACAATACGTATCTAGATTTAATAGACCTATTACCGAAATAGCATCTACTACATCTACGATTCAAAGTTTATTGGCATCTAGCGAAAGAATCTTTGAATTCCTAAATGAGCCGGAAGAAGAACCAGATCCAGAACCAGCTCAGACCATAGAAAAGGTCAAGGGCGAGGTGGAATTCCACGACGTAAACTTTGGCTACCTCAATAATACGCCAATAATAAAGAATTTTTCTGTAAAAGTAAAGCCGGGTATGAAAGTAGCGATAGTGGGGCCGACTGGGGCTGGAAAAACTACTATTATTAATTTACTAATGAGATTTTATGATCCCAATTCAGGCTATATCACTATAGACGGCATACCTACACGCGAGATGAAGCGGGCAGACGTGAGGAAATTATTTGGCATGGTACTCCAAGACACCTGGTTATTTAATGGTACGGTAGAGGAGAACTTGCGATACGGCAATCAAAAAGCTACATTAGAGGACATAAAACGCGCAGCCAAGGCTAGTAATATACATCACGTGATAGAAGCTTTGCCGCACGCATATCGCTCAGAAATATCTGAAGATTCTGACAATATTTCTGCTGGTGAAAAACAGCTTATCACTATAGCGCGCGCTATGGTGGCAAATCCGCCAATGATGATACTTGACGAGGCTACATCCAATGTAGATACGCGTACCGAACAGCTAATACAAGATTCTTTTGAAAAACTTACCCACGGCAGAACATCTTTTGTAATAGCGCATCGGCTATCCACTATCCGCAATTCTGACCTTATCCTCGTAATGAAAGACGGCAACATAGTAGAACAGGGGAATCATGCTGAGCTCCTAAAACAAAAAGGGTTCTACGCAGAGCTATATAATTCGCAATTTGCGGAGAATTAATTTTATACTGCATTTTACTGTATCTTGGAAACTACGGATGAACACTGCATGGTAGTTACATTATCTACTACATTTCGGAAGCTACGTGATATGGTAAGTAATTTTACCATATCACTTCGCCCCTCCGGCGACCAAACTCGCTAAAGCCAAGTTTGGTCTTAATGTTCCTCAATTGTAGTAGATAATATAAATACACTTCACTCCTCCAGCGATAAAGCTTACTAAGGTCAAGTTTGACCTTAATACCTCTCAATACTAACAAACAATACTACGAGACGATGTTTTAATGCTAGATATTAAATGTTTTTTTGATTTTAGTAAATACCTCTTCAATAGTGCCGGAGGCATCGATGGTGGGAATATTGTATTCTTTAGCTACCTTGAGATAGGCTGGATTTATTTTTTGCTGAAAAGCGTCACCTTTAGATTTCCATACTTCGGTTTTGCGATCCCATTTTTTGTCTGCCTGTATACCTAGGCGCTTTACCTGCTCTTTGCGGCTAAGTGTAAGTATGGCTATTTTGTCTGGAGTAAAATATCTTGGTGGCATGATAGCCTTGTGTGCTTTTACTATCACGGAGCGGCTAACGCCAGCGCCATAGCCCTCGTAGATGAGAGTCGAAAGCCAACTGCGTGCCGTCACTACCACACCGCCACGCTTCAGGGTGGGCTCGGCTAGCTTACGCCACTGTTCATAACGGTTAATCAAGTATAGCAGTACTCTGGTACGGTGATCGATGTCTTGATTAGAACCGTAGTTTAGCTTGGCGATCTCGGAAACAAATTCATCATCACTGCCAGTACCAGACTCAGCATAAAAGGCGACTTCTTTGCCTTGTTTTTTAAAGTAATCAGCAACCAGCTTGGCCTGAGTATCTTTGCCGGTACCGTCTTGCCCTTCTATCACGATATGCATTATTTGCTCTCCTTTTTGCTATTAACAGGGGCAATATCGGAACTTTGATGCGCGCTTTTATGAAGGTATTTTTCGTAGCAAGCTGGGCAAAGTGCGCGGTATTCTATATCCGTAGTGCCGTCGTCTATGAGAATGTCTGGACCGTCGATTACTAGATTCCCATCTAGGAATCTGGTATTGCGCGTGGCTTTGCGGCCACATTCACAGATAGTCTTGATTTCCTCTATGTCATGCGCAATTTGCAGTAATCTAGTGGCACCTTCGAAGCCATTGTCTTTTTGGCGGAAGTTTAGCCGCAATCCGTAGGCCATTACTGGTATATCTAGGTCGATCGTGATGAGCATTAGCTGATCTACCTGTTCTGGCGTCATAAAATGTGCCTCATCTACCAGTATGCAGCTGACTTTTGAAAATCGCTTAGCAATAATATCGTAGAGATCCATGTCGCGCGTAAAGCAAATATCTGTCTCGCGTTCTGGACCAATGCGTGTAAGTAACTTGGTGCCGTTCTTGGTGTCAGTAGCTGGCTTGATTACGCAGACTTTATGGCCGCGCTCTTCATAGTTGAACGCCACTTGCAAAAGCTGCATGGTCTTGCCACACCCCATAGCCCCGTACCTAAAATATAGTTTCGCCATAATACCTCTTTGAATAATTATAACATAGCGACAACTCAATGTTTGGTTTTGCTTTATAATTCACCGTATTTCGGAAGCTACGTGATGTGATAGAAAAAAATATTATCACATCACTCCGCCCCTTCGGCGGCCAAACTCGCTAAAGCTAAGTTTGGCCTTAATATTCCTCAATACCGGTGAATTATACAGCAGTGCTTCAATGGAATAGATTATTAGACGATATTGATATATAATATGTTCATGCACGAGAGCTGGAAACCTTTTTTAAAATCAGAATTTGAGAAGCCTTATTTCAAGGAACTGTCGGAGTTTTTACACGCAGAGTATGACACCAAGACGATATTTCCGCCTAAGCAGCTAGTGTTTTCGGCGTTTGCTACAGATCTAAACGAAGTGAAAGTTGTAATACTAGGGCAAGACCCGTATCATACTCCAGGTGCAGCTGAGGGGCTTGCTTTTTCTGTGCCACGATCACAACCAATACCACCGTCGCTAATCAATATATACAAGGAAATAGATAGCGACATCGGGCGACATACCAATACTTCGGGAAGCCTAAGAAGCTGGCAAAAACAAGGCGTACTATTATTAAACACCGTTCTTACTGTAGAAGCGCATAAGCCAAAATCGCATAGCGGTAAGGGTTGGGAGATTTTTACGACAGAAGTGATAAAATACCTAAATGATACTCGTCCGCATCTAGTATTTATATTATGGGGGAGGGATGCGAGGAACAAAAAATCACTAATAGATAGCAATAAACATCTAATATTAGAATCGCCGCATCCGTCACCGCTATCTGCGCATGCTGGATTTTTTGGTAACCACCATTTCTCCAAAACAAATGAATTCTTGAAAAGTAATAATTTAAAAGAGATCGTTTGGTAACTTAGATACTAAACCCATTTGATTAATCTTTTGTATTCTTTGGAATCTTTGGGATAATCATCTAGTATATCTTCGATATATGTCTTGCCGTTGGTGAGGTTGAGCGTCTTGACGTCTGGCATCGACGACAACAAGCGTATAACGGCTTCGTCTGTATCTATATTAGTCATAGATTTCGTAGGATCGGTAGAGTGTGAGTGTACGCGTAGCTCCTTGTATACGAAGCGCTTAATACCAGCCTGCAAACAGTATTTGAGGCAGTTGTCGCAGGTGGCGACACGATTATACACAGTGCAGCCAGTAAGATCTTGATGAGCAAAGATAAGAGCATTCATCTCGGAATGAATGGAAAAATAATATTTCATGGGGCGCTCGGATAGCGTCATTTTGGACTCGTCGGCGCCTTGTAACATGCCGTTGTAACCCAGCGATACTACGCGTTTATTAGCATCTACTATTACGCAGCCCATTTTGCTAGATGGGTCTTTGGACTTCATGGCCGCAGTCTCGGCGATCTTCATAAAATATTCGTCCCATTCGTGCTGTTTGCCCGTCATATTTCCTCCAAGTTGGGTTTATTATATCATACTGTAACTCTATTGTATAATTCAATATACTACATCTTGTATGCTTTGCATTGTCTGTTGCATCTTGGAGACTATAGATAAGTATCGTGTAGCAGTTACATTATCTACTGCATTTCGGAAGCTACGTGATGTAGTAAATAATTTTACCACATCACTCCGCCCCTAACGCTCGCTTTGCTTCGCTAGAGCGTCCCAAGGGGCTTACGGCGGCAAAATCTACCTAAAGGTAAATTTTGCCTTAATGTTCCTCAATTGTAGTAGATAATATAACCTTGTTATTCATTTCTGGCTACCAGAAACTGCATCTTCACTTGGGGGTTGTAATTTTTACAATAATATGTTTTATTTTATACCATAATTTAAAGAGGAGAATTATGTCGGAAGTCAAGCGAGGAAATTCTGACGAGACCGTTGAACATCCAGTTCGTAAAATACGAACCAAGGCTATAGGTGGTAGGGCAAAAATAATTAAAGTTAGATACCTAGTGGCGCTGCTAGCACTTCTTGCTGGTGGTATAGCCCCACAAAAGATCGTGCAAGCGGGAGGCTGCCCTGATGTACGAGTAGTATTTGCACGAGGATCGGGTGGGGAACGATGGAACGACCAAAATTATCTGGCCTTTAAAACTGCAGTTGAAAGCAAACTTTCCACCACATCGCTGAGTTATGATTTTGTGGATCTTGATTACCCAGCAGTAGGCGTGGGTCTAGACAATATAGGTACTACAGTAGGGGCATATATTGGATCTGGCGATGCATATGAGTTTGGTGCTAGTGTTAATACTGGAGTAGAGAATCTGATAAAGACCGTAAATAATGACAGTTGTTCGCATACCAGATATGTACTAGGCGGATACTCGCAGGGCGCAATGGTAATATCTAAATCCCTGGGGAGTCTAAATTCTAATAAATTGATATATGCAGCTACCTTTGGCGATCCAAAGATTTATTTGCCAGAAGGTGCTGGAATTATGCCAGCCGCATGCAGCGGCAGCAATCTGTCTGACTATCGTATGTATGTGCCAGATTGTCAGGCATATAAGGGGTTACTTGGTGCTTATATACCATACGAGCCAGCAGCGCTAGTGGGTAAAGTAGGCACTTGGTGCAATAAACGTGATGTTTTCTGTAGCTCACATTTAAGTATCGGTGATCATGTTGCCTACGTGGCTGACCAGCTATACGAAGATGCTTCGAAGGTAATCTTTTATAAGATTACCGAGGCATTTGGCCTAGAGAACCACATCTCGTCCTTACATGATACGGCGATATTGATAGATTCTACTGGCTCAATGTCTGATATGATAGAAAAATACAAAGATGAGGCCTTGAGGCTAGCCAAAGAGACATTGGATTCTGGTGGGCGCGTGGCTCTATATGACTATCGCGATTTGGGCGACCCTTATACGCCAGTGAAGCATTGCGATTTTGATACTTGCACACTAGAGATATTTCAGGCTGGGCTAAATAATATACATGCTGCCAATGGCGGCGATACACCAGAATCACTACTATCTGGCTCGCTGCACGTGATGAAAGACCTAAAATGGAAGTACGGGTCCACTAAGTCGCTGGTGGTACTCACGGACGCAGATTTCTTGGCGCCAGACCGTGACGGGGTGACGTTTGACGAGGTAGTAGCCGTCAGCAAGAAGATCGACCCAGTGAACTTCTACATCATTACGAATAACGATTATGCTGATAGTTACATAGGGCTAGCTACCGCCACAGATGGTAAAGTGGTGACAAATCTGGACGAGCTAAACTTACTCACCGACTACATCATGGAGCGCTACGATAGCTTGCCACGAGTAGAGGAAGGCGCGCCGATAGACAAGCCTACACTAGAGATTATCTCGACGGAATACCCTAGCGATACCGAAGCCGCCATTACCTTCACCACTACTGGCACACGCACTATGGTAGTGCTAAATGACACGATTCTGGGTGTTACCGAGGATACTTCTATTACTATTAGCAATCTAGATAGATCAGTAGAGAATACCATCTCATTGATACCGCTAGGTGATGATATACGGGGCGAGACTGCGACAGTGAATATTCCCGTAAAAGTAAAAACTGTGGAATTTGGATATGGCGAGGCCAGTTCTGCAAATCACGCAATTGCTATGCCAAAAGCGCCAAACAGTGGCAAACAATAGCCGCAACATTGGTGGATTATATAGTGCTCATACGGATGTGAGATGATAGTGATCGCCGTAGTCGCATTTGTACACTCCTAGTGGGCCGGTGTGGTGGTCGTGCTCGGCTACGCGGGCAGCTGCCTCGGCTTCTTCGCGCGTAGCGTAAATAATCTTTTGTGTATCCCCCACCCAGCAGCGGGGAGGATCGTAAGTTTCTGGTCGAAAAGATTTGGACATAATGTATATTATAGCATTTTTGCTATTTACTCGCATTTTAATTCATATTGCGCACTGAGCATTGCGGGTCCTGGCGGCACGTGTTTTTCTGACAGTGAGAGAAAGTCGTATTGTTGTTGCATAGTTCACTGTATTTCGGAAGCTGAGTAATGGGAGATTGTCGAGTATGGGCAATCAAAATAACCCCTTCCGTCGCTCGGACTTGTTTGGCTTATAATTTTCACAACGTAGGGCAAGAAAAAATGTCTTTAGTCGCTAACGCTAGGGACATGTAGGGCAAGAAAAAATGTCTTTAGTCGCTAACGCTAGGGACATTTTTCCATTGCTAAGTTGATGAAAATTATGCCAAACAAATCTGGTCTAAATCTCATTATGCTCCGAAAGGGGTTATTTTGATTGCCTGAGGCTCTGGCAGAAGACGAATACATATTAGAGGGGGTCGGGGGCGGGGCGGCTATTTTACGAGACAAAGGCTGACAAGGCTGGAAGCAGAAACCGCCAAACCTACCTAGCTATACAACGTAATGAGGAGCCAACGATCCTATCCTTTCCGAGCTGAGGGTTCAGATAGCCGTATATATTGAAGTGCAAGAAGTACGAGTCGTCGCTACTACTGACCGCTACATTAGACCAGTAGCGGCCATCGCCCCCAACGCTGTAGGAGCGACCGCTCCAGTATCCACCATACACAAAATAGACGGGGCTGTTCTGAATATTACCACTAGTACCAGCAGTCAAACCTTGTGCATTTATTGGGTTCTGGTAAGATTTGTCTTCACTTAGGTTAGGTAGCCTCCAGCCAGCTGGGCAGATGGATTGGTTTACATCTGCGTATTGTGAAGTATAAGAGCTAGAATCGTTCATTGCTACAGCAGCAATCCAGTTGTAATAGTTGCCGATGTGGTAGTGAGTACCACCAGATGTTTGAGATGGGTCTGTCACAGTTTCGTTATTTAGGTTGCCATCATAGTTTGTATACAATGTGCCATCCCAGTAGAGGTCACCTGGGTCGTAGGATTCTGGAGTGGTAGTTGAACCATTCCAAGTAGTGGTGCCAGTAGGATATGTGGCCTCACTAGAAGTAGGAGTCCAGGTAGTACCTATGCTAGAGTTAGCTAGGTCTGTATCTGCACTGGTGTAGGTCCTGCCGGCTTCTATGTCTAGGTCTAGGTTTTGAGTCATCCAGATGTTGCCATCTTTGAGTTTTGAAATATAGTAATCTTTCTGATCACGGCTATCTTTTAGCCGATATTGTTGCTCTTCTGTCATGGAGTTCAGTACACTTGTTTTATCCTCTACAGATAATGTAGCGAGATCTTGCATATAGGTAAGGTCATTTATGGTTTTTGGTTTTTCTGGTGTGGGAGCAGTGGAAGGATGGACAAGAGCATACTTGACCTTGCCGCTGTATGTACCGGCTGGTTGGGCAGGGGAGACGTAGGCTTGGTAGGTGGTGGAGATGGATGAGCCGGTAGTAGAGGTGCCCGGGTTGGTAATAGTGTTTAATGTAGCTACTTTTGTATAGTCGTCTGGGACTATGTGGTAATTGTTGTAACCATTTTCTATGGTGGCTGTAGTAGTGCCTGGTACCGTGGATAGTTTCATAGACCAATTACTAGTATTGCCAGAAGTAGACGTACCTGTAGATATATTATAATCGTCTGAGATACTGGACTTTAGTGAGGTATTACCATATTCATCATTAGTGTAGCCTATAGCATAGACTGCGTAGCCTCCTTGATCATTACAAGTGACATTTAGAGTGGTCTTACCTATATCGGTGCTATTGACGCCATTTGTGATGGTGGCATTATGTTGGTTATCTACATTACTAGAAAAGTTGCAGGCGGTACCTACTGTGACTGATGCATCTAGGCTACTACTAGCAGAGCCGAGGTCTTCGTCATCTGCATGGGCGTAATTTAGTTCGGTAGTATATACCATAAAACACACCGCGCTGAGAGCAAAAAGCCCCGCAGTGGTGCGATGTAGTAATTTTTCTAGCTTTGATGTCTGGTAGCTAGGTTTCATTAAATAACTCCTATAATTTTATCCACAAGTACATTGTAACATTACTATTGTGCTAATGCTAGTCTTGATTTTTGACGTAATATGTGGTATAATGTAAGGATATGACTATTTCTAAAGACAAGATACGGAACGTGGCTATCATAGCGCACGTAGACCACGGTAAGACCACCTTAGTAGATGGCCTGCTCAAGCAGTCACGAACATTCCGTGATAACCAGGCCGAGATGGAGCAGACCCTGATAATGGACAGTATGGACCAAGAGCACGAACGGGGGATCACCATCACTGCCAAGCAGACCTGCGTGTACTATGATGGATATAAAATAAACATTATCGACACTCCCGGGCACGCGGACTTTTCTGGCGAAGTAGAGCGCACACTAAATATGGCGGACGGAGTGCTACTGATAGTAGATGCCCAAGAAGGCCCGATGCCACAGACAAAATTCGTATTGCAAAAAGCCCTAGCGCTGAAGCTCCGCCCGGTGGTAGTGATCAATAAAATAGACAAGCCTGCTGCCAGGATAGACGAGGTAAAGGACGAGATAGAGAGCTTATTTCTAGAGCTAGCTACCGACGAAGCGCAGCTCAACTATCCGATATACTACGCCGTAGCGCGCGAAGGCCGAGCTGGCCGTACCACCACACTAGACGACGACATGCATGTGATATTTGAAGCCATCATCAATGATATACCAGCACCTAGCGTAGATACTGACTCTACCTCGGCACAGCTGCTAGTGGCGGCACTCGCGGCGGATAATTACCTAGGTAAATACTGTATAGGCAAGATATTCCGCGGGAAGCTGAAAAAAGGCGAAAGTGTAAAAATATTACAAAACGATACTACAAAAACTGGCAAAATAGAAAAAATATTCGTATACCGCGGTCTCGGCAAGGAAGAAGTGCCAGAGGCGATAGCAGGTGATATAGTAGCTATTACTGGTGTGGCAGAGGCCAATATAGGCGATACCATAGCTACTGGAGACGATCCAGAGGCTCTACCTACTATAGAGCTAGAGGCGCCAACACTATCTATATACATCGGCCCGAACACTTCACCACTCAAAGGGCGCGAAGGTGAATTTACTACCTCACGACAAATAGCCGAGCGGCTAGAACGTGAGCTAGAGACCAATATCGCCCTCAAGATCCAGCCAGATGGCCTAGGATATAAGGTATCTGGGCGCGGTGAGCTGCACTTGTCCGTACTAATAGAAACCATGCGCCGCGAAGGCTACGAGCTAGAAGTAGGTCGACCAGAGGTGGTATACAAGACTATCGACGGAGTAAAATGCGAGCCGGTAGAGGACCTCACTATAGAGGTAGCGCCAGAGTACGTAGGTGCAGTTAGCCAAGAGCTAGGTGTGCGACGTGCCGAGCTAGTATCGCAGGAGCTCACTACATCTGGCGCTACTAGGTTCGTCTATCATATCTCTACCGCCGCACTTATTGGCCTACGCAATAGTCTACTCACCGCTACCAAAGGCACCGTGATAATGTCTAGTATTCCAGCGGGCTACCAGCCAGCTGATGCTAAGTACAAGCCAGAGCGAAATGGCGCATTGATATCATTTGAAACTGGCACATCTACTGCCTATGCGCTAGATGCAGCCCAAGCGCGTGGTACACTATATATCCCGCCACAAGTACCTGTATACCAGGGCATGATAGTGGGGCTATCCAACAAAAAAGACGATCTAGACATAAATATCTGCCGTGAGAAGCAGCTTACTAATATGCGGACGCACGCCAGCGATGGCGCTATACAGCTCACGCCATATACACAGCTGTCCCTAGAGCAGTGCCTAGATTTCTTGCTAGATGACGAGTTACTAGAAGTCACGCCACAGTCGCTACGTCTACGCAAGCGTCAGCTAGACCCAGTCAAACGAAAGCGTGAAAACCGTGTTAATTGATACTCATTGTCATCTGCATGATCGGGAGTTTTTTACCGAAGATCAAGCAGAGAAAATGCTAGAGAATGCACGTAAGAACAATGTGCAGCAGATGATATGCATAGGCACTAATCACGACGATTCGCTAGCGGCGGCAGAATTTGCAGCTAAGCATGATAATGTGTACTGGACTTATGGTATACATCCGGAATATGCGGCCAGCAACAATGCGGGGGTCCTGTCACTAGTATCCCGCTCGGGGGCGCGTCGCTCGCTCCCATCGCCATGGGGCTCGCGCGCTACACCTCGGTTTGCCAACCTCCGGACCCCCCTTCGCCAGGATACTAGTGCCACCCCCGCTCAAGACCAAAAGAATGCACCTGTAGCTATCGGCGAGGTAGGGCTAGATTATCACTATACTGGCTATGATCGTGCTGCACAAATACGGCTATTTGAACAGATGCTGCAGCTAGCAGCAGACAATAATCTACCAGTGAGTTTTCACGTGCGTGAGGCTTTTGATGACTTCTTCCCAGTGGTGGGGAATTTCCCCAATATCCGTGGCGTAGTGCATAGTTTTACGGATAGCAAAAAAATACTAAAACGTATACTTACAGAGACTGATTTTTATGTGGGGGTCAATGGTCTTGCCACATATTCCACCCTTCCTACACCGCCTCTGGAGCGAATTTTACTAGAAACTGACGCGCCGTTCTTGACTCCTGTGCCATTTCGTGGTATAATTAATGAACCGGCCTATGTAAGTGCCGTAGCTAGGTGGCTAGGCACACGTCTAGGCCTAGAGTACACACTAATAGAGGAGGAGACTACTAAAAATGCAAGACAATTATTTAGCCTACAAAATACCATCCTTCGCAAAACGTGAGGCTTATGATTTTGATGCTACCGAGGATTCTCTTGCGATATATAAGGAGCTAACCGCTATAGGAGAGGAGATAGAAAAATGTCGCATAAGAAACATTTAAAAAAGAACTCTTTTCACTACAGTAATAAGCTAAGCATGGCAGACCTTATTAATGCAGAATCCGAACTCGGCAGAACTCTGTTTGGGCCAATACCCATGGGGCACCAGAGGGAATTTTTCGCATCAAAGAAAAATGTGTGGATATGGCATGAAAATTGGGTAGATCAATTTGGCAAATTACAGGAAATGACTATCCGCTATGAGGTGCGCCCATCCGGGGTATACAAGAGACCAAACGGCGGGAATTATCAAAGGATACAGGGAGAAGAGCTGACTAATTTTCGCAAGGCGGCAAGAATGTATCTAGATCTTGTCAAAACTCGACTTTATTGCTAAAATGTGCTTATGAATAAAAAGCGCATATCTATAATAACATTAGTGGTGGGATTAATCGCACTGGTAGCTGGTGCGGTATTTTTGATAATTAGGTTAAATGCTAAGCCCGGAGTGGCAGACGGGGAATATCTAGTATCTGTAGGCGAATGGACGATCGAAGGCGATAACTGTTTACAGTCAAAATGCGGCGACAATGCAAAGTGCGTAGATGCTGATGGTAATTCTACAGTGATATGCGAAGGTGGCAGTGTAATATGGGATTTTACAGATATAGGTAAGGGCACGCTTACTACAAATAACCACCTTAACGACTATGATTTTACCTGGGCGATAGACGATGATAAGCTTATTATTGAAACAGAATGGCTATATACTCTGGATGACACCTACGAATACAAATTAGACCAAAATGCGAATATTCTTACGCTTAGAGATGGCGACAAAGAAATAAAGTTTGTACCGGTAAGTAAATAAGAGCCGCTAATCCTGCCAACCATATATAGGAACTGCGGATAACAATGTTATGCCCACATGGCTCCCGTACCCTGGGAGCGGAGCGTATTGTATGATGTGATGTGCATCTATCTTGGAGGGTAAGAATAGTTGATATCTTGGAGGTCAACAACGTAATAGGTAAATAAATCTGGTGAGACACCGAGAGAAGATATGGCGTCTCTCGTCTGCTGGATATAAGAGTCTTTAGTGGCGACGTCTATATCGTAATTATGTGGGTATAGCTTGATTTCGCTATTGTTTCGCTCTGACGAATAGCTAGGGCTAAAGTTGTTAAAGTCAAAAAACTGGACTAAATCTGAGACTAGCTCATACTTGCCGTTAACCCCGAAATCGTCTTTGCAATCAAAGGTGGGGTATAAAATTTCTTGAGAATCGTCAAGACAAAAGAATCTATAAGACTTGGAATAGTCTATGTATTTATTGTTTTTACTGCTTGAGTATTCACTGTAGAGCCAATAAGATTGCTCCAACTCGGGTATATCTATAATAGCACTATAATAATCAATGTTTTGCTCTTCGAAATATACAGTCTTTGCACTATTTTCGCGGACAGTAGCTTTAACTGATTTTGAAATATCTTTGTCTGGAGAATTTCTGAGAATTAGCTGGAATAAAGTTTTTTCTATGAGCTCTTCATTTCCAGAATAGTTTTCTGGTATGGCGGAATTATAGTTATCGATAGTCGCCATCGGGATACGACTAGGATCTTCGTCAGTGATTTCGTCTGATTGGAATAACTTTGGAAGTGAGATTGCAAGAAAAATAAAAAGAATTATTTGAGCTATCACAAATACCACGACCGGTATACTGACGTGCATTTTGTATTCTGTTGAATTCTGATCTTGCGCCATAATTAGCTCCCTATTATTTCTTTAATGGATTTATTGCCTAGGTGGCCTTCGTTGGGGGTGAAATGACTACCAGGATACGCAAGAATACCCACGCCGCTAGCAAAGTATGACGCAGGCTTGCTCATTACTCGTGCATCGTACTGACCGTAAGCTGCTTCTATAGTAAGGTAGTTGCCATCAGAAGTAGTGCCGACCACTACACCAGTGTGTGACCATGCGCTGCTACCAGCACCACCAAAAACACTATATGGCGTGGGGTCATTACCAGTTTCCCAGCCGATGCTTGGCAGGCCGGTATCTGCGATGTAAGAACCGTCACCTATTATGGCAGATGAGCCTCCTTTTTCTGGTGCGTCCGTAAAGGCAGAGACGAACCAATAACTAAAGGAAACACAGTTAACTTTGCCATAGTCTGACGGGATTACTCCATCCATGAAGTTTGAGGAAGTGACTTGGTTGCTGTTGTAGTAGTCGGCGATTTTTTGGGCTTGTTCTTCGGTGAGGCCATCCATGCTAACAGAGACGTTTGAGCCAGTACCGTTGCATAGCCCAACACAGGTGTTCTTGCCGCTACCACTGCCACCCTTAATTGCGGTAAATGCGGACAGGGTTTTGGCTTTAGCGACATCATCTAAGGACGATTCTTGATTGCCGCCATAGGCAGGATTTGCCTGCATTACTGTGTCGTTTCCTTCTATGCTGAAGAGGCCGATGATATGACCTGCGGAGCAAACGCCACCATATTCAAAGCCCGGATAACACCCTGCTCCAGTAAAGTGTATCATATAGCCGTCATTGAGATATTTGCGAAACTTGGTCTTGGTCTCCTCGACACTAGATGAATCGTCTTTTATGACTTCAAAGCCATAATGTTCACCGACCTTTGGGTCGAGCTCGTGCAGGGAAACCGAATCATAATACTGGTCGCCTAGCAGATCGGCTATATCATTTGGATAAATATCTTGACCAGTGGCAACGGTGGCTAACATAGCCATAGAAGCTGCGCCGCAGCCACTGCGCGCTATCGTGTCTGTACTATAAGGCACGCTACCCCATGGTTCTTCCCATTGTAAATATTCCGGGTATTCGCCTTCGTACGTAGTGCATTTATCCCCACAACCGGAATCTACTATCCTAAAGACCTGGAAGGGATTATCTACGCACTTAAACGCAGTATTACCGCCCTATTCCGAACACCACTCGTTTTCCAAACTCCCAATGCGACCATAATGGACCCCTTTATTCGCAGAGGCAACTTCGTTGTTACCAAGATATACAAACGTATGATTATATCCAACACCTTCGACTGCTGACACAAGTATATCTCCCGGCTTAAGGTCAGATGTCTTATCAGCCGTGATTTCTTTCCATTTGCCAGACCCTTTTAGATATTCAGTGAAGCCGATTTCTTTCTTTGTGCTGTCACTTGTTAGCTCGGACGAAACGTCAGCACCGGACGATAAGATTACGGTTTTGACAAACGTTAAACAGTCATCTGTGCCATCAGTTCCTACATCTTCTGAAGCCTCAGTAAAGCTCGTTGTTGGGTTAGATTTCGCCTTGTCTGCGTTATCTTCAGGCCATGCTAATTCCTTGGCTTTAACTGCAATAGTACCTCCGTCTATACAACTGCCGCCAGCGGATAATAATGCATCTTTAATAGTCTGAACGAACATTTTAGATCCTTCTTCTGTGAATTCAATATCACTGCTGTCGATATATTCGTCTTTATAATTTGCGGCTATATCTGCAACATAGATGTTAGAATGTTCTTCTGCTATCTTTTTTACAAGATTGTTACTTTCAGTATAGTCTCCTTTTCTATATTTGGTGGTAGTGAGAACTATTTTAGTGTCTTCTCCTACTAGGTTGAGAAATTTATCCATCGTACTTTGTTCCCAACCGCCATTACCGCCTAGTGCGAAAACTAGGTACTTACGCATTTTCCCTTCATTTATTATTCTCTTTAGTATTTCTAAGCCAGAATCATTAGGTTGACTACCGCACCCATCCTGATCTATAAATTTACAACTTTGTATATATGAGGTTGGCGTGTTGAATGTCGGTCCGTAGCCACCTTTTTTTATACCTGGAAAAGTCTCCTCAAGCAAAGCTTCTCCCGCCGTAGACGAATCCGAATCGCCAATCCAGATAATATCGTCACCAGATATCGACTGGCTAGATTCAGAGTTAGAAGACAAGGACGAAGAAGAGGATGAAGAGGAGGAGGACCCGCTGTAGTTGCCAAAGGTTTTTACGATTGCTTGCCCTTCTGATGAATCTATGTAGCTCTGCAAGGAATCTATGGAGTCCTTCATATACTCAATACTAGTGTATCCTGCGCCATTAGGATCGCCTTGCACCCACAATGGACCAAGTTTTTCGAGATACTCTTTAGGGTCTGATATTCCACGAACTGATGAACACCAGTCGCTGGACAGTGTCTCTCCATATTGCACAAAACCTTCGCCTAAGTTTTTGCCCTGTATAGTTGAGGCTCCGCAGTAGCTGCTGTGATTGGCGTCACAACCATTACCCCAAAAATTATTCGCACCACAGCAGGACATTGGGTCTTCGTATTTCATTTGAACTATAATTGCGACCCATGGTGCACCCACCGCATCCCCTAATTGGTAGGCTAGGTCTCCGTAATTCTCAAGTAATTTTTTCATGCCTGCTTTGTCGCCATCAGACCAGCTTGCGTCCCATTTGCTACCGCTGTCGACATTGAAAACTGATTCGTTGGCGTTTTTGGCTTGCAAGACTTTAGCATAATCACCACTTGCACTCAAAGTACCGGAGGATGACACAGTAATACAATCGGATGGGTCGTAGAATAAGATGTCGTTTTATGAAAATTCAGAAAGATCTTGATCGGTCAGCCCAAGGGCTTCATTTGTATTGATGTCAGATGACATTATACCGAAAATGATACTGAATAATATTTCGGTACAGACTAGTATGATTTTTTCGTGATTAAATTTTGGTGTCTTGCTCATATATATATCCGTAGTCATTTAAATTATAACCTCTGCTTGTCAGCTGGTTGGACAGCTCTTCGATAACAGTTTCCGTGAGAGATTCTTCTCGCCCTCTGACGATTAGGCATTTTTGATTATTGCATTTTTCCGAAAAGTCATATCTAACTTCTACTGCATCACAATTAATGCGCGTAGCTGGCATTCCGCAGATGGAAAAACGGATCGGAGTGAGGTCACTAATAGAATCTTTTTGCTCTTGTTGTAGAATGAATTCCTCTGCTGAAGTGTCTTCGTCGGTTGTTTGGTTGTCGCTGGGGGATGCGATTCTAGTGAGCATTAGGTAAGAACTGTTATTGTCTTTATATGTGTAATAATCGAAATTGCCATTTTCTGACAAAAAGGTTGTGACGGCAGTAGTGGCGTTGGGCTGGAGGTTGATATTGAATGTTTTTGAATCCAAGCCTTCATGGGAGATAATCACTTCATAGTCGCCAGGCTGAAATTGATAAGAGCCGTTGTGATAGCTATTGTTTCCATTTACAGCGATCGTCGCGTCGATGGGGGCAATTACGAATTTTATTATAGCGTTTTTTGTCGAATTATATATAGCAATTGCGACAACTCCGACAATAATGATAACGTTTACCGCTAGAGTTATTATGACCCATTTTTTACGAAAAAACCTCGGATTAGTGAGATGCTTCCATCTTGCATATGGTTATTATACCACAAAAGATGAACCGTTGAAGATTTTGTGTTGGTTTTTTGCTTACGTTGGCGCGGAATATCTACAGAGGCTGATTGACATTTTGTATGAAGTGTGGTATAATTATAGTGCAGGCTTCGACCTCGTATATTAACTTAGGAGGGATCATTTAATGGTCAATATTTCAGAGAAAACAGTTATTCAGATGATGACGGAAAGACAATTCGATAAGCTTATCAAACTTCTTGACACCATCGGGCTGAACGGCGACGGTTTGGCACCCTACACACCCGGCACAAAATACCTGACACAAATAACGTTGAGTACCATTGCCGCGATGTGCAATGTCTGCAAAGTCCCCGTAGATGTGCAGGAACAGTTAATCAAAAGATTGGCTTGTTGCTGCGACATATTTCCTTTGTTACGCTTGATTAACATCTCGGTAAATATCGTGTCCAACGATGCGGCTCTACCCGAAGATATCAAACTGTTCTTCATTCGCATGGGGAGAGAACATCCCAAAGCCCCCAATAGCGACATGCTTCGCAGGGTTCAGAACAGGCTCAGTAAGCTTACCGGCGATGAAGCAAGAGCAGTACTAAGCTTTTTGGCTCGAGGTGAGGAAATGACATCGCTCAGTGTCATGTACAATGCCAACATCCTGCGTCTAGCATACTACCATACAGATCTTCAAGCAGGTATGCTGTTTGCCTTTATGGCGAGTTGCCTGCATGAGCCCATCAATCCCATGCTCAAGACATTCGAAGAGATTTTCGGCAGTTGATCACTCCGCAAACTATCCCCCTCTCTAAGAGGGGGATTTTACTAATGATTGACATTTTATACGAAGTGTGGTATAATTATAGGATAGGTTTCGGCCTTGTATTTTTATTTAGGAGGGATTGCCATGCTGGTAATCGGAAGAGATACGTTACACAAAATTATCTCGGAGAACGACGCAGAAAGCCTAAAAAAAATTTTCGACGCTGTTGGATTTGATGGACAGAATGATTGTAGCTATAATTCCTTCAATAGCGCCACCATTCAAACTATTCTAGTCATTGCGTCATCGTCGGCCCGCGAAAACACACTT
The DNA here is from genome assembly GCA_902761145.1 of uncultured bacterium. Classification (GTDB taxonomy): domain Bacteria; phylum Patescibacteriota; class Saccharimonadia; order Saccharimonadales; family Saccharimonadaceae; genus Nanosyncoccus. The sequence goes on from CACWJA010000002.1 coordinate 128,428, forward strand.
TCTGACGAGATGGCCCATCTTTTGATAAGCCGCCTCGCGATAAGCTGCGATATCTTTAGTTTTCTGGAATTCATCGTCTACGATACAGAGACCAAGACAGCAAACTACGATGCCATACAACACATGCTGAAGGAAGCGTTGGCCAGCAATACATATTGCGATCGTGTCAGCACTATGATCGGTCGGCTTCACGAGAAGACATTTCACGAGATGGCTATGTTTATCATAGATAGCGATAGAGTCTCTATGCTAAGCCTATGTTTTAACGCGCCAATCATGCAGTACGTATATGATCATGAAGTCGTAGCTCGCAACCACATGTTCTTAATATGGGCAAGTACATTGTTATGGCCACGGTTAGGTGCCTGATAGCACCACATCATACGTCGTCAACACACCTCCGACGCTCCCTGCAAAGGGGGCGTTTTTAATGAATCTATCATGAGTAGCTAAGTTTTGTTTAACTACTCTTGATTTAAGTAAAATTGACTTGTTGCGATTTGTTCGCTCTACTTCGTCTGGTTGCCATTTCATCGAGTAGTTCTAACCTAAGCTGCACCGTTATTCCTGAGGATGTTAAAGAACTTTTCTGCAAGACTACTGAGACTGACGGCTCAATTCCTATTGAAGCAGAGCTTCATAAAGTTCGTTGCAGGCTCAGCACATTGAACAGAAGCGCCAACATTGCACTATTACACTATCTAACGTTTGCCGATGCTATTGCCACGTTAAACGTGAGATACAATGCTAGTATTGTGCAGCTTATTTATAGCAGTGCAATTGTTTCTGGTGGATTACTATTCTCTTTAATGGCGAATTGTTTACACGAGCCCTATTCGCTTCTGGAAGAGGAGGAAAAGTTCACTATCCCCTGCTAAATATTTCATACCCCCCTCTGTCGACGAGGGGGTTTTGACTAGGGTTATTCTATTGACAAAATCCTGCAGACCTCACTACGTATGATTGATTTTTCTTTAGAATATGTTATACTATAATAAGACGAGGTTATTGCCTTGTACTTTGAGATTGGAGGGGATCACTTATGATGATTTCTAAAAATGACCTTTTGGAGCTATTCCGGACAGAGAACGTCTTTGACCTGGAGGTGATACTCAATGCTTTTGGACTAACAAAAGACAGCTGCATTATCTATGGATACAACCAAGGATATTTAGCAAAAGCTATTCTTGGTCTTGCTTCGGCTCACACAAGTGCTATGCCATTAAATACGGATTTCACAAACGAAATCGTAGCCCGCACGGCTTTGTGTTGCGAGGTACTCCGATTGCTGGACTTAGTGCACCTTGCGGCACCTTTGAAATTCAGAGGCGTAGATAATGCTATACAGCCAAGCATACGCCGTGCGGTTGACAACAATGTCTGTTACAACGCAGATACCACTACAGCCATTGCACAATTGAGCGAACCTGAATTTCTTGCTTTTGTTTCTTATTTGCTTGTCAATGCCGAGGGTATAGTTTTGAGAGTAGGGTACAACTTGCCGATAATCCAGCAGATCCGTAAGTATCAGATCATTGACGACGGTTTACTTTTTAGTTACATGGCTCTGTGCCTGAGAAATACCCCCGGTCAATATCGTCCTGTATGATCTCCCTCGCCCCCATTATGGGGGCATTTTTCTATCTGCTAGAAATATGTTATAATATGGATCATGATATATTTAGATCACGCGGCGGCGACCCCTGTGTCTGATAAAGCACTCAAGGCGATGGAGCCTTATTTTTCGCGTGATTTTTTTAATCCTAGTGCGGCATATTTGCCCGCCAAGAGGGTGGCGGCCGATTATGAGCGAGCAAAGGGTGAAATAGCCCATGCTATAGGCGCAAAAGCCACGGATATAGTTATGACTGGCGGCGCGACAGAGGCGAATAATCTGGCTTTTACCGCTCTAGACAACCAAATGCGGAGCCTGACTGCGTCTGTCCTATATCTAGAAACTGAACATGATTCCGTGAGAGCGGTTGCCGAGAAATATAACGGCATGGCTATTCGGGTACTACCAAATGGATTGATAGACTTAGATGATTTGAAGGCAAAGATTACGGATGAAACTATGCTAGTCTCTGCTTCTTTGGCTAATAACGAACTAGGCACCATCCAGCCAATGGCAGAAATTAGCGCAATACTAAAAAATATAAAAATAGATAGGCTTAAACGTGGAATAAAACAGCCGCTGTATCTACACTCCGACGCTTCGCAAGCTTTGAATTTGTTAGATATTAATGTTTCTAGGCTAGGAGTAGACATGCTAACCCTGAATGCCGCAAAAGTATACGGGCCGAAAGGCGTGGGGGCACTATATGTGGCGCACGACGTAAAACTATCACCAATCAGCGTGGGTGGCGGCCAAGAACTGGGGCTAAGAAGCGGTACCGAGAATGTGCCGGGTGCAATAGGATTCGCTGCAGCTATAAAAGAAGCGAAAGAGCACTTAAACGGCAATCGCAAGAGGTATGCCAAATGGAAACAAACATTATTAAAAGAACTACGAGATTATGAACTGATTAACAAAAAGCATACATTGGATAATTTCGTGGTCTTATGCTATAGCGGGATTGATGCGGAAAGATTGATTTATCTATTGGAGGACAGGGAAGTATATGTGGCTACTGGTGCGGCATGTGCGGCTAGCAAGGGCCAGAAATCACACGTACTAGCTGCGATAGGACTAAGTGATGCCCAGATAGCTGGGTCGCTAAGACTTACGCTAGGTGAAACCAATGACGAGGAGCAGATACACATGGCGGCACAGATCATTAATGAAGTAGTAGACGCCGAGAAAGAGAGAGTGCATGGTTGAAAAGGTTTTCGTAGGTATGAGTGGAGGGGTGGATTCCTCTGTGTCGGCTTTGCTTCTAAAAGAACAGGGCTATGATGTAGTAGGCGTTTATATGAAAAATTGGTCTAAGGATCTACCCGGCATGAAATGTCCGTGGGCAGAAGATCTGGCTGACGCTAAGCGCGTAGCAGTAAAACTAGGGATAGATTTTGAGGTGTGGGATTTTGAGGAAGCATACCGAGAAAAAGTAGTAGAGTACATGCTGAAAGAATTTCGCGCTGGCAACACACCAAACCCGGACATAATGTGCAACCAAGAGATAAAGTTTAAATTATTCTATGAAAAAGCTATGGAACGGAGGGCAGACTATATAGCTACTGGGCATTATGCACGAGTATTTCGGCAAGAAGGGAGTACAGGCTATCTTCTTGCTCGCGCTGTGGACGAAAACAAAGACCAGACGTATTTTCTCTACCGAATATATGATGAGGCGCTGGCACATACAATCTTTCCGATTGGCGAGATGACGAAGCCAGAGGTAAAAAAGCTGGCTGAAGAAGAAGGCCTACATAATGCCTACAAAAAAGAGTCGATGGGAGTATGCTTTGTGGGTGAGGTGGGGATGAAGGATTTTTTGAAGGAATATATAGAGATCCTCCCAGGCGAGATTCGTGAAATTGAGAGCGAAAGGGTGCTAGGATACCACGAAGGCGTAATATTCTATACCATCGGACAGAGACACGGATTGTATCTTACCGGTATAGCAGGCGAGATAAATGATGGACTGCCGTATTATGTGGTAAAAAAAGATATCGAAAATAATATCGTGTACGTATCGAAAAATCTAAACAATGAGCATATTTGGACAAAGCGATTGGAACTGAAGGATGTCGTCTTGAGGGCGCAGGGCCTGGCATCACTATCCCGCTCGGGGGCGCGTCGCTCGCTCCCGTCGCCACGGGGCTCGCGCGCTACACCTCAGTTTGCCAACTTCCGGACCCCCCTTCGCCAGGATAGTAACGCCACTCGCGCCAATAATGGAGATATCTTCGTGCGCCTTCGCCATAGAGCGCCGCTGATCCCGGCAAAAATGACACTCAGTGAGGATGGTGCCGCCACACTGGAATTCGAGAAAGAGGTAAAGCGTCCGGCGGCGGGGCAGTCGGCCGTGATATACGACGGCGAGATATGTCTGGGCGGTGGGATTATACAGTAAACTTGATTTGGATAGGAAAAATCCCCTCGTGAGAGGGGATTAGTTGGTGATTTGCTGCTGACTACGCCATACTCGGAATCTTCGTATTCCTAGCTCGGCTAGCCTAATAGATTTGGCTCTGGGTTGACGACGCTTTGGACTCTTGCAAAAATCACGTATAATACGAGAGTTTAAAGGCTTTCCTTCTAGATAAAATGGTATCATAAAGGTGTCGTCGGTGTACTTGAGATCCTGCCCAGAATAGCACCATTCAGTGAAGCCATCTTCTTCCTTGTATGGGCCACTAAATCTGGTTAGTTCTCCAAGTACATAGGAAGTTTTTTGTTTCGTATAGACTTATAGAGAACATTTGGGAATGGTAGATCCCAGAAATCTTTATAGTTACAGCTCCACCTTGCTTTGAGCCTACCACCATCTAGATCCCTGAAATAGATTTTCTTCCGAGCAAACCCCTCGTGTATCCAAGAAAAGTCTGCTACGTACCATCCGCAAAGCGAAATTTTAAATTCCGCCCAACCATGGCGCGTCTGCAATTTGCCGTTTTGATCGTAATAATCTCCACGGTAGAGCTTGGCGGTCTTGTTGCACTTCAATGCTAGCATTGCTAACGCAGACAGCTCATAACACATACCGCAGCCTAGCCAGGCTTGCAACCGCGGAAATGCTTCGCTGTCTAGATAACGGTGAATTTTAAAACCGTGAAAATAGAGCATATCTAACTCTTGCCAGATTTTCATGAGATACTTTTTCATTATTTTGGACCTAATGAGCGAGGTGCACAGAACGACGTAGACGATGGTAAGAGCGATACTCATAAACCAAGCGGAGCACCCCAAAAAGTCGATCTCTCCATGCAGGTAAACTATAAGAAAATACACATCGATAACCAATGCGATCAGCAACGCTAATAGGAATATAGTTAGCATATGTTTGGTTAGCCAGTTCCCGATTTTCTTCACTAAAAGCACCACCTTATAAATATACGAGAATTAATCTCTGGTTTAGTTATACCATGTAATGTGGTAAATGTCAAAAATCCACCCCTCGGTACGGAGGAGTGGATAAGCTTTATATAAAAAGCTATGCTACCATCATAAGAATATCCGCAAAGAGCAGAGATGCAGCTAGCACGCTCATCGATATCACGAAGAACATATTTGACTGCTGGCCACGCTCGTAGCGCTCATAATGGATGCCTTTTTTGCTGCACTTCTTGGCGCATTTTTTGGTGCCAGTACCAGTGGATCTCTTGGCGGTTTTGGTTGATGTTTTCTTTTTTGCTTGTGCCATATTTATCCTTTTATTAAACTTATGTCTATAATATCACAGCTTTACGGCGAATGCAAGAGATGATATAATATTTTTATGGACGCAAATACGATTAGGCAAAAATTCTTAGATTTTCAGGCACAGCATGGACATACAGTTATCCAGCCAGCGCCATTGGTACTAGAAAATGACCCTACGACGTTATTTACTGGATCTGGCATGCAGCCACTTTTGCCATACTTGCTAGGCAAGGACCATCCTGAGGGCACTAGGCTTTGCGACTCACAGCCATGCCTGCGTCTGCAAGATATAGAGGATGTAGGTGACCCTCGCCATACTACCGTATTTGAAATGCTTGGCAATTGGTCGCTAGGCGACTATTTTAAGGAAGAGCAGATTCGTAATTTCTTTACTTTCTTGACCAAGGAAGTTGGGCTAGATCCAAAAAAGATATACGTGACATGCTTTATCGGTAATGAAAAATACGGCATCCCGCGCGACACGGAAGCGGCGGAGATTTGGCAAAAAGTGTTTGCTGAGGCGGGGATAGAAGCAGGAATAGCCGAGATGGGCTCCGCAGAAGACGGTAACAAGCGCGGGATCAAGCCTGGTGAAAGAATTTTTTACTACGACGACAAGGAAAACTGGTGGAGTAGAGGCGGCGGGTGCGACAGTACACCAATAGGGGACCCGTGTGGGCCAGATAGCGAAGTATTCTATGATTTTGGTGAAGAACTACAAGACGAGGCTAAATACGGACTTGCGCACCCAGCTAGCGACGGTGCTAGGTTTATGGAAATAGGCAACCAAGTATTTATGCAATATCGTCGGCTTGAAGACGGGAGTTTTGAGGAACTAGAGAAAAAAAATGTAGATTTTGGCGGTGGCTTAGAGAGAATAGCAGCTGCAGCGATTGGATCCTTTGATGTATTTAAGACATCCATGATGCAGCCGATTATTGAGAAATTGGAAGAAATTTCTGGAAAGTCATATGACAATAATACCGACGAAATGCGGGTAATTGCCGATCATATCCGTGGTGCGTATTTACTGGCTGCACAGGGGCTTGCTCCATCTAACAAAGCCCATGGGTATGCTATGCGGCGGCTAGTTCGCAGGGCGATCTTGCGCGCGCTGGATCTAGGTATATCTGCGAATTTCTTATCCGAAATAGTGCCAATCATAGCAGAGAATTACCGCGAATTACCTGATTCCATCCTGACGCGTCGGGAAGGTGCATTAGATGCATTACTACGCGAAGAAAATGCGTTTCGTAAGACCCTCAATAGAGGCCTAAGTGAGCTTAGTAAGCTAGCTAGGATCACAAAAGGTTATCAAGAATTAGGTGAGTTAGCCAAAGATAGCAAGATCCTAAGCGGGAATGATCTATTTAAACTACAGGACACTTATGGATTCCCGTTGGAACTATCTGTAGAGGAGTGCTATCGCGAGGGTATTGAACTGACGAAAGATTATTTGAAGGAATTTGAGGCGGCACTAGCAGAGCAACGTGCACGCTCTCAGACCGCAAGTAAAGGCATGTTTAAGGGTGGGCTAGAAGACCACGGCGAACAAACCGTAAAATACCATACAGCGTGCCATCTATTGCTTGCAGCCTTGCAGAAATTGATTAGCCCAGATATCGTACAGAAGGGTTCTAATATCACGGCGGATAGGGTGAGATTTGATTTTAACCTGGATCATAAAATGACGCCAGAGGAAAAATCTGCAGTGGAAGACCAAGTCAATGAGTGGATCGAAGCAGATTTGCCTATAGTATTTGACGAGTACGACAAAGCTTATGCACGTGACACCTTGAAAGCCCATGGGCAATTCTGGGATAAATATCCTGATATCTTGAAGGTATATACGGTAGGCGATTTTGATAATCCAATTTCGCGCGAAGTGTGCGGTGGGCCACACGTGGAGCATACTGGTGTACTCGGACATTTCAAGATCAAAAAAGAAGAATCTTCGTCTGCCGGCGTGAGACGAATTAAAGCTATATTGGAATAAAAAAATAGCCCGCTAAGTGCGGGCCGGAGAGGGGTGTTTTTTGATCATGCGGACGATTTTCTTGATGAGGATAATGATGTGTTCCTCTTCGTACTGCTTGCTTGCAATGTTTATCTCGATGGATATGTGCCCTCGCCGATAGTCGCTAAATAGCGACCTAACGTTCGCGGAGCCGTGTGTGATAACCGTGGTTATCTCTTGCATCTTTTCAAATAAATCCCAGGTACGACTGTAATCTTCCTTGGGGAAATAGATGTCGATGCCTTTAACTCTTTTGCGGTAGGCATCTGGCACCACCTGGATGTCCTGCGAGTGATCTGCTGCAGGGAATTGCTCATCTAAAAACTTGATTATTGAACTGGCCATTTGGATTCCTCCTTTTGAATGTACAATTTGATCAAAAATCAACCCTGTTTTATAGTCATATCATATATCGTATAAAAAATCAATCTAATTTTGGAGTAGCTTGGTGAGCTTGGCTTTGAGTTTGTTTTCTTCTGGGGCGCCAGCCAGAGTATCTACACCTACACGGAGGAGCCCTAATGCCGTAGCAAAAGAGTGATCTAGGGCTTGGTCGTCTTTGATAATAAGATCTGGAAGCTCACTAACATCGAGCAGATGGATGACTGGGCGACGGGCAAATGGCAAATCTTTGTACCAGTCTGACACAGCCAATGCCTCTTGGAGCAGGGAAAGCCCAGCGCCGCCACCACATAGCAAAACATTGCGTGGCAGGCTGCCAGATGTGTTGAATTCTTCTAGGGCCACCTCTACACCAGTGAGCCACACGCTGAGATTGCGAGAAAGAGCTGACTCTACCTTTGCTTTGACACGATCGTCTAGCTTGCCACTGTCAAAATCTAGCTTATAGCGCTCTGCCGTGGCAGTGTCTACGCCGAGCGACTCGGCGACCTGGTGCGTAAAACTACGGCCGCCGATAGAGAACATTTTGGTGCCCTCTACGCCACCATCCTCCACTACGGCAACATCAGTAGTACCGCCACCAATATCCATTACTACACTAGAAAAGCTAGATTCAAGATCGTCGCCTAGGCACGCTCGGCAGACAGCGAATGGCTCTACTGCTACGGTAAGTAGGTCTAGATTGAGCTCGGCGCAGACTTTTTCTATGGCAGCCACATGAATGAGCGGGGCAAAAGCAGTATAAAACTGGATCACTACGTCAGACCCCTTGAAGCCGATAGGATTTGAGATCTTGTAGCCATCTATCGTAAGAGAAACAATGGCAGAATTAATCAGGCGGACTTCGACATTTTTATTGCCAGTCTCGAGAGCTACTGTCTTTCTGGCTACCTCGCCAGATTTTTCCTGGACCTTGGTGATGATATTATTCATCTCGGCCTCGGTGATGGGCTTGTTGGGATTTTTACGATTGTAGCGCACTGTGGTAGTATTGCCCTTGATAAGCTCACCAGCTATGCCCACTACGGTAAGCTCGGCGCGCTCTCCAGCCTGACGCTCTACCTTAGCCAAGGCCTCTTCGCAGGTGGCTACCACGGCAGGAATATCCGCCACGGCACCAGCGTGCATATTGCCCTCGCGCTGCTTGGACTTGCCTACACCCAAGATCTGTAGATTGCCTTTCTTGACAGGACGAGCAAGGACAGCCTTTACGAATTCTGTACCAATGTCTAGCGCCAAAATCGTACTCATACCGTCATTATATCATAAACGTAATTTGGTGCAATGTGGAGAAAATGGAATAGTGATTGTCGCATAATTCGCCTTGTTGCGGAGGCTATAAATAAGCATAGTGTAATAGTTAGATTATCTACTACATTTCGGAAGCTACGTGATGTGATGATCGAAGATCATATCACATCACTCCGCCCCTAACGCTCGCTTCGCTTCGCTAGAGCGTCCCAAGGGGCTTACGGCGACAAAATTTATCTAAAGAAAAATTTTGTCTTAATGTTCCTCAGTAATGGTGAATTATACACTCGTAACACCAGAAAGGAAAACAACAATGACAACTATCCCTATAGAAGTCATAGTACAGGATGCTGAAACTCCTGTAATACCAACACCTATTCCAGCGGATCCATCTGTTCCTGGAGAAAATACAAACATCACAGTGCCGGAGACTGGTGTTGGCGCAGTAGATAGTAATAATGGGAATAGTATGTCATCACCTGCTACTATTATAGTAAGTATAGTAATAGCAGTATTAGCTATATGTACGGTAATAGCGCTATTAATACGTAAATATAACAAACGCAATAAAACCAACATAGAAGCAGGTAACAATACTAGGCAAGAAACCAGATCTATGGCAGTAACAAGTATTATAGCAGTACTAGCCCTTACGATGCTCCTGGGCCAACTAGTAGTAGCAGGTGCAGTAAGTCCTATAGCCACTAATGCTGCTACAGACGATACAGTTAATGATGAATCAGAACTAGACGTAGACAGTAAGATCACCATCATAGCTACTAGGACAGAAGATGAAGATACAGTAGTAGCTACAGTGAAGAATACGTCTACTATCACAGTAGACAAACCTTTTGGTTATGAAGTAGCCATATCTATGGCAAATAATAGCACCAACCTATATCTAGATGGAGATGAAACAAGCGAATACTACCTATCTCCAGTAGAAGATAGTACACTAGCGGACAATACTTGGGGCTATACTCTAGATGAAGAAGAGTATAATGCAGTGCCACTGGTAGATAATCTAGCAGTAATAGCCAAAGGCACTACCCCAGTAGCAGATGAAGATATAAATATCTACTATGGCATAAAAGTAGACAAAGATCTCCCAGCTGGTACCTATACTGGTGAACTAGAATACACTTTATCTGATACTGGCTTCCCACTATCCTTGCGCGCTATGAAAGATATGACTACGGATATTTGCGACTCTGCACCTACACCAGAACCGTTTAAGGCAGATGGTGCCACCATAGAAGATAATGTACCCACCGTAACACTAAAAGATATAAGAGATAATAAAGCCTACACAGTAGCAAAACTGGCTGATGGAAAATGTTGGATGACACAAAATCTGGATCTTCAGAAAGAAAACTTAGTAGTAGCATCACTAGATAGCACTAATACCGACAATCCAGCAGATGGTTTTGAGCTGCCGGATTCGCAGACGAGCAGTGGCGAGAGTTGGGGTATAAATACAGCCCATATCTACGACCTAGCTGGTGATGGTCAGGATTACTATTATTGTTCTGAATATTACCCGTGGACTGGTGGGTGTGGCGTATATAGTGATGAAAAGATACCAAAAACAGAACTTGGGGAATTATTACAACTGGTTTGCCGCTACCGCTGGTACCAGTGCTAGTCTTGCTAGCGATACTGCCACTGGATCTATTTGTCCGGCGGGGTGGGAACTGCCCACTAATGATTATGGGGACCTAGTAGAAGATTATGGCCTAACTAACACTTCTTTTAACGTCCTTAAGATATTCGGTGCTCCAATGAATATTATACGAGCAGGCCGGTATCGGATTAATGCTACTTTTGGGGTTGGATCTCCGATGCTAGTTTGTGGACATCCATGAATAGCAGTTCTACGCAGACTGTCGGAACCGGTTTTTATATCTATGAAACTGGGTTGTATCCGAGATCGTCTCATGATAAAACTAGCGGGTTATCGGTTCGATGTTTGGCACAGCAGCCTTGAAAACAAAGTAGTATTACGGGCGCCCTCCGCGCCCGTAATTTCGTCTGACCAACTAGATAACCGCCCAAAGGATACATAAAAGGGCGGTTTTTGATACAACTACACTTTAGTGACTGGCTCGCATTTGCCTGGAGCGAGGCTGGCGAGCTGGTAGGGGCCGAACTGAGTACGATGTAGGGCAGTGACACGGTAGCCAAGTGCAGCAAATGTGCGGCGAATCTGGCGATTGCGACCTTCCGATAGAATTACGGTGAAATATATTCTTTCAGCGGGTCCTGTCGCCACAGATTCCCCCACTGTCCTCGGTATGCGCCTGCGCGCGGCGGGGGTCCCCCCAGTGGCGCCACCCGCTGACGCTACTACTGTGAATTTTGATGGGCCGTCGTCTAGCATTATGCCGTAGTCGGAAATCATTTGCTGGTGGAGCGGCTCAAGCGAGCGGTCTAATTCTACTTCGTAAATCTTTTCTTTGTGAAACTTAGGATGAGTCATTTGGTAGGCAAAATCGCCATCGTTGGTGAGGATTATTAAACCAGAGCTATCTTTGTCTAGACGGCCGACAGTTTTCAGCTGGAGGTACTTAGCCGGCAACAAATCGTAGATAGTAGGGGCACTGCCCTGAGCACGACGTGAGCATACATAGCCCACTGGCTTGTTGAACGCTATATACAAGTAATCCGTATCGAACGGTATTATATTACCATTATACCATACTTTACTAGAAAAGTCAACCCTAGCGCCTAGCTGGGCCGTCTGGCCGTCTATCTTTACCTTACCAGCAGAGATAATCTCGTCGGCTTCGCGACGAGATAGGCCTAGGCGTTCGGCGAGGAATTTATTGAGCCGGATTGGCTGTGGCTGGCTCATAGTTTGCTTGCGGTTGATACGTTTGCTCTGGCATAGAGTCGGATGGATTTGCTGGCTGCTCTGGCTCGGGCGCCTTGGTGGATTTGTCGTGAAGTACATCATGGATGGCGTTGACCATATCTTCGATACCGACCTGCGACTTGACTAGGTATCTATCTGCACCCAGGCGTTCTCCACGACGACGCTGCTCGTCACCGGAAAGCGCCGTCATCATAATAACCTTGATATAAGCAGTCTCCGGGGTGGAACGTAGAATATCTAACATATCAAAACCAGAGATCTTAGGCATCATGATATCAGCTAAGATCAGATCTGGCTTTTCTCGTACTGCCATGGCGAGGGCTTCCTCTCCGTCACCAGCAGATACGATATCGTAACCTTCTGCGGCGATACGTATACCGTATATTTCTCTAAGACTTGCGTCGTCTTCGACAACCATTATTTTGCTCATTTTTGTGCTCCTTTTACATTATTATTAACTTGGGTGGCAGAAATGGGTGGGGCCGTAGGGGCTCGGGGCTGCACTATAGGGCGCTGAGGTTGAGGCGGCACTGGAGGACGAGTGGACGGGATCGGTGGTTGTGGCCCAGCGGGGGGAGCTGGTGCGGATTGAGGTCTAGCTGATGCGAATGGTAACGGCTGTGGGTTGTTATGATGGGTTGAAACCGGGCGAGGACTAGCGGGTGGAGCCGGAGTTGGCCGATGATCTGCAGGTGGAAGCGTTGTCGGCTGAGGGTTGGCAGGCGGAATAGGCGCGGGCTGAGGTGGGAAAGGAGGCTGTGGTGATAGCGGAGAATGCGAGAATAATGGCTGCTCTAAGGATTGAGCCTGGGCTAGATTTTGCTCGGCTATCATGCGCTTATTGTATTCATCTTCGGACAGGCGCGGCAAAGATACATAAAAGGTGGAGCCTTCACCAAATGACGATTCCGCCCAAACTTTACCGCCCATGGCTTCAGCACGCTGCTTTACTAGATAAAGACCAAGACCGGTGCCACCAATAGAGCGAGTGTCCGAGTTGTCGGCACGATAAAATTTTTGAAAAATATGAGCCAGGTCTTCCGCAGAAATACCAATACCCGTGTCGGTCACGTTAATAAGTGCCTTATCGCCATCGCCACGCACGTTAACGTAGATAGAACCACCAGCGGGCGTGTATTTGATGGCGTTGTCGATAAGGTTGTTGAGTATTTCGCGCATAAAATTAACGTCAACGTAGCTATAGACGGCTTGATTGATACGAAGACCGCCGCCAGTGCCATGGCTATTGGCGCCAAAAGTGAGCTTAAGCTTGGAAGCTTTGATTTGTGAAGAGTAATCCTCTACGACACTACCAACAAAGGCGATCATGTCTATTGGCCTAAAATGAGGTCGGATTTTGCCGTCGTCCAGCCTAGTGATATCTAGTAGATTACGGAATAGTTTGCCCAGATGCTGGGATGCAGCATGCGCAGCAACGAGATAATTGCGAGCGCGGTCATCTATGGTGGCCGTCTGAGGGTTAAGCGCAAGAGAAATATAGCCATCGATAGTAGCCACCGGGGTGCGCATCTCGTGAGAGGCTGTAGAGATAAACTCTGTCTGCTCGCCTTCTTCGGCCAACTCCTTAGTGATGTCGCGCATCGTGATAATGCGACTTTGGCTTTTGTCGTCTACTGGTAGCACCGTTATAGCTACAGGTAGACGCTTGCCGGACTGACTATCAATAAGACAGGCCTGATAACGCTCTAATGCTTGGCCAGAACGAATAGCCTGAGCGATAGGATTCTCGATGTCGGGAATCTCTCGGCCTTCTTTAGACTCTATTTTAATAATCAATCCATAATCTAGGCCGGTAGCGTGGTCAGCAGAACCGCATCCAGTCATGCGCACGGCGGCAGGATTAATAAAAACAATGGCACCGGATGAATCTGTGATAATGACACCATCATGTATGGCGTGCAAGACCATTTCCGCCTGGCTATCGGTGGATTTGGGTGAGTTGTCGCGCTTGAATATACTCATCTAGATATATTTTAACACAAGCGAGTAAAAATGTGTTATTATTTTTATATGAACAAGGATGTGATATATATAGAACCTGAAGATGATATCACTGATATCATCACTAAAATAGAAAATTCCAAGGAAAAGATTATAGCACTGGTTCCACCTAAAAAAGCTGGTGTTTTTCGTAGTGCCGTTAATATTAAACTAATGTCAAAGGCAAGCAAGGCAGCCGAAAAGACCGTAGTGCTTGTAACTGTAGATCCATCCATTGTAAAACTAGCCGCGGCCGTACGCATACCAGTGACAAAAAATTTGCAAACTGCGCCGGTAATACCTACCGTTGACACAGAGATCGAGGAGACTATGCAGGAAGAAATTATCGATGATCCAGATGAGGCTATAGAAGAGGAGATCAAGAAAACCACAGAGGCTGATGAGCACAAAAAGTCCGATGACGAGAGACAAGACAAAGAAGAAGATGACGACGATCTTCCAGTAAAAGCTAAAGGTAAAAAAGAGAAAAAATCCAATAAAGGCGCCACTGATGCTGCTGATAAATCTGGCAACCCAGTTATTAATTGGATAAAAGCCCACAAGAAAACTACGATATTTGGGTGTATAGGCGTGATAGCGTTGACAGTCGCACTCGTATGGGCCTTTACGATAGCTCCTGCTGTGGATATAGCAGTAGGTATTAGCACAGAGCCAAATAATTTCGCTGAGATGATAACATTTACCACTAATATGGCAGAAGAAAATGTAGGGGAAGGTAAATTCTTCTTAGAAGAAAAGAAGCTTGAGTCTGTAGCAGAGGTAAATTTTGAGGCTACAGGACAGAAAAATAATGGCGAAAAGGCAACTGGTGAAGTAATTGTCTACTCATTCTTTAAGAAAGAGGGGACTATCGCTATAAATGCCGGTTCTACTTTTACTATTAACGGGCTTTCATACACTTCCAATAAAGACGCTGCTCTCACATGGAATGGCGAGGACTTTAAGAACTGTGACAACAAGAACAATGCCACCCAGATAACTAATTCTGGCTGTCAGGTATCTACCAGTGTGACTGTAACCGCGACAAGTGCCGGCACGAAATACAATATCGCACCGTCGAATTCTGGATGGAGTACTACCGCTAATGTAAGCGTTTATTCCGATAAGTCCATGAGCGGTGGTACAGACGACATTATCAAGGTAGTAGAACAAGCAGATATTGAAAAGGCCAAAAATGAGCTGAAGTCCGCAAATGGAGACGAGAATAAGGCTAAATTAATCTCCAGTATAGATGGCGAAGCTTTGGTCTTAGAAAATAGCTTTGATCAAGAGACTTCCGCCGCAGTAGCCACTCCAGCGGCCGGAGAAGAAGTAAAAGATGGGGTAACACCTACCCTAAAGGCTACCACTACTGCTGTTGTGTATGCGGTAGACAAGTCTAAGCTTCAGGAGTATATTACAGAAAAAGCCAAATTAGAAGACGATCAAAAAGTCTACGAAGTTAAGGACCCTTATATCGAGAATTTTGTCAAAGGCGATACAGGATATGCAGGCAAACTAAAGGCTGTATATGCAGTGGGGCCGAAAGTAACCGATAATGATGTGCTAGAAATGGTAAAAGGTAAGGGTATTGGTGATGCCAGGCATGACTTAAGTAGTATTAACGGCGTTACTTCTGTAACTATAACCCCGTCATACCCATGGGTGAGTGCAATACCAAGCGATACAAATAAAATAACCATAAAAATGGAAGTGAAAAATAATAGTGATAAAGAAGGTAAGTAGCGCAGGCTATCTAGTGGTTGGAGGTAACACGAGATGAAGATAATAGCGCTGGATGTGGGCGAAAAGCGCATCGGTGTAGCCCGTGCAGATTCAGCCACTCGTATAGCGGTACCTGTAGGGTATGTAGGAGTGGACGGTTCAGAGTGGCAGGAAATTATAAAAATCGCACGACTAAATAACACAAACTTCTTCGTGCTGGGATTACCACGAAGTAATGAGGGCAAAGAGACTGCACAATCTATGTACGTGAGGCAATTTGCAAAGAAATTATCAGAGAAAATACCGGGGATTAGAGTACGTTTCCAGGATGAATCTCTTACTTCTGTAATAGCTGAGGAGCGATTGAGGGCGCGTAAGAAACACTACGAAAGGGGCGAAATAGATGCCGAAGCAGCAAGTATTATATTGCAAGATTTCCTTGAGGGCCTTAGAGCAGAACAAGCCTTTAATGATACGCTTACGGACGTGCGTCCAAAGCCCAGTGATGGCTCTAGGGTTGCTAGGGTTGCTACTGGGGTAAAAACTGCAGTATCAGAAGCAAAAGACAGTGCAACAAATATTACCAAAAAGGAGGCGGACAGAGTGAAGCTAAATGCCAAGAAAGCAAAACACAAGATGAAGACAGCTACAAAATGGATTACGGGAATAGTAATAATGGTCATCCTGGCCTTGGCGGCTACCGGGATAGCACTTTTTATTAGAGATCAACGATATAAAGAGTACGGGGAATACTTTGCTAGGCAAGAGGCTCAGATAAATGAAAATTCTGTATTTAGTTTCCATATCAGTCCTGGTGAAACTATATTTGATATAAAGAAGAAGCTTGTGGCCCTAGGATATACTGAGGAGGAGGTAGAGGATGCATTCTCGGCAAATTATGATTTTGATTTTTTGAAAGAGCGGCCGGCCGGCGCGACCTTGGAAGGATATTTGTACGGCGAGACCTATGAGTTCTATAAAGACTCTTCGGTGAAGGACATCATAAAAAAATATCTGAGCGGAATGGGGGAGATAATTATCTCTAATAACCTAGAGGAGAAATATACTGACAGAGGATTATCACTACATGAAGGTATCACTCTTGCTTCCGTAGTGCAAAAGGAAGCCAAGGCGCCAGACCAACCAACTGTAGCGCAGGTATTTTTGACTCGACTTGATAACGGAATAATGCTAGGAAGTGATGTAACTGTATCTTATGCATTGGATGTAGTAGACCCCGATAGATCCGAATATGTAGATAATCAGGCCGCACTTACCCTTGATTCGTGCTATAACACACGCCTTTACGCTGGGTTGCCTTGTGGGCCTATCTCTAATCCTGGACTATCAGCTTTACTTGCTGTAGCGGAGCCTTCTGATTCTTCTTATCTTTACTTCTTGACAGGAGACGACGGAATGATGTATTATAGTTACACGGAGGAAGAACATGTTCAGAATATTTATGAGCATTGTCAAACCCTCTGTGATGTATCATTATGATAAAGAAATTCGATTTTAAACGTTATAAGAGCATAATTCCTTATGTTGCGGTGGGAATTATTACACTAGCATTAGTTTCTATAGGTTCTATAGATAAACATAGTTCTGAAGTAAGCCTTAGTCTGGATACTTTTGCGGCCAATGATTACAATGTATCAACAGACCAGCTTACTGAACTTTATATGGTGGCAGATCTTTCTGATACACTAGGGTTGGCCAGTGCACCCGATGTAGCTTCCAATTACATCATTACTAATACTATGTATGACTCCGGACAGACTGCTACAGGCAAGCTTGAGAAGCCCAACATTACAGATATAGCAGTGTCGAGAGGCGTGATAGAGTACACCGTTGAAGAGGGTGAAAGCATGGATACCATTGCAGCTAAGTATGGCATAACAACTGATGATATTAGGTGGAGTAACAATCTCAAGGACACCGATGTGAGCCCAGGTACGGTACTATATATTCCTAGTACGTCTGGAATAGTCTATACAGTAAAAGCTGACGATACAGTGGAATCTATCGCCGAAAAATATGGTTCGAGCGCCGCAGAGATTATCGCATTGAATGACCTTGAGGTATCCGGTGTTTCCGAGGGAATGCGAATAGTAGTAAAGGATGGTTCACTACCAGAAACAGAACGCCCAGAATACGAACCACCTCGGCCAGTAGTGCAACAGCAACCCACTACTACTTACACTTATACTTATCTTGGTAATAGTTCTGTAAGGCAGAATATAGAGGTGGTAGGGTACTTCTATAACCTAGGTGGCACCTATGGAGCTGGGCAATGTACTCAGTGGGCATGGTACAAGCGCCAGGATTTACCAAATCAGTTAGGTAATGCTAACGCGTGGGCGCGTAGCGCGGCAGCATTAGGATATCGAGTAGATAATGTACCTTCAGCAGGTGCCGTTATCCAGACTTCCGCCGGATGGTACGGACACGTAGGCTATGTGGAGTCAGTAAATCCAGACGGATCTATAGTAGTTACAGAAATGAACTATGGCGTGCCATATCGAGTAATAAAATCTACTATACCTGCTAGCGCGGTGGGCGGCTTCAATTACATCCATTAGTGGCTGCCGGTTAATTGAGCGCCCATTGATTGGCGCCTAAGGAACGAATCTGCCCTTTGATCTCGAGTAGTGTTACTGCTTGATTAAAATCAGACACACTGAGGCTAAGTGCGCTCATAATATCTTCGCCAGCGCGCATACCTTCTGAGAGAGCACATAGTATGGCAGTTTCAATATCCGTATCGCCAAATAGTAACATTTGCCCGGGTTTTTTATGTTTTTTCATATATGCTTCCGGGAAGAGAACTCGCAGCAGATCGCTGATGTCAGTATATGGGTTAGCGCCTTGACGGATCAGTTTATTGCATCCTTGAGAATACGGATTCGTGATGTTGCCCGGCACAGCAAAAACTTCTTTACCTTGATCAAGCGCATGTGCGGCTGTATTAAGCGAGCCAGACTTTTCCGCCGCTTCTACTACCACCACTATATCGGCAAGCCCAGACACCAAGCGATTGCGATGTAAGAATGCGCCTTTGGGGTCCTGTCGGCGTTCGCCCGTGAGCTTATCTATAAACTCGCCCGGTGCAAGCGGGACCTTAATGGATGTGCCCCTGGGTGCATATTCGCTAATAATAGCGCCGCTTTTTTCTAATATATTACGGGCAAGTGGCTTATGTTGGGCCGGATATATTTGATCTATAGGCGTGCCGAGAACCGCAATTGTGATACCGCCAGCATCTAGACATGCCTGATGCGCGATACTGTCTATGCCAAAGGCTAGTCCTGACACTATTATTACGCCTTTTTTAGCAAGCTCGTAGGCCATCTTGTACGCGACTTCTTCGCCGTAGCGGGTATTATGTCTTGATCCTACTATAGCTACAGTTTTGGGACGAAGTGTTCGGGAATTTTGACTTGACACAATATTTGTATCATTTCGTGACTCAACTTTAGTTTCACTCGTTTCTGACATATTTTCCGGCATTTTACCATAGAAATACAATATTTTAGGCTTAAGCGCAATAGTACTTAACACCTCTGTAAAATCGCTTTCTTGGGGTGAGATTTGATTGATTTTTTGAAAAAAGTGTGAAAAAAGTGTTGACATATTTGCTCCCGTGTGCTATAATGAGTTCAGTTGGGGCACAAAAACGTGCACCACACCGCACCTAAATAAATTATAATTTCGGTTGTACTACCTAGTAGTATAACAGAAGTTGCGTGCTTTTGAAACCCTTTCGGATTTAAAATTTCTTCATGGTTTTAAATTTATTAAGTATTACCTCCACTTAGAGAGGGCCACTTCGAAAGCATAGCAATCCCTCTAACCGGCGGGCCCCAATTTTGTGTGAGGTGGGTCGCGCTTCCGGGGTTCACCCGGTATAGTAGTGAAGTGTTAGAGGGCCAAAATACCCTCAGGTGATGCCCACCCTTACCTGAGGGTTTTTTGATTATGCTATAATGATTTATATGAATGACGTTAATTCTTATGAAGCCAACAGCAACGACGACTCCGTCGAGCAGCCGCCTAGGATCCACGTAGAGAATGTCATGCAACAGGAACTTGTAGTTAATGATGAGAATAATAAAGCCAATACGACAACTTCTGTTATTAAAAAAATCCTAAAATATGTATTTGTTGTGGCAGTTTATGGCGCAGCTATCGCCTCGACGCCTTTGGCTATTTTCTCCATAATGTATGGCCTCCAAGAGGGCAATGACTCGCGAGTTTTTACTATGATAGCAGCAGTGGCAATATGCCTTACGGTGATATTGGTAAACTTAGCCATCAAAAATTCCCAACAACTATCACAATATATTGAGCAGAGACTAAACTCACTCCTATTGATACATAGTGTTGTTTGTTTTATATCATTAGCAATAGCGTCATTGACACTTACCAGTACTATAATGATGATTATTCAAATAAATACAGGGTGCGAAGGGTCTAGTTGTGCTGCAGGGCTGATTGTGCCCGCCATCGCATCGACTCCAATACTACCTTTTGCTGTGCTGTCAATTTTTTCGGCTATAAAAATGTCCAAAATAAACAGACAGATAGCACATCAAATGCAAGTTGATACTGGGCAAGGATAGCTGGCTAATAAAGTAATGATATTAAGCCTCAGATGACAGTCATCTTTTGCCTGAAGGTATCCTAGTATTATTTATTATCCTCATTTTATAAGCAAGCCCAAAATTCGCAAAGTGTTTATACTTGCATGCTATGGTATTATAGTATATATGGCAAAAAACTTAGTGATAGTAGAGAGCCCGGCAAAAGCACACACTATCGAGAAATATCTCGGTAGTGATTTTAAGGTGCTAGCCAGCGTGGGCCATATTCGTAAAGATACAAAAGTAGATAAAAGTACATTTGACGTAACCTATGAAATAGATCCTGGGCATAAGTCAATTATCTCGGAGCTAAAAAAAGAAGCTAAGACTGCTGAAAAAGTTTGGCTAGCAACCGATGAAGACCGCGAAGGGGAGTCTATATCGTGGCACCTATGCGAAGTACTAAAATTACCAAAAGATACCGCTCGCATCACATTTCACGAAATTACTAAACCAGCGCTAGAGAACGCCATCCAGAACCCCCGTACTGTAGATATGGATATGGTGTCTAGCCAGCAAGCACGACAAACACTGGATATGCTAGTAGGGTATGACCTTTCTGATATGGTACGAAAAAAGGTGCCAGGCGCAGTATCGGCGGGGCGCGTGCAGAGTCCAGCTCTTAGACTAATAGTGGAGCGAGAAAAAAGCATCGAAAAATTTGATAGTAAATATAGTTTTAAGCTGACTGGCACATTTACGGCCGACGGTACAGATTTTAATGCAGTGCTTGATGGCGACGCGCCAGAGGATGAAAAAGGTACCGTTTCGTTATTAGAAGCACTTGGGAAGGCTGATTATATTGTGGCAGAAGTCGATGACGCAGAGGGTAGCAAGGCAAACCCAGTGCCTTTCACCACCGCAGCCTTGCAAATAGAAGCTAACTCTAAGCTAGGCTTTAGCTCGCGCACCACTATGAGCGCAGCACAAGGGTTGTACCAGGCTGGGCTTATTACATATCACAGAACAGATTCCCTTAATCTATCTAGCCAAGCAATAGGAGCCATATCTGGATATATAGAAAGTAATTTCGGTAAGGAATATCTAAAAGTACGGCATTTCAAAACAAAAGATGCCAGTGCGCAAGAAGCCCATGAGGCGATACGCCCTACAAATATCTCCAATCTAGCAGCAGGGAAGAATGACTACGAAAAACGCTTATATAAACTAATCTGGGCCAGGACGGTAGCCACACAGATGGCAAACGCAAAAGTAGCAAAGACCACTATAAAGATAGATGCCAAGGGGCCAACGCCTGCAAAGACATTCATAGCTAAAGGTGAGGTGGTAATATTTGATGGATTTTTACGTGTATACGGAAAAAGCAAAGATTTGGAACTGCCAAAAGTGTCAAAAGGCGATAAGTTGGAGTGCAAAGATATCATCGCACGACAGGTGTTTGCCAAACCACCAGCTAGATATACTGAAGGATCGTTAGTTAAAAAGCTTGAGGAATTAGGTATTGGCCGGCCATCGACTTATGCTTCGATTATGACCGCCATACAAGCTCGCGGTTATGTGATAAAGGGTGAGAGCGAAGGAGAAGAGCGTGAGGTTATAGAATTAAAAATTTTTCCTAGCGCGCAGAAAAGTTCCGAAAAAACAGAGGTAGAGCGTAATACGGTAAAGGAAAAGTTTGGCGCGAACAAGGGTAAATTAGTGCCTACACCCATAGGTGAATTAGTATCGGGATTTTTAATCGATAATTTTAAAAATATAGTGGATTATAAGTTTACCGCCAATATCGAGAAAGACCTAGATCTTGTGGCCGATGCTAAGCTGGAGAGAGTCAAGATGCTGCGGGATTTTTATGGGCCGTTCCATGACACCGTACTAGTGGCAAATGGTGTAGAAAGATATAATAATGCTAGATTATTAGGACACGACCCAGAGACAGGGAAGCCGATCTATGCTAAGGTAGGGAAAAACGGCGGTTTTATACAATTGGGTGATAATGAAAAGGAGTCTGGCGAAAAGCCTAGGTTTGCGCCGCTGCCAAAAAGAAAATCTGTCAAGACAGTAAACTTGGAGCAAGCACTCAAGCAACTAGCCTTGCCTGCTTTGCCTCGGGTACTAGGGAATGCGCCCGACGGCGCAGAAATCATAGCAGCAAATGGACCGTTTGGGCCATATCTTAAGGGGGGAAAATATAACATTCCAATGAAAGATTTAGATCCATACACCGTGAGCCTAGCAGAAGCGTTGCCGCTATATCAGGCTAAGGTTGATTCTATTATAGCCGACTGGGGAGAAATACTTATCATAAATGGCGCCTATGGACCATACGTCAAGGGGCCAGGGCGACGCAATAATGTTAAAATCCCGAAAGAAACCGATCCAAAAACCATTACGCGCGAACAGGCAGAAGAAATGCTTGCCAATAAACCTAAAGCTACCCGCAGAGGAGCAAGGGGCGGAACAAAAAAGAAATCGACAAAGAAAACTACTACAAAAAAGACCACGAAAAAGACATCGGCGAAGAAATAGGAATTAGATCTAAATTAAACATCAACAGATCAATAATCTTCTACTAGGGTGAATTCTTTACCAGCAATAGAGATGATAGAATCTGGACCGGCACCCATAGTAGTGAGCTCACCGCGAATACCGAGTTTTTTCATAATATCGCGAAGACGATTGACGCTGGCATAATTATTAAGATCAGTACGACGAGCGAATTTTTCGATCTTTTCACCAGTGACTACATAGACGCCATCATCTCGCTGGCTTACTTGCCAAGCGTCTTTTAGGACGTTATCACCAAGCGAGATTACTGGTAAGTCTTCCTGCTTTTCTTCTGTAGCTATTTGTATTTTTTCTTGCTTAGTAGCATTTTTTAGCTCCCTTAGTAGCTCTTTGATGCCCTGATGAGCACTGGAAGAGATAGAATAGACGCGCGCGTTAGGATTCTGGTCTAAAATTGATGCCGTCTGCATTTTGATAATATCGTCGTCTACGCCTTCACACTTAGTAAGGGCTACTATCTCTGGGCGGTTCCCTAGATCAGAATATTTATCGAGCTCTTGACGAATAGTAGCGTAGGCTTCGCCAGCATCATTATTATACACGTCCACCAGATGCAAGAGCACTGCAGTGCGGTCCACGTGGCGAAGGAAATCATGGCCCAAACCTTTGCCTTCGGCGGCGCCTTCAATAAGACCAGGGATATCAGCGATGAGTAGATCTTGTCCGTCGATGGTGGCTACGCCAAGATTTGGAGTAATAGTAGTGAATGGATAATCGGCAATCTCGGGCTTAGCATTAGATACTACCGACAAGAATGTTGATTTACCAGCGTTCGGTAGCCCAACTAGGCCAATATCCGCCATGGTTTTGAGCTCCAATTCTGCCTCGAATTCCTCGCCTGGCTCGCCAACCTCAGCAATCAATGGGGCTTGACGAGTGCTAGACTTGAAGTGAGCATTGCCGAATCCGCCATCGCCACCCTTGGCTATGATAGCTTCTTGTCCGTCTGATGTAAGATCAGCTATAATCTGTCCGTCTTTTTTGACTACCGTGCCTATTGGTACTTCTAGGACTAGATTCTTACCGCTGCGACCAGCAGCACGCTGGCCCGCACCGTTCTTGCCATTCTCAGCTGCGAGAATTGGCGTGAAACGAAAGTCTATAAGTGTATTTGTGTCTTTGTCTGCACGAAAAACAATATCGCCACCTTTACCACCATCGCCACCATCTGGACCACCTTTGGGGATATAGATTTCACGGCGAAAAGAGACGGCACCGTTGCCGCCATCGCCAGCTTTCAAACTTACTTTAGCAGTGTCTACAAACATAATTTTATTATAACATATTTTTCAGGGGAGATAAAGCACCGTGCGTGGCAGGCTGATTGACTTTTTATGTTAAGTGTGATATAATTATAGGTTATGGGCGTACTTTAGCATTTTTGTGAGTTTTATGCGAAGCGCGATCTTTTCATCCGAACACACACAGATATATTATTGAAAGGAGATTCAAATGTTTGAATTGCTTTTACCTATCGTAATTGGAATAGCTGTTATTGTAGCAGTGGTAATACTGCTCTTTTCAATGATAAGAACAGCTAATGGTAACGAAGCCCTTGTGGTTTCTGGTGTTGGTGCCACTGATAAAAATGGCAATCCGAAGATAAAGCGTGCTGGCGGCAGAGTCGTCGTTCCTTTCATCCAGAAGGCCAAGTATTTTGACCTCTGCGTTCGCACGGCAAAAGTGTCAGACGACATCACCAAAACTGTGAGCGGTGTCCCTATCAAGATTGATTGGGCCATCGCATATAATCCGGATACTTCTCCAGAAGGCCTACAAAAGGCGGTATGCAATTTTCTCGACAAGAGCGACGAGGAGTTAGAACGCGTTATGCTTGATGTATCCTCTGGCGGCGTACGTGCAGTTATTGCCAAGATGACTCCTGAGGAGGTCATGAACGGCAAGGATAAGCTTGACGACCAAGTTAAAGCATCTATTTCTAATCAGATGAGGGAACTTGGATTTAATATCATTCTCTCTATACATGAAGTTGAAGATGCACCCGGTAGCACCTACTACAAGGATTTGGCCGCAAAAGACCGCGAAACCAAACGACGCGAAGCAGCCAATATTACAGCCGAAAATGATCAACAGGTTCGCGAAACAAAGGCCGAGACGGACAGAGCGGCACAAGAGAAGGAATTGGCAACCCAGGTTATTATTGCCGAGAAACAGCGCGATACTGATGTCAAAAAGGCTCAGTTCAAAGCAGAAACTGCCCGCGAGCAGGCAAAATCAGAAATGGCCGGCGAACTTGAACAGCAAGAAATCGAAAGACAGCTCGAGGAACGCAAGGGTGCCGTAGCGGTTACAAAAGCCGAGCAGCAAAACCTCGCAGCAATGAAAGAACAAGAAGTTGCGGTCACGAAGGCGGAAACCGAAAAACGTACTACCATCATCAATGCAGAAGCTGAGGCGGGTAAGAAGAAAGCTGAGGCTGAAGGTGAAGCTGAAGCTGATGCAACCCGCAAGACACGTGAAGCTGAAGCTGCTGCTACGGCGCGCAAAACTGAGGCCGAAGGTAATGCTGAAGCTACAAAAATTGAGGCTGTAGCCGACGCTGAAGCTACCAAGATTCAGGCCAGTGCCGACGCCGAGGCCACCAAGCTGAAGGGTGAGGCTGAAGCTACTGCTATCGCAGCTAAAGGTAAAGCGGAGGCCGAAGCTATCAAGGCCAAAGGCACAGCTGAGGCTGAAGCTGCAAAGGCTCTCTCTGATGCGCAGGCTGCGAACGACAAGGTCAACTTTGAACTAAAGAAGATCGAGATCGAGCAAAACACCAGAGTCCAGATAGCTACGAGCGTAGCTACCGTAATGGCCGAAGTCGGAAAGAATGCCAAGTTCTATGATTTTGGCAGCGGAGCCAAAAGCGAAGGCGGTGGTGATCTTCTCACCAGTGTCATAGGACGACTGCCTAAGATATTCGCACAGGCAGACCTTACTGGGCAGGCACTTAATGGCGAAAATGTAGACGAGACAATTAAACGTCTCGTCTCGTCTATTGCAGAGCCCATCAAAGGACAAAACGTCACCCCATCGCCAGAAATAGATGGCACCGCGGAATAAGTAAGCTCACAAGAAAACTCACACTATGCCTCATCTTTGGATGGGGCATTTTTATAAAAAAGTACTTGACAACCATAAGCTTATGCTTTATCATTGAATTAAGCTGATACGCTTCACGGGGTTCCACTGAGCAATTAGTGGAGTGTGGAGACTTACATTAAAAACAAAAACAGCGGATTAAAACAAACCAATGTGCCCCAGGGTGGGCGCGCATCAGCGCGAAGAAGATGATCGGAAGATCATCTTCTTTTTTTCTTTCGTACTTGCAAAAGCCAGCACTGAGTGCTGGCTGATGTTTAAGTGGAGGTAGCTCGGTATACCAACCGAACTGAGCCGGTGGCACTGATATCACAAGGTGCAACGTATATGCCGCTATCGCTATCATTGAGAAAAAGCATCCAAGGAATGGCCGGGTCGTCGACATCCGTACAAAGGTAATGTCCGAGCGTATTCCGCCCTATGACGCAAGAATCTCCTATGCTTGGATCATTATTGTACCGATCGAAATCGCTGCTAATTAATGATCCTTCTAAGCTGAGGCCGAGGGAAGTCATGAGATTGTGTACGTGCAAGGTGCCACGCTTGGTGCCATATTTAGCAACAACTGCTTCGAGCTCTAAGCGGGTGGGGATGTCCCAACCTTCCGGGAGTTCCCCCGCGAGCTTAAGTGCATTCAGCTCTGCCAAAGTGAAAATTTTTTTTCCTTTCTTGACGACGGAACTATCGCCGAGCACAACATCTTTAGCGATGCAGTAATTGCTCGGTGCGATAAAGACACCGTCGCCGATGGCTGTGGCATTCTCGGGTAAGTATGTGGTGGATGAGTTTTTCATTTTAACGCCTCCTTAATGTACTATTATGGATAGTTGTTTGTCCTACAATCTTAGTTATTATATACTGCATAAAAAATAGAAAGTCAACTCTGCATCTATGCCAAGGTATGTTACATAATTCACCGTATTCTATAAGTCATAAATGGATAAGTGCGGTAGCTATATTATCTACTACATTTCGGAGGCTACGTGATATGGTAAGTAATTTTATCATATCACTTCGCCCCTCCGGCGGCTGAACTCGCTAAAGTCAAGCTTGGTCTTAATGTTCCTCAATTGCAGTAGATAATATAACTTTACTTTGGCTTTCTGGCGAAAAAACTGAGATTTTTTATGCTCATCAATACTAGAAAATTGTGCAGCAGTGCCATACGTCTATAGTAATTTGACAACATGCATCTAAAGTGATATTATTACTACTATTGGTATTTCTCACTAAGACAAAACGGAGGTGTGACTATATGAAAAATGCCAATTCGAACATTACCACCCAACATACCACCCATCACGGGATTTTTATCCCGGCGATACCAGGACTTGTCGACGATTTCAAGAAGTTCGTCGCCATGGTGAATGACTACCTTTACTTCCAGCAGGATGACGTGTGTTATCGTCCGTCGAAGACCAAGGGTCAGGCGAGACACCGTATTATCACTATTGGCAACGACAACTGGAGATTCTCTGGACAGCTCGTTCGCGAGGATATGCCCTATACTGATACGGCCGCGTTTTACTACTGTGACCAAAAAGTCTGGGAGATGAAGCGAGTGATAACACTGCTACCCTCTGATTCTCGTTCGCACGAAAGCAAAATCGACGACAAGGTGCGTTTCTGCATCCTGGCTGTATCAAAAAATTACAACCAGGACATACCGTGGTGCGGCCCAAGATATTTCACCGATGTCAACACTGGCTTGCACTACGAAGCGGAATACTACAATAACGAAGATGATGCCAGCTTTTCCATCGAGGAATCCATCAGAGATCCTGAAGGAGTAGTAGTATGGTCCGCCGTTTGCGAAGGGAGGTATGAGGATTAATGATTTGCCGTCGCTTTCTAGCGGCGGCTTTTTAATGGTTTATTTGATAGATAATAAGAAAAATGTTATAATATGCACATGATTAAATTTACGATTATAACACTATTCCAAGAAGCTCTAGAACCATACCTTAAGACTTCAATGATGTGGAAGGCTACCGAAAAAGGCTTGGCCGAGTATAATTTTGTAAATTTGAGGGAGTTCGGCCTGGGGCCACATAGGTCTGTGGACGATACGCCATATGGTGGCGGAGACGGAATGTTGCTGAGGTGCGAACCGGTTTTTACTGCCATCGAGTCCGTGAAAGATAAAGACCCTACCGCGAAGGTAATTATTCCAACGCCAGTAGGAAAAACTTGGAACCAAGAAATGGCACGCAATTTTGCTAGTGAGGTCAAAAACGTACATTATATTATCCTGTGTCCGCACTATGAGGGGTACGATGAGCGGATTCTATCAATCGTAGATTACAAAATATCCCTAGGAAAATACGTGCTGACTGGAGGAGAACTGCCAGCACTTATAATTATTGACTCTGTAGTACGGCTAATCCCAGGGGTACTTGGCGGCGAAAAGTCGGCTGAAATTGAGAGTTTTTCAGACGGAGATAATCTAGAATATCCGCAGTACACTAAGCCATATGATTTTCGCGGCATGACGGTACCGGATATCTTATTGTCTGGGAACCATGGCGAGATAGCCAAGTGGCGTGCAGAGCATAGCGGCAAAGTGATATAATCTAGCATATGGATCTATTCGCTGGAGTGGAGGAATTAAAAGGCGTCGGGCCGAAGACGGCCGAAGCCCTAAAGAAGGCTGGCATACGTACGGTACGGGACTTTTTTTATAATTTACCAAAAGATTATGAGAATTATGAAACCCCTACCTCTATAGCCGAGATGCGCCCAGGCAAGGTGGTGATAAAAGGCAAAATAGACAGCCTATCTACCCGACAGGCGAAGAGGCGACGATTATCCATTACTGAAGGAGTAATCAGGGATAACACTGGCGCAGTAAAGGTAGTATGGTTTAACCAGAGATACAGAGCGCGACAATTTTCACCAGAAAAAGAATACTACTTTACTGGCAATTTTGAGCTCAAAAACGGCCGTTACAGCCTAATATCACCATCTGCGGCCGAAGTAGCCGATATAGATCCCCATACAGGCCTAAGCCCTATTTATGTGGCTCACGGAGCAATTAAATCTCACGATTTCAAACGTTTAATAGCTAATTCGCGCGACAAATTCGCCAAAATACCTGATTTATTACCTACGGTGAGGCCTGGTACGCGTAAAAATGCACTTTTTTTTGTGCATTTTCCAAATTCTTTAAAATCCGCCCAGGGAGGACGAGATTACTTGGCGTACGAAGAATTATTTGAGCTGATACTGGCAGCAAAATTAAATCGTCAAGAGAATGAAAAATTAAAAGCAACAGAGATACCATTTACAGCGAAGAAAATCAAGGATTTTGTGGCTGATCTACCCTTTAAGCTGACTGGAGCGCAGAGATTAGCAGCCTGGGAGATATTTCAGGACATGGAAAAAAATACCCCTATGAATAGATTACTCCAGGGAGATGTAGGCTCAGGCAAGACTATGGTAGCGGCGCTAGCAGCATATGAAGCTGCGATTCAAGGACACCAAACGGCGCTTTTAGCTCCCACAGCAATACTCGCCACGCAACACTATGAAGGCTTAAATAGTACCCTAAGTAAATTCGACGTAAAAGTCGCGTTACTTACTGGGGCAACAAAGAAAAAAGACGATCTAAAAAAACAGATCTCAAGTGGTAAAATAGACCTCGTGATAGGCACACACGCGCTCTTGACCGATGATACTGAATTCAGAGATTTAACTCTAGCGATAATAGATGAACAGCATAGATTTGGAGTAGAGCAACGACAAAAATTACTGCTAAAATCCCCAAGGGGATTAGCACCGCACCTTCTCGCAATGACGGCTACTCCTATACCGCGATCTTTGCAACTAACAATCTTTGGCGATCTAGACGTATCTATTTTGAACGAAATGCCAAAAGGCAGACAGCCTATCGTCACAAAGATACTTACAGAATTAGAAATAAGAGAATCTCTATATCCTAATATTCAAGAGACTTTAGCTAGCGGCAGTCAAGCATATTGGATTTGTAAAGCCATAGATGACGATCCACGCACCGAGACCACTTCCGTGAAATCGCGCTGTGCGAAATTACAGCGGGATTTTCCGGGGGCACAGATTGATTTTCTCCATGGACGAATGAAACAAGCAGAAAAGGATGCTGTGATGGAAAGATTTTCTAAAGGCGAAATTCAGATGCTGGTGTCCACCACGGTGGTGGAAGTAGGTGTAGACGTACCAAATGCCACCTTGATTGTAATAGAAAACTCTGAGAGCTACGGACTAGCACAGCTGCACCAGTTAAGGGGCCGAGTGGGCCGAGGAAGTAAAGCATCATATTGCTACCTAGTCACTTCTGGCGACACTAGACCTTCGCAACGATTAAGGGAATTAGAAAAATCTACTGACGGTTTTCATCTGGCGGAAGTGGATTTGAAGTTGCGTGGCCCTGGCGAGATATACGGCGCTTTGCAACACGGAGCTCTGGACCTACGCATAGCTACGTTGTCGGACACAAAGCTTATTCATAGGGCGCAAGCGGATGTACAAAAGTTTTTACAACACCCGGAAAAAATGGTAAAATATAAAGAGCTAATGAATGGTATCGCTAGATACCAACAAATTACAACACTGAACTAATGGAAAAGTTAAGAATTACATCTGGGAAATATCGTGGACGGGTTATCAAATCTCCTACCTCTGCTACTACGCATCCGATGGGTTCGAGAGAAAAGATCGCATTGTTCAACATAATTTCTGACTTTTTGCCAGGTGCGGTAGTGTTAGATGCTTTTGCTGGCTCTGGAGCACTAGGGATAGAGGCGTTGTCACGCGGAGCAGACCGCGTGGTATTTGTGGAAAAAGATCCACGCGCCGCAAAAACAATTCGCAATAATCTAGACGAACTAGGGGCAGCTAGTTATGGCAAGGTGTACACGTGCAGCGTGACGAAGTTTACATCGAAGGAAGATTTTGACATCGTAATCGCTGATCCTCCCTATGATCGGTTCGAGATTAGTGATATTGGCAGCTTGGCTGGCCTAGTGAAAACGTCTGGCGTATTTGTATTGTCACACCCGGAGGAGTCACCGAAGATAGACGGTCTCTCGCTTTTGCAGACAAGAAAGTATGCTAGGGCTAGAATATCAATTTATAGAAATATTGCTTTTTTCTAAGAAAAGTGGTATAATAGAAGGACGGCCTGACGTCCGTACCAAGCGGAAACTTGGAAAAGCACTTTAGGAGGAAAAAAGAATGAAGACTAAGATTTTTCGAGCCGACCATAAGAAGCTATTACCTGGAGTCTATGTGTCAAAAAAAAGCGTTATCTGGTAATCTTGTGATCGCTACATTTGATCTGCGGTTTAAGCAACCGAGCATAGATGATCCGATAAGCCCCAGCGCTCTCCACACATTAGAACACTTGGGTGAGCTTTATCTCAGGACGCTCTCACCGCGTAAGGACGAAATGATTCATTTCGGCCCCATGGGAAGCCGCACCGGGTTCCACCTCATTATGAAGGGGGACCTCAGAAGTCAAGACGTATACGAGATGGTCGTCAAGATGTGCGATTTTATCATCATGCACAGTGGAGAGATCCCTGGAGCGAATGAACATGAGTGTAGCAACTGTCTGGACCACGATCTGACCGGCGCAAAACTTTGTGCCATTGAATATTCAGATTGGTTGAGAAACGACCCCCATTACGAATATTAGTCCAAAACAGTCACCTCCGCCAGCATTAAATGCTGGCTTTTTTCTTGGAAATATGGTATAATAATACGCGAGCTTATAGCTACCGTACTGAGCGGTTCTCAGAATAGCACATTAAGGAGGAAAGATTGGAAGGGAGCAAACACGTATTTTTGAACGATAAAAAGCTCAGATCAACGCCAAAATATTATCTTTAAGAGGTGATTTCAGATGAAAAAATACGGTAGCAATTGGGAAAACAGTGGCGTAACACTTCCCGAATTAGGCATAATTATCGCTCCGGAGATATTTACAGTTCGTAGGAACGTAGCCTTAAGGACCGGCATGCTTATTTTGAAAGGGACAAAGTATTTTACCTGGGATACAGCGAGGGAGCTAGTGTGGAATAACTACACACCAAAAGGATGGCGCCTACCTACAGCGGAAGAAACAGACATTATCTGTAAGTATGCTAACGACGAAAACAGCATTTTCCCGGAATATGGGCTGCACGGCTTCATCCGTGCGGACAATATGGTAGAATACTACCGCAACCCCACCGCAAAAGAATCCCTAGCAATAAGTAGCGGCAAAGTGGGATACTATTGGACGGGCAGCCTAAAAGAACCTTTATATCCGTATGCGATCTTCTCCTCCGACATATCAATGGGGGGCAATGTGTCGATACATTCTAACTATGGATTATCCATGTTCTTAGTGAAAGATATGAAGTAAAACAGTGGTTTCGACCTTGGGCCAGTACATAGATGCTGGCCTTTTTGAATGCCCTTTAGTACTAATGAATTATACAACAATGTCGGGCTAATACACTATTTTGACATTTGGCTTAAAGTGTGGTATAATGGAAGAATAAGGAGTTTTTATGTATAATCAAACAGAGGTGGAAAAGAAAGAACGCCGCAAGATTATAGCTGCTGCTACGGCTATAGTTGTGGTTATATTGATACTAATAGTAGCTATTATTGTGGTCGCCACAAAGAAATCTGCAAATTCTAACAACGGCAGAGAAGAGAACAATACTTCCGTAGCAAAGGATGACAACACAGAAAATACCACCAACAGCGTAAGTACCGAAAATGGCAATAATGACGACAACAAAGAAAATACAGGCACTAACGAGAATAGTGACTCCAGCAATACTTCCAACACCACAAATACTGGAACACTATCGAACAAAAAAAATTCAACAGCAAACAATAATAATAGCAACAGCAAAGACAGCGATAGCAACAACACCAACAATACTGACACCTCCACCCAAAAACCTACAACAAATAAGTCCGACAATATGCCCACCACTGGTCCAGAGGATTTTATTCCTCTAGCTATACTTGCAGGTATGTTTACTATGTATATTTCCTCGGCAATACTAGCCAAAAGGGACGCATAACATAAAAACAACACGTAAAAAAGCGGGGCACGAATGTCTCGCTTTTTGGTGAAAGTGTGTTATAATAGATTTACGCCCGGATGGTGGAATTGGTAGACACGTATGCCTTAGGAGCATATGCCGCAAGGTGTGCAGGTTCAAATCCTGTTCCGGGCACCATTACAGCAAAGCACTCCATGAGTGTTTTTTTGTACATGAGATTTGGACCTAACGGTACGAGTCCTGTTCCGGGTACCAGAATTCTTGCTATATCCGCCCATTTGGGCTTTTTTCAGTTTCACTCAATGGCATATCGCGCTTCAGCCGAAGAAATCGCCCAACTAAACGGATAGTAGCTAAGAATTTCAATTAAGCACTGAGTGCCTTCGGTGCAAATCCCGTTCCGAGCACTAATTTTGTTTTTATGCTCTGGCGTTGTGCCTAGAATTTACGGTGCCTAATGCTTTTTTTATGAAATACATAGAAGACAGCCGGGGCGACGGACGAGCATAATAGCAAAACGTGCACCATATCCAGCGTAAAATCATTGCTATTTTCAGAACTGACACCCGTATCTGGAACAGCAACGCCATCTTGACTGGTTTTGCTCTGGGTCGAACCGCTAGCTTTATTGTAATTGGTATTAGGAACAACTATATCGGGTTCATCTGATTGCTCTGGAACGTCTGGAGTAACTGGGGTATCTGGGGTATCTGGAGTATCTGGAGTATTTGGGGTGTCTGGCGTATTTGGGGTGTCTGGCGTATTTGGGGTGTCTGGCGTATTTGGGGTGTCTGGCGTATTTGGGGTGTCTGGCGTATCTGGAACATATGATGCATTTGCAACCGTGAACTTTGCCGTAGCTATGCCAAAATCACCGAATTTTATAGTGAAAAGATGTTGGCCTATAGCTAAATTGTCCATATATGCTTTCTTAAGGCTAATAATGGTGCTACCGTACTCGGCTCTGTAAAAATCCGACGATAGCGGTTGTTCGTCAATATAGATACCTCCAAACTCCTCGAATAAAGAGAGGTCTGCATTGATCCTAAAAGACGCAACTTCACTCTCGCCCTTGATATAAACTTGCTGGTCACCTTCTAGCACTAAATACACGTGGATGACTCCCTTCACGGTAACTGTAAATGTTTCGGTGACGTAATTATTAGTGTCGTTATTTTGAGCATAGTATACCTGATATTCATTTTCGCCAGGCATTATTGTAGCATCACCATCCACCCAATAGATGCCATCAGTTGAAAAAGATATTGAAGAAAGCGGTGTGCCGATGGTGCCAACAATAACATCCTCTATTTCGCTTGGCTTTGATGAAGTAGCTTTAGCAATAGACAGAACATATGATGCAGTTCCTTCGTAATAAGCTTCGGTTTGCGATGCTGTAGCGATAATATTTGCTGTACCTGCACCTATTATGGTCACTTCCCCAGTGGCAGGGTTTACTTCTGCCACAGCTGTATTGTCGGACACGTACGAGATAGCACCATCACCATTAGTGGTAGCGACATTGGTAAAGCTCGCGTCGCCATAAAATTTGTTGACGGAATCACTTGAAAAAACTACGGATTGATTTTGTCTATATGAAGTATTGATATGAGATATATTGACATTGGAGCAATTAGAATAGCGATCACATACTTGCACTACTTCGCTGATGGATTCTGAATATACTGTTTTGCTCATGCTGTATTCGCTCGAAACACGAGTAAATCCAGTTGCCAACTCTAGCGGGTCGTTTGAAGATACTGTTATAGTGGTGGAGTCTGGAGTGTCTACATATGTTACATCAGTTCGAAGATCTATCGACATATTGGAATACGGGAAATGATAAAAGACATAACACAGCTCGTTCCCGCCGGCGTCAGTATTAACACAAGCATTACTTGGTCTGTAGTTTGTGAAGCCTAAGAAAACCTCATCGTCGCGGAAAGAGATGGACTCCAACTCACCCATGTTAGCGGTGCCGTTAATATATATTTCCTTGACGCGCCGTCCGAAGTCTTTGCTGGGTACGCCTTCACTATCAAACTTAGCATTATAGATATTTATTATTCCAGATCCGTCTGGTAGGTTGTCGCAATATAGGTGATTAGCGGTGCAGTCGTAGGTCTTCCATCCGGTTTGATAGATATATCCGTTACGATATTCTAACCCTTGCGTGTATTCATTATGTGGCATATCTACACTATATTGTACTCCTTCAAATCTATCATTCGTCAGATATGCAGTTTTTTTACTTCCGGCTACGTATTTATTGTCCACTCTATCATAGCCTATTTGGCCAAACGTGAACCCCATCTTGTTTGCGTCGGAGACATCGATGTTGCTCTCATAGGCTAATGTATCACCATTAAGTACCCAGAGATCATTTGCTGCCGTCAGAATGATTTTATTGATGTTTGGATTAAAGGTCATATCATTTCCATGCCCGCCACCTTCTGCGTAGTAAGGGGTACCAGACACGACGCTTGTCAAATCATTTCCTCCATACCCAAACACGAGTCCGTTATCTGGATTGCCCGCGTTCGATGAATAAAACGCTAAGTTGTTATTTGATAAGGTGAATCCCTGTAACTGTCTGTAGGTGTAGCCGTGAGAACTTACGGATTTGTATTTTAACGGAGTAGAATTATCAAGTGTGCTAGTTAGGTCCTTGGCTGCTGGAGCGTTTGTTAATTTATCTTTTTCAATCTCTATGACTGGACGCACACCTCTATCTTTGTAGACTTCCGCCAATCTATTGTTGCCGAATTCTGTTATCGTATATGCATAGCCATTATCATCTGGATATAGCGTAGATGACCAAAAGCCATGATTGTCATATCTCTGCCCGGCAATATCGTATATAGTGTTTGTTGTGTAGTTGAAGTTTACTTCTATACCCTTGACGCTGATACTATCTAACGTGGGTCTAGTATTTAGCTTCAGCAATGAATAAATATCATCCTCTGTTAGTATACTGATCTCGCCATCATAGTTGCCCCATACTGTTCCTATATCAGCTAGGGCTGCCTCAATCCCACTGAAATTTGTATTCACTACATTATGATCCAATATTAAACGGACAGTAGATTTGGAAGTGTTGTCGTTTAGTTCAGCTAGAAACCATCGGTAGCAGGTGGTATCGCTAGAAAAAAGTGTCCAATAATTTGTTTCGTTGCAGGTACTGTCCGGATTGACTGGATCGAAGAATACCCAGCTGCTCATATTGTACTTGGGATAAGACCCCGCGGCGAATGTTTCGAATGAATTATTTATTTTAGCCGCAACAAAACCCGCAGATATGACAGTTATTACTATCGATAACACGATAAATAGTCCTTTTTTTGTTTTTTGTATTTTCATGTTTGTGTATAACCTTTGTCTTATATGATATTAGCATAATTATTATATATAATCAACAACTTTTTATTTTTTTTATTACACAATTTGTGTTATAATCATAAACAGGATGGGCAAAATCACGAAGTATTTAAATCAGCTAATTGTCGGAAGTGTTTTTGATACGCCGGAGATATTGGAGAGTTATTCTACTGATGGTTCTGCGCTCAAAATTAGACCTAAGTTTGTAGCCTTTCCTGAATCGACTGATGATATTTGTAAGTTGATGAGATTTTTTAATCAGATCGCCACCAAAAACATACCAGTGTCAGTGACCGTACGTGGTGCTGGACAAGACGCTGGCGGCGCAGACCTTTCTACCGGGCTAGTGATATCTACCGAGAAACTTAATCGAATGCTAGAGATAGATCCACGCGAAAAGCTTGTTCGCGTGCAAGCCGGGATGACTTTACGCGAACTAAATACAGCCTTGTCGGTGTCTGGCTTAACTATTCCAATTGGCGCACACGGCGACGACACAATTGGTGGGCTAATATCAAATTCGCCTATAGATACTAAGTCTGCCAAATATGGCGGCATTATGAATTACGTAGAAAGACTTGAAGTTGTCCTCGCTAATGGCGAATGCTTGCAGACTAGCCACATGAAAAGATATCATGTCGCAAAAAAGGCAGCTGAAAAGTCCCTTGAGGGTGAGATATACCGTAAATTGTCAAGATTATTGTACGATAAGACAGAATCAATTGCCAGTATTGGTAAGGATTCTCGTGATCGTAGTGGGTATCCCAATATCTCCAAGATTCAATATAAGGATACTCTTGACTTGGCCCCATTATTTGCTGGAGCACAAGGCACGCTTGGCATTATATCGGAAGTGATTCTGCGTGCGGTACCACTGCAGAAGAGGCCGTTTCGCGTGATAGCTACATTTAAAGAGCTAGATTCTGCTCTGGATTATGCATATACATTGAGAGCACTGAAACCTAGTGAAATAAACTTTTATGATCTCAAGATGATACAAGAAGCGCGTGAGTCTGGCAAAAATCTAGACGGCATTCTAAGGAAGCAAGAAAATGGGTTTGTAATTTTTGCGAGATTCGACGAGCGTGTGGGTAGCTGTGCCAAAAAGATTGCATCGATAAGAAGCCGTTTTCCTCGTAGTACCAGGTTTGTCATCGAATCCCAAGACACTAGAGCCACCATCAACGAATTTGAAAATTTGTTGCTGATATATCTAAATACCCCCAAGAGTGGGGAGCGTGTACCTGTGCTGACAGATTTTTATTTGCCATCGCATAATTTAGGGAATTTCTTGAGTGACCTAAGGATACTAGAGCAAAAACTAGGGTTGGATTTGGCATTGTATGGCTCGTATGCTACATCTATATATAGCCTGCGACCTAAGTTCCAGCTGGACGACAAGGATTACGCCAAGAAGGTTGCTACTTTCCTACGTGCGGGGGCGTATATCATCGACAGGCAAGATGGCAAGCTAGCTGGAGGTTCACCAGAAGGCCGCTTGAAGGCCGTGGTTACTAATGCCGACATGCGCGATTCCGAAAAAGCCATACATACCAGAGTCAAAGAAATATTTGACCACAATAATATTCTAAATCCAGATATCAAGCTGGGCGCTAGTTCGAAATTTACCTTGACTCACTTCCGGACTACTGGTCTGCCTAAAATTATGATATAATATAGCTAAATTTATAGGAGTATTTATGAAAACCACAGTGAAGAAGCTGTCTGATTCGCGTGTAGAGATTACCGTTACTTTGGACGCAGAAGATTTGAAACCAATCAAAAATAAGGCGCTAGAAAAGCTCGCCAAGGAAATACATGTAGAAGGCTTCCGTAAGGGTAAAGTGCCAGTAGATGTAGCTAAGAAATTTATCCCAGAAAACGATCTCAATGCCGAGACTGTAGATGCGGCTGTACGTGCCACCGTAATAGAGGCTTTCGCTAAGCATGAGAAATCTCCGCTGGTATTACCTAGCATTAATGTTACCAAATATGTACCAGATGAGATAGTAGAATATACTGCTACAGCAGACATCATTCCAGAGGTAAAGTTGGGGGACTACAAGAATCTCGGTGTCAAGCGCCCAGAAACAAAAGTAACCAAGAAAGACGTAGATGGCGTACTAGACGACCTAGCTACGAATTTCGCCGAAAAGAAAGTGGTAAAGCGCGCTGCAGCCGAAGGCGATGAGGTAATCATAGATTTTGTAGGCAAGAAAGGAGGCGAAGCTTTTAAGGGTGGTTCCGCCAAAGATTATCATCTTGCACTAGGCTCACATACTTTTATTCCAGGGTTCGAAGAGGGAATTATTGGCCACGAGCCAGGTGATAAGTTTGACCTGAAGCTTACTTTCCCGAAAGATTACGGTGTAGCAGATCTGGCTGGAACTAAGACTGTGTTTGAAGTGCTGCTAAAGCAAGTAAATGAAGTAAAGAAAGCCAAGCTGGACGATGAACTAGCTACCAAGTGCGGATTAAAGACTATAGACGAGCTAAAGAAAGATATAGAGAAAAACATCGCAGCACGTAATGGACATCAGCAAGAAGAGAAGTTTAAAGATGGCCTAGTAAACGCGCTAGTAAAAAAATCTAAGATTCCAGCACCAGAAATATTGATAGATGATCAACTCAGGATGATCCGCGATGATATGACCCGCAACGCTGCTAGCCAGGGAATGAGTTTTGAAGAATTCCTAGAAGCCAACAAAGAAACTATGGAAAGCTGGGAAAAGCAAGCCCGCAAGATAGCCGAAGCACGCGTAAAAGCATCTCTCGCGCTCCAGACTCTAGCTGTGGAGCAAAAAATCACCGTATCAGACGACGTTGTGGCAGCTAAAATCGCCGAGCTGAAGGATGTATACAAAAAATCACCCGAAGCTCTCAAAAATCTAAAAGATCCGAATGTTAAAATGGATATCAAAAATCGCCTCACCATAGAGAAGACGCTAGATTTCTTAGTAGATGCAAATAAATAATCCACTAGAAAAAGTGAAATAGCCCTGCGGGGCTATTTTTGTTCAACTATGAAGATATTTATAAAATAATAATGAACTGCATAGTAAAAATGTAATCTATGTTATAATGGTAATGTAAAATATAGGATATGTATGAAGATGCATAGCAAAAAGGCAAAGACAATACGTACTACATTTAGCGTGGTGGGTACATTAGGTTTAGCAGGTATATTTGGCATAGGAATATACAATGCTACTAATATAGCGAATACTAGTAATGCAAATGCCTTATCCTATAGCACCAGTAACGATATCTCCTTCACCTTTGCTCCTACATTATCTATAGGCTTATCTACTGACTCTCTCGCTATAGACAATCTAGTACCAGGTACTACAAGCGATAGTAATAAAGTATCAGTCACAGTATCATCCAATACTCCATATGGCTATGTATTATCAGCTGGAGTAGGTAGTACATTATCTACAGACCCATACTACAATACATCAGACTTAGTGCATGATAACTCTACTACAACAGTACCTACAACCAACAAATTCAGCAGTATAGCTACATCAGCAAGCCTACAAACCTTAGACACAGACAATACCTGGGGCTACAGTACTTCTACTGACGGTGGTGCTAACTGGAGTACCTACTCAGGTCTATCCAACACAGCTACTAAGCCACTCCTAGACATATCCGACCCTGCTACGCCTAGTACTATAGACTTTAAAATAGCCGCAAGATCAGCCTCCACCCAAGCCAGTGGTACTTACAACAACGTCATCACCTTTTATGCGGTGGGGAAACCGAAACCACCCGAATTAATGCAGAACACTGCCACGATAAAAGCCGAACTAAAAAATGTTGGCGACGAGATCCAGGTACAGGATGTGCGTGATGGTAACATATATTGGATTGCTAAACAAGCAGACGGAAATATTTGGATGACTCAAAACCTAGATCTTTGCATAGGTTGCAAGGACACCGCCACACTCAACTCACAGAACACAGACCTCAATGTGTCTGGTGTTAGTGCATATAGTGGTGGTTATAAAAAAATCGATAATTTAATTACCTGGACCCCCGTATCCACGGCAGTAACTTCTAATTATCCAATAGTAAATAACTATGCAAATGGCTGGAGGTATGACGACTATATCCCATTTTCTGCCGAGGGAGGTGACACTTATGTATATACATCAAATTCTACTAGCATTGATATCATTTTTTCTTCCCTGGATCAATGCAGTTCAGCTGGTCACAGCCCAGACGACTGCAGCCACTATCATGTTGGCAATTATTATAATTGGTCCGCAGCAATAGCTAGCAATTCGTCAGGAAACGCATCTGCAAATTTTGCCACGGCTAGCAATTCTATATGTCCTGCTGGCTGGAGACTACCAACGGTTACTGGCAGCGGCACTGCTGTTACCAATAGAGAGTTCGGTGAGCTCTTTTCTGCTTCGGGAATCATATCAGACTTGAACTCTACTAATCTTAGTCTTAGTAGTTTTAACAGTATTCGAGCTAATCCAATTTATTCCGTACGTGGAGGATACCTAGCTGGTCCCGCCCTAAACGGACGTTCTCAATATGGCGAATATTGGTATGGTACTTCCGCTGGGTATAACAGTACAAGCGATAGCAGCAGTGCCTATAGCTTTGATTTTGGAAATCAATCAATTCACACTATCTATGCTAGCAGATATCGCGATACCGGTTTTTCTATCCGTTGTCTGATGCGGCAATAGTCTCCTTTTTGCACTACGTTCACTTTCTTCTTGTAGACTTTGAGAGATAAGTGTGGTATAATTAGGTCAAGAGTTTCGGCTGGTTTGGGATTGCTGTAAACAAACCAGCAAGTAGTGGCCACTAGATATGGTGTACTGTAGTTGTGAATTGACCATACAGACGCTATATATAGCGTAGTGGAACTACTATATATAATATATTAATCTAAAAGGAAGAAAGAATGCCAACTATCAATCAGTTGATCCGCAAGCCTCGCAAAAAGGCTGCGAAAAAGTCCAAATCTCCAGCACTTGGGTCCATAGTGAATACTCTAAAGACCAAGCGCTACGAGAAAGCTGCACCACTGAAGCGTGGTGTGTGTATAAAAGTAACTACCAAGACGCCAAAAAAGCCTAACTCCGCTATGCGTAAGGTAGCACGTGTGCGCCTAACCAATGGCCAAGAAGTCTGGGCTTACA
The DNA here is from genome assembly GCA_902761145.1 of uncultured bacterium. GTDB lineage: Bacteria > Patescibacteriota > Saccharimonadia > Saccharimonadales > Saccharimonadaceae > Nanosyncoccus. The sequence continues at coordinate 169,867 of CACWJA010000002.1, forward strand.
TCGGTGGCGAAGGTCACAATCTGCAGGAGCACGCCGTAGTGCTAGTACGCGGTGGCCGTGTACCAGATTTGCCTGGTGTACGTTATCATATAGTACGCGGTACACTAGATCTCCAGGGTGTACAAGGTCGCAAGCAAGGGCGCAGTAAATATGGCGCCAAAAAGGAGGGTAAGTAATGCCACGTAAAACTACCAAATCATTAGTGCGAAAAGTAAATCCTGATCGCAAATATCAGTCTATCCTAGTACAAAGACTCATCAATAAGTCTATGCTAGATGGGAAAAAGCAAGTAGCCGAACGCGCAGTATATAGCGCTATAGAAGGTGCTGCCAAGAAGCTAAAGTCCGAGAACCCAGTAGAAGTACTAGAAAAAGCTATCGCCAATGTATCACCGGATTTTGAAGTAAAATCTCGCCGTGTAGGTGGTGCTAACTACCAGATACCTTTCCCAATTCATGGACACAGACAGCTGCATTTCGCTTTCTCATGGCTAGTGCAGTCTGCAAGAGCCCGCAGCGGTATGCCATATGCGAAGCGCCTAGAGGCTGAAATAGTAGATGCCTACAACGAAACTGGCGCTGCCTTCAAGAAGAAGGAAGATTGCCATAGGATGGCAGAAGCCAACCGCGCCTTCGCACACTTTGCGCGCTAGCGCTCTGGACTCTCTTTGAAAAGAAAGTCCAACAAAGAAACTAAGTTTGAAAAAGAAGACAGGCGCATGTCCTGATCTTCTTTTTTGATTATAATATTTTATAAAATTATAATTATAGACAATATTAAGTATTAATTATTTTTTATAAAGTATGCTATAATTACCTTAAGAAGATTAGGAGGTAAAATGGTAAAGGTAGCTATTAATGGGTTCGGGAGGATCGGACGTAATGCGCTAAAAATATTATTGGAGCGACACGACGTACAGGTGGTAGCGATTAATGACATTACTGACGCTGCGACTTTGGCGCATCTACTAAAGCACGACTCGTCGTACGGAGCTTATGACAAAAATGTATCCGCAAAAGAAAATTCTATCATCGTGAATACTCGTGAAATACCGGTATTTGCAGAGAAAGATCCAGCAAACTTGCCCTGGGCGAAGCTCGGCGTAGATGTGGTGATAGAATCTACGGGATTTTTCACCAAGCCAGAAGATGCACGTGCGCATATAAAAGCTGGTGCTAAGAAAGTGGTAATATCTGCCCCAGCCAAGGGCGAAGGTGCTAAGACGGTCGTACTTGGCGTAAATGAAGAAGTAGTAGACGCGAGCGACGAGATCATCTCTAACGCATCGTGCACTACCAACTGTATCGCGCCTATTATGAAAGTACTTGAAGACACATATGGCATAGACAAGGCTATGATGACCACAGTGCACTCTTACACTGGATCTCAACGGATATTGGATGCTCCAGCAAAGGACTTGCGCGAAGCCAGAAGTGCCGCCGAGAATATTGTGCCCACCACTACGGGCGCCTCCAAAGCCGCTGCACTCACTATACCTAGCTTAGCTGGCAAGTTTAACGGGCTATCGGTGCGTGTACCTACGCCAGTAGTATCGTTATCTGACATTACCGCTATACTCAAGACAGATGTTTCCAGGGAAGATCTTATCAAAACATTCAAAAAAGCCGCAAAAGAGCCCTACTACGAAGGTATACTTGGAGTAACAGAAGAAGAGCTAGTGTCGTCTGATTTTATCGGTGATCCACATTCTTGTATAGTAGATTTGCCACTAACGGATGTAGTGGGTGGTAATATGATAAAAATAGTTGCCTGGTACGACAACGAGTGGGGATATTCTAATAGACTAGTGGAGCTAGCAGTAGATTTTGGGAAGGAGAGTTAATGGAGATATTCGTCGGAGCGGACTATAAAGGGCTCGAAAAAAAGCAGAAAGTACTGGGATTTCTGGCCAAAAAAGATTACAACGTAAATGACTTAGGCACTTACGACTCTTCCGAAAATGACTATAATGATCCTGCTATAGCGGTGTCCAAGATGGTACGCAAGAATCGCGATGCGAGAGGAATACTGATTTGCGATTCTGCGCACGGCATGACTATCCAAGCCAATAGATTTAAAGGTATCCGCGCAGCAAATTGCGATTCGGAAGAGTCGGTCAAGCTAGCGCGCGAGCATGACGATATTAATGTGCTTTGTCTGGCAGCACATTTCTTGGAGTTAGACAAAATGCAGGAGCTGATCGAAGTATTTCTAAACACTAAATTTATAGATTATGAGCGCCGGATTCGACGAATAAATAGATTGGACGAAAGGGGTGATTATGATTAGGACAGTATCAATAGTGCCATCGATTTTGTCTGCCGACAAAGAAGAATACCGCATGCAGGTAGAAAGAATCAATATTTTTACACGTAGGGTCCAGATAGATGTAACAGACGGAGTATTTGCACCAAGCCAAACGCTAGATATTACTGATGTATGGTGGCCAAAAAATTGGCAAGCAGACTTGCATCTAATGGTAGCGCAGCCATCACTATACCTAGATACGATATTAAAATTAAATCCGTCACTATGCATACTGCACGCCGAGGCTAGCGAGAATCTTTTTCCAGTGTTTGACAGCCTTAAAAGTGCTGGAATCAAAACTGGCGTGGCGCTACTGCCATCTACTTATCCTGGCAATGCGAAAGCCTATATAGATGTAGTTGATCACGTATTAATATTTGCTGGGCAACTAGGAGCTCAGGGTGGACAAGCCGATTTAATGCAAATGGAAAAAATCCCTCTAGTACGAAACATGAAGCCAGAGCTAGAGATAGGATGGGATGGTGGCGCAAATGTGTCAAACGTCAGGGCATTAGCGCATGCAGACCTAGACGTAATAAATGTGGGTTCTGCGATATCTATGTCACCGAACCCAGCTGAAACATTTCAGGAGCTAGTAGCAGAAATAGACAAGAATGGAGTGGCGTTGTAATGGCAAGGATAGTATCATTGGGGTCAGCACTGCAAGATGTCTACCTTATAGACCACGATGACCTTAGGCCTACAAGTATAGGCGACGCGGCAATATTTGGCAAAGTATTGGTGGGGTCTAAGGTTGATATAGATAAAATATCATATGAGGTGGGCGGGGGAGGAGTAAATTCTGCCATTACTTTTGCGAGACATGGGCATGAAGCTATATTTATAGGCAATACTGGTAAAGATGCGGCTAGCTATGCCATAACCAAGACGCTAGATAAAGAAGGTATAGACACTAGCTACATCAATGTGCTAGAAAGAAAGTCTACAGGCACATCGGTGATACTTCTAGACAGCGAGAGCGGAGAACGTACTATTTTGACTTGCAGGGGGGCAAGTGATCAGTTTGGGAATTTTTCCGAAAACGATCTAGACATGATATGTCCAGAATGGCTATATGTGACCACGCTAGGTGGAGACATGGATACACTGGAAAGATTTTTGATCAAAGCACAGGCTATGGGAATAAAGGTAATGTTTAACCCTGGAGTGAAGGAACTGCGAAACGCTAAAGAGTTGGCAAGGCTACTAAAGTACATAACAATACTTAATGTTAATAAGTCTGAGGCGTCGGAGCTGGTGCCCGGCAATACGCTGGTAGAATTACTCTATCGCCTAAATAATTACGTAGATATTGTCATCATCACGGACGGGGCTATGGGCGGAATAGCTGGCAATAGTGAGGAGATTTATCGATTTGGAATATACGAAGATCGCAAGGTGAAGGACGCCACTGGGGCGGGCGATGCTTTTGGTTCTGGGTTCTTGGCCCACTATGCAAGTGGCAAATCATTCCGCAGTTCACTGATATTTGCCTCAGCAAATTCTACTGCCGTAGTATCTAAATTGGGAGCTAATCGCGGGATCCTGAGTGGCAACGAGCCGCTACATCCAATGCCAATACAAAAAATATAAGGAGAAGACATGCTGAAAGCTGAACAAGAATTATTAAAAAAATTAACGATTGCTGACCTAGAACGTGCAAATGCTTATGCTAAAGATCTAGGCAGTGGACTACAGATAGTGCGCTCTTTTCCACAGGGTGTAACAGTATTTGGATCGGCAAGGTTGTCACAGAAGGATAAATACTGCGAAAAAGCCTTTAAGCTGGGGCATCTGCTGGCCGAGCATGGACATACAGTAATTACTGGTGGTGGACCAGGTATAATGGAGGCAGCAAATCACGGCGCTTACGAAATAGGCGGTAGGTCCATCGGCCTCAATATCACGCTTACACACGAACAACACCCCAATCCTTATCTTACGGATTGCATTACTTTTGAATACTTTTTTGCGCGTAAAGTATCTTTGGCTATGTCGGCCAAAGTATTCGTATTTTTTCCAGGAGGATTCGGCACTATGGATGAATTATCAGAGATATTATGTTTAATGCAGGAAGCTAAGATGCCAAAGATGCCAGTATTCTTAGTAGGGAAGGAGTACTGGAAAGGCTTTGATAAAATAATCGAGAAGATGGTATTAATGAAACTAATCAATGCGCGCGACACAAAAATATTTACAATCACCAATAAAGTGGAAGATATCGTAAAAGCCGCCGATAAAATCGGACACCCTAAAGTGTCCGAGAACTTCTATGATGGATTTCGCGAAGCGAATTTTATGCAAAGGTAGTTTTGAAAGGATCTCGCAACCCCAGGCGCGAATTGCCTTCGGCGATACGGATAAGTTCGTTGTATTTGGCTATGCGTTCGCTGCGAGAAAGGGAACCTGTTTTGATCTGACCAGTGCCTAGCCCCACGGCGAGGTGAGCTATGGATACATCCTCGGTCTCGCCAGATCGATGAGACATGACAGTACGAAAGCCGGATTTTTTGGCGAGAAGCACAGCGTCGATGGTTTCGCTTAGGCTACCGATTTGATTAGGCTTAATAAGTATGGCGTTGCCAGCGTGTTCGGTAATACCACGCTCTAATAATTTGACGTTTGTAACAAAGAGGTCGTCGCCTACTAGCTGCACGCGACTACCTATACGCTCGGTCATATTTTTCCAGTTATTCCAGTCGTTTTCTGCCAAACCATCTTCTATGGACACTACTGGATAATTATCGATGATCCATGTATACCAATTGATAAGATCATCAGCAGATTTCCAGTCGCCGTTGGTTTTGAGAACATAATGATCCTGATCGTAAAACTCGCTTGATGCAATATCCATAGCTATAGCGATATCTTTGCCGAATTGATAACGAGTCTTGTCTACTGCGTATTTGATACACTCTAGTGGCTCGTTGTTACCGTCGCGCACCTTAGGAGCATAGCCACCCTCATCGCCTACAGTAGTAGGGTAGTTACGCTCTTCCAGGACTTTCTTAAGAGCATGGAATACTTCTGCGCCCATTTGTACAGCCTCCGCTATATTGCCAGCGCCCAGCGGCATAATCATGTATTCTTGGAAATCCGTTGCCCATGAGGCGTGTTCGCCGCCATTCATTACATTCATCATTGGCATGGGGATAGACATTTCGCCCTCAGTACCAGCTAGTTCTGCTATGTATTTATAAAATGGCACACCCTCAGCATCGGCATTGGCTTTGGCTGTAGCCAGCGACACTGCCAAAATAGCGTTAGCGCCGAGGTTGCTTTTATTATCAGTACCATCAATCTCGAACATCATCTGATCAACCGCACGTAATTCGGAGGTATTACCCACTAGCACATCGCGGATCTTGGAGTTGATATTCCAGACCGCCTTTAGGACACCTTTGCCACCGTAGCAATTTTTGTCACCGTCACGAAGTTCTAGGGCCTCAAGCGTACCAGTAGATGCGCCGGATGGTACAATGGCGCGGCCAAAACCGCCATTTTCCAAAAAGACTTCAGCTTCCACTGTAGGATTGCCTCTGGAGTCTAAGACTTGTCTTGCTTTGATATTGCTTATCGTATTCTTTTCCATATTGTTATTATAACTTATTTTGCCATAAAGTATGGTACAATATGCTTAAGATTTAATAAGTAAGGAGTGGCATGAACCAAGATCCAAGCAATATGATGAGTAACTCTTTACCCGCTGCGCAAGGGGCTAATTATACGGCCGTTAGTGCATCATCACTAGATAGGCCGATGCAACAGGCCGCGCCTATAAATGCCGCACCCAAAAAACATAAAACCAAACTTGTAGTTGGCATTATTGCCGCGATCATCATTCTGATCGGTGGCGGCGTTGCGGCTGCTGTGATATTACTCAATATAAAAGATCCAGTAGCTGAAGCAATGACAAAAATGGTAAGTGGTGGAGCGCCAGATAAAATAGCAATCAGTGGAGATATTAAGGTAACCGCAAACGATCCAGGTGCACTAATATCTGAAATAAAAGTTTCTTTAAACTCCAAATTTAGAGAGTGGTCGCTAATAAACAATTCTAGTGCTACAATAACTGCAACTATTCGTAATGTGGGGAATGTGGAAATAAAACTTGATGAGGTGTATGCCTCCGGCGATGATTTATTTATCAAACTTGAAGGATTGACTAATGCAATTGAAGACTCTGGATTATCGTATTTGTTGGATGCAGCAAAAAGACTTAACGAGATGGAGGACTGTGGAGATGATGCGGCTTGTCAAGGCAGTAATCCAAGTCTGTTACAATGTATTGGCGGCGAAGAATGCGACGAATCCAATATAGTCAACGCGGGTATAGAATCTTTAATTACTTCCGGGCAGATAGTACTAGATGAGGGAACTATCGCTATGATTTCATCCATAATAGATGCCGCAGAAGTGATAGATGGCGAATGGCTCAAGATATCATCTAGCGACCTAAAATCGTTCGCGGGGTTCGTACTGCCTACAGATGATACTAGTTGCGTAGTGGACTTAGCTAGTGCTATATATACAAATAGACACAGCACTGCAGACCTTTACAACAAATATCCATTTGTAAAATCTGATGACAATAACATTACTATATCTAGTGTTCAATATCCTGTACATAAAGTGGGTATTGACTCTAAGAATTTTGCTGATTTTGTCAACTCAATCCGTAGCACTGCTATACTAGATCGTATATATTCCTGCCTTAATTTGGAAAATGACGCGCTACTGGAGGATGGAGACGTTGCTGGTATTCTAGAGGGCTCGCCAGACATGTATGTAGAAGTAGACAATGACGATATTTTCACTAGGCTATACTTTAGTGCGAAGATAGAAGAGGGCGTAGTAACGGCGGATTTGAACTTTACATACCCATCCAGCATAAGCGTGCCGGAGCCTCCAGAATATATAGATCTTTCTGATGTTGAACAAGATATTTCCACTAATATTTATGAGGCCGAAACTGTGGAAGACACCGAGAGTGAGCCTAGTAAGATTGACAAATAGCCGTAAGTGTGATATAATTAGAAGATGATAGAGTCTCTCAAACAAAAACTGACAAAACTCCCCGTACAGCCGGGGGTTTATTTTCATAAGAACTCTGATGGAGAGATAATATACGTAGGAAAAGCCGCGGTACTAAGGAACCGCGTTCGTCAATACTTTCAAAACTCAAAGAAGGATACAAAAACAGCTGCTTTGGTAGCGGAAATCGCAGATACTGATTGGATAGTAGTAGACACCGAGATGGATGCGCTCTTCCTAGAGGCAGAAATGATAAAACGCTATATGCCAAAGTGGAATATTTTACTAAGGGACGATAAATCTGTAAGCTATGTGCGTATTAATATGAACGATGAAATCCCATATGTATCTTTTACGAGAAACCCCCTAGATGATAAAGCTACATATATAGGCCCATTTTATGGGAAAGTGGCAGTAGAGAAAGCTCTTAGGATAATGCGAAAAATCTTCCCATATTACGTAAAGCCATATAACGGTAACAAAACTTTGGATACCGATCTCGGGCTTACGCCGGGAATAGAAGTAGACAAGTCCACAGCAAAGGATTACAAGCGAAATTTACGCAAGCTGATCCGTTATTTAGAAGGCGACGGGAAGAAGATACTACATGATCTAGAAAACACCATGCATGATGAGGCCTTGAAGGGTAATTATGAGCTAGCAGCGGAAGCAAGAGATCAATTATTTGGACTAAGAGAGCTGAAGAAAAAGATCGTCTTTTCGGATAAGGAATTCCTGGACATATCTAGTGATCAAGCCTTGAAACAATTGCAAGATTCGTTAGGACTTGAAAAACCACCTCGCAGAATTGAGGGATATGATATTTCACATCAGTCTGGAGAGAATACCGTTGGAAGCATGGTGGTATTTATTAATGGCGCTGCGGTCAGAAGCGAATATCGCAAGTTTAAAATACACACAAGTAGAAATGACGACCTTAAAAGTATGAAAGAAATACTAACCAGGAGGCTGAGACATAAAGATTGGGACTATCCAGACCTAATTATTCTTGACGGTGGAGCTACCCAGGTTGGGGCAGTATTGCCACTAGTAGAAGAATATAACATTCCCGTAATTGGCAGAGACAAGTCTGGTGATCACTCAAAATCGGCAAAGGTAAAAATAGTGACATCTACCGGCAATACAATAGAGCTTTCGGGAAGTTCTCATATAGCCAGATTAATAGCACGAGTAGACGAAGAGTCGCATCGTTTTGCGATCACATATCATACTTTACTTAAGCGAAAGAGTATGCTAAAGTAGGTGTAGGAGTTATTGAATATGCAATTAGGAAGTTTTTTAGAAGTAGTTACTTTTGTGTCGGCGGTGTTGACTATTTTGTTGATTTTGTTACAGCAGCGTGGCGCTTCGCTTGGGGCTGGCTTTGGTAGTTCTGGAGAGCTTTATACTACTCGTCGCGGATTGGAGAAATCCTTGTTTGTAGCAACGATAGTTTTTGCTGTGATATTTGTATTATCTATATTGGGGCTTTTGTTAATTCCGGCATAATATGAGTGATTCAATAAAAAAGCGTGGGCAAAGATTCTTGAGGAATGTTTTTCGTGTCACTTCACGAGCAAGTGAAGATAGTAAAGAACACATAAAAGACAATTTGATCGGACGCGTATCGCACATCCATAGTATTCGACTCTTAATTCTAGAGTGGGGGCTGCTGGTGGCTGCATTGATATTGCTTGCTATTACACAATCTATGTGGTTTATAGAGTCCTACGCGGAAGATGTGTTTGCTAGTGGTGGTAATTACACAGAAGCTACTTTAGGGGAAGTTAATTCGCTAAATCCGCTGTTTGCTACCACAAATAGTGAACGTATACTAAGTAAACTGTTGTTTGCAACTATTTCTGCGACAGATTACTCTGGACATCCAGGTATAGGTCTAGCCGAATCAATACTGCCAAGCGAAAATGGCAAGGTATGGACTATGCACTTAAGAGAGGGACTAAAGTGGTCCGATGGGCATCCAATAACAAATGAGGATGTGATATTTACACTTGATCTAATAAAGAGCCCCGCCGTAAATTCTGTATATGATTCTAGCATTTCAAATGTAGAAATAACAGAAAACGACAATGGAGACATAGTATTTTCTCTTCCAACAATTTATGCTGATTTTGTTTCTGCACTAAATATACCAGTAGTTCCAAAGCACGAGTTAGAAGACAGCGATCCTAGAAATTTGATTGAGGACACTTTTTCTAATGCTCCAATTACTTCTGGTGCTTTTAGCTTTAACGCACTACAATCCGTGCCTAGTAGCAACGAAAAGGTGTATTATTTGTCGGCAAATCCATATTATTATAAGGGTGAGCCCTTGCTGAGTAGTTTTGCTGTGCATACTTATAGTGATAAGGAGTCGATCATTGGAGCATTAAACAGCGGGACAGTAACGGCGACAGCAGAGCTGTCCGGAGCGGATAGTTCCAAGATAACAGCTGGGCAGTATCAGCAAAAAGATTCTAGCATTAGTTCTGGAGCATATATATTTTTCAATACTTCCAGCTCATCTTTAAAGAAATCTGAGTTTCGCGCGGCGATCCGCCAGGGTATAGATATCGAAAAAATTCGTGAAGCCGCACCTGATACTACAGATTTAGATTATCCACTTTTGGCATCCCAGATCGAGTTGACAGCTTACCCAGAGATCCCAGGCAAGGATGTAGAATCGGCAAAAACAAAAATATCTGAGTTATCCGGTGACGATTCCGTCGGCTTGGAGATTGCCACTGTTAATTCCAGGTATTTACCCGAAGTTGCAGATGCATTAAAAGCTGAACTAGAATCCTTGGGAGTACAAGCACACGTATCGATATATGAGGAAAACCAAGATTTTATTAATAACATCATTAGCAAGCGTAGCTATGACATATTGTTATACGAAATAGAGCTCGGTGCCGATCCAGACCTGCTGCCTTATTACCACTCATCCCAGACATCTGGAGCAGGCCTGAATTTATCTAATTATCGCAATGCATTAGTGGATGATCTACTGTTGGGAGCAAGAGACACTCTAGATGAGGCGCTGCGAGCTAAGAAGTATGAAGCATTCCTGGAATACTGGGTGAACGACGTTCCAGCCATTGGAATCTACCAGCCATCTCTTACTTATTATTATAACCGCAATGTCCGAACGTTCAGTAATAACGTACGGTTAGTCACGCCGCTGGATAGATTTACTGATATAACAAGCTGGGCAACAGTAAAAGAGACCAAGAATAAAACCCCGTAATTGGTTAACATTATAAAATAAGCTTGACTTTTATACTAATCTGTGATCTTCTCGATAATGGCTGGGCTTAAATTTTTAGTTTCAGAAGTTTTACCAATAGTTATCGCCAATTCGTTCTTTAATAGATTAGCTAGATTATATTTATTAAACCTCACAAATCTTCTTTATTACTTCGTAAATCCAATTCGTAGTAGGCTTTGCTTCGATTAGTAGCTTCTCTTTTTCTGCGGGCGAAGTTTTTTCGGCTAATTGGTTAATAATATCTTTCGAAATATGTTCAGGACCTAAAGCCTTGATAGCTTGAATGACAAGCATCGTTTTTCTCGACATGCCGTTTAATTCTCGGTCTACGCGATGGATAAAACTAATGGAACGATTGCCGACTTGATAACTTTTTGTGTCGCCACTACTAAGATATTCCCACTTTGCCGGAACTTGCATAGAAAAACCGAGTAAACTCATATTTTTCTCCTTAAATCCATTAAGCCACATGTCAGGAAAATTGGGTAGTTTTCATGACAAAATATCAACAAATACGCTACGAACTTTGATTATGAAAAACCTTGGGCCAAGAATAGCATGGTGTGGACGTAAATGCTAAATTATGGTATAATAAAAGAAGTACATTAACATGGCCGAAAGGGGGAAATTCTATGATTAGACTATTGAAGCCGGCAATCGAGCGAAGATACGATGCCGCGGAAAACGGCATAGGAACACGGAAAAGGGCGGCTGAAGATATCTGCCGTTTCCTCGAAGCAAATCCGAGAGTCGCCTACGATATGCCACTCGAACGCGAATGCTATTATAGCGCCTGCAAAAATCTGCTTAGGGATAGAGATTCTGAAAGAATCCTGTTATATCTCCCATTAAGATTTCTCGAAGATGCTCCAGAAACGTTCAAGAAAGCATATCGCGATGCATGGTACAGGCTTCTCAACACAAGAGATGTACGTGAAAACTTCCATACCGGCGACTGCTTCGAACTCGATGCTAGGCCGCGCGGCGGACTTGAGCGCGTAGTAAAATGCGTTCACCTCACGCCATGGTTGCTCAAGTATGGTTACATTAATGAGCGACAAATCCTGAGGATCCTGAGAGAAAATAGCGACGATGAAGTTTTGCTCCAAAGTTTTAAAGACACCTGGAAATACATTCGTGTGAATAAAATCCTGGGGAGTGAAGATTTATACCAGCTTACTTCAAAAACAGCTCATTTGCCCGTCAGAAAGAAACCAGAACCGCTCTATGTTTCAAAAAAGCGATTAGAGTGGCTCAATGAGCGCAACAAACCAGCAGAGCTTTTAACGCCCTCGGCTAAGCTTGAGGGACCGTTCTCAGATAATATACCAGCAATTGAGGCTCAGCTTGAAGAAATTGCGGCACGACTAAAACCGTCAGAAATCGTATTGGTCGGTGGTTCGCAACTTAAAGGTTACGGGACTACAAACTCCGATTTGGATGTTTGGAGTTATAACAAACTACTATCCAGTATTGCGTCCCAGCCCGGAAATCCGCATACTGTCCATATTTGTTTCAACACAATATGGCTTGGCGGGAAAGATGTAAACATAGAAGAATTGGAACGTTTCTCTGACTTATTATCTGGTAATTATACCGAATATGCAAAAATCGCCACTAAACTCCACAGGCGCCAAGCAATTGAGCGCCTAGAGAGCGATTTGCTCCAATACAGACTGTTGCATAAAGGTTTCTCCAGGTTTACTGGCATAGACGAGTTTTATATTCCGCCGGAGATGGATGGTGATTGCCCGTTCTATGTCGATGAATACCGTCGAATCGCAACCATGCTTTATGCAAAATACGTTTGGCTTTAAGGTCATGAAAAAGGCCCCCGAAAAGGGGGCCTAATTTTATAGGTGCGTTGATTTCTTACAGGACACGCTTGCCGGTCAGACCGGTCATGCCGGTGGCATCACCGCCGCCCAGCTCGTTCCAGTTGATCTGAGTACCCAGCTGCCACAGCGCAACGAAGTAGTTGACCTCCACATCGGAAGTAACCGTGTCGTGCTTGGCGAACGCCAGAACGTACTTGACCAGATTCTGCTCCAGACGGATGTAGTTGCTGGAAACGCTCGCGCCGATCTTCTTCAGCATCATCTCGCGGTTCTTCACGCCAATCATGGACGGCAGGCGGGTATCTTCCAGAGTATTGCGGATAACGTTCGCGTCGTAGGCCATAGCGGCCGCAACCTGAACGCCAGTACCACGGAAAATGCGGTTGATGGAATCGACCAGCGTGTCGCCGGCGTCATGCAACTGAGCCGTGTCGGGCGGAGTAATCATACTCATACCCGCGGCACCACCGCTGAAACCGCCGCCGATAGCCGCGATCAGCATAGAGGGGTCAGAGAAGCTTGCGCGCCAGGTCTGATACCAGCCGTCCAGCGTACGATAGCTTTCGGCGATTGCCGGCCACAGAGTGTTGCGGATACGACTCAGGAACTCCTTACGGCGTCCTTCCGTGATAAAAGTGCCGTCCAGACCATCAATCGCGGCGAAGATGTCGCCATAGGCACGACGCGTCAGAGACTTACGCAGAGCGTAGAAGGTCGGGTCGACCTGTTCTTCGGTCTCATCAGCATACTTCTCCATTTCCTTGGAGAGAGCGTCGGGAACATTGTAGAGTCCAGCACGGTCAGCCAGAGCCGCACGAATAGCGGCGATGTAGGACGATTCGTCCACCTTTAAGATACCGCCGGTCTTCAGGGCATTCAGCCAGGATTCGTCGGTCGGGATGGACGGAAGCAGAGCCTCGAACTGGCTCTGAATCGCACGCGTTTCCGCGGCGGCCACAGCCGGAGCGGCGGCAGGCTTTGCAGCGGCCTTCAGCTCGCTCAAGAGCTTGCGGGCCTTTGCCAGCTTCATGCCGGCGCCGGTCAGATCAGCAACTTCCAGAGAAGTCAGATCATCGATATCTTCAACGCCGAGATCATTCACGACTTTGTCGATCGTAGCTTCATCGGCGCCGTATTCGGCGAGCTTGGTGCGCACTTCGCTTGCGACAGGAGCCGCAGCAGGTTCGGTTTCAGCCTCGGGAACAACTTTCTTGATTTCTTCACTCATGGGTTTTTCCTCCTTTAATTTTTATTCGAGCTGACTTTGTCTAGCTCGGTTGGCCCAATTGAGAGTAATTTAAGCGGAACTTTTAAGAACCCTTCGAGAGTATTACCGACGAATTCGAAAAGTTCCTGCTTATGGATAGGTTTCTTGATGGAATATTCAATTGTGTTAGGCTTAGCCTTCTTGAGAAAATCAACATACGATTCATTGGTCGCTGGTGCATTTTTATAATTGACGCAAAGCGGCCAAATACGATCGCACGCCAAAATCTGGTCAAACCAGGTAAGGCAAAGCCCGTCAAATGGAGTATCACTACTCATGTTAAGAGCATATCGCAAAAGATTCAAATCAAGTGCTCCGGCACGGATAATGCCTTGCCAGCGATTTTCATCCTTGTGACTGCCCGGGAGCATCCGTGCCGTGAACTCCGGATCATAAGTCGGCATTGGGCCGGCTCCATGACGGATTTCATAGGCACGATGGATGGCGTAATTGATTATTTCACCGTCATACCCAGCTGCTCTCAACATCTCCATAGTGAACTTTGGGAGAGTTCTGATCGCGCTTACGTGGGGCTTTAACCCTGTCTCTGCGTCGGTCAGAACTCCATGCGAACATTCGACGACAGCTACACCATCACCCTTTAGAACCTCGCTCAAGCTTTCTAAACGAAGCTTCTTGCCTACGTCTTCGAATAAATCGAGGCAATACGGCAGGAATCCGTCGTCATAAAGCAAATCAAGATTCTCGGCGATTAGCTCAGCGTCACCAGGTAAACCATCTTCTTGAGAGATTCTGGCATACCTTTCTCTGTAATAATCGAGCTGTTTTTGGAGTTTAATGCGGACAACCTCACGGTTCCGAAGCTCAGAGGCCCGAATCGTTGCTTCTTTGCCCAAAGCATTATGCATACGATAGGCTTGTCCAACACCAGTTCCAATCGTGCCGCGCGGATTATTCCTAAGCAGAAGCTCCTCAAGTTGAGAAGAAATCCGATGAAAAGGCGTAGCACAAATACAGGACGGGTCGACACTTAAAAGCGTGAATGGGTCATAGATTCCGAGCCGCTTTAAGGCTTCCGATTCGTTGCCGAGCCCAACTGGCGAAATTACCATTTGCTCGGAAAGAAAAGTTGGTACCCCCTCAAACGTTCCGCAACCCCATTGTGAGAAATTGAAGCTTTCTCCGTAGGAAGTGCGTACGCCATGAGAGCCTTGTGCGCCACCGCGCTTAATGATGACTGAAGCGTCAAAATTGCGCGAGAGTGCGTGTACTACGCCGCCCTTGCCTCCATCACCCGGACCGAGGTCAGTAACGACATAAATTTTCTCAAGCATAACACACCTCCTAGAGTCTGTAAAAACCAAGTTGTTAACAGATCTTGATTGCTGGAGGAGCCGAACGAAAAGAAAAACAAGTTTTTCTTTTCTGAGGCGACGCTCAGCATTCTACTTACAGATACTCAATACGATCCGGAGATTCCACGGACTCATCGTCACCAGAGGCTTCTCCCGGCTGAATCGGCCAGGTATCACCCTTATTGGCGAAGACGTCGCCCGCTTTGGGAACCGGATGCGGCAACGCATGACGAAGTTTCGCCTGCGCGCCGATGTCGATGCTGGAAAGCTGAGCAATCAGCTCAGGACTTGCATGGGCGCCACCCAGATGTTGCTTGAGGCCAGTAACGTCCATCGTCCCCTCGGTCAAACCGATGATGGCAGAAATGACTGCCGGCAGCTGACGCGTGGAATCGATCTTGATCACCGACTTTTCGCCGCAGAGATCACGCCAAAAATCAGCGGTGTCGTGTGATTTGACGACCAAGATAAACTGGTGCGACTTCTTCTTCAGCTCTTCGATCATCTTCTTCATCGTGGGAACTTTTCTCATGTTTTTCAGCTCGTTGTTAAAGACTTCCTTGCCGAAAATGCGCTTGATATCCTCAAGATTAAGCCGGTCGTGACAGATGGCGTCGGTTACGATGAAGTGATAGCCTTTAAGGCCGATACGATTGGTGTATGTGTCGGTCAGATAGGCACGAGCGAACATGGCGTACTGCGGGTCTTCCGGAAAATCTCCGCCGCCGCGCTGAGGCGCCATTTCCTTGAGGTAGTTCACGATCTTGGGCGCTTCCATCTCGAACTGCGGACGGCACATAACAAAATTGTCACAAACATCGCCGAAGATACCAAGACAAAGCTGCGGATCGTAACCCGGCAGAACTTTCGCCACGGCCTCATAGAGGTCGGGCAGAACTGCCATCTCTGTATCGACTTCGCCGCCCATAGAGCCGGTGGTGTCGCAACTGACCTCGATGTCCATCGGACAGCCGAGCGTAGCAATCCACTTCTTCTGATGAGGGTTCAGGCGAATCTTCGAAAACCGCATGGGGTTCACCGCGGGATCGACGATCTCGCTGAGGTGTCCGGTGTCACGAGCGCGCTGTTCTGCCTTCTTGGTCACACCACTGTCATGCGTTACGCCATAATCACGGCGTGCTGTGCGGTAGCTTTCTACCGAAAAAGTTTCTCGTCCCATCTTCTAATCCTCCTTTATAGTTTTCCAAATGATGGTACTACGATCGCGATAAGTAAAAGGGTGGTACTGGATACCCCAAAGCCTTTCAACAAGGCGATAAAGGTCTCCGTGTGCTTCCTCAAACGAATCGCAACCAAATTCCGAGAAATCCTTGAGCAGTTCAAGATATTCCTGCTCAGCGGGATCATCTCTGACAACAACCCAGTCGAGGATAAACTTTGAGATGGCCTTAACAAAGTCATAAGCCACCACATCAGCCATATCCCCAGAGAAGTTGTAGTAGATCAAACGATGTCTTTCCGGTCCAATGAGATAATCATCGGGCGAGAAAATCGGGTATCTGACAATAGGATTGTCTCCATCAGCGGCTGACAGCTCGAAAAAGCTGTAGAACTTAAAGAAACGCCCCAGAATCCAGATACTGGTACGGGTGTCGATTTCGGCTTCAGCGTGAAGCTTCGTCAGAGGGATTAACTTGCTGAGGTCGACATCGGGTGTCGCGAAGACATTGATACGACGATCTCCCTGGGTAGATTCCATGAACGAGGACAACAGGTTCGCGAACAGCCAATCATAGTGGGAGTTGCTTCCGCCCTGGTCCGCCTCAAACTTCGCCACCTGTTCTTCGAAAGAGCGCAGAATATTGAATTTGCCGGCCTCCCGTGCGAGGATGTCGCCATCTTCAAATGTCTTCGCTACCTTCAAGATTACCGGTTGCTCGTCATCCATCGTGCCAAGGTAGATACGGAACTTCGGGGCTTCGCCAATGCGAGACCCCACTTCGATATTCCTGACTCTCAATCTAATCACTTCCTTTCCATAGTAGAATCAAGACATTAAATAACTATGCCCCGCGTACGGCGCATTATGCATAATTTAGCATATTTAAGAGAAAAAGTCAAGCGTCTGACCGTTTCTGCCGCCAAAAACGCAAAAATCTAGTGGGACGTGGTATACTAGAATCGACTTCGAGTTAGAGATACTCTCGAAGCCCAAGTAATGCGGCAGTTGAAAAATTGCGCGTTTTTTTGTTTGCACGCATAAATACTAATTGCGGAGCGTTTATGTCACATCTAAGCTCGTAAACTCTATGAGTTAAGCAAGTAGTTTTAGACGCACTCTATAAAACGTTAGACAATCTAAATTTTACAAAGAGAAACAATGCGAAAGATCCAGAACAGCTTGACGTATTACATTGATGTCCGTCAAAACGAGCTTATTGAAGAAAAACTCCGCGTTAATGCTGCTATCAAAGCCAAGAAACGCCGTCAGGACAAATTAACCCAAGCTTTTATAGACCTCGGCAAAGACGCGCCAAGAGAAGCGAAACAGATGATAAACGAGCAGCTTGGGGAATGCCGGAACGATATAGCGATTTTGCAAACCGAGCGCGATGAAATTAACGCTAAGATCTTCGATCCAGACCAGGTTCGCGAAATTATGGATGAGCTTACGAACCAGTTAGATTCCATCGGTGAAAAGATGGAATCTGCCGATTCTCGGCAAAAAAGACCCGTTGGCCAGAAATATGCTTACGAACTTAGAAATTAACAACAAAAAATGAGGTCTCTTTCAGATGAAAGAAACCTCTAAAGTATATATTTAACAATGCTTTGACCAGAGAATTTCGGTCTGGTGCGCCAAATCCAAATATTTACGAACCACTCTGTAAGGTAATTGATTACGTAATTATGAACCCTGCATGGCGGCCTACTTATGTTTTGGTTGATAGGGTAATCGACCTCCAGTCAAGCGATTTCAACTATTAGTATTACGATAGCCAAAGATGCTACGAACTAATAACTGGTGCATAACAAGTTTGAAGGGTTCTCCATCAGAGCTAGCCAAGATTATAATAAACCTGAGCCTTCAAATTGCCTTGACTTTTATCGGGGGGAGGATATAATTAAAGCATAAGTTAAAGGAGTAATAAAATGTCAAAAAAAGAGAAGTCATACGAAACGATGAGGTCGTTTAGCTGGATTTATATCATTATGGCTGCGCTTTATGGTATTGGAACGATTATTTGTTTTGCTATGCCAGAACTTACTAATGGTCTTAAGGAAAGTCTTGGCGGCAATGAGGAGATGGTTAAATTTGGTATTGCGGCCGGAGTAGTGATTGTGCTTAATTTGTGGTATTTCTGGCTGGCGAGGAGAGTGGCAGATAATAAAAGTGATGGGACGCTTTATGGAGTTCTACTGATTTTAGGCATCGTTAGCGCGATTGCAACATTCTTTACAACGAAAACAAGCGTGACTGGATTATTGTCGCTTGATTTTATCGTTGACACGATGGGGCTTTATTATCTTGCACAGGTGAGAAAAGGGGAGAAATAAGTATCACCTTTATGGAATAATCCAAGAATTGGGACGCTACGGCAGACACTGTAACTGGTGGGTGCAGAATAGGTTTAATGGTGGGCATGGTTGTTTACACAATACTTGCTCTAGGAGTGTATCATCTTTGATGTTTACAGTATGATGAATTCCGGAAACAAGTCTCTGAAGCTTCCGATAAAAAATGAGGTCCCTTACAGATGGAAGGGACCTTTTGAGATACTTTTTGAGAAACACTCAAGCGGAAAAATACAGTCTGATGCGCGCGACTAGACGACGCTTGCTTGCGGCAAGCTATCTTTGGGTGTCGTTTCGGAAAAGAAAATAAATTTTCTTTTCGCTCAACTCCTACCAAAGGCGAACTTCGTTCTCGTCTAATCTCACACCTAGCACGAAAATAAAATAACCCCTACGGGGCTCTTTTATTTTCGTGGTGCGCCTGACTAGACTCGAACTAGCACAGCCGTAAGTGTGGCCACTACCACCTCAAGGTAGCGTGTCTACCAATTCCACCACAGGCGCATATGTATATTATATCATAAAATTAAACTAAATTAATATTTGAGAATATATCTAGAATATATGGTATAATAAGAAAAACATAAGGAGGTAAATGAGCAAGTTTTTATTTAGGGTGGCATGTGCATGTTTATTGGTTTGTTCCGTAAGCATATTTAATTTTTTTGGCGCATACGCTGAAGAGGCGGCCCCAGAAGAACAAAATAACCAGAAAATAATACTATATGGATCAGAAATAAGCATTAGCCCTATCAGTGAGATAGTGCAGCTATCATCAGATACACCCTACGAGAGCACTTTTACCGTCACAAACGACGGTGATGATAGTGTAAATTTTGAAGTTTTCGTTGCACCTTATTCTTATATACACTCCGACGAAGATAATACATATACTTTAGGTTTTACCAACGAAAATAACTATACACAAATCACTCGCTGGACTAGAATAAAAGACTCGAATGGTAACTATGTAAAAAATCCGCATTTTACAATTGGTGGCCATGAAAAAATGGAAATTTCGTACCGAATTACCGCACCAGAGAATATGCCTGCTGGTGGGCAATATGCGGCAATATTCGTACATAGCACTGCTGACGAATGGGGGGATGGAGGGATTAAGACAGAAACTAGTCCTGGTTTAGTAATATACGGGAGAGCTAATGGCGAAACGGTTATCTCTGGTGAAATATCTGATCTGAATTTAAGCCAAACAATCACGAAAGAGGCTGAAAATGGTAAATCTACCACATACGGTCACATAAATGCAAGTGCAAAGGTGAAGAATACTGGTAATATAGATTTTAATGCTACAGCTACACTTAAGGTAGAGAGTGTTTTTGGCGGCGGTTATTATCAGACACCAGAAAACAAAGCACGCACATCGGTGATACCAGAATCCGAGCTAGTATTGTCTGACGAGTGGGAAAATACTCCTGCATTTGGATTGTACAAAGCCACTTGGACCGTAGTGGCGGCTGGCGAAACTCAGACTATCGAACAAATGGTTTTCATTAATCCAGTTCCTTTTATAATAATAAGCATAATCTTGTTGACAATCATAATTGTTTGGATTACAATTATGCTTAGGAAGCGCAAAGAACGTCGAGCAAGACTAGCAGTATAATGCTTTGTGGGTCCTACTAAATATAAAATATAAAAATGCAGGAGCTATATGAAAAAAACTAGAAAGAAAATATTAGGTTTTGTAGGTCTAGTATTAGTGGTGGCGATGACAGTCTTGGCAATTATGTTGCCAGGGGCAGAAGCTTCGGCACTCGAGACAAATCCAGTAACGGACGAGGTGAAAGTACGCGTAGTTGGTAGTACGCCACTGATTTCCCTTATTTACCCAGAAGATAGCTCAGTTCTTGTAGATCCTGCGCAGCATTTTCAATTTGAATATGAGAATATAGAGACAACCACTACTGAGATATACTACACTGATTCTGAAGGAGCCGAACATATATATACTATAGATACAGTGGATCCGAATTTTTATCCGGGTACTTCTGAGGAATATCCTTTAGATTTATCGGGTACCGGATATGGGTATGGTAATTACAGGATAACAACTAGGGGAGTCGGGTACGATGGCGTCACTTCAGAAGATACTATTTCTTTTTCTTACTATCCTGTATACGGCGAGATTATAGATGACAACGTGGGAACATTCAACTTAGGCTTATTCTACAACGCCAACAGTGAGGACCTCGCATTAATTTTGGTAAATGTCTACGATGCTAATGGAAATTTAGTAACCGCATTGTCTCCTAAGACGATTAATCTGCCCGGAGCCGAAGTAGACCTAGAGTTCGCCAAGAATAATCTACCTTCTGGTGCATATACCGTTGAGATAATCGGCCTGGATTCTGAAGGGAACGAATTATCCGTGCCTTATACTCTTGATTTAAATTATGAAGAGGACAAAAAGGAGGGCAGCGAGGATAGCGAAAATGGCAGCAATAATAATGCGACTGGCGCACCGGACACTGGATTTTTTTGGGGAGGCACCAATATCACAGGGGTTGATTTTGCTACTACTGGGTTAATAGTATTTTCCGCTATTGTTGTTTTAGCTGTTGTTCTAGTAGTCAGAAATAAACGCGAGAAAACTGCTTTAAACGTTTGAGATTGATTTACAAAAAAAATAGATTGACTATGCGGTCAATCTATTTTTTGTTGAAACGAATAATGTTATTTGTCGTCTTCTGCCGCTTCTTTAGCTTTTTTCTCGGCTTCTCTTGCAGCTTTTTTGGCTTTATTTTCTAAGGCGTCTTTCATTTTGGCGGCTTTAGCGGCACGAGCCTTGAATCGATCTACACGACCTTCAGTATCGATGATCTTTTCCTCACCGGTAAAGAATGGATGTGATGCAGAAGATATCTGTACCTTGATAAGTGGATATTCTTTACCATCTTCCCACTTAATAGTATCTTCGCTTTTTGCTGTCGACTTGGTCAAAAATGAAAAGCCAGCAGATTCGTCCGAAAAGACGACGTCACGATAATCTTTAGGATGTAATTCTTTTTTACTCATAATTAGATGTATTATATCAGAGATACTAAAAAAAGTAAAGTATTGGGCGAGTCTAAGACTCGCCCGTGGTTAGAGGATGGCATTGATGTCCGTGATAACTTCATCGATAAAACCGTGTTTTAAGGCATCTTCTGGCAGCATATAGTATTCCCGGCGCAGTGTTGCGTCGTATTCTTTCGGAGCCATTTTACTATGCTTCAAGACATGCGCTCTGATAACTTCTTCTTTATAACGCTGGTTGAAATCCACCGTATCTTGGACCGATCCGACCGAGCCGGCGGTAAATAAAGACCCCTCATGCATAAGAGATTCCGCGTACGGAAGAGCAAAACGTTTGTGACTGGTAATACCGATTCAGAAGGCCATGGATGCCCACTTACCAATATTAATCGTGTAGACTGGTGTTTTTGAGAGTTCGATGGCTGGCACAAGCGGAAAGCCTTCCGATACGTTACCTCCAGGTGAGTTAATGAAGAGTCTTATCGGGATACGTTCATCCGAAGGCAATTCTTTATCCTCTTCATTATACTCAATAATCTGCCTAATGATGTGACCGGTGCTTGAGAGATGCTCGTTGCAGCCCTCTTCGCATTCCAATGAATTAATCTCACTTGAGAGATAGAGTTTGCGCCGTTCCAAGTCTTTGAGATGGATATACTCCTCGATATCACAGTTGACTTGAAGTAGTTTATCTGGGACCATCTGTAGCATTAAAGTCACCTCCTTGTAAAAATTGCTATATCTAAAAAGATACGCTAATGGCAGTGTACCTCGAAGGCTTGATTTTTGCAAGCATATGTGGTAAAATTAATGTGTAATATTAATTAATGAAACAGCTACGGGAGGTTTCCTGATGAAGCCTGTAGCAAAGGAAAGGAAATCATAGATGACAGTGAATGTCGATATGAAAGCTTTACTCGAGGCTGGTGCTCATTTTGGGCACAAAACGAGTCGTTGGCATCCTAAAATGGCGCCATATATACATTCGAAGCGCCAGGATGCGCATATTATAAATCTAGAAAAGACCGTGGACGGTCTTGAAGCGGCATTGCCAAAAATTACAGAAATTGTAAAGGGTGGCAAGAAGGTGTTATTTGTTGGCACAAAAAAGCAAATGAAGGATATAGTCAAGGAAGCTGCCGATTCTGTAGAAATGCCCTACGTTACAGTACGCTGGGTAGGCGGTACACTTACCAACGTAGCGACTGTTAATCGTCAAATTAAAAAGCTGAAGGACTTAGAGCGTCGCATGGAGTCTGGTGAGCTTGAAAGTCGTTATTCAAAGCTAGAAGTGCAGCGATTCCAGGAAGAAATTGATTTATTAAACGAACGCTATGGCGGAATCAAGGACATGACAGAGCAACCAGCCGCATTGATCGTGATTGATGCCAACGAAGACAAGAATGCTATCAAAGAAGCAAAAATGTTAAATATACCAGTGTTCGCCATCACGGACACAAATGTAGATCCAAGCAACATTGATTTTGTAATTCCTGCCAATGACGACGCTATCAAAGCTACAAAATTGATACTTGACTATTTTGTCGAAGCAATAAAAGAAGGTAAAAAATAAAGGAGGTAAACTATGGCAGAAGTATCTGTAGAACAAATAAAAAAATTAAAAGAACTCTCTGGGGCTGGTCTTACTGACGCCAAGAAAGCATTGGTGGAAGCTGGAGGCGACTTCGACAAAGCTCTAGAAGCAATGAGAAAGAAAGGTTTGACAAAGGCCGAGAAGCGTGGCGATCGCGAAACCCGCGAGGGACTAGTGGACGCTTATATTCACGACGGCCGACTCGGAGCCATAGTAGAGGTCAACTGCGAAACTTCTTTCGTAGCTAAGACCGATGAATTCAAGACCTTGGCGCACCAAATCGCTATGCAAGTAGCTTCGATGGCGCCATTATACGTGTCTGAGGATGATATACCTGAGGATGTACGCGCAGCAAAGATAAAAGAATTAGAGGCGAACTTCAAAGGCCCAGAAAATATGAAAGAAAAAATTCTAGAAGGCCAAGTGAAAAAAGCTTTTTCTGACAAGGTGCTGATGAACCAACCATATATTCTGGACGACTCTAAGACGGTTGAGCAATTTATCAAGGAGGCCATCGCAAAAACTGGCGAAAATATCACAGTAAGGCAGTTCAAGCGTATCGAGCTAGGAGTCACAGAATAGAAAAATAGCCCTACGGGGCTATTTTTTGTTATAATAGATTTTATAAAGTAAGGAGAGATTATGTTTGACACAAACGAAGACCGCAAGAAAATGGAGGCGATCATTGAGCGTTTCAGAAATGAAATGAAGAAAGTTCGCACTGGGCGAGCACATCCAGATATGCTGTCGGGGATAAAAGTAGAAGTGTATGGACAATTTATGCCGCTAAATCAAGTTGCCAATATCACCGCAGCAGATGCTACTCTATTAGTAATTACTCCGTTTGACCCTGCCAATATTCAAGCTATTACAACAGCAATACGTGCGGATCAAAGCTTGGGGCTTAACCCAGCCGACGATGGGCGCGTAATTCGTGTACCGATACCAGCACTGACTGAAGAGCGTCGTAAAGAGATCGTAAAAAATGCGTCTACGAAAGTAGAGGAAGCAAAAGTTGCGCTAAGAAATGTACGTGAAGACGCTCGAAAGGCGCTGAAAAATACAGAGGAAATAAGCGAAGATGTCAAAAAACGCGCCGAGAAAGAAATTGATAACTTGACCAAGGAATTTAGCGACAAGATTGAAGATGATTTCAAAGCAAAATCTGAAGAAATAATGAAATTATAAATATCGCAATTGCTGGAGGAATTAAGAAATGAGTTTACAACATCTTGGAATAATTGCCGACGGTAATCGTCGATGGGCAAAAGAGCGAGGTTTACCTACCATCGAGGGCCATAAAAAAGGCCTCGAAACCATAGAAACATTGGTACGTGCTGCAGCGGAAGCTGGTGTGCCATATATTAGTTTTTATGTATTTAGTACAGAGAACTGGGGACGCTCGGCAGACGAAGTAAAATATATAATGAAATTGGCTGAAACACGCATATTGAAGTACGCCGAAAAACTAGCAAAAAACAACGCGAGACTGTTGGTACTGGGGTCCAAAGAGAAAATAGCACCCACTTTGGCAAGCTGTATAGAAAAAGCCGAAAAGATTACGTCAAAATGTACAGGTATTACGGTTTGTTTCTGTTTTAATTATGGCGGTGAGCAAGAAATTGCTGACGCGGCAAATATTGCAATGGAGGCGGATAGAGAAATTACGCCGCAGACCATTCGAAAGCATTTGTATCATCCAGAGGTGCCTGATATCGATATGGTAGTGCGTACTAGTGGAGAAGAGCGAATTAGCGGATTTATGCTGTGGCGTGCAGCTTATGCCGAACTAATGTTTGTGAAGAAATTCTTCCCAGAATTAGAAACAGAGGACTTAAAAATTATTCTTGACGAATACGACCATCGAAATAGGCGATTCGGAAAGTAAGTATTGATAATTGTGATATAATAAGGTTATGGATATATTTATTGGTGTGGTTGTTGGTTTGCTGGTGCTGATGTTCTTAGTAACAGCACATGAGTTTGGGCATTTTATTGCGGCTAGACGCAACGGCGTGAATGTCTTGGAATTTGGTATTGGGTTTCCACCAAGAATAGCGGCGTGGATGAAAGACCCTAAGACTGGTAAATGGCGTAAGCTACCACGCAAAGAATGGAGCAAAGATAAAGTTTCAAAAGTAGTATATTCTAGTGCTGATGACAAATCTTTTGCTCAAAAGGGCATGGTCTTTAGTCTTAACTGGCTACCAATAGGCGGTTTTTGTCAAATGGATGGTGAATCCGCAGCGGACAGTCGCGAGGGTACGTTTGGCAAAGCGGGTTTTTGGGCTAAAACTAAAATATTGTTTGCTGGGGTGACGATGAATTGGCTCGTAGCTATATTAATTTTCACTATCTTAGCCTGGACGGGAATGCCTGAGTTTTTAGACAATCAATTTACTATAGGAGCGGACACACGGACAGATAGTACCCCAGTAAGGATTGCTTCCGTAGCAGAAGACTCGCCGGCGGCGCGAGCTGGACTAAAAGCAGGAGATTACATACTGACCGTTGAGGGTGCGGAAGTTAGGCATGCAAGTGATGTGATGGGCATCAACGAATCACATGCTGGTGAAATAGTTTCGTACGTTATACAACGCGATATAAAGACTGGCTGCTGCTTAGACGATTGCCCAGAATGCACATGTGTAGAAGACTGCAAAATGGAGCCAGCAGAATTATCTTTTGATATTCATTTGAATGCTACTGGATCGGAATATTTACTAGGTATTACTATGGAAACTTCTCAAGCTCTATCATACTCTACTTGGTCGGCACCTATAGTGGGGGTAGGTCTCACTGCTCAGATTACAGGCGAAACATTCAAGGGAGTGGGGATAATGCTATGGAATTTGATCTCTGGGGTCGGATCACAATTCAGCCCAGATGAGGCCGTACGTGAAAATGGACAGGACGCAATATCATCCGTGGGTGACTCTGTATCGGGGCCAGTGGGGATAATTGGGGTACTATTCCCAGCCTTTACTGCAGCTGGCCCATCTAACTTAGCTTTTCTAGCGGCACTTATCTCCGTATCTTTGGCCTGTATGAATGTATTGCCTATCCCAGCATTAGATGGCGGAAGATGGTTGCTAATTGCGATATATAAGCTGCGAAAGAAAAAGCTAACAAAAGAAACCGAAGAAAAAATAGTATCCCGTGCCTTTATGGTATTATTGGCCTTGATATTTATAGTAACAATACTTGACATAATAAGGATCGCCCAGTAATGTCAAGAAAGAAGCAGACGCAGTTAACAGAAAAGTTTTCCAATATCACTAACTGCCGAGGTTTAGTAACGTTTTTGAAAGTAATACTGTTGTTGATCTGGGTCGCGTCTGCCGTGATCTTGTCACAGCTTGTGGTAGGATATTTGATGCTTTGGATCCTTGGAAAAGAAACATTCGTGCAAGTGGTGCCCACTACGATCTACTCGGCACTTTCATATACTGTAGCCTTGGTTTGGCTATTATTCGTCACACCAAAGATCTTGAATCACTTTAAGACTACAACAAAGAAAGGAAATAGCAGTAAAAGCATCGACAAAAAAGCTGCCGTACATACAATGAGCCGCGTGGACTTAGGATTAAAAAGTGTTCCGACTTGGACCGATATCGGGCTTGCGCCTATAGGCTTTATTGCGGCCACCATGCTAGCTGCTGCGCTCGTGGCGATGTTTAATATGTTCCCGTGGTTTGACGCAAATCAGATACAGGATGTCGGATTTGGCCCATATTTAGTAGGGGCCGACAGAACAATTGCTTTTATTGCGTTGGTTATTATTGCCCCTATAGCAGAAGAGATGATTTTTCGCGGTTGGTTATATAATAAACTTAGGAACTTGTTCAGCACACAACTAGCTGACATATGGTCTATGGTTATTTCCATTTTTCTAGTATCGCTACTTTTTGGAGTAGTACATATGCAATGGAATGTGGGGGTAAATGTCTTTGCATTGTCTGTAGTATTGTGTGGGATGCGTGAAATTACTGGCACGATATATGCTGGAATACTTACACATATGATTAAAAACGGTGTAGCATTTTATTTGCTATACGTAATGGGCATAGGATAGAAAAAGGCGCTCCTTAGGGAGCGCTACGATGAAAGATGGCTTCTAATAACTTGAGAATACGTGGCTTGGTTGTGTCGTCTGGCAGATCGAACCGGACCTCTCCTTGTTTGAAATGAATCATTAGCTCGATAGACTCAAGCACGTGACGTTTTCTTCTAAAGAGCTCCGTATCGAACTCGGTGGTTACTTGCTGCTGGCTGTGACGTTCTACCATATTGTAGAGCTCACTTTTTAGCCTTATTGCCGTTGTTTTGAGCTCCGAGATGGGTATAGGTCTGTACTCAGCATAGTCTAATATCCAAGACTGTGCGCAGAGCCACTTGATACTTTCGGGCTTCGAGAATTCATACCCAAATTGATAACTATCAGCGCCAGAGATTGGAACTGAGTGATCAGCGTAGATCTCTTCGAGAATCTTGCCGGGCACATGATTTGCCTCACTTAGGATAAACATAACTTCATAGCCCTGCAATATGACTTTGCCTTTTACTAATTTCATCATAATGTACACCTCCAGGAAAAATAGGCCTAGTGCCTTATTTCTATTGTATCATACTTTTAAAAATCTGTCAATTCTCTATCTGTTGGAATAGATATGCTATAATATATAATATTATGAGACTTTCGAAAACTTTTGTAAAAACTTTACGCACTGTGCCCAAAGACGAGACCGCCAAAAACGGTATATTGCTGACACGTGCGGGCTATATACACAAAGAAATGGCTGGTGTGTATGACTATTTGCCACTGGGGCTACGAGTGCTCGAGAATATCAAGAGCATTATTCGAGAAGAGCTAAACAGTATCGGTTGCGAGGAAGTATTAATGTCTGCATTGCAAAATCCAGAGCCATGGACGAAGACTGGCAGATTTAGCGATCAAGAGGTGGATATATGGTTTAAGACCACACTGGCTAGCGGCGGAGAGCTAGGACTAGCCCCCACGCATGAAGAGCCTATCACTACAATGCTAAAATCATACATATCTAGTTATAAGGATTTACCACTTTATGTGTATCAATTTCAGACTAAATTCCGCAACGAACTACGTGCTAAGTCTGGAATTTTGCGTGGACGTGAGTTTCTAATGAAAGACTTATACAGCTTCCATACATCAGAGGAGGATCTGGACGATTTTTATACAAAAGTAGAGCAAGCTTATGGACGTATATTCGATAGACTCGGCATCGGTGAAGATACTTATGAAACTTTTGCTAGCGGTGGGATATTTTCTAAATACTCGCACGAATTCCAAACTATATTACCTGTAGGGGAAGATACCATATACTATAATACTGATAAGTCTGTAGTATTAAACAAAGAAGTATATACTCCTGAAGTACTAGTAGATCTTGCCGCAGAAGGACAGAAGTTTGACGAGACTACCGCTGCAGAGGTGGGAAATATATTTAAATTGAAGTTTAAATATTCTGAGCCATTAGGGCTAAAATATATAGATGAAAATAATTCCCAAAAGACCGTCTATATGGGGTGCTACGGTATAGGCGTGTCACGCCTAATGGGGGTGATAGCAGAGAAGTATTCAGACGAGAAAGGACTAGTATGGCCAGAGACAATAGCTCCATACCGCTATTATCTGGTAGGTATAGGAGAAAATGGCATCTCTGCGGCTGAAGAGTTCTATTGTGACCGAGAAAACGAAGTATTATATGATGACCGTAATGTACGGCCAGGCGAAAAATTTGCTGACGCAGAACTGATGGGTATACCTTATCGTATAGTGATATCAGATAAGACTCTAGCCGAAGATACAGCCGAGCTAACAGACCGCCGCACCGGTGAAAGCCAGATGATAAAAATATCAGATTTGATGCAATATTAGGTTTTGTGGCTTGACGAAAAGCATATTATTGTGTAGACTATATAGGTATTAATGAGTGGAGTAAAAAATGATCAAGAAAAGCGTAAGTTTAACCGCTGCAGGTAAGAAAGAATTAGAAAAAGAATTAGACGAGCTAATCAAAAATCGTCCAGTTATAGCTGAGAGGATAGCTACGGCTCGGGCTTTTGGTGACCTATCTGAAAACGAGGAGTATAGCTCGGCACGTAATGAGCAAAAACTAGCCGAAAGTCGTATACTAGAGATACAAGATATACTGAAAAACGCAAAGATCATTCGTGGAGGAAAGAAAGACAAGGTCGCACTAGGTGCCACAATAGTATTAGATTTGGGTGGACGCAAAGTTGAATATGCCCTAGTCGGGCCGACCGAGGCAAATCCATTAGAAGGGAAGATCTCCAACGAATCACCTATTGGCAAAGCCATATTTGGACACAAGGTTAATGAGGTTGTAGATTTTAATGGGAAAAAGGTAGAAATACTTGAGATAAAATAGTAGTTATAGCATCTGCAATCTTATGCGGTTTATATAAAAATTGGGCCGACAAAAGTCGGCCCGGTTTTGATGGTTAATGATTGATGGCTCTGGACTCAGAAAGTCTAGAGCGCAATGCAGCCTGAGCTTGTCTGTGCGCAGCCTTGGCTTTGTCGAATTCCTCCTTTGCTTGCCTGCTCTGCGATTCGAGAAGCTTAAAGCATGCT
Organism: uncultured bacterium; assembly: GCA_902761145.1. Lineage (GTDB taxonomy): Bacteria > Patescibacteriota > Saccharimonadia > Saccharimonadales > Saccharimonadaceae > Nanosyncoccus. Next base: position 199,701 of record CACWJA010000002.1, read on the forward strand.
TGTGCTTCTTGGTTTGCTACTTTGGCTTGTTCATACTTAGCTTTAGCAGCGTCAAAGGCCGAATAATCGAGCTTAGGAGCACGGCGCTCGGCATCTTGCCTCATCTCCTTGATCTTGCAACAAAGCTGCCCGATTCTCGCGTTGAGCTCGTTGCGACGCACTCTGTGTTCGTGGCCCTCAGCTGAGTACTTAGGGGCCATGGCCTTATCGCCACATTCGTATGCACGGCTGGCCTGACCGAAACACTCACGCATAGCCTGATGCTCTGCATCTGCTTTTTGACGCAGCGAGTCAATGCAGGACCCATAGTAATCGCGGGATTGCCTAAAGGCAGCCCAAACTTCACTACCTTGTTCTCTCACCTCTTGCAATGCTTCGAATTCGCGGTCGTGCACTTCTCTGGCAACGCGACGATCCTCCGATGTTAACTGTACTGTTTCATAGGCCACACTGGCAGCCTCTTTGGCAACCATATAGTCTTGCCAGGCGGCCTGTTTGCGCCGAAACGCTCTGTCTTCTTCTGTCCGTAATCTTTCCAACTCGTTGTCATAATGCAAACTCATCACCATTCTTTCTATAAATGTACAAACCCATACGGGCTGCCATTTTATATTATATCATACTTTTTGCTGAAATGCAAGTTTCGACAGGTACTGAAAAATATGCTATAATGTGTATTATGTTATTAGAAGACTACCGCAAGGAGAGACTACGTAAACTAGAGGAGTTGAAGTCGCGGGGCATAGAGCCATATCCAGCGAAGAGTACACGTAATACTAAGATTTCTGATATTACCGAACATTTTGGTGAGAAAGACGGGCAGGAGGTAACAGTGGCTGGACGCATCGTGGCGATACGGTCGTTTGGCAAGCTAGTGTTCCTTAAAGTGCGAGACTATTTTGGTGAAGTGCAGATATTTATGAAGGCCGAAGGCGAGACACCGGAAGGAATGCTCGGTGCTAAGGATGTAAAGCTACTAGATATTGGTGATTTTATAGAAGTAACTGGTACAGTAGGTAAGTCCCAGACCGGGGAGATATCGGTGTTTTCTAACTATGTACGGCTACTTACGAAATCTTTACGACCATTGCCAGAGAAATTTACCAACAAGGAAGAGCGCTACCGCCGTCGCTATGTTGACATGAATGTAAACCCAGAAGTACGCGAGCGGCTGGTGAGGCGAAGCAAGTTTTGGCAAGCAACGCGGGACTTTATGAACGCACATGGGTTTATAGAAGTAAATATCCCTGTACTAGAGCACACTACTGGAGGAGCAGACGCTACGCCGTTTACCACACATATGAATGCACTGGATGAAGATTTCTACTTGCGCATATCGCACGAGCTACCACTGAAGCGGTTACTAGGTGGCGGGTTTGAAAAAGTGTACGATATAGGACCGAGGTTTCGCAATGAAGGTGTAGATGATGAGCACCTGCCAGAACACATAGCATTTGAAAGCTATGCCGCATATGAAAACTACGAAGACGGCATAAAATTGTACGAGGAAATGATAAAGTACGTAGCTAAGGAGACTTGGGGTACATTGCAATTCCATGTAGGAGGATTTGATATAGATCTAGACTGTGAGTGGCCACGTGTAAAATATGCCGACCTCTTACGTGAAAAATACGATGTAGATGTATTCCATCCGGACCGTGAACAGCTGGTGAGAATCTTGAAAGAAAACGGCGTAGAGATAAATTACGATGTAAGCGAAGCGCGCCTAATAGACCACGTGTGGAAACTGATTCGTAAGACTTCAGCTGGGCCGTACTGGCTGATAGAAGAGCCGCTAAGCTTGTCTCCGCTAGCGAAGAAATCTGCCGAGAACCCACTGGTGACAGAAAGATTCCACCCGATCATAGCTGGCACGGAGATGGGGAATGGATTTTCCGAACTAAACGATCCGTTAGATCAGCTGGAGAGGTTTCAGGAGCAGCAAGCGGCACGCGATGCCGGTGATGAGGAAGCGCAGATGCTAGATGTGGATTTTGTGGAAATGCTAGAATACGGTATGCCACCAGCATGTGGATGGGGCAATAGCGAACGCAATTTCTGGCTGCTGGAGGGCGTGCCAGGCAGGGAAGCCGTACCTTTTCCGACTCTAAAATCCAAAGAAGATTAATACCGCATGTCTTATGCTGAGTTTAAATCAAAATTAGCAGCTGAATCTGAAGAAGAGTATCGGGAGTTTTCTATGAAAGGAATACCTAGCGATAGGCCCTTTGTAGGTGTAAGGATTCCAAAAATCCGAAAGATAGTGACAGAATTACCGAGCGAGGACAAGGAGATGATTTTGAGTACTGCTCCAATAGCGATAGAAGAAGTGCTAGCCCGCGGAATGGTGATTGCCGGAATGCGGTATTCTAAAATGCTAGAATATTTTGACTCGCAAATAGACTATATAGACAACTGGTGCACATGTGATATTTTTTGCTCGGCTTTGAGAAATGCCACAAAGAAACATAAAGAAGACTTTTTGACACGTAAGGTAGAGAAGTTATTGCTAGATAAGCGAGAATTCGCAGTACGTGCCGGCATAGTGCTGCTAAAGACTGGCTATGTAGAGTTTGACTATCTTTTTATGATATTTGACAGGGTAGAAAGATTGGCTGGCAGGGAAGAGTATTATATAAAAATGGCCCTAGCATGGCTAGTGGCAGAATGTTTTATCAAATACCCTGACGAGACTTTGGGCTTTTTGCAAACTACCAAATTGCCGAAATGGACATACAATAAAGCCATATCAAAAATTTGCGATTCTTTCCGAGTGACACCAGAGCAGAAGGATATATTACGTGTACTAAGAAAATAATTAGAACTCTACGATTTTGTGACGAGAGTGGGCGCCGCGAGTGATGGTGATGGTAGTCTTGGGGACTTTGAAATGCTTGGCGAGAAGCTTGATAAGTGCAGCATTAGCCTCGCCATCGTGAGCAGAGGCGTGCAGATAGACTGTAAGTGTGCCGTCGGGCCCGGTGACGATTTTTTCTTGCGAGCTGCCAGGCTTTACCGTGATAGTATATGTAGACATAGGTATATTATACACCGTGGTATAATAAGAGCATATGCCAAAATTTAAATTAGTGTCCAAATACCAGCCTACTGGCGACCAGCCTGGTGCTATTCGCCAGCTTGTTGACGGTGTAAATGCCGGGGCGCACGAGCAGACTTTGCTAGGCGTGACTGGGTCTGGGAAGACTTTTACGATGGCAAACATCATACAGCACACGCAACGACCTACACTGATATTGGCACACAACAAGACTTTAGCTGCACAGCTGTACTCGGAATTTCGTGAGTTTTTCCCAGATAACGAAGTGCATTATTTTGTAAGCTATTTTGACTACTACCAGCCGGAAGCTTATATAGCGTCTACCGATACGTATATAGAGAAGGACTCTGCTATTAACGATGAAATAGATCGGCTACGACACGGAGCTACGGAAGCGCTACTTACTAGACGCGACGTAATAATAGTAGCATCGGTGTCCTGTATCTACGGTATAGGCTCGCCAGATCATTATGAGGCGATGTCGCTGCCGCTGTGGCGTGAAAAAGGTGGGTGGGTAAATAGTGAGAAACACGGCATAGACCAGCTTGAATTTATCCGTACGCTGGTAGGTATGCAATATCACCGCAACGACCTAGCATTCGAGCGTGGAAATTTTCGTGTGATGGGCGACACTATAGATCTATACCCAGCCAACGGGGAATATGCGTATAGATTTGAATTTGGCTTTGATACGCTGGAGGAAGTAAAGATAGTGGATCCACTAACATTTGAAACCCGCGAAAAGCCAGATCACGTGCATATATTTCCAAATACTCACTATGCTACACCTAAAGACCAGCTGGAAAAAGCGCTAGTTACAATACGGGCGGAATTTGACGAGCGAATGGAGTATTTCGAAAAGCACCAAAAATACCTAGAAGCGCAGCGGCTGAGCCAGCGCACCAAATACGACCTAGAGATGCTGAAAGAGACTGGCTTCGTAAAAGGAATAGAGAACTACTCGCGCCATCTAGATGGGCGGCAGCCTGGGCAGCCACCAGCTACACTGCTAGATTTCTTCCCGGAAGATTTCCTACTAATAGTAGACGAAAGTCATATGACTTTGCCGCAAGTACGCGGTATGTACAATGGCGATCACGCTAGAAAACTAAACTTAGTAGAATACGGCTTTCGCTTGCCGAGTGCGCTAGACAACAGACCGCTCACCTACGGAGAGTTCCAGGCTCATATCAATCAAGCTATATACGTATCCGCCACACCAGGCGAATACGAGCTAGAAGTATCGCCGCCACCTGCTGAACAAGTGATACGCCCTACTGGCCTGCTAGATCCAGAGATAGAAGTACGATCATCCGACGGGCAGATAGATAACCTGATGGAAGAAATAGACCGCCGTATAGCTAAAGGTCAGCGTACATTGATTACTACGCTTACCAAGCGGATGGCTGAGGACCTAACAGACCACCTCAAAGAGCGCAATGTAAAGACCGCCTATATACATTCCGATATAGACACATTAGAGCGGGGCGATATATTGCGCGACCTGCGTGCTGGTGTGTATGACGTGCTGGTAGGGATAAACTTACTACGTGAGGGCCTGGATCTGCCAGAGGTGTCGCTGGTAGCTATACTAGATGCAGACAAGGAGGGGTTCCTGCGCTCTGAATCCGCGCTGATACAGACTATAGGCCGGGCGGCTAGGCATGAAGAGGGCAAAGTGATAATGTATGCGAACTTTATTACCGAGAGTATGGAGAAGGCTATCAGCGAAACCAATCGCCGACGCGAGATACAAAAGGAATACAATGCCAAGCATCACATCACGCCACATTCGGTACAAAAAGAAATCTCAGCAGGCCTACGTGCTATCATCCCAGAAAAAGAGCAAGCCACCAAGCTAGATATCAAGCGCATCCCGAAAGATGAGCTACCAGGGCTTATCAAACAGCTATCCTCCGAAATGCAGCTAGCTGCAGCAAATCTGGAGTTTGAGCAAGCGGCGATGATACGGGATGAGATAGAGAGAATTAAGGAATATATAGACAAATAGTATTAACGTGCGGACTCTTCACCACCCTTATTCTAGAAACTGGACTTATTAGATTATCCAAAGGCATCGAGAACGCCAAAGTAATACTAATCCTCGCGAGTCCTGGCCACACGTGTTTTTTTGGGGCAGCGAGGATCCAAACGTGATGTCGTTGTATGGTTTGTCGTATTTCGGAAGTTACATGGCACAGTGAGGCTTGCGGGGCCTGGCGCTCACACTCTCTCTCGGGGCGCGTCGCTCGCTCCCGTCGCCACGGGGCTCGCGCGCTACACCTCAGTTTGCCAACTTCCGGACCCCCTTCGATAGAGTGCTGAGTGCCACCCGCAAAAGGTTTCTATCTATCTTTAGAGGATTAGAAGGGAGTCGGGGCAGCGGGGCGACTATTTTACGAGGCAGCGAACCGAGGAGCCAGGGGTTCTTACATTGAAGTTAACTGCTTCTATAATATTTGAACTTTGAGCAAAGAAAGGATACACGTAGGAAACACTGAAGATCGTACTCGACCAATACAGGCTGGAGACTCCAAAAGAATGTAATTGAAAATAATTATTCTGACCGCCGACAGTGCCAGACCGAGTTAACCAGAGTGGCGCAGTGCGCATTTTGTCAAGACCGTTCTGGGTATAGCTATTGCCACGACTGCCCACAATACCTTCGGCATACAATAAAACATTCCACTCTCTACTAACAGTAGTGTCGGCACTATTTCTACCAATAGGCAATCTCCATCCAGCTGGACATATAGAGTCTGGAGCGTTATCAAACTTCGTCGCCAAGCTGGATGTATTATTGCTTGCTACTGCCGCAGACCAGTTATAATAGTTGCCAATATGATTATGCATACTACAGTCTGGGTGTTCCGCTTGACAAGCGGCCAGTGAGTAGTATTGGCTGTCGTCAGCGGTAGTGCCAGAAGTGTATACGTAGCGCTCGCCTGGATCAGCAGAGTAAGGGATAAAGCTGCTAGATTGCCAGTTATAAACTCTTGTGTCAGTAAAGCTGATGGTAGTATTAACAGGGGTCCAGTTATCAGAAATGTCAGTATTAGCCGGAGTTAATTCCGTTCTACTGTTCAGATCTAGATCTAAGTTCTGTGTCATCCATATTTTGCCATCTGCGAGTCTGGCAACCCAGTATTCTTTACCATCACGTTGGTCTATAGCTTGCAACTCATCGCCAACATTCTTTAGTTTAGTCTTGATGATTTCTGGTTCTTGCATATAGTCAGGTGGCTTCGGTTTCCCCACTGCATAGAAGGTGATGACATTGTTGTAAGTACCACTGGCCTGAGTAGTGGCAGAACGGGCAGCTATTTTGAAGTCTATAGTACTTGGCGTGGCTGGGTCGGATATGTCTAGTAATGGTTTGGTAGTTGTATTGGATAAGCCTGAGTAAGTACTCCAGCTAGTACCACCATTCGTAGAAGTAGAGTAGCCCCAGGTATTGTCTGTGTCTAGGGAGTCTAGACTAGCATTAGTATCTACACTACTAAATACATTGGATATGGTAGTGTTTTCGTGTGTAAGGCTAGGTGTATTGTAATATGGACTAGTAGTATCATTACTACCTACTCCAGCAGATAATACATAGCCATATGGAGTATTGGATGATACTGTGACTGATACTTTATTACTATCACTTGTAGTACCTGGTACTAGATTGTCTATGGTAAGAGAGTCTGTAGATAGACCTATGGACAATGTAGGAGCAAAGGTAAAGGAGACGTCAGATGAAGTACTATAGGAGAGAGCGGAAGTGGAGATGCTGCTTGTGGCAGCGCCAATAATAGTGGCTGTACTTATAATGCCGGCTAGGCTGCAAATGGTAGCTGTGGCTAGATTTGATCTGACTATTCTCATGATATAGTGTCATTATAACACATATCGCTAATAGTTATATACTATTTTGGCATTGTTGCATAATTCGCCGTATTTCGGAAGCTTCGTAATATGATAATCAGAGATTATACACAAAAGCTCCGCCCCTCCGGTGGCAAAACTCGCCTACGATAAAGTTTTGCCTTAATGTTCCTTAATACTAGCGAATTACACAACAAGGCTTACTTTTTTGTCTATAATTGTTATGCTATAATGTATATATGAGTGGGCACGCAGATATAGCGACTATAGATAAGATTAATAAGCGGATACGCCTGTGCGATTATTTGGCAGTGGCACAACTGTACCTTAGAGACGATTTCTTACTAGAGCGGCCTTTGGAGACCACTGATATCAAACCGCGGCTACTTGGCCACTGGGGCACGTGTCATGGCATAAACGTAGCATATGCAAATCTCAAAAGCTACTTTGCGGATGATCCTAACTACACTTTTGTGCTAGGGCCAGGGCATGGGTTCCCGGCACTACAAGCAAATTTGTGGCTAGATGGCGAGCTAGAAAAAGTAGATCCTCGCGCTACAGTGGATGCGGCTGGAATAGAGTATATTTGTAAAAACTTTTCATGGCCAGATGGTTTCCCGAGCCATGCTAGCCCATATACTCCCGGTATAATCACCGAGGGCGGAGAGCTAGGCTATGCACTAGCGAACGCCTATGGCATGGCACTTGGCCATCCAGAAAAAACCATAGCTGTACTAATAGGCGATGGTGAGCTAGAGACCGCTACGGCGCTAGATTCACTAAACTTACGCAACCTACTGGCGGGACCAAGCAATGGGAAGATACTGCCAATATTGCATCTTAATGGCTACAAAATCTCGGCACCGACCATATATGCTAGAAAGTCGGAGAGGGAAATGAATGAACTGGTGCGAGGGTTTGGCTTTACTCCGATATGGATAGATAGCGAAGATACGGAGGGATTCCAGCTAGCGTTAGAGAAAAAACTAGAAGCGCCATTTTATATACTGGCTAGTGAAAAAGGCTATGGCGGGCCGAACCGTCACCACGTGGCACATCAAATACCGCTGAAAAATCCAGCCACCGACAAGACTGAGCTGCAGGAGCTGGAAGATTGGCTAAAGTCATATCATGTAGAGGAGTTATTTGATAAAGAAAAAGGAGTACTACTATGACGCTATATTCACCTGCAAAGCGGATCGGGGAATTACTCACAGAAGAATTCCGCCATAATCCAAGGTTTTATTTCTTCTCACCGGACGAGACTACATCAAATAAATTTGACAAGATATTTGACGTAGAGAAGCGCGCTTGGGCACTACCAACTAAGACCTGGGACTTACCCGAGAACTCAGACGGGCGCATAGTAGAGATGCTGTCTGAAAATGTGCTGTTTAGTGTGATGACAGGACACTTAATGAACGGCGAGCCGGCAATGATGGGAAGCTATGAAGCATTTTTTTCGATAATTACCGCTCAGCTACTACAACAAATGAAATTTATTAGACAAAGCAAGGAAGTAGAGTGGCGCGCGCCGATGCCCGCGGTAAATCTACTGTCTACCTCTACTTGCTGGCGGCAAGACCATAATGGCTATACGCACCAGTCACCAGCTCTAATATCCACACTTCTCAGCGTGCCAAGCGGGCTGGCCAACTGTATCTTCCCGATAGACGATGTGGCCGCCGAAGTAGCATATCGCTATATGATGCAATCTACTAATGTTGTAAATCTTACAACATTTAATAAGATAGACGAGCCGAGATATTTAGATGCAACAAGAGCCTTAGCCGAGCTAAAGGAAGGTGCAATGATATATGATGAAATATCAGACCCAGAGCCAGATGTGGTATTTGCAGCGGCGGGCGACATTATGGCGAAAGAAATGATGGAAGCGATAAAATTGTTGAAGGAAGATTTGCCTGAAGTAAAAATTCGCTTTATAAATATAGCGGCGCTATCATACCGCGCAATTGGTACCGTAGACAATAAGCTAAGTATAGAAAAATTTGTGGAGATATTTACCGCAGATAAGCCGGTGGTGGCGAATTTCCATGGTTATCCAGAGACGCTGGAGAGTATACTTAGTAACTACGCCGCAAGAGAAAGACTACATGTGCATGGGTATATGGAAGAAGGCTCCACCACTACACCGCATGAGATGCTGAGACGCAATGGAACATCGAGATACGATATAGCTACCGACGTGGCCAAGCTGTATGGGCGAGATGATTTAGTGCTAAAATATCAAGAGATTTTGGCGAAGAATCATGCCTATGCGCTAGAGCATGGTGAAGATATGATAAAATAAAGGTATTATGGAAATATTTACACTGATACTAATGATGGCGATTTTTGCTGAGACGAGTTTTTTGACCATTAGCAAATATAAGCCCAGTAAAAGCGGGCGGAAAAAAATATACGTAGACACTTCGGCATTGATAGACGGACGGATACTAAATATAGCCAAGACTGGATTTATAGACGGAGATCTAATAATACTGAAAAGTGTGCTACTAGAAATGCAACTATTGGCCGACGGCAAAGACACTGAGAAACGCATGCGAGCTAGGATGGGGCTTGAAGTAGCCGCTGAGCTAGAGAGAGTACTAGAAGTAAATACTGAAATACTAGATGACGGCGAGCTAGGGCGAAAAAAAGTAGACAACGAACTACTGAAGATGGCCAAGGCAAATAGAGGCGCCATATTGACACTGGATTATAATCTAATAAAAGTAGCCGATGCAGAAAAAATCCCTACGCTAAATATAAACGACCTAGCATTGGCTGTACGGGGAGGTTTTGCTATAGGCGATAGAGTAAAGCTAAGAATATTAGAAAAAGGATCATTACGCGGGCAGGGTGTGGGACACTTAAGCAACGGGACGATGGTGGTAGTGGATAAGGCTGCGAATAAGATAGGTAGAGAAATAACCGTAGAGCTAACTAACATACACGAAACTTCGGCCGGGAAGATGGCGTTTGCGAAGATAGTTAAGTAATATTTTGCTGGTCAATTTTTTTTTGGGGGTCTTTATATTGCTTAATTTTAGTGCTCTATGCAATGTCGCTACATGAGACAATACAGTGTTAATCTAGCATAATACTATATAAGAATATACAAATACTCTACCCTTGACGTAAGGCAGAGTATTGATAATAGCACATGCGAGACTACAGCTATGGCCCACTAGAATTATCGTCTACTGATGGCTTGGAATTCGTCTTGGTCGGAGTAAGAGACATCTCGCCAGTAACAGTATAACCAGCCTCATCGGTGACGGTAAATTTGATTGATGTCTCGGTACCATTGAGCGAGTAACCGATAACAGTGCCGTCCGCACCGAGTGAAACACCGCTTTGCTCTACGCCGTTGACATACAGTGTATATCCAGAGATATCCGAAGTACCGCGTTTAACTGTGGCCATAATCTTGCTTCCGCTAGTAGACAAGGCTAACTGCGGCGGAGTGTAGTCACATGTGTCACTAGTATTACGATCATATGGCTCTGGCACACTATAGACATCCGTCTTTGTCATAGGATCGGTGGTCTTGGTGACTTCTACTTCTATTTTATATTCCTCCGGAGTACAACTAGAGGCTAGTAGATGATTGTATCTATTAAATACGAGAGTTTCTTTAGCTACGCCAGAGTTTTTTGAGGCATTAAACCAGCTTGGCCAAATGTCGGTCTTGCCATTAATAGTGAGTGTCTGGATACCGGCAGGCTTAGCCGGCATATCACCGGAAGCCCATTTACCATCACCAGCATAGACGTTCTTGTGCACGCCTTCCATGTAGTTGTTCACGACGCGTCTAACTACACTGTTATCAGAGTTTCTTAGGCCTGAACCGTCATGGTTGCCATTCCATACCACTGTAGATATGGCGGATGAGAAGCTAATCATTAGAGAGTCCTTAGTCTCATTGGAATTGGATGTAGTGGTAGTACCAGTTTTGGAAGCGGTCTCTACGCCAGGGACCACAAACCCGTAGGCATACGACTGCGAACCCCACACTAGCGATGCACGTGCTACTGGATCGTGAAGTATATCCCATATCATATATGCAACTTGATCATCCACTACACGTTCACCCTCGCTGTCTTCCCACTTTTCCAATACTTCTCCTGAACTGTTTTTTAGTTCTAGGACATAAGCAATGTCTTTGTACCTACCGCCACGAGAAATTGATGCATAGGCATTGGCATGCTCGATAAGGCGGATGTTACACCCAGAGCCAATAGCAATAGATAGGCCATAAGCCTCTCGGTCTTCGCAGTATGCTTTGTCGCCTAGTGCATGTGCAATTTCTAGCGACTCATCGATGCCGTTAATATACAGAGCTTTTACCGCTGGTATATTAAGGGAGTTTGATAATGCTTGGCGTATAGTGATGTTACCATAAAATCTTCCGGTATAGTTACGCAAACGGCAAGCTCCAGTATTGCCAGCGCAGTATATATTATCAATATTGTCGTCGGTTAGTACAGAACCCGGTCCATAATTGACACCTTCTCGCTCCATTAATAGCGGGGTGTAGTCAAGTATTGGCTTGATAGTGGAGCCTGGCTCGAGCAAGGCATCCGCAGCATTATAGGCGCCATATTCTATATTATTGAAATCCACTGATCCAACCATGGCGATAACCTGTGATGTCTCTACATCTAGTGATGCCATGGCAATATTGTCTGAGCCATTGATATATCTTAGGTCTGCACCTGTCGCTACTGCTTGTTCGGCAATTTGCTGAGCACGATAATCTAGAGTGGTAGTAATCGTCCAGCCACCAGCACGCATAGTCTGAATACCGTATTTATCTTCTAGCCGCGACTTAACCTCCAGTACGAAATGTGGGGCCAGCATATCTGCGTATTGGCTCGACTCTGGCTTAATAGTATCCAATATGGCTACTTGCTTGGCATCTTCGGCCTCTTCTGAGGTAATATATTCCATAGAAACCATATCGTCCAAGACTTTATGCTGACGTTTTATGAGCATATCATTGCCGTCGATATTGTATGGGTTAAGCACTGCGGGGTTATTAGGTATAGCAGCAAGCAAAGCAGATTCGGCGAGAGTAAGATCTTTGGCTGACTTGCCGAAATAAGTTTGTGATGCCGACTCTACACCATTGCGGCGCCCACCGTAAGGTGATTGATTGAGATACATAGTGAGAATCTGGTCTTTACTATACATACGCTCGAGTTCGATAGACAATATAAGCTCTTTGATCTTACGAGTTAGGCCACCGCGGTTTTCACTGGCAGCTTCGTCTGAGAAGTAAACCTGCTTGATGAGCTGCTGTGTGAGAGTGGATCCACCTTGTACGCCTTGTCCGCTAAGAGTAGAGAAAGCAGCACGTATGAGGGCCCCAAAATCTACACCGATGTGATCATAGAAGTTTCTATCCTCGATGGCTACGGTAGCTTTATACATATATGGCGAGATGTCTTCGGCATCTACTACTAGACGATAATTCTCATTGCCAGTATCTTTCCACAGTTCAACACCGTTACGATCTAAGTATGTATTGACTGTCTCCGCGATAGACATTTCATCGAGTTTGATTTCGTCAAGATCTTTTTTGTAATATAAGAACAATCCACCCAAGAAGATGATAAAGATAAGTATGCAAGCCGCAATCGTCTTCCAGATGGTTTTTTGGCCGCGTTTGGAAAACCACCACTTAAACACACGCTTTGGATGTAGTCTAGCAAAAAACCGTTTGACCGGATCTTTTGGGAGTTTGGCTAGATCCTCAGCACGGCGGCGCTTTTCGGCTTCTTTTTTGACCCTGTGCTTATATGACAGGCTCGTGTATAGATTCATCTGTTTTTTCGCAGTTTTTTTAGATGATTTTGACGTCTTTTTACGCTTTGGCGGCAAAATTACATCACTTTTTTTCTTTTTCATGCATATATTATACACTAAACCATAAAAAACATAAAGTTTTATGTGATATTATATATAGTATGAGAAAATTTCGTTTTAAGTCCGTAGTGCAACTCGCAAATATGAAATTATCCGTAAAGTCTGCGGCTATAGTACTAGCTTCGTCGACTCTGATTTCTGCATTACTGGGCTTGTTTCGCGATAGGCTTTTAAACTCATATTATTTAGGCACGTACCCCACTGGGATAGACGCTTATACGGCCGCTTTTACGATACCAGATTTCATGTTTTTTATCTTAACTTCTGGAGCCTTGTCCGTATCTTTTATACCTGTCTTTAATCAGCGCTTAGCATCTGGTAATAAAAAATCTGCATGGGAGTTATCATCGTCGCTGCTAAATTTACTAGCGATTCTTACCTTGATTACATCTGTGCTAATAATGATATTTGCAGACCCATTGATTCGGTATATTGTGAGTCCCGGACTAGATGAATCTGGCATGGTGCTTGCCATCAATATGACAAGAGTGATTGCTATAAATCCGTTCTTATTTAGTATAGCTACCGTGTTGACATCTATCCAGCAGGCAGTGGGAAGATTTGTATTTTATGCAGTAGCTCCCGCTATATATAATATAGGTATTATTATTGGTATTACATGGTTCACCGGTGGGATCAATATCTTTGGTGTACAAATATTCGAAGGTGGAATTATGGGGGTGGCCTTAGGCGTGATACTGGGGGCAATATTGCAGTTAATAGTAGCTTTGATTGGATTATTTGGATTGGGAATGGATTATAATTTTAAAATTAATTGGAAGAATCAGGGATTCCGTGCTATATTACGACTATTACCGGCTAGATCATTAGACCAGGGGATCGACTATGTAAATGGCATAGTAAACACCAATTTGTCGTCGCGAATGGGAGTCGGGGCGGTAAGGTCTTTTAATCAAGCGTCATCACTGCATCAAATGCCGGTGAATCTTATAGGCGTAGCAATATCTACCGCTTTTTTCCCAAAACTTACCGAGGAATTAGGAAATGGGGACAAGAAAGAATACAATGATACGTTCCGCCAGGCACTAAGAACTATTACTTGGATATCACTACCGGTAGCAGTAATTGCTTTCTTCGGACGAGGATACGTAACTAGCTTTATATCAAATATAGGTAACAATGACAGTAATGGGACAATTGCTTCTATACTCGGCACTTTGTGTCTAGCTATTTTTGCTAGGTCGATATTTCATATAGCTTCGCGTGGTTTTTATGCGCATCAAGACACCAAGACACCGTTTGTGGTATCTATTTTCGCAATTGGTCTAACCATCGTTTTGTCGGTGTGGTTTTATTTGCTCGGGTGGGGTGTAGACGGATTGGGCCTTGCTCAATCTCTTGGCGCCGTAGTGGAGATAATCATTTTATTGTATATCCTGCAAAAACGTTCTCGTGGGGAATTATTAGATAAGGCATTTTGGAAAGCTACGGTAAGAATGGTATTTGCAACTGTAATCACCGGATGCGTGGCATTCTCGATGACGAAATTTATCCCATTGATGGCGACCGATAACTCTCTAGTAATAACGATACCGAAGTTTTTGGTGATATCAACGGTGTCGGTTGCATCCTACCTAGTCGCCAGTTATTTCTTGGAACTAAGAGAAGCAAAGCCAGTATTCCAGTATTTTAAGAAAATATTATTCAGAAACGCAAAATAATACATAAATTTATTATAGGTATTATCTGTTTTGAAGTATGTAACTTAATTATTCTAGTATGATTTAGATGTATGTTTTTCGTGTGCCATGTTTTTTATCAAAAACATAATTTTATAACAAAATGCTATTGATTTTTATAAAAACTTATGTTAGCATGTAATTATAAAAGGTCACATACACATAAACAATAAAACAAAAAAGGAGAGAATATGCTAAGTCTCAAAAAAACAAAGAGGGTATTATTGTCTGTTGTGGCTATAGCTGCAGTCGCAACGCCCTTGGCTATATTTGCAATACATAAGGTCGATTCAGCTGAGGAAACATTCGCTGTAGAAGGTAGTGATATAGCCACTTTTGAAGATCCGAACTTTTACGAATGTGTATTGTCTAATTTTAGGGAGGCTTTCCCAAATGAAGCCGTTAGCGACGATGGATTATCGATTGGGCAAGTAAGAAGAATAAAAAGACTGGTTTGCGATGGAACAGACAAGCCTGATTCGGAGAAAATTACGAGTGTAAGAAGCGCGAGCTCCGATATAGATAGTAGAGAAGGTGGGCTGGAAGCTATGGGCTATTTGGAATTCTTGAATTTGAATAATAATAAATTAACAAACCTGGATGTCAAATACAATGGAGAACTAACGCACTTATACGCTCATCATAACAATATCAGCGCCTTCAATCTGGGCGAGCTACATAAGCTTGTAGCCTTGGCGATACAAAATAATCAGCTAAGCGGTTCTCTGGATGTAAGCAAAAATACCGGACTAGAATTATTTTACGCCAATGCCAATGAGTTGACTGGCATTAATTTAGGTAATATTAGTAGTCTGAAAGATCTACGGCTCAGTGAAAATCAATTAACTAGCACATTAGATGTCAGTAATAACACAGAGCTGGAAAAGTTGTATATATGGAATAATAAGTTGACTGGGTTAGACTTAGGCAATATTAGTACTCTGAAGGAGCTCAGTGTTAGCGCCAATCAGTTGAGTGGAACGCTTGATGTAAGCAAGAATACTGGTCTAGAAATACTTTATGCACATACTAATAAGTTGACTGACCTAAATCTGGGCAATATTAGTAGTTTGAAGGAT
>CACWJA010000002.1:215368-317498 GCA_902761145.1 uncultured bacterium
TATTAGTAGTTTGAAGGATTTGCAAATCGGCAGAAATCAGTTGAGTGGGACGCTTGATGTAAGCAAGAATACTGGTCTAGAAATACTTTATGCACATACCAATAAGTTGACTGGGTTAGACTTAGGCAATATTAGTAGTTTGAAGGATCTAGAGATCGGCTACAATCAATTGGCTGGAGTACTGGATGTGAGTAAGAATACCGGTCTAGAAATACTTTATGCACATTTTAATGAGCTCATTGATATTAATATGTCTAGCCTTAATAACCTAAAGAAGATCTCTATAGGTTATAATAATATTACAGACGAGACGAGGGTTGCTGACATAATGGGTGCGGCAACCAGTAATAAAGATCATCTAGAGGTGCTTTCTGTGGTAAATCTACCAATTGGGGAGATAGACGCAAGTGTCTTTCCTAATCTTACCTTTCTTAATGTATCTGGATGCGGACTGTCGTCTTTGGACGTGAGCCACAACGCTAGCCTTCAGACTCTTGCCGTGCGAAACAATAACTTATCTAGCTTAGATGTTACACATAACGCTGAATTATCCAGTCTTTCAACTGATAATATAATAGTTACTGCTGGAATAGAAGACGAAAGCCTGGCTTCTGGCCAAAAGACTTTTGACTTGTCTAACCTGAAATTCATATCTGAAGATGGAAATACTACGATCCCAGATACGAGCTACTATACTTTTGACAATACCAGCAAGTTATTAAGTGTAATGGACATCGCTAAAACTGGTGGCTTCGTACTGACTGCACCTATAGATAATACTATTGAAAATAGTGAGTATAGGCGATATAAATTACAAATTGCAAAAATTGATCCTTCTACCCCTACTGACGATCCTACTGATGATCCAACCGACAACCCTACTGACGATCCTACTGATGATCCAACTGTTGACCCTACTATTGATCCCGCCGATGAAGGGGATGATTCTGATGAAACTATAGTACCAAATACATCTGGAGGAGACGAAACGGGCGAAACAGGAACTGGCGGCAAAGACGCCGCTGGCAAACCTGAGACTGGAGCATCAACAAACGACGGTAAGAGCGGTAGCTCTATAGGTATTAGCGTGTTGCCAATAATCATAGTAGCACTAGCCATCTTGGGTGTGGCTGGGCGTAAATATGTATCCCGTAAGAGAATAAATTGGTAGATAATTACTAGTGCTGGACTAGGCCACTTGAATAGTGGCCTAGTTTTTGTGATCTTACTCGTGAAAAGAAAAATAGTGTTATAATAGTACTTATGGAGATAACACGCGAAGATATAGTACATTTGGCAGATTTGTCAGATTTTGCACTATGTGATACCGAAATAGATTCCTTGGGGAGTGATCTGAAGGGAATTATAGGATATATTTCGCAGCTAGAGGAGCTAGATACAGCCGTTATAGAGCCTACCTACCAGGTATTTGAGATGGAGAATGTTTGGAGAAGTGACGAAGCAATACCGCAGGATGCTAATAGAGAACAGCTACTTGCTCTAGCAAAAGAAGAGAAAGATAATCAAGTGAAGGTACCAAAAGTATTATGAAAATAGCAGACAAAAATATAAGCGCAGAAAAAATGGTGCGTGAGGCTTTGGATAAAGCAAAGAAGTATTCCGGGTACAATATTTTTACTTTTTTAAATGAAGAAAATGCCATCAAAAAAGCACGTGAGATAGACGAAAAAATAGCCCGCGGCGAGGAAGTGGGGCGACTGGCCGGGGTGCCGTATGCCCTGAAGGATAACTTCTTAAGTCCAGATGGCCAAACTACAGCCAGCGCACATATCCTAGAGGGATTCGTATCGCCAGTGACGGCCACCGCAGTAAAGAAGCTGGAAGACGAAGGAGCCATCATGATAGGGCGCACGAATATGGACGCTTTTGCACACGGATCATCTACCGAAAACTCCTACTACGGCCCTACGTCAAATGCTCATGATTGCGAACGAGTAGCTGGTGGATCGTCTGGAGGGTCTGCTGTGGCGGTAGCGCTAGGTATAGTGGAATTTGCTACCGGTACAGATACTGGTGGGTCGATACGCCAACCAGCATCATTTAACGGTGTGTATGGGCTGAAACCTACATATGGTACTATTAGCCGCTACGGCGTAGTGGCGATGGCTTCGTCTACGGACTGCATTGGATTCTTCACTAAGACGCCAGACGATATGGACCTACTAATGGAGGTAACTAGCGGGCAAGACCCGAAAGATATGACTACATTGCCGGACTATTACAATAATACAAAAGGTATGCCGACTGAAGGCGCGAAGATAGGCGTAATCAAGGACTTCGATAACAACTCTGTGCACCCGGGAATCCGTAAGGCCTTGGCTCAAAAAGTGGAACTACTAAAGTCTAAGGGGCACGAGATAGTAGAGCTGACAATGCCGGTGTTAAAATACGCTCTAGCGGCATACTATATCATTGTGCCGGCAGAGATAGCTAGTAACTTGTCACGCTATGATGGGGTGCGATACGGATTCCGTGCTAAAGGTTCTGAAGATCTAGATGCACTCTATAAAAATACCCGTAGTGAAGGGTTCATGCCAGAAAACAAACGTAGAATAATGATAGGAAATTTCGTGTTATCTAGTGGTTTTTATGATGCATATTTTTTGAAAGCCGCTAAAGCACGCACGTTGATAGTGCAAGAATACGAAAAAGCTTTTGAAAGATGCGATTATATATTGTCACCAGTGACGCCAAATCCAGCATTTAAACTTGGCGAAAAAACTGATGATCCAGTAGATATGTACCTAGGTGATATAATGACAGTGCCACTTAATTTAGCCGGTATACCAGGACTAACAGTGCCAGCTGGCAAGACAGAGAGTGGGCTGGCTATAGGGCTGCAATTGGTAGGGCCCAGACGAAGCGATAAGAATTTAATAAGATTCTCTAAGGAGTTACAAGATGAGTAATTATCTTTTAATTATACCACATTTTTGTAAAAAAATCAACATGAGGTGCGACTAATGGATGGTGGCGTGGTAATATTTATCTTGGCAATACTGATAGTAGCAGTATTTATATTTGTAGCAATACTTCTGACAGGGAAACGCGGACACCATTTCAATGTAGAAGCCTACCAGACTAGATTCTTGGAAATAGAAAACAAACTAAACAAAGATAATCCGGCAACATTTATAACTACAGTCATAGAGGCCGATAAGTTACTGGATAAAGCGATGATAGAAGCCGGACTACCCGGTAAAACCATGGGGGATAGGCTCAAACGATCTGGTAGTAGATTCACCGAATTAAACGCAGTGTGGCGAGCACACAAGCTACGTAACGCTATCGCACATGAGTCTGGGCTAGAGGTAGGGTACAAACAGGCGCATAACGCCCTCGCCATCTATAAGCAGGCATTAAAGGATTTAGGAGCAATATGACAAAATACATTCCAACTATCGGCATTGAGTGCCATGTACAGTTGTCCACTAAGACAAAACTTTTTTCAGAGGTAGATAATGACGCTAGAGACAAAGAGCCAAATTCTTGTGTATCACCAGTAGACTATGCTTTGCCTGGGATGTTGCCAAGATTGAACGGTGAAGCCATTAAGTATGCTATATTGGCTGGAAAGGCAATGAACTGTAAGATTAATGCATATTCTAGGTTTGATCGTAAACATTATTTCTATCCAGATTCACCTAAAGGATATCAGATCACGCAGTTTTACCATCCCATTATTGGCGAAGGTTATGTAGAATTACCATCTGGTACGAAGATTCGCATAGAGCATGCCCATCTGGAAGGTGATGCGGCTAAGTTGACGCATTTTGAGAGTTATTCGCTCGTAGATTTTAACCGAGTGGATACGCCGCTAATTGAGATTGTATCAATGCCCGATATACACTCAGCAGAGGATGCACATGATTATTGCAGAGAGTTGTGGAGATTGATGTGTTATGCCGGAGTGACAAATGGTGACCTCTATAATGGAAATATGCGTTTTGACGTAAACACATCTGTAGCGCCTGAGGGAGCGGAAAAATTAGGCACTAGAACAGAAGTGAAGAATTTGAACTCATTCAAGAGTGTAGAGCGAGCAGTGACTTACGAAATAGATAGACAATCTAAACTTTTAGACAAGGGTGAAGAAGTTATACAAGAAACTAGAGGGTGGAGTGACGCCACTGGCAAAACTACAGGGCAAAGGAGTAAGGAAGAAGCCAAAGATTATCGTTATATGCCAGAGCCAGATTTGCCGCCAATTAATTTAGCCGAGGATTACATAGAGGAAGAGTCCGCGAAATTACCATTAATGCCAATGAATTATCGCGAAAAATTTGGCAAGGTACTAAATACCGATATTTTAGAAATACTATTGGACTACCCGGTGCTGATGCAAAAATTAAACGAAATTAATGCCGAACATGTAGTAGCAGTTGCGAATTTGTTTGCATCGGTGCTACTGGCCGAAGAGAAGTCCGCAGAATATTTGAATGGTTTACCATCTGCTAAGAATCTAAATGTCTTGATTGAGATGAATAAAAACAAAGAATTGAGTTCTACCGCTACCAAAGAAGTATTCTTAAGGTTGTTTGATCCGCAAATGAAAAGTCGCGACACCAAGGCAATCGCAAAAGAGCTTGGGCTTATTCAGGAAAATGATCTGGGTACTCTAGAGGCTATTGTAGATACTGTACTCGCAAAGCCAGAGACTCAAAAAGCGCAGGATGATTACCGAGCGGGCGAAGAAAAAGTAATAGGATTCTTGGTAGGACAGGTGATGAAAGAGTCTCACGGCAAGGCTAATCCGTCTTCGGTACAAGAAATTCTTAGGAAGAAATTAGCATAAGCATTTGACTTTTGGAAATGAACGCGGTAGAATTAATGGTAGAGACGAGACATTTTGCTTTGTTCGTCTTGTGCTATTAAAACGATCCATCCGAAAACATTTTTTATCAAGACACACTAAAAGGAGGGGTAGCGTTGATTATTGGGTTGCTTGCATTTCCTATGCCTATCGCAGAGATGGCGACGGCGACGAATAGTCGCGCCAATCTTGGCATGTGGGCCGCAGTGCCAGACAACTTCACAATCGCCCCACCTACCTACGACATTAAGAAGTCGCATTTCCAGCAGCTCTTTTGCGCCTATTTTTATAAGGTGGCGCCAACTTAGCTCTGGAGGCTATCGAAACTTGCCTTGTGCGGCCCTTGGAAGTTCGGTAGGCTCGGTGGCAATCCACATGTTTTGCTTGCAGCGCTTTATGCGCGCGAGACGATAAGTATTATTAATCCTAGGCTCGACTACAGTACACATCGTTTAACACACACCATTTTATTTTTATTTCGTTTTAATAGCACCATCCGCACATTAGCAGACACGTATTTTCATTATTTACGCCTATCCAGTACCCCTCTTATTTTCATATAGTCATTGCTTTCGAATTTTTACGTTATTTGACTAATGGGAGGCGTTATAGCGTGTGTCTGCCAATTTAATATAGCCTCAGCGCAATAGTGCTGGGGCTTTCTTTTTTTGCCGCATTATTAATAAGATGTGATATAATTGTAAGGAAATGTCTTGTTTTTAATGTAAAATTAAGAAAGACCGAAAATAACTAATTATAAAGGAGCATATGGCTGAAGTAAAAGATTTAGCAAAACTGCGAAATATTGGGATTATTGCCCATATTGATGCAGGTAAAACTACAACCTCAGAGGCAATACTTTATCGCACTGGGCTAAAACACAAAATCGACTTAGTAAAAGGCGGTACTGGTGGTGCTGATACCGACTGGATGGAACAGGAAAAGGAGCGGGGTATTACTATTACCTCTGCTGCAGTAACCGTGTACTGGAAAGGCCATCAGATTAACATCATCGATACTCCGGGGCATATCGATTTCACGGCTGAGGTAGAGCGTTCGCTTCGCGTACTAGACGGTGCAGTGGTGGTATTTGACGGGAAAATGGGTGTAGAAGCTCAGTCTGAGACTGTATGGCGCCAGGCTACTAAATACGGCATCCCACGCATCTGTTTTGTAAACAAGATTAATCAAATCGGTGGTGATTTTTACAAATCTCTTGATAGCATACACAAGCGCCTAAGTAAAAATGCTGTAGCTATACATTTGCCAATCGGCTTCGAGAAAGATATCTGCGGCGTAGTAGATTTGATTGATATGAAGGCTTATACTTACAAAGATTACACAGACCACGAGCTCACAGTAGGTGAGATTCCAGAAGATATGAAGGAGAAGGCCAAGAATGCTCGCTCTATGCTAATAGAGGAAGCTGTGCAGGCCGACGAAGAGCTAATGAATAAATTCTTCGAAGAAGGCGAAGACGCCATCACAACAGACGAGCTAAAAGCTGCTCTTCGCAAGCGTGTACTCGATGGCGACTTCTTCCTAGTGACTGGCGGTGACGGCCGTGGTGTGATAGTGGAGAAGGTACTGGATTTGATGACTGATTATCTGCCTAGTCCTCTAGATCGTGACCAAGGACAGACCATAGGTACAGATCCAAAGACTGGCGATCAGGTCGTACGTAAGGCTGATAATTCTGAGCCACTTACTGCACTAGCTTTCAAGATTGCTACAGATCCATTTGTGGGTAAGCTAATCTTTATCCGTGTGTACGCTGGCAAGCTAAAGTCTGGCGATACAGTGTACAATGCTACAACCGGTGACAAAGAACGTATCGGGCGCTTGGTGCGAATGCATGCTAATGACCGTAAAGATATTAACGAAATTGGCGCGGGCGATATCGCTGCGGTGGTAGGACTAAAGAACTGTACCACCGGTACTACGCTTTGCGACCCCGCACATCCAATATTGCTGGAGTCCATAGATTTCCCAGACCCACCAGTATCCATTGCCGTAGAGCCTAAGACTAAGGCCGACCAAGAAAAAATGGGCATCGGATTATCAAAGATGGCCGAGGAAGACCCGACCTTCCGTGTGCATACTGACGAAGAAACTGGACAAACTATTATTTCTGGTATGGGCGAGCTACATCTAGAGATCATCATCGACCGGCTTAAGCGTGAGCACAATGTGGAAGCCAATACAGGCGCTCCGCAAGTAGCATATCGTGAAACTATTCGTGGTACAGCAGAGGCGCAGGGTAAGCACATCAAGCAGTCTGGTGGCCGCGGCCAATACGGTGATGTATGGATTAAGTTTGAACCAAACGAAGCAGGAAAGGGCTTTGAGTTTATTGATCAGATTAAAGGTGGCGTGGTACCACAAGAATATCGTAAACCAGTACAGAAGGGCGTGGAAGACACTCTTGCTGGTGGCGTAATTGCCGGGTATCCAGTAGTAGACGTCAAGGCTACGCTATATGATGGTAGCTATCACGATGTAGACTCAAGCGAGCTTGCCTTTACCCTAGCCGGCGCACTGGCTACACGCGAGGGTATCAAGCGTGCTAACCCAGTACTGCTAGAGCCAGTGATGAAGCTAGATATCACTACGCCGGAAGAATTCATGGGTGACGTAATTGGCGATATAAACTCTCGTCGTGGGCGCATAGACGAGATGGAAGATTTGAACGGTGGCGCCAAGCTGATCAAGGCATTTTGCCCACTAGCAAATCTATTTGGCTATACTGGTGACCTACGTGGTATGACACAGGGCCGTGCAGCATCTAGCATGGAGCTATATGGCTACGAGGAAGTACCACCTAATGTGGCTAATGAGATCATAGAGAAGAGAAACTCTAAGTAGCTCTAGATGATACGAAAAAGTCGGGCCTAGCGCCCGACTTTTTGTAGACAAGGGAAACCCCCGCCTCAATAGAAGCGGGGGTCGTAAGGGGGGAGCGATAGTAATGTCATGTCGTGAATTTTATAATGTACAGCGGGTAAGTCTTTCGATAAGAGCAGCATAGGCGCGCGCCGTGGCTTCAATCACCTCTGGTACAAGCTCGGGATGTTCGGTGCCAAGAGCTTTTTGCTCGGCGATAAAGTCTCTAATGATCTGCTTATCCAGAGACTTGAACATCTCGCGACCAGAAGCGTCTTTGGTCTTGTACATATACCGCGACGAGTCCGGTGTAAGTAGCTCGTCGCCGAATCTGATAGTACCATACCGGTCAACGCCAAGCTCAAACTTAGTATCCATTAGTATGAGGCCGCACTGGGCGACATATTTGTATGCATCCTTGTAGAGGCCGAGACATAACTCACGAACGGTCTCGGCTGTATCGGCCGAGTGACCTTCGGCGCGGAGGATGTCGGCGAATTCATCGAAGGTGATGTTTTCGTCGTGTTGGCCCTGAGGCGCTTTGGTGGTCGGCGTAAAGATGGGTTCGTGCGATTTGTCACCCTCGTTTAAAAATTTGTCGCCCTCGTTTAAACCTTCCGGTAGATGGACACCACAGAACTCGCGTGCGCCTTTTTGGTACTCTTTCCAGAGGCTACCATAGATATGTCCGCGAACGATGCATTCTACGGGAAACATACGGAGTTTCTCCATTTTGGTGCATCTGCCCGCAAACTCTTTGGTGTTGAACTCCGGGTCGTCAAGCTTTCCGTACGGATTGATAAGCGGAATCGTGTCTACATTGCAGCAGTAATATGCCGTATCATAGCCTTTACTTTCCGCCCAGACAGACCAGAATGCCGATATAGCGGTCAGATATTTACCTTTGCCAGGGATAACTGCTTTCAATATTTTATCGAATGCGGACACCCTGTCGGTAGCACACAATATAAGTTTGGTGCCGTCTTCACTTTCGTATACATTTCGGACTTTGCCCGAGAACCTAAGGTCATATTTCAAAAAATCACTCCTTTATATAAATGTGCTCCCTTTATAATTGTACCATATTTTCGTGACAAAGTCAATGTTCACTCCTGTTGACGAGATGCTTAGATTGACTTAGTATAGAAACCTGAGCACAAAAATAGCCAGCAATATAACTGGCTATTTGGAGCGCTATATTATTATCTTCTGCTCATAAATCGTTTCTTGGCTGTAGCCCTTGTCACGAGGTAGCCTCCGACTCCTATCACTGATACACCTGCGGCCGCCAACACTAGGATGTTTATACCGCCAGTGGTGCTAGATGCGCTGCCTGTAAACATACCAGTTTCCGGAGCTTTGTCTACTATCTTGATAGTTTGACCTTCGTCGTCTAGATCCTCATGGGATGCTATGGTGTCATAGTCGTCTGTGGTGGAATTTAAAATCAATGCTTTTTCAAATACTACTACATCGGTACCGCCAAGGCCAGTTGTATCAAACTTGAATTCCATATCTACTTCGCCGCAGTCTTCCTCTGGAGTAATTGTGATAGACTTGGACACAACTTCATTGTTGGACTTAATTGGTTCACCAGTTGACTTGTTCATAAGAGTACCTATGATGGTATATTCTTTGCCAGCCACTAGGCAGTACTTAATACGGTCATTTATAGTAGCCTCCCCATCCGCGATGATAGTCTTATCGCCATCGCTAGCATCTGTAGCCGTAGTGCCTAAGGAGACTACTCTGATAGTCTGGTCTGGATCATCTATCTCCTCATGCGAGGTAATAAGCTCATTGTCAAGATAGAGAGATTCAAATACAACTAGATCTTTGCCACCGAGTTCACTGCCGTCAAACTCAAAAGTCATTTCTGCAGTACCACAGCTTGTGGTAGGGGTGAAGGTTACTTCGCTTGTGACTGGCTCTCCTCCGATGAGAAGCTCTTTACCCGTAGATTTATCCATGAGCTTACCTTTGATTGTATATTCCTTGTTAGGGACGACACAATATTCTACAACATCTTTGATGTATGAAGTGGTACCTGCCTGGACGAACTTGTCACCGTCTTCTGCATCGGTAGCGGTAGTGTCTAGGGAGACACCTTTATTGTTAAATGTTAAGTGCCCTGTGCCACCATTTCGGTCAAGTGTAATCGTTTTTGAGGTAGGTGGAGTAAGTATATAATAATTATTGGTGCCAGACTCTACTATCTTGTATTCAACCCCCAGTGGAAGATTACTAAATGTAACCTTGCCGGTACCGCCAGTTATTGTTGCCTCTAGCATGGGGTCATTTGCGTTGAAGAATGTTCCACCGTTAATACCTGCAGCATAGATGCGGCGACCAGAGTTGTTGTAAAGTTTGAAGGTAATGCCATCGAATTCTGCACCAGAACATTTTTTGCCAGTGCTATCGCATTTTTTGACTTCGATATTAGCAGACTGCGGTGCAAGTTTAATCCAAACCATTTGCTGCGTTTGTGTGCTTATAGTATATAAGGCGGAGTTTTGCGCTATAAGCCAGGCGTCGCTCGAGCTCGTTACCAAACTCTGCAGTGCAGGGGCTATCGTGTCGGTTATCAAACTCCTGTGCCCTGAAGTTAGCCCGACCATTATGTCGTCTTCGGAGTCTTCAGGAGGATAAACTTGACCATATAGGTACCCAATAACCGCATGAACGTATGCATACCTTAGTTCTTTTTCACTCTCGCTACCATAGCCCCCACCTAGGTCGTTGAAATGAAGAGTATTATTCATGATATCGGCCGAGTTGACTGGGGTTGTCTGTCCAGCATCTGCAGTATCTGCAAGGTAGATAAGTAATTTAATGGCATTTAGCTCGACCCTACCATTGTTGCCAGGTGGGGCGATTTCCTCTACTTGAGACATCTCTCCTGTGGGAGTATCTTCATAAGGCTGTGCGCAGTATGCCCTTTGCCACGTGCTACTTCCTTTATAACTGATTTCAAAATTTCTTGTAAGCCAATTATCATAGTTTATAGTTTTGCTCCATCTTATATTAACTTCTTCGCCAGTTAATGCTCCCACCTCGTCTTCTTCGATTTCTGCTGCGTTGACGTGAAATGTTTTGACCATCTTGGCTGCGAAAAAGGCTCCGCCCAGCAGAAACGCTAAACTAAGCACAGACAGCATGGCACGTTTGAATATTTTGATTTTTGATAGTTTTATCATGTGTGTCCTTTTTTGTATTAATTTTTGTGTTAGACCTTTTGTACTCCTTATTATATACATAAACTTTTTATTGTCAAGTACTTTTTTGGATTTTTTTTATAATTTTTAAAAATACAAAAAAATAGGTATTATATGTTACATAGCGCGTTGTTGTCCGTATAGCTAAACAAGAAAAATACTCTTTACAACTTTACAAAAATAGTCTAAAATAACAGTATAGAGTCTTGGAGCTGGTTTAATATTAGCGCTCCGACCGTAATATATAATAAAAAGGAGATAAGGATGGCGAATTTTGACCGTTCAAAGCCGCATATTAATGTCGGCACCATGGGTCACGTAGACCATGGAAAAACTACTTTAACTGCTGCGATTACCAACGTACTCGCAAAGCGTCTGCCAAGTGATGTTAACAAGGCAGTTGCTTATGATCAGATTGACAACGCCCCTGAGGAAAAGGCACGTGGTATCACTATTGCTACTTCTCATCAGGAATATGAATCTGAGAAGCGTCACTACGCGCACGTAGACATGCCAGGGCACGCAGATTATATTAAGAACATGATCACCGGTGCTGCTCAGGTAGATGGTGCTATTCTAGTGGTAGCTGCCAATGATGGTCCTTTGCCACAGACACGTGAGCACGTACTACTTGCTCACCAGGTAAACGTGCCGAAGATCATCGTATTCCTAAACAAAATGGACTTAGCCGATCCAGAGCTAGTAGAGCTAGTAGAAATGGATGTACGCGATCTACTTAACAAGTATGGGTTCGATGGTGACAACGCTCCTATCATCAAGGGCTCTGCTACTAAAGCTCTTGAGGGCGACAAAGAAAACGAAGACGCAGTCATGGAGCTCGTCAAAGCTATGGATGAGTACTTCGATGTGCCAGAACACGATCTGGATAAGCCATTCTTGATGCCTATTGAGGACGTATTCTCTATCAAAGGTCGTGGTACCGTAGCTACTGGCCGTATCGAGCAGGGCGTAGTAAAGCTAAATGATGAAGTAGAAATCGTAGGTCTTAAGGATACTCAGAAGTCCGTAGTGACCGGTATCGAGGCCTTCCATAAGACTTTGGATCAGGGTCAGGCTGGTGACAACGCAGGTTTATTGCTTCGTGGTATCGAACGCGACCAGATCGAGCGTGGTCAGGTAATTGCCAAACCAGGCACCATCACCCCACACACCGAATTTGAAGCACAGGTTTACATCTTGAAGAAAGAGGAAGGTGGACGCCACACTCCATTCTCCAAGGGCTATAAGCCACAGTTCTATTTCCGCACCACTGACGTGACTGGTGAGGTAGAGCTTCCTGCGGACAAGGAAATCGTAATGCCTGGTGACCAGGTAACCTTCAAGGTAAAGCTCTTAGCTCCAGTAGCTATGAACGAACAGGATCGTTTCGCTATCCGTGAAGGTGGCAAGACCGTAGGTTCTGGTGTGATCACCAAGGTTATAAAGTAGCTTAATACTAGTCTTCCTAGTAAAGCAAGACGAAAAAGAGTTGGAGATTGCCTCTGGCTCTTTTTTGTTACAAGAGTACTATATATCTATACTATATTTTACTTGGTCATCCCTTTATGTTAGAATTATATTAATGCATTATTCTGGAGGTGATTGGATGCATATATCTATTGTGATGGCAGTGTTTGCAGCTTCCGTAATAGCCATACTGATAATCCGTTCGTCATACAGAAAGCGTAGCACCTTGAAAAGCGTTTTGTTTGCCTTGTCCACTTCAACTCTCGTAATATCTGGCGTACTTGCTATAGGATTTGAATGGCGTGCAGAAAAAATTTACACGCAAACTTCTTCCGTACCATCAAAAGCAACTACCCTGGCGAAAATTAAGAATACTAGCTGTTACCTTATCTTAGATGATGATGAGTACAAATTTCTGTGTAAAGATAGTAATGGAGAAGATAAGAGCCAAAGGGTCGAGAAAAATAACTGTGAGGTGACTTTCGGCAACGAAGCTCCCAAAATAATCTCTAAGGAAGTCGTGAAGAACTGCCGCGAAGAATGGCTATTTTTGATCGGAGAAGTCAAACAGGAAAAGGAAGTTGCATACGAACTTGTAGTCCCGAGTGAAGAGAGTATATTGGATACGAGCAGACTAAAACGCGCACCAGCCGGGCCATAATGCCCGGCTTTATCTTGATTTTTATGACAAAGTGTGGTATAATGGTGTTATTAGATTAATTAATGATTTACCTCTAAAAACTTATCGACAAGCCATCTAAGTGCTTATCTAAGGTTATAGAGGAAGAAAGGACAAAATGGCAGAAGCCAAGAAAAACGAAGGATTGAAGATCCGTATCAGACTAAAGGCCTACGATCATCGCGTGATTGACCAGAGCGCACGGCAGATTGTAGATACCGCAATCCGCACTGGTGCCAGCGTAAGTGGCCCAATACCACTACCTACCAAGCGCAGTACTTTTACCGTAGTAAAATCACCACACGTATACAAAACTGGCGGTGAGGCTTTTGAAATGAAAGTACACAAGCGTTTGATCGATATTTCCAATGCTACGCCAAAGACAATAGAGAGTTTGCAAAATCTCTCCTTGCCGGCCGGTGTAGACGCCGAAATAAAAATGTAAAAATCTTGTTAAGTCCCATCATCTCGGTACTTTCTTCGCTTGCTCGTCCAGCAGACGCGCTTCGCTCGGAGAAAATACCGACCTGGTGGGCCTTATTCAAAATTTTTATTGCATTATAATGGTCTATTGATGAGCCTTGCCTGGGAGTTTTATCGGAAGTTCTGATTTGTTGTATCTGTGACATAGGTAAGTTTGTCGCTTTGTGCTATAATATGATGTATGAGCAAAATTGCTAAGCTAAAGAAGCGATTTTATTTCGTTGCTGCGAGGTATTTTCGACATTTTGCAGATAAGGCATTGAGACGTTGGCGTCCACGTGTAATTGCAGTGACGGGCTCGGCCGGTAAGACCACTATGCTTAATTTGATTGAGCATGAAATGGGCGCAAAAGCACATTATTCGCACGATGCGAACAGTGCTTTTGGGGTGAGTTTTGATATTTTGGGGCTAAAAGGAGTGCGCGGGTCGAAATTACGTTGGCTGCACCTGTTTATAGCTGCACCATTAAAAGCTATTTTCTCACGCCGTAAAGAAAAATTCTATGTGGTAGAGATAGACGGCGAGCGTCCACATGAGACAGAGTTCTTGGCTGAGTGGTTAAAGCCGGAGGTGACTATATGGGTATCTATTGGACGTTCGCACGCGGCGCAATTCGAAAAAGAAGTGCAGGAAGGACGTTTTGCTAGCTTAGACGAGGCTATAGCGGCAGAATTTGCCAACTTGCCACAAAATACCACTAAGAGAGTATATATAGATGCGGATTCTAAGGTGATGAAGACGGCAACCAAGGATATTAAGGCTAAGGTAATTCCTATTAAAAAGACTATTATTAAAAAATACGTCGTTTACCCAGATTCAACAGATTTTACCTATGGTGACACTACTTTTCATTTTAATCACCCTGAACCTAAGGATATCGCGTTCAATCTACTAGTATTACAAGATCTAATGAAATATCTAAAAATGCCTTTTGAGCCTGATTTTTCCGGTATGCGAATAGCGCCGGGGAGAAGCTCTTATTTTAAGGGTAAAAAAGGCATAGAGATAGTAGATAGTAGCTATAATGCACATATGATTTCGATGGCATCGGTGCTAGACATGGCGCGTAGGATGCACGCCGAGAAGAAATGGCTCGTAATAGGCGATATTGTAGACCAAGGATCTACTGAGGCGGAAGAACATAAAAAATTAGCGCACCTGATAGCCGATGTATCCCCAGACAAAGTAATCCTGGTAGGCAAGCGCACCAAGAAGTACACCGTACCAGAGTTAAGGGAACTCGGTATCTCGGCTGTGGCTACCACCGACCCCAGAAAGGCCCTTGAGTATATAGAGAAAAAAATACGCGGCAATGAAACTATCATTTTTAAAGGTAGCCAGTATTTAGAGTGGATAATAGAGAAATTACTCGCTAACCCAGACGACGCAAAAAAACTATGCCGTCGGGAAAAAGCTGCAGTGCAGCGTCGTAAAAGCTGGGGGCTAGACTGATGCATAAGATCTTTAAAAAAAATGGAACGAATGGAGGTAACTAGTGGTAGATTTATACTTGATTCATGGATGGACATATACAGTGGAACCATGGAAAACAACTTTAGCAATACTTAGAGATAACGGCATAAGCGTAAAAATGCTACATGTGCCTGGGTTGACAGAAAAGTCAAGCAAAGTCTATACTATTGAGGACTACATGGAATGGGCAGATGAGAATATACCGGACGGCGCAGTGGCACTCGGGCACTCCAATGGCGGGAGGATACTGCTTAATCTTTGTGCTGATAACCCAAAGAAACTGCGTTATATGATACTCCTAGATGCAGCTGGTATATACGAGCCATCAGCACGT
Organism: uncultured bacterium; assembly: GCA_902761145.1. Lineage (GTDB taxonomy): Bacteria > Patescibacteriota > Saccharimonadia > Saccharimonadales > Saccharimonadaceae > Nanosyncoccus. Next base: position 230,738 of record CACWJA010000002.1, read on the forward strand.
AAAAAAATCGTGGAAAAGGTGGCTAAACTGGGTAAACCTTTAAAAAAGGTTCCTCTTATGGATAAGGCTTTTCATAAGATTACTGGGTCTACAGATTACTCAAGAGCGCCAGCAAATATGAAGCAAACTCTTACAAATATGCTAGAGTCAGATAAAAAACTCGACTTTAGTAAGATTACTACAAAAACATTTATCCTATGGGGAAAGAAAGATACTACTACTCCGCCACGGCAGGCTACCGCGATGTATGAGAAATTACCAAATGCTGAATTGAAATTTTATGCAAATTGGACGCACGCTCCGTATATTTCTGACCCTGATGGGCTAGCAAGGGCACTCACTACACTAGTCAAAAGGATAAAAAAGTGAGGCATTATTATTTAGGATTGGCGGCAAATTATAGTGGAGGACATCTGCTAAGGCATACTTTTGCGATAGGAAGAGAACGCGATAGGACCATCTTACAACAATATCTTGCGCAAAAGTATAATGGGGATGCATTACTGACAAAAAATGGCAGATCCGCACTAACATTAGCACTCAAAGCTTATTTCAAGCCAGGTGATGGAATAGTTGTGAACGGTTTTACTTGTTATGCCGTATATGAGGCAATAAAAGCAGCCAAGATGGTACCTATCTGGGCGGACATCAATAAGGACAATTTGAATTTTGACACAAAGACGCTTAGTAAGGCAATAAGTAATAATAACCAAAATCGAGGCGTGCCCATAAGGGGATTAATCATCCAAAACTCACTCGGGAATGTTGTGAATATTTCGGAAATAGAGAATTTTACAAAAAAGCATAATTTAACAATCATCGAAGATCTAGCGCATTGTGTTGGGGCAAAATACGCGGACGGCCGTGAAGTTGGCACTATAGGGGCCGCGGCGGCACTTTCCTTTGGCAAAGAGAAGTCTATTGATACGATATCTGGCGGAGCGGTAGTCCTGCATCACCCCTATTATTCCAAGATTGAAGTGCCTGGTAAACTTCCGAAAATATCCGATACTTTGAGGGCTAGGTTTTATCCCGTGTTTGGTGCGGTAGCACGAGGTTTGTCACATATATATCTTGGCGGCATCTGGATGAGGATATTAGTGAAAATACATTGGGTAGAAAAATCAGCCGACAACAAACTTGATCTTACACGGAAAATCGCTAAGTTCGAGGCAAAAATGGCGTTAGACCAACTTAAAAACCTACGGGAGCATAACAAGGTTCCTTTAAGAACGTATCGTCTAGTAGAAGACAGGCCCCAAGTGCTGAGCACGCTACGTAGCAAGGGATTTTACTTTGACGGACTGTGGTACGAAAAGCCAGTTTCACCAGAAAGATATTACAAGAAAGTACGGTTCCCAGAAAGTGATTGTCCGGTAGCAGTAGAGGTAGCAAGCAAAATAATAAACTTACCGACTTATTATAATAAAAAAGATCTAGTGCCAGCAGAAGAAGTGATTAAAAAGTATAGAGAGGAGCAAAAATGAATTGGGAAGAAATAGTTGAAAAATATCCTGAAGCGAATTTTCTTCAATCACCAGGATATGAGAAGATGAACGAACTGCTTGGCGACAAAGCGATAAAAGAAGATTTTGCTGGATCTGGACATGCTTTAATGATAGTGCGAGATGCCAAGCGCGGTAGGTATCTAGAAATACCGTGCGGTCCGTTGATAGATTGGAATGATAAGGCGGCAATCAAGGCGGCTTTTAAACAAATTAGCAAGATAGCGGAGCGTGAGAAGTGTGTATTTGTGAGGGTGCGTCCACAACTGCTTAGTGCACCCGAGAATATGAAGATTCTGACCGATTTAGGCCTCAAGAAATCTCCCATGCATTTGGCGGCAGAACACACCGTAATGATAAATTTGTGCAAATCTACAGATGAACTACTGGCAGATATGCGACGGCAAACTCGCTACGAAGTGCGCCGGTCTGGTAAGTTGAAAATCGAAGTTGAAAAGTATAATTCTGATGAGATTTTTAGAGAATTCCACAAAGTGCAGGCCGACACGGCAAAAAGGCAGAATTTTGTACCGCCCAATCTTAAGACTTTACTGGCAGAGAAAAACGCTTTTGGTAAAAATATCAATATATACGTAGCGAAGACGCCAGAAGGAGCCCCTATAGCGTACGGCATGATTATCAAAGCCGGCAAAGAGGGCGATTATTACGAAGCTGCGTCTACGGAGCTCAATAGAAAATTGCCAGGAGCCTATGCCTTACTGTGGCAGGTAATGCAGGATCTTAAAGATGAAGGCTATGAGAGATTCAATCTTTGGGGTATAGCGCCGGCTGGTCAGCCCAATCATCGCTATGCTGGAGTTACTACTTTTAAGACCGGTTTTGGTGGCGAAGTAGTAGAATACGTACCAGCACACGACATGGTAATAAATAAGCTTGGCTATATGAAAGATCTTATCGTAGAAACAGCACGCAAGAAAAGGAGACATCTATGAAAATCATCGATATAACCGAGCGGAGCCAATGGGATGATTTTATCACCTCACATGAAGAAGCAAATTTTCTGCAGTCATGGGATTTTTATGAATTTCATAAAGCACGTGGCAAGACAGTAGTAAGACGTGCAATCGTAGAGGATGAGGATAATAGCATCATAGCTGCCTATGCTGGAGTAGTAGAGACAGCAAAGCGCGGTAAATATATGGCCATAGCTGGGGGACCTATACTAGATTGGGATAACAAGGAAGTAGTCAATGAGATTTTTGCTGACATCCGACGCGCCGGACAGAAGACTGGATGCGTGTTCGTAAGAGTAAGGCCACAACTGCCATTATCTGATAAATCCATACAACTAATGAGGACGCTGGGTCTAAAAAAAGCTCCAATGTATCTTTCGGTAGAATATGCTGGTATATTAGATCTGACGAAGACAAAAGAGGAGATACTTGCAGAAGCATCACAAGGGTTTAGGCGAAAATTAAGGAAGGCCGAGAAGGCCGATATAGAAGTTTCGGCAAATGCCAAAAAACGGTCTATCGAGGAGTTTTGCAAGCTAGAAAAAAAGCATGCAGAACGTCAAAAATACGTGGCTTTTTCGGACAGTTTTTTGACCAAACAGTTCGAGGCGTTCGCAAAGAATGATGAAGTACTAATCTATACAGCAAAGAAAGATGGAGAGATACTGGCACAAAATTTCATAATATTCTACGGTGCAGAAGCAAGCTATCATTACGGCGTATCATCTCAGCTCGGAACAAAATATTCCGCGGCGCCGCTACTGCATATGGAAGCCATGGATGAAGCACGAAAGCGTGGATGTACAAGATACAATCTGTGGGGGATCGTAGAACCATGCGAGAAAACACATAGATTTTATGGCGTGAGCGAGTTTAAGCGTTCATTTGGCTGCGAAGAGCTAAGATATACGCCTGCGCACGATATGATCTTAAGCCCCATAAAATACCAGATTACAAAAATAGTTGAAACAGCTCGTAAAAAAATCCGCCATGTGTAGTGGGTGATGGCACCTATAATAATAGTAAAAGCCCCGGCGTGGAACCAGGGCTTTTAGTTGAGCTAAGTATTTTTAGCTTAGAAAATGTGGAATGATGCAAATAATGGCGCCAATGTATTGGCGACTGTTGACATAGTCTTTATAAAAATATCCAGCGCCACGCCTACCACGTCTTTACGAGTGTCGCCTACTGTGTCGCCCACTACTGTAGCTTTATGCGCTGGCGAGCCTTTCACATGACCTTTCAGGAAACCAGATTCTACCAACTTCTTGGCATTATCAAATGCACCACCGGAATTACCCATAAAGATAGCTCTGGGGATCGCTACAACGGTAGCGCCAATTAGTATACCGCCGACAAATTGCGGGCCGAACAGGATTCCGCCTATAACTGGGATCAGAAGCGCCAATACTGACGGTATGAGCATCTTCTTAAGTGCTTGCTCTGTTGCCATTTTGATGCACTTATTATAGTCTGGTTCTCTGGTGCCTTCCAGAACGCCTGGTATAGACAGCTGCCTATCGCCTTCGTCGGCCATAAGATGAGCAGATTCGATAGTATTGTCCGTCAGCAAGGCAGAGAAGAACTCGACCAAAGCACCGCCGATAACACACCCAGCTACTACCGTAAAGCTAGCGATATTAAGCACTGGCTCTACTGCGCTAGAATAGCTTCGAACATAGGCAAATATTAGCGATACCGTAGCAAAAGCTGCAGAGCCTATAGCGAAGCCTTTGCCTATAGCGGCAGTAGTGTTACCTACAGCGTCAAGTCGATCTGTGATGGCACGGATGTCTGGACCTAGCCTACAAGATTCGGCAATGCCGCCAGCGTTATCTGCGATAGGACCAAAAGCATCGATAGATACTGTAGTTGCAACAAAAGACAGCATTCCAAGCGCGGCGATTGCGATGCCGTATGCTCCGCAAAGTTTGCCTGCTACAAAGAGCGACACGCCAATAACGAGAATCGGCAGTAGGCAAGATTTGGATCCTACCGCGTCGCCTTTTGTTACTACAAAAGCCTCTCCTTCTACAGAAATATTTGCTATGCTTTTAACCGACTTATACTTGGTAGAGGTGTACAGCTCAGTGATCTTGCCGATGGCTACGCCACTGATAATTCCCAAAATAGAGGAAACCCAAGGTGAAGCCCAGCCAAGGATAAAATCTTCATGAAGTTCCATATCGCGAAAAACAAAGAAAGCGGACGCTCCGCCTACCAACAGGACTACGGCGGCGGAGATATAGGTTGCGAGATTTAGCTCTTTGCTAGGATCCTTGCCAGGCTTATGTTTCAAAACATAAAAGAGTCCGACAATGCAGCCAAATAAGCCTCCGCTAGCTAAGATGATAGGGTAGGCAATCGTAGCTTTGAGAAGTACTTGGTTTTTGTCAAAAATAGAGACTGCAATCAAAATACTTGCAACAATGGTAGCTACGAAGCTCTCCAGTAAGTCCGAACAATTGCCAGCGATGTCGTTAACATTGTCACCGATAAAGTCCGCTATGGTATTAGGCATACGACTGTCGTCCTCTGGCATGCTATGGCGAACTTTCGCTACTATATCCGCAGAGATATCGGCAGCTTTTGTATAATTACCGCCAGCAACACGATTGAACATAGCTACCAGGGAGCATCCTAGCGAATAAGTAGTAAGTCGCATTATGGTAGGATTCGTATGCAATAATGGGATGAAACCTGTACCAGTGATGTCGGCGTTTATGCCGCCGGTAAAGACGGCTATCAGCACTAAACCCAGCAATCCAAACGCTTGCACGGATAAGCCGCTAATACTACCGCCCATGAGTGCAACTTTGACCGTATCGCCTATGGACCTAGTATTCCGGGCTTGATTAGTAGTGCGGACATTGGCGTAAGTAGCACTCTTCATACCTAACAGGCAAGCTGCGCTGCTCATACATGCTCCGAGTATAAAAGTGATACCGGAGCTTTTTTCGACGAACAACGCAAAAATGATAGCTATCACAAGTACCACCACAAAAATGGTTTTGTATTCCGCCCACATGAAAGTATTCGCCCCGTCGCGGATGATCTTGGCAATGTTTACCATTTTGGGGTCACCTTCACCTAGTTTCTTAAGGCTATGATAATTTAGCACTAAAAAAACAATGGCTACTGCGATGACTATCAACGCAATAATGTGTACCATATTTATCACTCCTTTTAAAGTACAGCATATTAAATTAGAGGCGTTGGCGCCTCCATCTGCGTGCCACTATTGTAACAAAATGTTAGGCAAAAAACAACATCTAATATCTTAAAGAGACATGCGTTGTATTGTCTATATATGCTATAATAAACATAAGTAAAAAGGATAAGATATGGCAAAAATTAATCGTAAATATATAGATAAGCACTGGGTAGTATTTATTCTAAGAGGAATACTGGCTGGGACATTTGGTTTTTTGCTGCTATTTAGCAAAATGGAAGGCATAGAAAATATGGATAGTGTTATTACCGAGATAAGCGTGTTTCTGCTATTAATAGGCATAGTTGACTCAGTAAGTGCACTATATAATTCTTCCAAAAAACATGGCTGGATCAACTCAGTGATAGACGCAGCTATTGATGTAGTGACGGCAGTAATATTATTATTCTTTGCTAAGGGCGATCTGGCCAACAGTGTGGCAATACTGTCTGTATATACTATATTGTCTGGAATAGTCGATCTATTCCATGGATTCGTATCTACTGTAGATCCTACAGATAGATTTATACGTGTACTGACTGGTGCATGCGGCTGCGTAATAGGTGCAGTGATACTAAATGCAGGTGGCTTTGAGCTAGCTACATTTGCCAGATTCTTCGGAGCTTATCTCTTAATAGTAGGCGTGACTAGCGCAATATACGGAGTTCATAACCGTTCTCAAAACATAGAAGATAAGATAGCTCGAAGGCAGGCCAAGAAAACCCGCAAATAATATTATTTCTATGATATAATGTGGGCAAAAGGAGGAAAATGACAACTGTTAAAAAAGCTATAATCACAGATGCTGGATTTGCCAGTAGGTATCTACCCATCACTAAAACTATCCCAAAGGCGATGGTACCGATAGGAGCTAAGCCAGTGATGCAACTTTGCGTGGAAGAATGCGTAGAAGCGGGTATAGAGGAAATAATTATCGTGGCTACGCCAAATACAAAATCAAAGGAAATATATGATGATTATTTCCATAATAAAGCGGACAACGTAAAAACTTTATTAGACAAACAAGGTAAGTCTGATAGATTTAAGTCTGTGGCGGAAGTACTGGATTTTCCAAAAATCACAGTAATAGAGCAAGACCCGAATTTGCCATATGGAAATGGGTCACCAATAGTATCTGCTAAAGATTACGTCAAAGACGAAGATGCATTCGTAGTACTATATAGCGATGACCTTATTCTAGGAGAAAGTGACATAAAGGTCCTTATAGAAGATTACGAAAAGGCACCCGATGCGAAAGCCGTGATTGCAGCACAGGAGATGCCGGAAGAAGCATGGCACAAATATGGTATGATAGCACTAAAAGATAACGGCACGTTAAGCCACATTGTAGAAAAGCCGAAAACACCAGACCTTGCGCCGAGTAATCTCACCAGCTACGGTAGGTATTTGCTGACGCCAGAAGTGTTTGACTATCTTGTACCGTCAAACACCGGGCTAGATGGGGAATTATGGACAGTAGACGCTATCACCAAGCTTGCAGAACACGGAGATGTAATCGTGGCGAAAAGTCGTGGTAAGTGGATTACTACGGGCGATCCTAAGAATTATTTCCTCGCGCATTTAGAATATGTACTTAGAAATGCGGATTATGCAGAAGACGTGCGAAAGATAGTGGCCAATTCATAGTTGATGATATAATAGTATAAAGGAGATAATATGAATACAGCAGAATGGATATTAGTGGTAATTCTTAGCGTCACTTTATTTGTATTTTTAATAGTAGGTATTGTACTGTTAGTAAAACTAATCGGGCTTAGTAAAGAAGTACGCAAGGTGGTAGTAGAAGGCCAAGATATCGCCAAAAATGCGAATGGGATAGTATCCAACGTTAAAGGTATGACATCTATCGGTGGTACTATGGAAATGGTAGTAGACAACTACATTACGCCTAAAATAAAAGAGAAGATCAAAGATTCAAAAGGAAAGGAGAAATCCAAAAATGGTGGCGAAAAATAGCAAGAAAGGTAAAGATGCAAAGAGCGGTGCCGGCAAGTTCTTTTTGGGTGCAGCGCTAGGCGCTGCGGCTGGAGCAATAGCTGGAATTTTTACTTCAAAAAAAATAGAAGAGAATCAAGACAAGATCGAAGAGAAACTTGACGAGATAGAAGACGACATTACCGATTTTGGCGAAGACGTCAAAGAGGAAGTAAAAGAAAAAAAAGATAATCTAGAACAAACTGCCGCTGAGATCAAGAATGAGTTACGAGGCAAAGCTAGCGACACTAAAAAGAAAGCGGAAAAGGCGGAGAAGGCCATAGAAAAAGGGGCCAAAAAAGTAGGTCACACTGTGGCAAAAGAAGCCAAAAAAGTGGAAAAGACCATAAAGCATGCCTGAGCCAAAGCTACAACCAAGTGATTTTGTACACTTACATAATCACACGCATTATTCTTTGCTGGATGGACTCACCAAGATACCAGAGTTAGTGCAATTCGTAAAGAGCGAGGGTATGGAAGCTGTAGCCGTAACGGACCACGGTACCATGAGTGGCCTGGTAGAACTCTACAAAGAATGTAATGCGGCAGGAATTAAGCCTCTACTTGGATTAGAGGCTTATGTGGCTGCGCGTAAAATGACAGATAAAGACCCGGCACATGATAAACAAAGATTCCATATCACCTTGATCGCCATGAACAACAAGGGCTTTGAAAACCTTTGCCGTATCATGAGTAATGCTGAGGTACATGGCAAGTATTACAAGCCGCGTACGGACCATGACGAGCTAGCCAAATACAGTGAAGGTGTAATATGCTTGTCTGGCTGTATGGGGTCGGAAATCAGCGAAGCGATACGGGCTGGCGACGATAAGCGCGCGTATGAGCTGATAGATTGGTACAGAAATATCTACAAAGACAGATTTTACCTAGAGATGCAGGATCACGGTCATCCTAGGTCTACTACTCACTCAGCCGAGCAGAAAAAGGTCAATGACTGGCATATGGCGCATGCCAAAGAATTAGGACTACCACTAGTAGTAACATGTGATGCGCACTATCTCACCAAAGAAGACCAAGACACGCATGAAGTACTACTATGCATCGGTACCGCTGCGAATTTGTCCGACACCAAACGCATGACGCTAAAGGATTACGACCTACACGTGATACCGGCCGAAGAAATTATCTCACACTGGCAAGGCACCTGCCCAGAAGCAGTGCTCAACACCAAGCGGATAGCCGAACGCTGTAATGTAGATCTGCAGCTAGGGCGAATATTGATACCAAAATTCCCAGTGCCAGATGGCGAAGATGAAAAAACGTACCTAGACAAACTAGTATTTCAGGGTCTAGTATATAGATACGCTGGCAAAAAACTTGAAGAAACTACAGATCTAAGTGTAGAAACTTGCCGCAAGATGCTGGAAGAAGTAGACAAAGACCGTGACGAGGCACACAAGGTTCTACCACGCATAGATTACGAGCTATCAGTAGTAGATAAAATGGGCTACAACGGGTATTTCTTAATAGTGCAAGATTTTATCAACTGGGGCAAATCGCAACGTATAGTATATGGGCCAGGGCGTGGCTCAGCGGCTGGGTCCATACTAGCATATGCACTGCGTATTACCGAGCTAGACCCGCTAAGATATGATTTACTCTTTGAGCGATTTTTGAATCCAGACCGTATTAGTATGCCGGATATTGATACGGATATCCAGGATACCAGGCGGGACGAAGTGATAGAATATTGCTCCCGTAAATATGGGTTTGATAGGGTATCAAACATAGCTACCTTTGGTAAAATGATGGCCAAAAACGCCGTACGTGATGTAGCGCGTGTGCTAGAGGTACCATACGCCGAAGCGGATAGGCTTGCCAAGATGGTGCCGGACCCAGTGATGGGTCATCATGTCCACTTAGCTGATGCTATCAAAGATGTACCAGACCTCAAACAAGAATATGAAACCAACCCCACGTCTAAAGAGGTAATAGATTTTGCTTCTAGACTAGAGGGCACTATTCGCAACCACGGCGTACATGCCTGCGGCGTAATCATTGCTCCAGATGATTTGGTCAACTTTTTGCCGCTAGAAGTATCCGCCAAGGGCCCGATCGCTGCGCAGTTCCCAATGGGCCAGGTAGAAGAGCTAGGGCTACTTAAGATGGACTTCTTGGGGCTATCTAACTTATCCGTGATTAACAACGCCCTCCGGATGATTCGTAAGGTATACCACAATGATATAGACTTGTCTGCTTTACCACTAGACGACCCAGAAACATATGCTTTACTACAGCGCGCAGAGACTACTGGCGTATTCCAGCTAGAATCTGCCGGCATGAAGCGATATCTGCGCGACCTCAAGGCGTCTACTTTTGAAGACATCATCGCTATGGTAGCCCTGTATCGCCCGGGGCCAATGCAGTTTATCGATTCATTCATTAAGCGTAAGCACGGAGAAGAGCCTATCACGTATTTACATCCTGGGTTAGAGAATTCTCTCAAAAATACCTACGGAATAATGATCTACCAAGAGCAGTTCATGCAGATTAGCAAGGAATGGTGTGGATTTACTGGTGGACAGGCGGATACCCTGCGTAAAGCTGTAGGTAAGAAAAAAATAGACCTCATGAAAAAAGTGAAGCCAGAGTTTATCGAGGGGGCCATCAAAATAGGTGGTGCTACGGAGGAAATAGCCGAGACGTTTTGGAGCCAGCTACTGGACTTTGCTAACTACTGTTTTAATAAATCCCATGCAGCGTGCTATGCTCTAATAGCCTACTGGACTGCTTATCTCAAGGCTCACTATCCAGATGCATTTATGGCAGCATTAATGACAGCCGATATGCGCTGGACTGACCGCCTAGCAATAGAAATATCCGAATGTAAGCGCATGGGGCTAAAAGTCCTGGGGCCAGACATCAATCAGTCTTACGGTGACTTTGGTATCGTAGGCGGCGAGAAGACGATACGCTTTGGGCTATCTGGTATCAAAAGCATGGGCAAGGCTCTAGTAGAAGAATATGTCATACCAGAGCGGGACAAAAACGGGCCGTTTAAATCTATCTGTGATTTTGCTAAGCGCGTAGATAGCACGAAGTTTAACAAAAAGTCCTGGGAGGCAGCCATCAAGACTGGAGCGTTTGACAGATTTGGCTCGTCGCGGTCCGACCTATTATTCAACCTAGAGTCTATTCAAGCCTACGGAGCTAAGATCCAAAAAGATGTTGGCTCTGGGCAGACAGATCTTTTTGGCATGATGGGGTCTGCCGGGGAAGTACCAGAGGTAGAGATAAAGCCAGCCCCAGTGCAATATCCAGAAAAAGAGCAGCTCTTATGGGAGCGCGACCTGATGGGCCTGTATCTCTCTGCGCATCCGCTAGACAAATACGACACTTATTTCGAAGAGCAGACTCACCCGATGACCTTAATTACAGCAGAGAATAACAACAAGCTGGTAACTATAGGTGGCATCATCACTGCCATTCGTACCATCCTTACCAAAAAAGGCGATAAAATGGCCTTCGTTAAAATGGAGAATAAGTCCGACGAAGTAGAATTTATCGTATTCCCCAGTACGTTTGCCGAGCATGGGGCTAAGCTAGTGGTAGACAATGTAGTACGCGTGCAAGGCAAGGTCAATGCCACCGACAAAGACGGCAATATCACCTCCGACGTAAAGCTCCTAGCCGAAAAAGTAGAGCTAGTATCCGACGACGTACTGGAGAATTATCAGCCTACCGGCACCAAGCTAGCCGCACCAGGGCTAGCGCCCAGCTCCCCACGTGGGCGGCGCAGCAAAACCTCCGCCGATAAGGTATACAACAGGGGTGGTAGCAGCATGGGAGCGCCTAGCTCCGCTCCGGCCATAGACGTGCCGCGCGTACTCAAAACTCCCCCCAAAGACCCTCGCAAAGAGCGACTCTATATACTAATAGAAGACATCAATAACACTGATACTCTTACCGCCATAAGGCGCCTGGCAGACCTCAATCCAGGCTTCCAGGACGTAGTACTAGTACTACGTGATGGCGAGCGTAAACGCCCGCTCCGAATGCCATTCAAGGTAGAAGCAAACGAAGATTTGCTTGCGAAGCTAAAGGAACTAGTAGGCGATGAGAAAGTAAAGATTAACTAACTAGAAGATATTTGATACAATAATATCATGATTACGCTTTTTGGAGCACCTGGTGCAGGCAAAACGTTACAAGGCCAACTACTGGCACGGAAATACGGCTGGAAGTGGGTATCTTATCGCGATCTATTGATGAGCCTTAAAGATAAAGACATACGCTTTGCCCTGGAGCATGGTATGTTTATAGATGACGCAAAAGCCGTAAAGGTAATACAGCAAACTTTGCGTGAGCTAAAATCTTTTACAGCTGTACGATTCGCTTCGGATAAGCATCCACGTAAGATAATACTAGATGGATTTCCGGCAGACTATCGTCAGCTAAAATGGCTAATAGAAAATAAAGAGATAAATGACCTAGAAGGTGCCATAATATTGCGTGTGCCTCGTGGAGAACTATGGCGGAGACTAGTAGAGAGGAAGCGCGTAGATGACACCCGTGCTGCCATAGAACGTCGCCAGGACGCCTATGACCGCAATATCACTGGCATGATCCGCGCCCTCACCATGAACGGCATACCAGTACGCGAAGTAGATGGGGATAATAGCCCAGAGGATGTACTAGCTCGCATAGAATATGTGCTCGCCGACTGGAATATGATACCGAAAAAGCAGTACGCCAGAATTGAAGCATAAAATAAGGGCCTAGGCCCTTATTTTATGATTCGTAGTCTAGATTAGCGGCTGAGCTTGTTAAATAGGTCGCTCGGCATCATGATGACAGTCTTTTGGGATGGATCAGATGAAATCTTCTCTAGAGTTTGCAAAGTACGAATATTCAGACCACCCGGTGTGCGAGCTAATAGATTGGCTGCCTCTGCCACGGCATTGGCGGCGGATTTTTCGCCTTCCGCAGAAATAATGGCGGCGCGGCGTTCACGTTCGGCTTCGGCTTGTTTAGCCATGGCGCGCTTCATGTCTGCTGGAAGCTCTATGTTTTGTAGCTTCACGTTTTCAATATCTATACCCCATTTATCTGTCTGTACGTCTACAATTTCGCGAATTTTTTCGGAAATCTCATCGCGTTTGCTAAGAATCTCATCGAGATCAAAGTTACCAGTGACATCGCGCAAGGCCGTCTGAGCAAAGGTGCTGGTAGCATATGTATAATTAGTGGTCTCTAGCACGGCTTTTTCGGCGTTTAATACTTTAAAATATACGATAGCATCCACATTCACAGTGACGTTGTCTCGCGTGATAACTTCTTGCTTCGGTATGTCCATAGGTGTAGTGCGTACGTCTACCTTAGTCATTTTATCCAAATATGGTATTATTACGCGCAAACCAGGATTAAGGGTGCGAGAATATTTACCGAGCCTTAGCACTATGCCGCGCTCGTATTGATTTACTACGCGAATCCCCGGCAAGATGACAAAGAATAAGATTAGCAATACTATAACGATGCCTGTAGTGGCAATTTCCATAAAAACTCCTTTATTATATTACTTATGATTATACACGTAGTTTATTATTTTTCAAGAATGTTTGCCTTTTATACTACAAAGGTTGGGGGCTGAAGATTTAAAGGCTTGCAAAGTTAAGGAATCAACGACGTTTGCAAGATTCGGCTAGGGGGCGGGGACGACCCACGGGTCGGTAGCGGTACCAGAGCCAGATTCAGCGACGATGCCAGCCCTGAGAGAAATAACTGGGCGCGTACCAAAACCATTATAAACAGGTTTACCTACGACTCTATTCTCAGCCAGGACGTAATAAGTCTGTGCATTACCGGCTTCCGTTACTGAGGTAATTCTGCCGCTAGGAGATAGAAGTTTCCAATAATATGAAGTCCCTAGCCACTTCATATTATTATACCACCCGTCCAAACCAGCGAGATATGCCTCATTTTTGGTGAGATGTGCAATTGGGTATTTTAATTGTTTGTTGCCATTTTCTGCAGAAGGCGTAGTGTATAAATCTACCTTATCTCTAGGACAACCTAATTTATAATCAGAATAGGCTGACCCAAAAGAGAGGAGGTATTGGCCTGTGTCGATAGAAATATATTGCGGCGTAGAAAAAGAATCATTTTGCAAAACCCCAGAATCATATACGGTGCGATCACTACAATAACCAGCGCTGGGCTCAAGGATATTGTTATAGCCAGTTAAATTGGCGGCATACCAATTTTCGGTAGCGGTTTTAATTGTAGAATCGGTAGTGTTTCTATTATAGCTATTGGTCCCAAAGAGGTTTGCCAGCGTTACGCTGGTAGTAGAGTTTCTGGCGTAATTACTATTATAGGTATAGCCCACGAGGACAATTTGCTTCGTCGTGTTTTTCGTGCCATTAAAGGAGGAGCTCGAAGAGCCAGTTTCGAGTTGTTGAACAACACAGGTAGAACCATTCCAGACACCGCTATAGATTATCTTTACGCCACCAGAACCAGTGGTACGAACAATACGCCAACAAGTATCGTTATCCAATTTTACATAATTTGGGTAGGTAGTAGCATTTCCCGAAGAGCCATATTGCAAATAATCTGGCTCAAGTTTTCCGCGATAATAATAGATCTTATTGTTATTATTCGCATCACTAGATTCGCCAAAGATGGCACTATTATATTCATAGACGCCGGATGTTGAAGTATCCTCACGGTAGTCCGTAGAAGTAGGGGTACTGCTGCTGGCCTGAAGTTGCACTTCTGTCTGGGTTCCTTTGCTCATTTTTGCAACTTCTTCGTAAAGGGTGAGTGGCTTTGGTTTTCCCACCGCATAGAAGGTAATGATGTTGTTGTAAGTGCCACTGGCTTGGGTGGTGGAGGATTTGGCAGCTATTTTGAAGTCTATAGTGCTTGGCTGCGCTGGGTCACTTATGTCTAGTAATGGTTTGGCTGTTGCACTAGATAGACCTGAATAGGTGCTCCAGGTAGTGCCATTGTCTAGTGAGGTAGAGTAGCCCCAAGTGTTGTCCGTAGTAAGATTTGTTAGATTAGCACTAGTATCTATGCTAGTGAAAGCGTTATTTACTGTACTGTCTTCATGCACTAGGTTTGATGTATTGTAGTAGGCACTTGTACTATCACTACTACCTACACTAGCTGATAATACATAGCCATATGGAGTATTAGAAGATACTGTTACTTTAACACTATTACTATCACTAGTATTACCTGGTACTAGATTGCCTATATTAAGTGAGTCTGTAGATAAGCCTATGGATAATGTAGGTGCAAAGGTAAAGGAGACGTCAGATGAAGTACTATAGGAGAGGGCGGAAGTGGAGATGCTGCTTGTGGCAGCTATGCTTGCAATACCAATAATACCAGCTACTCCGCATATAGTACCTAGAGTCAGTCTTATTTTAGACTTCTTATTCGATTGGTTCTTGTACTTCATCTTAAACTATTCTTACTATATCAAAATTATTACGTTTACTATTATAGTATAGCATATACACTACATCTGTGCTAAAAATCATAAATAATCGTATGCTATAATATATGGTATGAAAAGAAAAAAGACCCCAGATATGGTAACGATGAATCGTAAAGCGCGATATGACTACACACTGGGCGACGAGCTAACTGCCGGTATGGCGCTAGCAGGGCCAGAAGTGCGTGCTATTCGCGATCATCATGTGCAGCTAAAGGGGGCTTTTGTAACTATTCGGGCCGGAGAGTTGTGGCTAAATAATCTTACTCTTGGCGCCGAGACGGCGCGCAATATTAAGCTACTGGCCACACGCAAGCAGATAGCGGCGCTAGAACGCGAAAAAGTGGCTGGGTCTACTATAGTGCCAGTACGGCTACTCGGCGGGAATAGACATATCAAGTTAGTGATAGCAGTTGGTAAGGGTAAGAAAAAATACGACAAACGCGAAACTATAAAAAAACGTGATATAGAGCGAGGCCGCTATGCTTAAAATATACTCATGGAATGTAAATGGACTAAGAGCCGTACTAAATAAGGGTGCGCTGCAAGAGTTTATCGCGGCTGAGCAGCCAGATATATTGTGCTTGCAGGAAACTAAAGCCAAGCCTGGCCAAGCAGAAGTAGATCTACCAGAATACGAAGAGCTATGGAACTCGGCCGAGCGGCCAGGGTATAGTGGTACAGCAATATTTACCAAGGTAAAACCGCTGTCGGTAGCGAATGTTTTGCCAGTAGAAGCAGACTTCGCTGATCAATATGGCGACCCTCTTACCGAAGGCAGGGTGCAGACGGCAGAATATGATAAATTTTACTTAATAAATATCTACACGCCGAACTCCAAGAGGGGCCTGGAGAGGCTAGGCTTGCGCGAAAAGCTGTGGGACCCAGCAGTGCGGAAATATCTCAAAAAGCTAGAGGAGACCAAGCCAGTAGTAGTGTGTGGGGATTTCAACGCTGCACATACAGAGATAGACCTAGCGCGGCCGACTGCAAACCGCCACAATGCTGGATTCACCGATGAAGAACGGCAGGGAATTACGAATTTACTTGATGCTGGGCTAGTGGATACATTTCGTGCATTTCACCCCAGTGAGCAGCGGTATACGTGGTGGAGTCACTGGGGCCACGCACGCGAAAACAACGTAGGGTGGCGGATAGATTATTTCTTTGTATCGGAAAGTTTGCAGGACAAAATAAAATCTGCTGAGATATATGAAAACTATATGGGCTCCGACCACTGCCCTATATCTATAATGCTGGACGTATAAATGAATACTTATTTCGAGAAGATAGATACCGCACCTACGGATGATCTACTGTGGAACTTACCTGAGCAAAAACAAGGTATAGTAAACATTATTGGCGGGAATGCGCAAAATTTTCGTACTTCGACAAGGGTAGGGGAATACTTGGCAGATAAATACCCGATAAAGACCGTAAACTTAGTACTACCAGACGCACTTAAAGACAAGCTACCGCCACTGGAGAATTTCGTGTTCTTACCGTCTACCGAGGCTGGGTCTCTAGCCGGGAAAGGCCTAGCCGAGGCAATGGCTGCTGCGGAATATAATCTAGTAATAGGAGATTTGTCTAAAAATGCCATTACTGGCAAAGCTGTAGTAAGCGCGTGTGAAAGTTCCGATCAACCTCTGTTAGTTACGCGTGATAGCGTGGACCTGGTAGCCGAAAATGGACCAGAAAGATTACTAATGAATGAGAAGTTGATTATAATGGGTTCGCTAGCGCAGCTACAAAAAATACTGCGTGCGGTATACTACCCCAAGATGTTATTACTGTCGCAATCTTTAGTGCAAGTAGCTGAAGTATTACATAAGTTTGCCCTGAGCTACCCAGTAAAAATAGTGACCTTACATAGCGGCCAGATATTAGTAGCCACAAATGGTGTAGTAAAAGCAGTGCCACTAGAAAAGTCTGGTTATTCGCCTATCATGATATGGAGCGGGGAGCTGGCCGCGAAGATAGTAGCGGTGAATATGTTTAGCCCAGACAGGTTTATAGACGCCACTATGACGGCGATATTCCAGAAACTATGATATTATAAAGACATGAAACTTAAACATTTTCTACTAGGCGCGGCGACGGTGCTGGCATTTATTCCGTCTACTGACGCCTTTGCTACAACTAGCAGCAATACTCATTCCAGCCAATATGCAACTGGTGTTTTAGACACTGACGATTTTTATTTTGAAGATTTTACTGCTGATTATTATCTAACAAAGCTAGACGATGGCACCAGTAATCTGCATGTAAAAGAGGTGCTGACGGCCGTATTTCCAGAGATAGACCAAAATCACGGGATCACACGAGATATACCATATGTCAATCAGGGAGGAAAAAACATTACAGTAGCAAATGAGGACGCCTTAAATTTGACAGTATTAAGAAATGGCAAGCCAGAAAATGTTAACAAGATCGTAAATAATGACGATTATTATACTGTGTATATAGGTAGCGCAAGTGAATACGTACACGATGTGCAAGTTTACACACTGGAGTATGACTATACAGACGTAATCACTGAATTCGATGCCGATGGCAATAATGTGAGTGGGAAAGAAGGCGTAGAAAAACTCTTACAAGAATTGTATTGGGACACCAATGGTACTGGCTGGAATCAAAGTTTTGAACACTTAACAGCAAATCTACATACTACGAAGGATATCTATAAAAATATGGATACAACTGCGTGGTGTTATGTAGGTAGTTATGGAGAAAAAGGCCAAGATAAATGCACGATCACGCCGACTAGTGATGGATTTAGCTTTACAACTGGTTATTTGGAAGAGCGAGAAAATTTAACTTTTGTCGTACAGTTTAAGCCAGATACTTTTTATGTATTATTAGAGAAAAACTATATTTTAGTAATACTTTTATCCATAGAGATAGCAATTATGGCGTTTCTTATAATTCGTAGAATAATTAAATGGCGAAAGTGCGGTAAGGATATGAAGGTATTATACAAATCGCTTTTTACTACACCGCAATACCAACCCCCTGAGGATACATGTATATGCACGGCGGAAGGCGAACAAATATATTTGCAAAAAACTAAATCATCATATGTGGCGACGCTATTAGAGCTTGCCGTAAGTAAGAAAATTACAGTAAAGAAAGTGGAAAATGAGAGAAAGTACGACTGGGCAGTAATACTGAATGTAGAGCCAGATGAATTAACTGGACCACAAAAACAAATGATGAATATATTGTCCGGTAATGGCGGCCTAGCGAAGGGCGACGAAATTCCGATTAAAAAACATACAGCCACAAGATACTTAGCAAACTGCGCAGAAAGGTACAAAGATGATGCAGTTGACACACTGAAGCGCCGGAGCTATCTGAGAGAGGATGATACTAAGGAGACAAGCACCATTCGGTTTTTGTTGACGTATATACTAATATTTTTCTTTGTTATACCTATAGCAGTAGTGTTACTTGTTAGAGAAGGAGAGACAACGCTAATGCTGAATGCGGAAATAGTTGGAGAGAAGGTTATACCTGCAGTGTTTGTAATAATATTAATAGTTGGGATTGTGGTATTGGGTATACTTAACGGTCAAATTAGAAAATATAGTAAATATACAGAGTCGGGGATAAAGCTAGCTAAGTATCTGGAAGGGCTAGAATTATACATAAAAATGGCGGAGGCAGATAGGCTTAAATTCTTACAATCTGTAGAAGGTGCCGACACGTCTGAAGCAGGAATAGTAAAACTCTACGAAAGATTATTGCCATGGGCAAGCCTATTTGGTGCAGAAGAGAGCTGGGTAAAAGAGCTCGCGAAATATTATGAGGTAGGAAATGTAGACGAGGCAATAAGCTCGGACGTATTACATGGAATAATCGCGGCAAACATAGCACACGATGTGAGCCGTGCTATTACTTCATCTACAAATTACCATGAGCCAAGCAGTAGCGGCGGGTCGTGGTCTTCTAGTAGCAGCGGTGGAGGAAGCTTCTCTAGCGGTGGGGGTGGATTCTCCGGCGGGGGCGGCGGCGGAGGTGGCGGCGGAGGCTGGTAAAGCCTCTGAATTCCTGTATAATAATAAGCATGAGAATATTAAAAACTATTATTATAGGTATGGGGTTACTTCTGAGTTTTGCCCCAGCCGATGTAATTTTTGCCGACGTAAATGATTTTTACTTTAAATCTGCTACTTTTGACTATTACTTAAGCAGGACAGAGGATGGAAGCTCTGAGATGCAAGTGGTTGAGGAGCTTGCGGCCGTATTTCCAGATAGTGATCAAAATCATGGAATTGAACGCTGTTTACCAACTAGCTATAATGGCGGAGCAATTCTAGACGACAGTAATTTTAACGTTACCAGAAACGGCGAGATTGAGAATTATACAGCCTATAATAATGGTGGTCGGGTGTGCCTGAGGATTGGCAACAGTGACTCTTTCGTACATGGTGAACAAAATTATAATATATCTTATAAAAATATTAACGTTATTACCGATTCGAATGATTCTACTTATCAAAAATTGTATTGGAACACAAATGGTACTGGGTGGAGCCAAAAGTTCGATAGCGTTACAGCTAGCGTACACCTACAGGACGAAGTAAAAGATTATTTTATTGATGGTACAAGCTGTTATGTGGGTACATATGGGACTGCCGGAGAGGAAGCCACCTCCCGCTGCAACATTTCAAAGGCGGACGATAATACGGTAATATTTGAGGCTAACGATCTACTAGCTGGAGAGACTTTGACTTTTGTTATGCAATTCCAGCCAGATAGCTTTGTAATCAATGCTAATTCTACTGACTTAGACTCGCGAGGCAATCGGAGTCCACAAGATGACCAATCTACACAGTCAAAACATTCATCAGAAAGCAAACAGATCATTCCTCCGGTTGTTGACATATGTCTTACAGCAACCGTGGTGTCAATAGCATCTATATTTATCGGTGTGTATATTTATTATTATGTAAAGTATCGGCAAAAAATACCAAGACTAACTGAAAAAACTTGCCCTGTTCAGTATACTCCGCCCAAAAATCTAACAGCAGAAGAAACAGCTTTGATAGATAGCGGTTTGAATGCTTATAGTAATACTGCTACTGTTATCGAAATGGTATTGCAGCACAAAATAGCGCTGGAAAAAGTTGCATGGAGAAAAAAACGGTTCTTAAGTAGCCGCGATGATACTTTTATTAACTGGAAGATTCATATAAAAGATGTTGAGAGTATGACCCCGTATCAATGCGCTGTCTTAATGGTACTAAATAAAAACCAGTTACCAAAAAACGGTGATACTATATCTCTCGACCTTGATATTAATAATAGCGATTACAAATTGCGCAAGGGCATAATGGAAGGTGCCGTAGATGACGAAATAGATACACTAAAAAGAAAGAAAATGCTTACAAAAGATGCAAAAACGGAAAATGCATCCGTGGGATTACAAGCATTTCGCACTCTAGGATTACTATTGTTTACGTTAGCGCTCTTCTTGTGCTTCACAATATGTACTAATATGGGGGGTATTTGGAGGTTGTTGCTTTTGGCGCTAGGGTTTTTGGTACTATATCTTCATAAACATATATCAGAATATAAAAGCGTAGCGAAATATTATACCGATGCTGGTATAAATGCCAAGTTGTATTTAATTGGACTAAAAAAATACATGAGCTTAGCTGAGAAAGAACGCATAGAACTACTGCAGAGTGTAGATGGTGCAGATGTTTCTAGTGATGGGATAGTAAAACTTTACGAAAAGTTATTGCCATATGCGATAATATTTAGATTGGAGAAATCCTGGATAGAAGAGCTAAAAAAATATTATGAGGCCTCAAATATGCTAGGTCCAGACTGGGCATTTGATGGCACTATGATCGATGCTTCTGATCTTGATAATTTTTCGTTGGCCTTAGGCATGTATACCGGTAGTGGAAGTGGAGATAGCGGATACGATGGTGGCGACTTTGGCGGTGGTGGTGATTTCTCCGGCGGGGGCGGTGGCGGAGGTGGCGGCGGAGGCTGGTAACCTCCGCACTGTTCCTAGTCTAGCTATTCTTTTTAGCTTTATTGGATAGTGCTTTTTCGATATCCACGGCATCACGAGAGATGTTTTTGCGACGCTGACGTAAGAAAAACCAGACAAATACAAATATAGAACAGCCAAATACAAATAGTCCGTATTTAACTGGATCTGGCCAATTGGTTGCAAAAAGGATAAAAGCATTAGCTATGCCAAGACAGATGGTATACAGATATCTACGCGCAAGAACTATCTTCTTAGCGAGAGGAAAGTTTTTCTTAGTGAGGGAATTTGGAGTGCAGTTATCTGGATGGCCGAGAAATTTGCCGTATACGACAAGCTCTATGGCTGGGCAAATTATCACATAGTAGACAATAATTGCAATACCAGCTACTAAATTAACCTGGAGAGTAAGGAATAGCACTTGGGCTGCCGCTAATAGCACATCGGACACCATATCAAATTGAGCGGCATACTTGCGGTATTTGGGAGTTTTATTCTTAGGAAAAGGCCATTTACGTGCACATGTGCCATCAAATGTATCAGTGAATTCGGCCGCGAGAAAGATAATAAATGCATTTTCTGCTGGGCTACCGACAAACGCCAGCACTAGTAAGATTATACTTAAAATAAATCTTGTTGACGTTAAAATATCTGCTAAGTATCTCATTTTTTCATTATATCATTAAATATTTTTTCTAGTTGTTTTATGCGTTTAGACATTAGTACTTCGGACCGTTTTTGCAACATCACTTCAGACATTTTATGGATTATGTCTGGGTGATCTACAATCCTGCATAGAGCTTGAGCCATTGCTAATGAAGTTTCGTTCTCGGATATAACGAAGCTACCCTCTGGTATGATTTCTTGCATATCTGGATCACAGAAAAAGACTGGAGTAGCAAATGCTTCGGCTTCTATGAGCGTCATGCCGAAAGTGTCATAATCGTAAGAAACCAGAACGTCTAAATGCGCTCTATCGATTGCCTTCTTTAAGACTCCGAAATCTACATTACCGTGAAAGTAGGTATTTAGGTGATGTCTTTTTGCGTATCTTTTTGCTTTTTTCAAATCGTTGCCATCACCATATATGTCAAGGCGATATTTATGAGCAATACGCGTAAGCGCGCGCAAAAATGGAAGTATGCGTTTTTCTCCAGAAACGCGCGAGTGCCAAATAATGCGAAGTTCGTCATTTGGACGTAATGTCTTTATAATAGGAGCCGATGGAAATAATGTGTCCGCAAATCCATTTGCAAAGACTTTTATTTCTTTTTTTACACCGTAATGAATTAGCTTTTTACGAAAATGTTCGGATGGAGTAAGAACAAGATCAGCATAATTGGCGTGGTTCACCATCATGGTCCACATTTTGGCTTTAGCTAAAGTGTCTGCCAGGTAATTATCGCGCCGTATCGTAGTGATATGCGGTAGGTACCAGGAATGAAACGTATTTAGTAGTGTAGCCACTGTAGTACGAAATCCAAACGGAATAATTCCAGCGAGACCCATGTCTTCGCGCCCGTGCATGACTTGGATAGATGGAATGCCAAGCTTTTTCGCGAGGCGAAGCCCTGCTATGCTACAACCGCTTTCATAATGCACGTAAAAAATGTCAAAATCTTTTATCTCGGGATGATTATCTAGCAGCCATTTTTCTATGATACTAGGGCGCCGAGATACCGGTGTAATACCACGAAAAAAAATACGACAAGACGGGACGGGGAAAATATTGTTCTTACAAAACTCTTGAATTTGATCTGGTGTTTTCGGATAACTAGTGCTGAAAATGTATACAATATGGCCATCTTTTTCTAAGGCAGCCTTTTGCGCCTTAATAGAACTAACAATACCTCCAGTAAGATCTAGATAACAATCTGAAAAAATAGCGATTTTCATATGGTATAATAATAGCATAAGTAAGTGGAGATATAATATGTTTTACAAAACTGCGGAGAGCGTTTCTCCGAAACACCCAGACAAGCTTTGCGACCAAATCAGTGATGCTATATTGGATGCATACCTGGCTGAAGACCCAAATGCACGCGTAGCGGCTGAGGCTTGTGGCGGGCACGGAGTAGTATTTGTAACTGGCGAGATTACGTCTACTGCTGACGTTGATATTCCGGCCATAGTAAAGCGCATCGCTGGAGACAATGTGGAAGTGCATACTAAAATAGTCAAACAATCACCAGAGATAGCTCAAGGTGTAGATACCGGCGGGGCTGGCGATCAGGGTATAATGATAGGGTATGCTTGCGACGAAACCCCAGAAATGCTGCCGCGGGAAGTGGTACTAGCGCGCAGGCTTAATCAATACATTTATGATAAGTTTCCTTATGACGGAAAGACACAGATCACAATTGCGCCTGATGGCACTATAGATTCAATCGTTGCGAGTTTCCAGAACGCACCGAAAGATAAGCTGGAAGGGCTAGTTAAAGAATTTGTAAGTAAGGAGAATTTGGAAGGCAAACTAGAGTTACATATCAATCCTGCAGGCGACTGGCAACAAGGTGGATTTGACGCCGACACTGGCCTAACTGGCAGGAAGCTTATAGTAGATAACTATGGTCCTCGCGTAGCTATAGGTGGCGGATGCTATTCTGGCAAAGACCCATCCAAGGTAGATAGGTCAGCAGCATATATGGCACGCAAAATTGCGGTGGATTATTTAAGAAAGCGCGATGCACATGACGTGTTGGTACGGCTTGCTTACGCTATCGGATATGCCGAACCACTAGAAAAGACTGTAATTATCGACGGAAAGGCAGAGGAAATTACCGGATACGATCTTACACCTAATGGTATTATTAAATTTTTGGACTTGAAACGCCCTATATATGAAGCTACAGCACGCTGGGGGCACTATGGCGAGGGATTTGACTGGGACAAATAGTTCAACACTGCCGCACAATTAAAGTCTTGCAGATAAGCATTATCGTGATATAATTGACTAAAGTCAGTATTATATTGTATGTACTGCTAAAAAATAAAATCAGGCCTCAGTGCCGAAAGGAAAAAAATGCAAGATCCATTAGATAGATATCTATCGGAGTTGATAGCCACAAAGGGCATCAGTGATACTCCGGAGGCGCGTGAAGCCTTGGCAAACGAAGTAAATAATGCCTTAGACCAGGCACTGATTGAGGCTTTACCCTTGACTCAATTAGACAAGCTAGAAAATGCCACTAAGGATGGCGGTGAGTTGCCAGATGGTTTTATAGAACAATTACTGAACGAAGCGGGTATAGACCCTAATGTTATCATTGGTAAGGCTTTGCAGGAATTTCGCAAAAATTATGCAATAGGGAGGGAATGATGGAAAAAATTGATTTTGTACCAACCACGCAAGAAGAAACATCCGACACTGGTAAGGATGAAACAATGGCAAACGCAGGCGGCTCGACGACCTTTCAAGATTTGGCTAATCAGGTAGAGTTTGCAGGTGGGACTAGTTCCGAGGCAGATGAGGCGTCAGAAGATTGGTTCAGGCTCGCCCCAGAAGAGGCTGAGCGCATGACAGCAGATTATTCGCAGGAGAGCGAAGCTGGATCGTCGCAGGGACATGGTCAAGAAGCGGTAGACGTTACTGAGACAGAAGAGGAAGGAGATGGGGGAGGAGAGAAGCCAAATGGAGGGTTTATTGATATAAATAGATTTGCTACGAGTAGAGGCGAAGATATTGAGGATGAAAAGAAGAAAACCACTGAGAGAGAAAAGACTCACGCAGAGAAACGCCTCGAATCAGTACAGCAAAAACTTGCAGAAATAGAGGCTCAGATAGCAGAGGTCAATGAGGACAATGCTAGACTCGAAGAGAAAATTTCGGAATGCGAAACTGCGCTTGATAATAATGCCGAGACTCATAGTCAGCTTACTGAGAAAGTAGATCAGCTGCGCGACAGAGTCAATAAGACAAAACGTAGTATATTAAGCGGCTTTGCTGATGGTTTAAAAATAGTGAAGAATCTAGCGCTTGGCAAGCACCAGGAAGTACGAGACATAATAAATGGCATTACAAACAACGTCAACGAAAACGAGCAGGCGATGAAATCGAAAGCACAAGCGGAGCAGCAGTTGAGAGTAAATGAAGCGGAGAAGAAGACACTTAGCAATGAGCGTGCCGATGCGATAGATATACAAAACTCCAATAATAAGAAGCTGGCCAATTTGAAAAAGTGGCGTGCTGACTTACAAAAGCAAGAGTCATTACTTCAAGATAAGGTAGCAGAAGATAATAGCAAGCGAGCCTGGGAAGACGCCCGGGAGGCCATAAAGGCCGAAATGGGAACAGACGACATGAAGGCGTTTCGAAAAAAACTAATTCAAAAAAGAGAGGAATTAGAAGAAAGTTATTTGGCGGATATGGACGAGTTGGACGGTATTCGAAAACCTTCTAGGATTCAAAGGATGATGCGCACTGAGCAAGAGTTAAGAGAAGAAGCCGAGCGAGCCGACAGGATTGAGGCAAGGCTAACAGCAGAACATGACCGAGAAGTAGCTGAAATTGAGGAGAAACTAGCAAAGGTGGAAGAGTATTTCCCGACTTGGGGAGAGCGAGTTGCTAGGTCTCGTGAAAATCCTTCCACAAAACGTGGTCTAGCGGCAATTAAGCGTAAGGTCTTGTTGCGCATGTATAACGTCGCTGCTTAGATTGTCAGGAACACTCGGTATTACAAATACTGAGTGTTTTTTTGTGTCAAAAAATCCCGAGGCAGAGAGTGTTATTAGACATATTCGTTGTTTACTTTTAAGGTTTGTTTAAGATTCCTCATATATCATGTTTATAAAATAAGAAGAAAGGAAGTAATGTTTATATTAAAAAATGCACTAATTTCTATCGCTAGAAACAAAGGACGAAATATCCTGATTGGAATAATAATTTTAGTGATTGCATGCGCTAGTACAATTGCGCTAGCAATCAATAATACAGCATCCGACCTGATCGACTCCTATCAAAGCACGTATGATAAAGAATTAACAATTACTTTCAATCGCGAAAATATGATAAAAGATTTTGATTTCTCAAACCGTGAAAAGATGGAAGACATGAAGAATAAATTTGACAATGTATCTTCTTACACTATCTCTGACGTAGAGAAATTCGGCAATAGTGATTATATAGAGAGTTATTATTACACCTATAATGTTTCGCTGAATGGTAACAATATAGACAAGGCAGAGAGTGAAGTATCGAATAATTCTTTTAATATGCCGGGGCCGCCAGGTAGCGATAAGGGCATGAGGTCTAGTAAGACATCTTATGATTTTACTCTAAATGGCTATAGTTCTCTTGACGCGATGAGTGAGTTTATTGAGGGTACCTACAAGATGGTAGAAATTACGGATGGCGCATGGGATAAAGCTTTTGATGGTAACTATATCTTTATCAACGAAGAGCTTGCTTCTTATAATAATATTAAAATAAACGATACTGTAAAATTTGAAGACGAGAGTGGCAACATTTATAAATTTACAGTTATTGGCATATACAAGGAAAACGAGTCTAATAGTTCTGGCCCATCAGGTTTATTTGCTAACTCCGCTAATACTATCATTACAAACGCTGATGCTTTGATTGCGATTACAAAAGCTCATAGCAGCGTAAACGGCTTTGTCGATCCTACGTTTATCATTAATGATTATGCAGACAAGGATAAAATCCAGGCTGAATTTTACGACAAAGGCTTAGACGAGAGTTATGCAGTGGAGACCAATGAGGAAGTTGCAACGGCGGGACTTTCGTCCATCAAAAATGTACAATCCTTTGCTACAACATTCCTCATCATAACTTTAGTCATCGGGGGTGTTGTGTTATTCGTTATTAACGCGATAAATATACGCGAGAGGAAATATGAAATTGGCGTACTTCGTACTATTGGAATAAGTAAGTCGAAACTCACCATACAATTCGTTTCCGAACTCCTAATAGTAGGCTTCGTAGCGCTACTTGCTGGAGCCGGCATTGGTGCAGCCATGTCTAAGGATGTCAGCAATTCATTGCTCGCCAGCGAAATAAATAGCACCAAGGAATCATCCGAGCAGATTAAAGGTAATTTTGGTGGACCTGGTGGATTCGGGCCGATGGAAGGTAACAGCCCGGCAAAGGATTTTGCTGAGAAAGGCAGACCTAAAGTAGAAGCTTATGAATCAATTGATGCAGTAGTTAATATCGGTGTATTGCTTGAATTACTTGGCATTGGTTTAACATTAATTCTTATTAGTAGCCTTGCGTCAATGATAAGTATTCAAAGGTTCACGCCACTAGCAATTCTAAAAGAGAGATCATAAAGGAGATACTATGAAAAAGAATAACAAAATACTACTTTCAATTAAAAACGCCAGTTATCAATATAACGATGCAGAAGAAGGTGAATACGCGTTAAAAAACGTTAGTTTCGACTTTGAGAAAGGTAAAATATATGCAATCCGTGGCAGAAGCGGTACCGGCAAAACAACACTCTTATCATTGATCAGTGGGCTGGAACGATGCACCGAAGGAGACATTATCTTTGACGGTAAAAATTTGAAAGATGTTAATCTTGACTATTATCGCAGTCATGATATTGGGATTGTTTTTCAAAGCTATAACCTGCTACCATTTATGACGGCAAGTGAGAATATTATCCTATCTATGGATGCCAGCGGTCTAAAAGTTCCCAATAAAAGAACAACGACCCTGGAGCTCATGAAGAGCGTAGGACTCAAAGAGTCCTACGCGAATCGTAAAGTATTGAGATTGTCGGGTGGTGAACAACAAAGGGTGGCAATAGCGAGAAGTCTTTCGTACGACCCAAAGATGATAGTAGCAGATGAACCAACTGGAAATCTAGATAAACAGACCGAAGAAGAGATCCTTGACATCTTTAAAAATTTAGCCCACAAAGAGGGGAAGTGCGTCATCATAGTGACGCACTCCGCAAATGTATGCGATCAAGCCGATATAGTTTACAACCTCAAGAAAGTAGCATAGTAGTTTACAGGAGAGACATCTAGACAACTATACAAATGTTATTTTCTAATTGTTTATGCGGCGAAAGCACAAAAAGCACCCATTACTGGGTGCTACGGCCAAATAGCCGCGCGAAGAAGCCTAGCTTCTTCTGAGGTTTGCTGGTAAAAGTGGTTTTGCCCCGATACTCATCCGGGAAGATGAATTTGACATTGCCCTTACGGAACCCGACGAGGTGTTCGAGCGAAACAATTTTGTGTCCAAGCTTATTAAGATTATCTTTCTGCGTGTCAAAATGCATTTTCCTATAAGCCCCATCTTTGGCGTTGAAACCGTCGATACTCTCAGAGTGCTCTACCTTGAGGCGCTCGCAAAGCGACTCCAACTCAGCAAGCGGCATCTTGGCATATTCGTCATAATCAACGATCCAATCCTGTTCCATGAGCCATTTGACATCTATGGGGTCTTTGTAGATGCACTTGAACTGGAAGCCGTCGGCAGGGCCGTTCATGATGAAGGCCTTGCATTGATTGTCATCAAACGTTTCGTTGAGAACACCGCTCGGAAAGGCCTTCAGATCATGTAAGATATAAGCAACATCATACTTCTGCAAATATACCTTATCGCCAATTTTAAGTTTCATACCTAATCCCTCCTTGGTATAGTGATGACCAGCAATAAAAAGAGCGTAGTTTGTCTACTCTATTATTGTAACATATTTTTACTAAAAAAGCAATACCACTACGCTGGGCGTTATCTCAAGAAGTTCAAAATCGATTTTGAACTTCTAATCGTCTTCTGCGACGCTCAGGCCTACAAGTTACATCCTCTATGCCCACCAGAGAAAAGGCAGAGTATTATACTCTCTGCCTTTTCTCTGGTGGGCGAGAAGGGACTTGAACCCTTACGACCTTACGATCACAAGATTTTGAGTCTAGCGCGTCTACCAGTTCCGCCACTCGCCCGTATTAGCGATAGCTAGATCTATAGGTAATCTAGCTACCACTGGTCTTATTTTAACATATTTTGCGGAATTATGCTATAATTTTGATATGGATTCAGATACAGGTGGGCAATCTTCGAAAGATATACAGAGGCAAACTGCCGCCCAGATCGCTAGAAAACGTGTTCTAGCGGCCTATGATAAGTCTGCCCAGAAAGATAGCGCCACACAATCTGATACTGCTTCACATATCAAGAATGAGCCCATTTCTCCCAAAATCAATTCTGAGTCATGGAAAAAATATCATTCCGCATGGCAGGATTACTACAGAAAGTATTACAGTGATTATTATTCAAAAGCTGCAATAAACTACATCGAAAAGGAGCGTTTGAAAGACGCACGTGAGAGAGCCGAGGAAGAAGAAATCCTAAGTTCCCTAACACGAGCCAGTAAACATGGAGACAGAAAAACTGGTTTGTCTATGACTAAGCACGCCAGCAAAGCCGAAGATCAGGCAAGTTCCATCCATACACCTGACGACGTTAGTGGACAGCTTAAGAAAAGGATTCGCAAAAAAGCTACTGATGATGCAAAGAAATCTCGTCGTAGGCGGCACTTAATCCCAATAGTAGCCGGAGTAGCTGTGGTTCTATTGGTATTATTCCTGCAATACAATCGCCTGATTTTTGCCCCTATAATGGCGTATGTTTCGCCAGGCAATGCTCCAGCGAATGGGATCGAAGCGATAGACCCCACAGTGACACAAGCTGTATCTGCCGACCCAAGATTACTAATCCCAAAGTTAAATATTGACGTGCCGATACATTTTGGCATCCCGCTAGACGACGTAATGTCTGCGATGGAAAACGGAGTGGCACATTATCGGATAGCTGGCGCTAGTGCCTTTCCGGGAGAAATAGGCAATCTAGTGATAACTGGCCATTCCGCAGGAGATATCTATAGTTCTAATCCTTACAAATATATTTTTTCCGGGCTAGAAAGATTAGATGATGGTGATTTGATCTACGTAAATTATAACTCCGTTCGCTATACCTACAAGGTCGTGAAAAAAGAAGTAATAGAGCCTTCTAATGTGGCGGCTCTTGTGGTAGAGACGGACAAACCATTGGTCACCTTGGTGACTTGTACTCCTTTGGGCACATCTAGATATCGACTATTGGTTACTGGCGAGCAGATATCACCAAGCTATGATGAAGCCGAAAAATCAAATGACGCACTCAATGTAGATGAAAATACCGAAGAGTCTTTACCGGCTAATGAGCCGTCCTTCATAGAAGGCATCTGGAACTGGCTAACTGGGAACTAATCTGCTATTGCTTTGCGCATTAGAAAGTTGTCTTTAAAGAAATATAGCCACTTATCATTGACGATAGCGGCTGGCGCTCCGGTGGCAGCATCCCGAGCTATAACGCGTCGATTTAGGCCATCATAATCATAAACGACGAGACCGTTTTTTTCTGTCTCATAGATCATATCACTATCTATCCAATCAAAATTATCAGAGTCAGTATGCCACTCGGTGATGGATTTCGATTCCATATCTAGGGTTGCGATATTGTTATCGGAATACACAACGATAAACTCGCCGTTATGCCCGACTTTAAGGGCATCTGGCGTAAAATTTAATTCATAGTCTTGTTTGTCATCACGTTTTTCATAGTTGTAAAGACTAAGGAAGTTATCTTGTAAAACAATGAAGTATTTGTCGTCGTAAAATTTGCTGATTGCGGCTTGCGCTGGGGCATCCGTATTGATCAGTTTCTCAATTTTATTATCGCTCAGCCTGAGTGTAGCTACGTAATATTCAGAGGTCTTACCAGACTCAGTACTGGCAGCAGACAAGATGACATCGTTAGCCTCATAATGATCATAATAAAAAACGTCGTTAGCCATGATCGACGACAAGGAGCGACCTGACACGTCTATTTTATATAGGGATTTGTCGATCAAGGCAAGGAGATTATTAGCTGAATGGTCGAGGATTTGGACTTGGGAAAGCTCACTCTTGAATGTTTCCGTGAGATTGATGCTTTTATCTATATCTCTGGTATCTACCAGTATCCATTCCGTAGCGTCGCCTACTTGTACAGATATAAGAACGTGACTGCCGTCTTGGTCCCAATCAAGACTAATTATATTGGCCATAATTTGACTTGAAGTCTGGTCTAAATTGCTGGGAAATAAACCCGAAACATCTAAGGAGGTCGTTTTAACAACTTGATCATTTAGTTCTATGAGCTGCCAGGCTGTAGTTCCGTTAATCAGTAGTAGTCTACTACCATCCGGGGAAAAACTCCTATATGTCACATTATCTACATTAAGTATTTCTTCGGCGGTCGTACCTTGGAGGAATAAACGTGGGTAATGTAGCCTATATAATAAACCTTCCGATATGTTAATATTGCGAGTCCAGGAGTCATATCCATCTTTAGTAAGGGTGACTGTATGTTCTCCGGCGGAAAGTACCTTGGAAGTATTGGTGCGTTGTAGCCAAGATGAATCGCCATCTATATAAACATCAGCTCCGCTAGGAGTAGATGATACTTGTAACAAACCTTGGCGCTCAACTTTAAAATCGGAATTAATCCAATACCCAGACACCAAAAAAGCCAAGATAACCACCATAAGGACAACAGATAAGACCATAATTGTTTCTGAAATGATAATTCTTAGACTTTGACGACGCTTCAACCTGTCTGGATCCATATTACATATTATACCATTTATGGCTAGACAAAAACAAGTTAACGCGACAAAATAATTCTGGTTATTGATATAATTCAGCTATAATAAAATTTGGGAGAAATAGCTCTTGCGTTTTGTAAAAAGAAAGGGTATTATTGGAGTAAGAATAAGCGAGGTAATAATGCAAAAATCCAATGATACGCAGCAGCCAATGAAAGCACATCGTCAGATACAGAGTTCTACTACTCTGAACCGTAAGTACGTTAGGCGGCCAGCTAGGAGCGTAGCCACCACTACTACTACAACAATAAAAAGAAGTCCTAAAATACAACGTTTTGCTCAATCTGCGGTTGTTTCTCAACCAAGGGCTCAACAGCAAAGGGCGCAACAGCAATTAGTGCAACAGCAACGAATATCGCCGGCACAGACTCATCCTATGCAAAGCGCGGCAAACGCTGGGGTGAGGGCTCGTTCAAATGCTTCCGCAACAAGCAGCACAGCTAAGCCAACCGCAAAGCAGCTGAAGGATCAGGCTATCCAAAAGGCGCTGGCAGCAGCGGCCGCTACGAGCAGCCAAGAAAACAATAAACAATCAGATAAGTCTAAGCATCATTTTGGCATAGGCCGTGTAGTATTAGCATTGTCATGTGCAGCAGCAGCAGTATTCGCCATCGTGTATTTTGTCAATCTTAATATGCCAGATATTTCATTGAAAGTGGCCGCTATACAGACTGGCATAGAGGCTACTTACCCTAGCTATACTCCTAGAGATTTTAGTTTATCCGGCATAGTATCAGAAGACGGCAAGATAACGCTGAATTTTGCGAATGGCTCTACTGGCGACGCATATTCTTTGACAGAGGAAAAATCTTCTTGGGATTCGAACGCTTTACTCACCAATTATGTCAAAGAGCAATATGACGAAAATTACACCGTAGTGCGCGAGCAAGGTCTAACTATATATATAAGTGGTAGCGATGCTTCCTGGGCAAATGGTGGCATAGTATACAAGCTAAGTACCACTTCTGGGTCACTCACAAAAAAGCAAATTACTTCTATCGCTACGTCTTTATAGCAACAAAAAAACACGGTCTTATGATAATCCGTGTTTTTTGCGATATTAAATATTTCTAGCTACTGTATTGAGTCGAGCCAGCGACGTGTCTCGCCCGAGAATGGAGAGGGTAAGATGCAATGCAGGACTAAATGGCGCAAAACTAACAGCGATGCGAATTAGGCTAAATAGTTCAGCTGGTTTTTTACCTGTATCCGCGAGGAGTTCGTTGAGTGCATTTTGTATACTATCTGCATCCCATGATTCTAGATCGGTAAGTTTAGCGATAGTTAGTTTTAACAATCCTTCCATCTCTGACTCAGATAGTTTTTTTA
Source organism: uncultured bacterium (assembly GCA_902761145.1). Taxonomy (GTDB): domain Bacteria; phylum Patescibacteriota; class Saccharimonadia; order Saccharimonadales; family Saccharimonadaceae; genus Nanosyncoccus. Next base: position 263,891 of record CACWJA010000002.1, read on the forward strand.
GATATTTGTTATTTATCAGCATATCTAAATCTAAACGTGGATCGGAAAAAAAGTAGGCGGTCATATCACGTAAGTCAGATAGGGTCTTGAGGCGGTCATAGATAATAGAAAGCACCTGGAGCTTATATTTGTCAGTAGCAGAAGCTGCTATGTCTGGCCAGAAGCCATCAGTACGAGCATACAATGCATCTGCGCCCTGTTCGGTGAAAATCTTGCGAATCCATTGACCGTTAAGCCATAGAAGCTTTGTCTCGTCATAGCGTGCGCCAGAAGACTGGATGCGATCTAATGAAAATTTTTGAATCAGCTCTGATTTGGTATATATCTCTTGCTCAGTGCCATCATTCCATCCTAGACATGCCAGGTAATTGAGCATAGCTTCGGCAAGCACTCCGTCGTCTCGATATTCCGTAACGGATTTTGCGCCATCACGTTTGCCGAGTTTTTTATTGCCATTAGGGGCCAAGATGTGCGGTAAGGATACAAATTTGGGATGTTCTAGGCCTAGTGCTTCGTATAGTGCTAGATAGTTGGGGGTACTAGAGAGATATTCGACGCCGCGCATTACATGTGTTACTCCCATCTCGGCATCATCTACAATATGCGCAAAGTTATACGTAGGATAGCCATCTTTTTTAATGAGAATAATATCATCTAGGACTTCTGGTCCAGCGTGCATATCACCCATTACTTCATCGTGCCATGAATATTCCTTTGGTTCTGTCTTAAACCTGAGAGGAATACCTGGTTCCCACTCTGGGGTATTTTCGGGACGATAGTTACGGTAAAGGAATGGGGTTTTCGCTTTGTTGCATTCTTCACGGTACTTGGCTATTTCTTCTGGTGTAGTAGGGTCAGCATAAGCACGACCGGACGCTATCAATTTGCGAGCCCATGCATGGTAGATATCTTTGCGTTCACTCTGAAAATACGGACCATTGGGACCACCCACGATGGGGCCCTCATCCCAATTAAGTCCTAGCCACTCTAAAGTATCTTCTATAAGCTCTGTAGCGCCCTCTACGTACCGGGCACGATCAGTGTCCTCTATGCGAAGAATCATTTCGCCCTCCGACTGGTGCGCTAGGAGATACGGATAAATAGCCGAACGAACATTGCCAATGTGGATATATCCAGTAGGGCTAGGAGCAAATCTAGTAACTATATTCATAAAACATATTATAACATATTCTACTGTAAAATCCCCCGTGCGAACGGGGGATTAGCTGCTATACTTTGGTACTATTCGTCGTCTTTTTTACGTTTGGCCAAGATGAAGAATAGAGTACCTGCGCCAGCAGCGACGGCGGCTGTTGTAGCCAAAGCTGCGGTAAGCACAGTATTATTAGTGTTATCATCAGACCCATTACCATCAGTAGACTTCTTTGAAGTGTCTTTGACGCCATGTGGCCTCTCATAAGAGCTGATTACGTCACCTTCGTTGATATTTGTGGTAGTGGTGGACTCTCCAGAACCAGTAGTGGTATATGTATAGGCCGTACGATCGTAAGTGGTACTGTAGCTAGGATTAGCCGCCTGATCAGATGCGCCAGGATTAGACTCTGGAGTGACTGGATCGTTAGGGATAACCGGATTGTTATTCGGATCAGTAGGATCATCGGGCGTGGTAATACCACTCACTACACTAATAACCACCGTCTTTGAGTATGTCCCGGCAACTTTTGCGGTGCTCGCTTTAGCACCAAAATAGATATCACGAGAGGTGATCGGATTGTCAGCATCAATGCTGTCAGTACGAGAGATTAGCGTAATTGGACCGCTGCCTTTGGCAACCAAGGGGGAGTATGTGCCATTTTCTTCGTTATCGTTGATAGAATAACCCCAGAAATCAGTAGTAGTAGTATCAGAGCGAGTCCAGTTCGATTGCAGTGTGTTAATCTTGAGATTATCGCTGTCGGGCTCAACAGTGGTGTGAGCTAGATAAGTATTTTCGTCGTCGGTAGTCATAGATGCAGTGAATCCGTCTGCATTATTGGAATGGACATTTAATATGACTTTGTTACGTAGTAGAGTATCTATATCGCCGCTAGCCCAATCTTCTGGTACCGTGATGGATACAGATAGAGCCTCTTTTACATTAGCTTTGAAATTAATGTTCTCGGGGTCTGGGTTACTCGCGAAAGCTGGCGATAAATTAATATTGGCTAATACGGCCAGGGCACCTACACCCAATATCGACACCGCGGCTCTTGATACTTTACTTAACATAAGTACATTATAACACAAACATAAATATTTTGTGTTAAAATTAATAATATATTAATCAATGGATTTATTATGGAATTAAAAAAATCTCCAAACAACAAAAAAATAAAAATAGAAGATGCTAGACTGAAAGCGTCTGTAGACCGCACATTAGACGATGTTGATGATGAGTTATTCGTGAAGAAAAACAAGAAGCACTCCAGTAACACTGGATTCGATAAGAAGTCTATCGCTTTCTTAACGACTGGTATTGTTGGATTGATTGGCGGTATAGCATGTCTAGTGACTGGCATTATGCTGCCACAGGGAAGCACAGCGAGTTTGGAATTTACCAGGACATCACAGGGCGCGCAAGATAATTCCACATATAGTATTTTGACTGGCGAACCCCTAGCGGATAGCTCGTTAAGAAATGCCCCTGTATATTGTATGCAAACCCCCAATGGCACCGATGGTGCGCGCCCACAGGCTGGCCTAACCGAGGCCGGGGTGGTCTTTGAGGCCATAGCAGAAGCTGGCATTACACGGTTCGCAGCTATTTATCAAAATCCATCTTCTTCAGTAATCGGGCCTATACGTTCGCTTAGAATCTATTTTCTTGACTGGGATACGCCGTTTGACTGCACTATAGTACACGCTGGTGGTGCGGACGATGCGCTAGCTGCGGTATCATCTGGCGGGTACAAAGATCTGTCTGAAGATTATGCTTATATGTATCGTGGTACGTACGGTTCTAGATTATGGAATAATCTCTTCACCACCTCAGCATACTTACAGAAATATAGTACAGATCATGGATATACTACATCCGACATCAAGGGGTTTGCCAGGATGACGCCAGCAGAATCAACTAAAGCCAAAGTAGATGCTGGGGCGGTAGAGAAGCTAAATATCACTCAAGCAACCAGTGTCAATACTTCAGAGATCAAACCCACCGTTGATGCTATCGCAATAAATATGGGTGGATTTGCCGACTTTAATATTAATTATCGGTATAATCCTTCTACCAATACTTATGACAGAAGCTATGCTTCTGGTGCGGCCCACGAGGTATACAAATGTGGGGCAGAAGACCTAGGAGAGAAGAATCCAGAAGATGTATGCGAGCTGACACAGATTTCGCCTTCAGTGGTCGTAGCAATGATCGTACAAGAGGGAATAAGCGCTGATGGCTATCACGAGAGTATTGGCACAACTGGGACTGATGATGCATATATATTCCAAAATGGCACAGCTATAAAGGGCTCCTGGAGCAAAGCATCGAAGAATGAGCAGATAAAATTCTTTGACGAGAGCGGCAGAGAGATAGCCTTGGCACCGGGTCAGACTTTTGTGACAGCGGTGCCGGCCTATGGCAGTGTTGAATATTAGGCATTTTTGTGATATAATTAGGGTAGTGGCTCCTTCGTCTAGTGGTCCAGGACGTCTGGTTCTCATCCAGAAAATCGCGGGTTCGACTCCCGCAGGAGTCACCAAAAGACAAAGAAGAATCCCGCAGGGGTTCTTATTTTGTCTTTTTAGACGACGCCCGGGAGATTATCTCCCGCAGGAGTCACCAAGATCACGAAATAACCTTTTAGTCGTTTTTTTTATTTTAGATAACTCTATAAAAACCGAGCCAGCGAAGCGAGTTCGTGTTGAATCCTCTCTGTTGTACTTGACTATTCTGCTATAATGCGATATAATTTAAGTATGTAGGGCTATTACCCTATCTTTTTTATGAATTTATGGTATAATATTGATATGAAAAAGTTACCAATAGCAGCACTTGTAGGTCAGACAAATGCCGGAAAGTCCAGCATATTAAATAGAATGGCGCACAAAAATATCGCCATAGTGGCTCGCGAAGAGGGCACTACACGCGACAACGTCATGGCTACTATTGATGATTCTTTTATGCTGATAGATACTGCGGGACTTAAGGACCCAAACGATGACTTTGAGGCGTCTATCCAGGATCAAATTACCGATGCTATTGACGCGGCAGACGTGATACTAGTAACACTGGACTCTGCAAAATATTTTGATCACCGCGATGCCCAGATAGCTAAGAGCGCGCTACGCTCTGGTAAGCCGGTATATTTGATACTAAACAAAGCTGATCTTGGAGAATCTTTGCCTATTACCGAATTTCGCGCACTAGGGATAGCGCCTGAAAATACTTTTTATGTATCTGCCACTACTGGACATGGAATAGCTAAATTAAAATCTACGCTGCCGAAAGGCAAAGCCGAGAAGAAAACTGATATACTCAAAATTGCCCTGATAGGGCGACCAAATGTAGGTAAATCTAGCTTGTTTAACTCACTAGCCAAGAAGCAACAGGCAGTAGTATCTAGCCGGCAAGGTACTACACGAGATATTAATCGTGTACAGATAAAATATAAGGGAAGGGAGCTGGAGATACTAGACACAGCGGGATTGCGCAAGCCAGGCAAACGTGAAGTGGGGATAGAAAAGTTCAGTGCTATTCGTACTTTGGCTGCCATAGAGGAAGCCGACGTCTGTGCGCTGCTGATAGATTCTACGGAGCCGCATAGTAAGCTAGACCAGTCCCTCGCTGGGCAAATCGTAGAGGCTGGAAAGGGAATAGTAATGGTGGTGACAAAGTCTGACCTGCTAGCCGACGCCACCCCTACGAATTATTTTGGCGAAGAAAATGTAAAAAACCGTACTGCGGCGGACTTTTTGATAGATAGTCTAGAAAAAGATTTTGACTTTTTGCCGTATGCACCAGTGCTGATTACTAGCGCAGAAACAGGGGAGAACGTAACGCAGCTTTTCGAGCTAGCATTAGAGATAGATCAAAATCGTCATCTTGAGATCAAAACATCTGAGTTAAACAAGATACTAAGCGAAGCTATAGTAGCACATCCGCCAGCAGGGCTTAAGAATGCTCGACCAAAGCCAAAATATATCGTGCAGACAGATACCTGCCCGCCATGGTTTGTAGTGCATGGGCACGAGCTCGGGCTACTGCACTGGTCGTGGAAGAGATTTCTGGAGCGGAAGATCCGCGAAAAATATCCTTTTATGGGTACCCCGATAATGTTTTCATACCGAAGTGACAACAGCAAAGACAGAAATAGCTAGCGCTGGTCTAGTATGATATAATATAGATAAGGTGGGAGTAGTTTAGATGCTCTCATTTTTGTAGGCAGGAGACCTAAGTACTTTTACAAAGGAGGAATCGAAAATGACTGACGATCGGAAATATTATGTAATTGATACGAATATTTTGATCGACTATCCGGACCTTATACCGCAGCTGGACGGCACGGTAGTAGAGTTGGACTCGCCCACGATTGATCTGACTGGGGCGCACCTGGTGATACCGTCAGTGGTAATCCGCGAGCTCTCGAACTTCAAAAAAGAAAAGAGCGACCGAGGAAAAGTGGCCAGGGCGGTGCTGAAGCGTCTCTGTACGCTGCTCAGGACAAGCGAGAAGGTAAATAGAAGAGGCAATTCTCACACCGTATATGCTTCTTCGTATCATCTGAATGCCGCTATTAGGATAGAACAAAGGCAACAGCTGCTCTCGGTCTTACCAATAGCAAAGGACTTCGTCACATCAGAGAATCTGCCTTTTGCTCCGGCTAGCAACGACATGGATGGACAAATCATACTGGCGGCGTTGGCCGTAGCAAGCAAGCTTGGCAACAAAGATATAGACAAGGGCTTAGAACAAGTCGCTATTTTGTCCAATGATAATGGTCTGGCAATAAGGGCTGCCATCCGCGGTATTTTTACGAGCGGCTATGGCTACAGGTATTCTGAGCCTTATACCGGCAGAAGAGAAGTAGTAGTCCCAAGAGACTTACTCAGCTATTTTATGGCGGCAGGCAGGATAGAGCTAGACGATTGGCAAGAATACATGCCGCATCAGCCTGAGCTTGTCGCAAATGAATTTGTGGTGATGCACCCAAGTGAGCCCCTAAAGGACTACGACCCAGATCACGATCCGTATTTTTCAAACATCGGCAGGTATGACGTCAAGGAGCGAGCCATCGTGCGGCTGAGACACGTGCGTGAGTTCCCGGTTACGCCCAAGAATCCTGGCCAGGCCATCTACGCCGAAGCTTTGGCGGAGCCGAGCATCGCGGCTATAGTATGCACCGGCCCAGCAGGATCTGGCAAAACTTACATGGCGACCATCTATGGCTATGAAGCCTGCCGACGCAATGAATATATCGGCGTAACCGTAGTGCCATGCGAAGATCACGGTAATACTGGTGCATTACCCGGAGACTTGGACGAAAAAATGGATCCAGATGTACGGCCGCTCAAGAATGCCCTGAGGGATTATCTCATCAAGACCGACAAGAGCATCCGTAAAGATATGGCTTCTATCGGAAAGACTAGCAAGACGCGTGACATGCTAGATGAAGGATATGAGGGTCATTCTGTAAAGAATAGGCTCAGCAACCAGATAAAGCTAATTTGGTCAAACTGGTTTGCCAGCATCCCGATAGACAAGGCGCGCGGACTGACGTTTTCTTACGAAGTCGCTATCTATGATGAGTTCCAAGACCAAAACGCCATTCAGGCTGATACCCTGATAAAACGCATCGGCGAAGACGGCAAAATGATCTTGACTGGCGACGTAGAGCAAATCCACGTACCGTGGCTGGACCAGACAAACAATGGTCTAATCTACGCTTCGCGGCTACTCAAAGACAATTCTATGGTAGCCCAAGTGCACTTTACTGAAGAAGAAGTCGTGCGCCACGCTCTAGTAAAAGAGATCACCAAGCGCCAGGCCGCCCAAAAACAACAGTCCCGAGGATAAACAAGCACCTCGTTTGTCCTATTTCTTTCTTTCCTCTTTAGCCCCGCTTCGGCGGGGCTATTTCTATGAGAAATTTGATATAATATAGCTATGAAATTGGTAGTAGGGCTAGGGAATCCTGGCAACAGATACAATTTTACTCGGCATAATTCGGGCTTTTTGGCGCTAGATTTCTACTTTAAGCTACATAACCTTACTTGGGGGACAAAACCGCGCTACGGGGCTGTGTGGGGCCGCAGGGGCGATATTATCTTTATCAAACCGCAAGATTACTACAATGAGAGTGGGCGCGCCACTCTAGAATTCATGAATTTCTACAAGATACCTGCCTCTGGTATACTGGTAGTTTGTGATGATTTTAATCTAGAGTTTGGCAAGCTGCGCTATCGTGCACAGGGGTCAGCAGGGGGGAATAACGGGTTAAAATCTATCATTTCTACTCTCGGTACAGATGAATTCCCTAGGCTACGCATTGGTACAGGGAATGATACTCTTAGGCGCCAGATGGGGGATATGGATTTTGTGCTATCTAAATTCACTCCAGAAGAGAAGCTACAGTTGCCAGAAGTATTATCAGAGGTGGCGAGTAGGATAGATGAATATACCGCAGGGTAATTTAAGCTATCTTGTAGTATCGATTGCTGTATTTTTAGGTTTTCCAAACCATAATTTTTATTCGCTCTACGCTGCACGCGGGGATAAATTTTTATAGATTTTTTAACGGAAAATTTGCGGTCTCACGCCGGATGGGGGTCTCGCTCGTCAAATTTTCCTAAAATCTATAAAAATTTTCTCCGGTTTGCTTTATGCTTATAAAAATTAGGTTTGGAAAACTCCGAGACCTGGGTGAGTCAGGGAAGGGGTTATTTCTGATTGCCATTATTCGAATAGCCCAAATCTATTTGATGTTTCTAGAATAAGGGTGATTGAAGAGCTTTCGCGAGCATTAATTAGTGGTGGGAGGTCGGGGCGGCGGGGCGGCTATTTTACCAGGCAGCGGACCGAGAACCCGACCCTACGATTGCCGTCACTGGCGGAATCCACGTACGACGAATTGATGTACAGATTCCTGGCGCTACTGCTATTACCGAGGGAAGTAGAGGACCAGCAGCGGCCGTCGCTGCCTCCATCGCCGAACGAACCATAGTTGTAGAGGCCCGCGAGCAGAAAGTTCGGAACAGTACCAGGCCCAGCCTGCGTATAAAATCCATCGTCACTTTCCGAAGTAGACGTAGTACTATCTAGACCATACTTATGCGCTAATACATAGAAATCTGACTCAGTCTGCCAATTAGCAGCAGAAGTTGTTCTAGAAGTCGGCAATTTCCACCCTTTCGGACAAATACTGTATGGTGCATCTGTATTTTCCGTACTAATACCCCTACCGGATCCTAGTGTAGCTGCATCCCACGAATAATACGAATAACAACCCGGGCTGGAACAATTGCTAGTGTTTTTGCCAGTATTATAAACAAATGAATAGTTATTAGAGTTAAAACCTGCCTTAACAGAAGCTGGTAGTTTTATAGTATTATTCTCCTTAGTTAAGTTATTGCTAGTAGAGAAACTGCTAATATAACTACTATCTACATCCGTAGAATCCGCCGAGAGTGCAGTACCACCGGCCAAGTTTAGGTTCTTCGTCATCCAGATTTTGCCATCTTTTAGCTTGGCTATAGTATAATCTTGGTTATCACGCTGGTCTTTCAAAGTATATGTGACTTCGGTAGGCGTAGCGTCTATCATTGCTTGCTTGTCCGTGTCTGATAAACTAGCGAAATCTTGTAGATATGTGAGATCGTCTATCTTAGGTACATATGGTTTCCCCACCGCATAGAAGGTAATGACATTGTTATAAGTACCACTGGCTTGGGTGGAGGCTGAGCGAGCAGCTATCTTGAAGTCTATAGTACTAGGAGTAGCTGGGTCGCTTATATCTAGTAGTGGCTTCGTTTCTGTATGCGATAAACCTGAGTAGGTACTCCAGCTAGTACCACCATCTGTGGAAGTACTGTAGCCCCAGGTATTGTCTGCGGTGAGATTGGCTAGACTAGCAGATGTAGATATACTACTAAATTTGTTAGCTGTAGGTACTTCTGTAGTAGTATTATCATGTACTAAGTCTGATGTATTGTAGTATGGTGCTGCAGGGTCTACACTGCCTACTCCAGCTGATAATACATAGCCATATGGAGTATTAGATGCTACTGTGACTGTAACTGCATTACTATCACTAGTAGTACCTGGCACTAGATTGTCTATAGTGAGAGAATCTGTAGATAAGCCTATGGATAATGTAGGAGCAAAGGTGAAGGAGATATCGTTACTGGTACTATAGGATAATGCATTTGCATTATTAGTATTTACTATATTAGTAGCGTTATATATTCCTACTCCAAAAACAGTAGCAATACCTAATGTAGTTATTACGCTTGGTATTAGATAGTTTTTGTTGATAGATTCGTTACGAATCTTCATGTATGCTCCTTTTATTATATTATTGAGTGATACTACATTATTCATTTACTAATCCCTCTCATGGTGCCATTTTTGTTTGTAAAATTAAAACCAGATGAAAATAATGGCAAAAATGGCACCGAGTGAGGTGCTACCTATATAATACATTTGTAATGTTGTACCCTCCCCCGAGGGAAGAGTCAAGGGTTGAAATATTACGGTATCATGGTGTAATATGTGCATATTAGGAGATGATAATGTTTATGTCTACACTTTTTTTCATAATTGTAAAAAATATGCTACAATAATACAAGAAAATGCTGGGAATCGTAGTTGACATTGCTTTGATACTATGATATAATAGGCAAAATTGACAATATTAACAGTAGTGAGACAAGGGAGAATTAAATGAATAAAAATGCGGAAATCCTTAAAAAAGCAATCTCGAGCAGTCTTGATATTATCGAGCAAGACCGTGAGAGGGAGATTATTTCTCGACGCTTTGGATTAACCGGACACAAAGAAACATTAGAGCAAATCGGCGAAACACTTTCTATCACTAGAGAGCGCGTGCGCCAGCTAGAAAAGGCCATTCTTATTCGTCTCCAAATTTCCGCAGAGGAAGACGAAATCCCAGAGCTCGCCGCAGCTGACAAAATATTAGTTCGCTATCTTATCGAGTCAGGTCGGATCGCTAAAATTTCTGACCTCGCTGACAAAGTCTATGGACGAAAAGCTACTGCATCCGAAAAGGCAGGCATTTATTTTATTGCGACATTTTCAAATAACCTTACCGTAGTAGAAGAGAACGATCGTTACTATGCCGCGATAGGTATTGCAGAATACGGCAATAGCGCAGCTATCAGAGAGAGAGTAGACGAAATAGTTAGCGTACTCAAGGCCAACAAAAAACCTATGTCACTTGAAGAACTTGACAGCAAGTTGGATTATGCTCATCCAGACTATATTGTAGCCATGGCGTCAATATCCAAGCAAATAGCTACGTTAAACGGCGTGTGGGGGCTAGCCAAGTGGCCAGCAGTGAATCCTCGCAATATTCGTGACAAGATTTTCGTAATACTGGAGAATAAGAAAGAACCAATGCATTTTAGCGATATCGCCAAAGAGATATCCGAGTCTAATTTCAAACGCAAAAATGTTACCGTACAGGCCATACACAACGAACTCATCAAGGACGACAGATTTGTGCTGATAGGTCGCGGTATCTATGCGCTTAGTTCGTGGGGGTACAAAAAGGGAACTATCTCAGATATAATCAAATCTATCTTAGCAAAATCAGACAAGCCACTCTCGCGTGAGGAAATCGTAAAACAAGTGCTAAAAGTACGCAAAGTTAAGGAGACTACTATACTGCTAAATTTACAGAATAAAGCCTTATTCAAGAAGATAGACAAAAATTCGTATACTTTAGCGTAATATGTTAGAATATTTATATGGAACAAGTCATACATTTTATTTTAATGCCGATCTTTTGGATTCCCGTGGTGGTGATATTGGCATTTTTAACTTATCGCAATTATAAAAAACTCAATCAGCTAAAAGTCCTAAATGTAGATTCAGTGCTTTTGATGCTAGAGATACCTCGTACCAACGACAAGAAAGAGCTGGCAGCAGAACAACTATTTGCATCCCTGCATGGGATCTTGCGCGACAAAGGGGAATTAAAAAACAGTGGCGGTGTGCAAGAGCATTTATCATTCGAGATAGTATCTACGGCAGGGCAAATACGTTTCTACGTGTGGGTACCAAAGGTACTACAAAGCTTCGTAGAAGGGCAGATATATTCTCAGTATCCTACGGTACAAATTTACAAGATGAACGAGGATTATGTAGATGACCGTACTAAATATCCAGTAAATTACTCTGCGGAGCTAGGCTTAGTAGAGAATGAGGCTTTGCCTATAAAAACTTTCGATAACTTCGAGGTGGATCCACTAGCTGGTATTACTGGTACACTAGCCAAGCTCGATCCGGACCACTCTGAAGAAATGTGGATCCAAATATTGGCTCGGCCGATACCAGATGACTGGCACAAAAATACTACGGATAAGTGGGTAAAACGAGTGAAGTCTGGTAAGAAGCTCTTCCTAGGTGACTTTGGTATAGACTGGACTTGGATATCGGAGGTGGCATTAGCCCTATTTAGACCGCCGGCAGGAGGGACTGGATCCGAGACAACGATCGAGCTGTCCGAACGAGATAAGAATCGCATCGCCAAGGCCGAGGAGAAGGCTACCAAGCTAGGATACGAAGTAAAAATTCGCCTAGCGTATCTAGGTCAGGATCAGGTCGACGCCAAACTCAATATGCAGGCATTGGTCGGCACCTTTAAGCAATATAATTCTACAAATCTAAACGGTTTCAAGCAAATAGGCGGGAGCTTTAATCCATCTGATCTCGATGCCTATAAAATGCGACAATTCTCTAGTCGTGGATTCATCTTAAACATATCTGAGTTGGCTAGCGTATATCATTTGCCACATACGTCAGTGGAAACCCCTAATATAGTATGGGCTTCATCCAAGACCGCCGAGCCACCAGCTAAGCTACCCGTGCTTACTGGCGACCCAGTGCACGATGAGCAGATATCGGCTTTTGGGCTGACAAACTTCCGTGGTATTAATCACCAGTTTGGTTTGCTAAGACGAGATCGCTCACGTCATATGTATATAATAGGGCAAACTGGGGCAGGTAAAAGCGGTATGCTAGAGCTCTTGGCGCTATCCGATGTATTTTATAATCAGGGATATTGTATTATTGACCCACATGGGGATTTTGCCATAGATAATCTTCGTTTCGTGCCAGAGTCCCGCATCAAAGACGTGGTGTATTTTAACCCTGCTGACACTGCGTTCCCGGTGGCGTTTAACCCGCTTGAAGTATCAGACCCCAGTCGCAAGCCCAATATCTGTTCGGAAGTAATAGGCGTACTAAAGCGTATGTTCGGTGACTCATGGGGGCCTAGGCTAGAGCATATTCTGCGCTACACTTTACTAGCCTTATTAGATCGTCCGGAGACTACCCTACTAGATATCTCTAGGCTTCTGACTGACAAAGATTTCCGCAAAGAGACTCTGGAGTATTGTAAAGATGTAACAGTACTGCAATTTTGGAAACACGAGTTTGGACAATGGAACGACAAGCAGGTGAACGAATCCATTGCGCCAGTACTCAATAAGGTAGGGGCATTTACTGCTAACCCTATTATTCGCAATATTATCGGCCAGCCAAAGTCTTCATTCGATATACGCAAAATTATGGATGAAGGTAAGATATTGGTAGTAAACCTATCCAAAGGCTTAATCGGTGAAGACAATGCTGGCATTTTGGGGTCTTTCCTGGTGACTAAAGTACAGCTGGCTGCTATGTCTAGATCTGACATACCACTAATAGAAGATAGGCGACCGTTTTATCTATATGTAGACGAGTTCCAGAACTTTGCTACAGATTCTTTCTCAGTGATATTATCCGAGGCTCGCAAATATGGCCTAAATCTTACTGTGGCTAACCAATACGTAGCTCAGATGACGGATACCGTGCGTGATGCGGTATTTGGCAACGTAGGTACCACTATTTCCTTCCGTGTATCTGCAGACGATGCGCCTATATTAGTAAAGCAATTTGAGCCTACCTTTGAAGAGTCCGATATTATACAACTAAATAATCGTAATTTTGTAATATCTATGATCATAAATGGTGAGAAGGTACCAGCATTCTCTGCTACTACCCTCTCGATCCCAGACACGCCTAAGGACAATTTCGACGCCATAGTAGCTCATTCGCGAGAATATTATGCTAGACCACGTCTAGAAGTAGAGGCTGAGATCCGTGAGACCATAGAACAATCAGAAAAATACAAGAAAGAGCTGTCTGATTCTGGCCGACAGGAGGAGCCAAAAATGGTGATAAATACCAATAGTAAGCCTGTATTTAGGCCTGTATCTACGCCGAGTAATTCTGCATCGCAACGCCCTGCTAGGCCTTTTACTAAATCCGTTGCTAATGCCGAACAAAAACCGAACTTAAGGTATCAACCTACTCCTCAGGCAGATTTCCGCCGTCAGAATATCAGCCCCAACGCTGCCGAAGGCAAAGAGCGGATGGGATTAAAAGACTTAGCTAAATTAATAGCGGAAGACAAGGAAAACACCGAGACGACAGGAAAGGAAATTACGAAGGAGCCAGTGCGCATTGAAAAAGAACAGCCAAAGAAGGGAAAAACGCAGAAAAATCGTAACCGTAAGAAGGGAAATAAGAAGTCCGAAAAAGACCCTCAGAAGAAGACCAGAGGTGACAAGATTTTGACCGCCACCGGTAATGCAAAATCCACCCCAGTGAAACCAGAGGTAGAGTACCAAGAGAAATCAGTGGTAGAGATACGTCCATCTCATAATTCTCTACCCCTGTCTACCCCTGTTAAAAACACTGATAATTATGCTTCAAAAGATAATTCGGTGGACGGAATATTATCTATCAAACATTAATTATTTAGATTTTCAGCCGAAGAGAAACTGATAAAAGGAATAAGCCCTGAATCCGAGCTAGAAGCACAAGTCTTAGCTCGGATTTATTAATATATATGAAAAATCGATGAATTTTGATGGAATGCTTGATTGACTTTTCTGTATAGTTTTAATGTCGCACAATACAGATTTTACGACATTGAGGTTTGGGATTTGAGACGGTTAAGTTATCGTCTATTATAGATAGTTTTCCGCTGGCGAGCGGGAATTATGACAGGAATCGATTCCTAAGCATAGGCGGGATCTTTCATTTAGCTTCTTTTGTAGCTACAAGTATTAACCCTAGCTATGGATTCAATATATCGAGGGTGAGTCTTGAGGTCTTCCAAACTATAATTTTTATTCGCTCTACGCTGCACGCGGGGATAAATTTTTATAGATTTTTTAACGTAAAATTTGCGGTCTCACGCCGGATGGGGGTCTCGCTCGTCAAATTTTCCTAAAATCTATAAAAATTTTCTCCGGTTTGCTTTATGCTCATAAAAATTAGGTTTGGAAGCCCCTTCAATGCAGCTTCGATTTAGGATTTGGCGGATTTTGGTGAATTTTACGGATTTTTGGCTAAATTTGGCCAAATTTGCAGATTTTTATCAATTTGATAATTCCCTTTGCTTGTTTCCCTTTTTTATAGTTTTCCCTGTTATTTTTACTATTGCTGTGAGAATCGACATATGTAAGGCCTAAATTCCCCGAACATATACCGAACAAGAATAGGAAATTATAGAATCGCCCACTTCCCGAACAAATACCGAACATTTCCCTATTAATTGCTGGTAAAGTCAGGCTCACTCCGAGGGTGGAAAATAAGCGGCGGGGAGCCGCTTATTTTATGATTTATTTACTGCACTTTTTTTTAAAAAGTGTCCTTCCTCATGTATCGTATATTTTCGGCTGTATTCCTATAAACTATCGAGCAACACATCGCAATAAGTAGCCAGTGGACTTACTGCCATCACCCTGGGGGTAGAGACCGTTGACCGTATCAAAATAGAAGTAATACGCAGTGCTACTACTTTTAGCCACGCTGGACCAGTAGGCCCCGCGACCGCCAATTTGGTAATGACTACCAGTCCAACTACCGCTGTAGACAAAATAGGTGGGACTATTCTGGACATTACCACTAGTGCCAGCAGTAAGGTTTTGTGTATTTACTAGGTTTTGATAAGATTTATCGCCGCTATAGGCAGGCATTCTCCATCCGGCTGGACAAATGGATTGGTTCATATCGCCACTATTCTTGCCACTAGAACTGTTCATAGCTATAGCAGCAGTCCAATTATAGAAGTTGCCAATGTGGTAGTGGGTACCGCCGGAAGTAGTAGACGATTCAGTAACCGTACTACTATCAATGGTGTCATTAGCAGTAGTTATATTGCCATCCCAGTAAAGATTACCTGGGTCATAAGATTCTGGAGCGACTTTAGTCCCAATCCAGCTAGAGATAGTACTGGTAGATGCACTAGGCGTCCAGGTAGTACCTATGCTAGAATTAGCGAGGTCTGTATCTGCACTGGTGTAGGTCCTGCCAGCTTCTATATCTAGGTCTAGGTTTTGAGTCATCCAGATATTGTTGTCTGCTAGTCTTGCTACATAGTATTCTTTGCTGTCACGACTATCTACTGCGGTGATTTCATCACCTATTTGTAAAGTGCTACCCCATGTAGCTACGTCTTGCATGTAGAGTACATCTTCTTCCCACTGTGCATAGAGAGTCACGTTTGCAGATTCCCCTGCTATAGCGGCATACTCGGTTTCTTCTGCGTAGGCTTCACCTGTTCCTTCTGCATCCGTATTCCAATTAGTGAAATGATAACCATCTTTGGTATATGTATTTTGTGGGAGGGTGATAGTAGTGCCTGCTGGGATGATGATGCTATCCATGTCTTCTCCTCCATCATTACCATTACCGTTGAAGGATAGAGTGGTGATGTAGTTTGGTGTTGCTTCGTAGTTTGTTACGCTCCCTTCATAGGTACCTTTGGGAGTATCTGGAGTGATGTAGAAGCCATAGTAGATAGTGGTAGTATCATTTGCTTCTGTTTCTGAATAGTCGTCTATAGTCTTTAGTATAGTAGGGTTAGATTGGTCTGTAGATAGATTGGTGTATACTTCACTGTTTTCTCCCTCTGGTTTCTCTAGTGATAGGCCCCAAGTATTGTCTGTGAGAGAAGTATATTCTGATAAGTCTTCTTCGTTTATGGCTACCATAGGGATTTTGTTGGATTCATCCGTGGTAGATACTATGTCTGTGCTGTCTGTGTAGGCAGTAATGGTGTAGCCTGCTTCGGTTGCTTCTTCTACAGTAAGCTCTACTGGCAGATATGCAAAGACTGGTATATCTCCTACTTCTATAGTTAGCTCTTCACTATCTACATCTAGAGTGAGGGAGGAGGATTCGTTTCCTTCTGTTGCGTTGGTATTGCTTTTACCACTTTTTGCTAATAGTATGGCTAGTGTACCTACTGAGGCTAGGAGAGCTAGAGCAAATAGGCTAGCAGTGATACGTTTTTTGGAGGTGAATACTGTTTTTGTTTTACATTGGTTTATTATATGGACTAGTTTGGTGACTTTACCTTGCTTTATATGTTTCTTATATAGTATTGCTACTATTATTGATGATAATAGTAAGAATAGTACTGAACCTATGATAGTAGCTTCTGTACCGCCTATACCATGAGTGAATAGACCTGTGTCTGGAGTAGAGATGTCTGTAGTGGTAGTGGTACTAGTAATATCTTCTACTGGTGTAGAACTACCTGGTTCTACTATGTTTATTTTGATATTAGTGGTGGTAGTAGCCATATTGTATTGCCTCCTAGTTATATGGTTAGATTTATTAAATGTATAAATGATATATAGATGGATATTGTTGTTCTATTTATAATTCGTTACATCGAGGAACATTAAGCACAAACTTGGCTTTAGCAAGTTTGTGCGCCGAAGGGGCGAAGTGATGTGATATAATCTCCGATTATTACATCACGTAGCTTCCGAGATGTAATGAATTATAAATATCACTTATATATGGTCTCTATATATACTTATGCTTATATTGTACTCCACCCCGATGGAAAGTCAAGGATTTTGTGGCTAGATATTGTTATTAATGTAATAATAATTCTATGGTAAGGCAACCAAAATAATACTTTTGGTACACGCTCGCTCGGCCTGTCGTTACAGGCGAGCTTCGCTCTCTACCTTCCACGTTTTTCAGGTACGGTCCCTAAAGTATTATTTCTGGTTGCTTGAAACTGCAGTGATGATATATCATCTACTATATTTCTGAGGCAGAGTTTTTGTCTAATTAACATTATTTCCAATATCCCTTATACGGGATGCGGACGTCTATGTATTGAAACTCGGTGATTCCCTGGCCTGCTAGGTAGCGAAGCATCCTATCAGCATCTTCTACAGATACAGCAGTGGGGCGATCGATGTACATTTTAATATACCCCGGATATCCATCTAGATAAAAATCTACTTCACGTATAGCGCCAGATGGAACCACAGCTTTGACTGGAGTGTATCCAAGGCTACGGTAGTCTACTTCTGCCTGGCCAATATATTCGCTCATACGGCTGGTGATGCCACTGCCTGCGGCCGCGTCTTCGTCTATTACTTCTATTGTGGGCTTGTAGGTGATGTTTTCTACTGCAGTATCTGAGCGGAATTGGTCTTTTTCGTGGAAAAATTCAAAATAGACGACAACTATCGCAACTACCAGAAGGATAAATCCGATACTCACAAAAAACACTCGTGCATGCTGGCGACGTTTGTCTTTTTGCCGGGCGGCCATGCGCTCGTTGGCCGTCTCTAGATGTTCCCTTTGCTCGCCAATGGTGCGGCCAGATCTCATAGTAGAATGGCGGTTGGCGCTACGGCGAGCCAAAGTTGGCGGTGCTGGTGCGGCATCTGGAGTTGGTGCAGATGGTTGCTGTGTTTGTTTCTTTTTTTTGATAATACCCACCTCTGGCTCCTCAAGCTTCTTCTAGAATTATTTCGGCAAGACGCTTAGCGGCGTCGGAACGAGCTTCTTTAGCTAGACTATCGGCCATATCGGCACGCAGACGTGGAGATTTGACCAGATGACGGATCTCGTCTAGCAAAAGCGTAGGGTTCGCTAGCATGTCGGCGTCTTTTACTACTGCGGCAGCATGAGCCTCAGCTAATCTTTCGGCGTTTTTGATCTGGTGGCCACCAGGAAGGCGCTCGTATGGCACCAAGATAGTAGCTTTACCCAGTGCCGCCATTTCGGCAATAGTGGTAGCACCGGCACGTGATACTACTACATCGGCAGCACCCATGAGCTCGTTCATGGTGGTATTAAACTCCCACATGCGGAAGTTAGATTCTAGACTAGCTTTGTCCCAAGATTCGTATTTTTTGAGGTCTACCATGGATTCGTAGTGCTTGCGCCCAGCCACTAGCCCTACAGATGTGAACTTTAGTAGCTCTGGCAAGATCTGGCGGGTGGCTTCATTGAGATTTGCTGACCCCTGCGAACCGCCAGTAATCACTACTAGAGGCTTATCTGGATTAAAAGAAAAAGCTTTTTTGAGCGAAAGTTGCTTGGTAGGAGTGATATGCGTGAAGTCTGCAGCGACTGGGATGCCAGTCCAGATATAATTTGGATGCTTGGCTTGCATTTCCTCTGAAATGGGCATACCGAAGGCTACTTTGCGGGCGCGACGCATCAGTAAGCGATTGGCTAGCCCCGCTACAGTGTCGGACTCATGGATGATATACGGTATGCGGAAAAGTCTAGCGATAAGTCCTACAGGCAGGCAAACATAGCCACCTTTTAAGAAAATGACGTCTGGGCGCGATGATTTCTTCACTAAACGAAAGAGAGCTGTAAAAATACCAATAATAAAACCAAAAAAACCAAGGATATTACCTATGATTAGGTCCTTAATGGTGATATTTAGATAGATAAAATAATCTTTAAAATGCCAATCTGAGTATCTGTGAAACTTACCAGCAGGAATACGACGAACTCGGATGTATGGGCCGCGAGCACGCCTGGCGGACTTAGATTCTTCACCCCATGGCACACCTAGCTCGGTAGTGAGCTTGGTGACGTTTTTGTAATATTTGAAGTCTGTCCAAAATTCCACGGTTGCACGTGGCTTTGACTTAAGTATTTCACGAACTACGGCGACTGCTGGTGTGATGTGTCCCCCCGAGCCTCCGCCTACTACTAATATCTTCATTTCTTATTACCTCCCTACTAGTATAACACGAAAGTTGCAAAACGAGCCCAATAGCAAAAGCAATAAAGATCATGCTAGTACCGCCATAAGAGAGCAGCGGCAAGGTAATACCAGTAACTGGCACCAGGCTAGTCATAGCCATGATATTTACCACCACTTGTGCAAGCATCCAAGAAAACACTCCTACTACCAAGATACGCTCGTTTGACTCTGTAGTTCCCTCCGCAACTTTGAGCATACGTAGCAGCATGGCGCCAAAAATAGCTATAACAATAAACAGCCCGACGAACCCAAATGTTTCGCCCATAATTGCAAAGACAGAGTCATTGATAGACTCCGGTAGATAGCCAGTAGCCTGGACGGAATTCCCTACCCCTACGCCAAACATGCCACCCGTGCCAATAGCTAGCATCGCGTTGTCTATATGATAGGTAGAGTCTGTGCTTTCACCGCCAGTAAGAGTGGTGAGCCAGGCGGTAACACGCTCCATACGGTGAGTAGAGGTTATCACGGATCCTACTGCGAGCCCCAGTACTATGGCTAGCATTATAAGGTATTGTTTGGCAGATAGGCCAGATACTAGAAGCGTGCCAAATATTATAGCAATAAGTGCCACACCAGTACCTAGGTCCCCCTGGGCGATAACCACTAGAAATAGCGAAAGTCCGCACACTATAATAAGTGGCAGCCAGAATTCTTGCCACTGGCCCACTACGCCTTCTTCCCTCTTGCGAGCTAGAAAATCCGCCATATATATTACCATGGCAAGCTTCAGGAGCTCTGCAGGCTGAAAGCTAAGCCCGCCGATATTGAACCACCGACATTCACCAAGCTCACATTTTACTAGAGACGAATGAGCCATGGCTAGTACCCATAGCAAGCCAGATAATATAAGAGCTATGATCATAAGTGGCTTGGCGAATTTATTGATGTATTTGTATGGGATCCATTTGAAGGCAGCGAAAAACGCTATTAGAGCTAGTCCTACAGAGCGTAATTGCCCTACGAAAAAGAAGTCTGAGTCGTAATCAGTGCCGTAGGTATTATTAAGAACATTTGCGCGCATAGGGCCGATAGCATATATGACAATAAGCCCTACCGCCATTAGCCCCAAAGCAGAAAAAAGTACTACTAGGTCTGACTTGTGCTTGCGGATGGCAGACATTAGATCGCGCCTCCTGTAGCTGCGATAAATACCCCTACAATAGCACAGACCCCAGCTATAATCCAAAATCGCATTACGATCTTGGCTTCACCCCAGCCTTTGGCTTCTAGATGATGATGAAGTGGTGCTGAGATAAAGATTTTGCGATGAAAGAATTTCTTGGAAACAAGCTGGATAAGACTAGAGCTGGTTTCTACTACGAAAGGCAAGCCTATGATAGGTAGCAGCAAGAAAGAATTTGTCATCATAGATACAACACCAAGCCCTGCACCAAGTGCAAAAGAGCCTGTGTCACCCATCATAAAGCGTGCTGGCGGCACGTTAAACCAAATATAGCTAAGTAGCCACCCTATCACCGTGAGACAAAATCCAAACAACATGATATTGCCCTGGAACAAGGCTATTGCGCCAAAAGCAGCATATGCGAGCATCGCAAGCCCACCAGACAATCCGTCTAAACCATCAGTAATATTAACGGCGTTAGACGTAGCCACCACGGCAAAAGCGAAGATGAGCATTACTACCGAAGCACCAATCTCGAAATTCCCTACAAATGGCACTAGGATAGTAGTCCAGCCTAACTTATAGGCAAAAAACCAGCCAAGTGCTATGCCTACTGCAGAAATCAGCACAAATTTAACTGGACCGCGCAACCCCGCTGCGCCCTTCCCTGACCCGAATATATTGATGGCGTCGTCGATCATGCCTACAAATGCACCGCCCAGAAAGCCCGCAAGTGGCAGCCAGGTTTGTCCACGATCTAGGTTAAAAATCCATGTAACCAAGGTGACAGCTAATACACCCACGAGGCCTGCCATAGTCGGAAAAACTCGTTTAAACTTGTGGGCATGGAGCTTGGTCATCACTGGCAAAGCTTTGCCGTCTACTGTGGTTTGCTTTTGTTTCTTCCAAAACTTATATTTGTAGGCAAAATGCGTGTAAATAGGTGTAAGAAGCATGGAGAACAAGAAGCCGGCTAGTGCCAAGAGTAATCCATAAAATACTTCGTCGTTGATGTGTTCCATTTATCTCCTTATCATTTTGGTTGAACTTTATAGTAATCAATAGTGTAGTTTGACATTGAGTCAAAGAGGCTTCCGGCATTTTGAGTACCGTCTATTTGCTGCCCCTCTGCCCATATTTTAACCATTATCGTGTATTTTGGCAACTCCCCATTTGATCCGACAAAGCCGATATATGTGCCTACGGTCTCACTCATAGTGTCGTCGTAAGCACCATTTTTGATGACCTGTGCAGTACCGGACTTACCGCCGATGCTATAGCCGGATCGGTCTATTCCATTGGCTCTTTTGGAAGTGCGGTTGTATACTAAAAGATCGCGCATTGTTGAACTAGTATCGTCGGATAGTATTTTATCTTCTATTGCGTCTTTATGTTCGGATGTGATTAGTTCTCCATTTGTCAAAGTGCCTTCAATAATTGTGGGAGTACGATAAGTGCCACCGTTGATTACCGCCGAAAAAGCAGTGGCCACTTGTATCATGGTAAGGCTGAGATTTTGCCCGAAGGTCATATTGGCGTAGACAGAGTCACGGCCCCAGCCTTCGTTGGGGTCTGGGATAAACCCTACTTCTTCCATTATTTCTATGCCAGTAGGCTGCCCCAGGCGGAATTTGTTGTAGTAGTAATCGTAGAGTTTTTCTCGGCCAGCTTGATTAATAGCGCTAGGGTTGCCACCCAAGAGCTTTAGTGCATAGATGGAGCCCGTATTTAGCGACCAGCTTAGCGCCGTGCGCATATCAATAGTACCGTAGAGCGAGGCGCTCTGCACGGCATTATTAATTTTCCAACCGTCTATTATTTCGTAGCCTTCGTTAAAATAGGTGGTTTCCGGAGTCATTAAGCCCTCATTGATTGCAGCTGAAAAAGCGAAGTTCTTGCACACTGATGCTGGCTCATATGGGACATCGGTTACGTAATTCATGTAGGCAGAGGCGTCGGTTACATTGCCGTAATCGCCTGGATTATAAGTTGGTACATTTACCATAGCAAGCACTTTGCTTGTATTCGAATCCATCACGATAGCGGCAGCATTTGTAGCTGCGGTCGAAGCTACGGCATTAGCTGCTACTTCTTCTAGCCCCAGCTGCAATCCCCTGTCTACTGTTAGTACCACGTTTTTACCGTCTTCGGCAGGGATTTTAGTATTGTCGCTGCCAATAGATAGTGCAACTTTGTTAACATCGGCCGTGGCTTTGAGTAGACCATCTTTACCAGACAAAATATCATTGAATGATCCTTCTACTCCATATTGTCCTAGCCCGTCAGAATTAACAAATCCAAGCAATCCAGAAGCCATCTCGCCCTCTGGATATACGCGCTGATTGTTTGGCTGGAACCATACAGCAGACAAACCTTCTTCGGCAATTTTGTCGGCAGCAGTGCGAGGAACATTCTTCGCGACTATAGAATATCTTAACCCCTCGGTATTATATACTTCATCCAGGTCTGCAGTGGTATAATCACTGGCGTAAGTACCCAGTGCGCGCTTAATACCATCTTTGTCCGTGACAGACGGATCTATGATTACATTGTATGTGGTTTGGTTGAGTACTACCGACACGGGCTCACCTTCGTCCATCATGTAAATCTCGCCGCGCTTTGCCACGATGGTCTCGAGCAGGGTGTGTTCTTCGTCTGCTTTGGCTAGCCAGGCGTCATGCTCGATAATTTGAATAAAAAATAGCCGTATCAAAATAATGGCTAATAAAATAAGTACGACATTTCGCAAGATCTTGATACGGTGGCGCAAATACTTGATAGAATTTGCATCAACACTAGCTGCAGAATAATTAGTCCGCGGCATAGCCAGTAACTGTAGCGTCTTCCATTGCGGCTGCGACAGTACTATTTTTGGCGTTAGCAACAGAATTTAGACGCGCTTTCTCGACTGCTAAGTCGTCTTTTTTTGCATTCATTTCGGTAATTTCACTTTCAACATTGGATATTTCATAGTCAAAACTAGTGGCTTTAGTGCCTTCTGATACATAAATAAGCCCGAAGACCAAGGTAATCATACTTATAATTACAATTTGCGAAATAGAGCCTAGGCCTCTTTTGGTATGACGAACAGTATTGCGATTGCGCGCAAAAGTTGAATTAAAAGTAGAATTCGATGTTCTTCTAGTAGTATATGATGTGTGTTCTCGCATTTTTTCCTCGCTTATTTTGTATTTTTGTTTTATGTTTGTATATTGGGTCAAAGATAATGTCTTAGTCCGAGGAGTTTTTACAACCAGAGCTATAAGTAAATTATAAAAACTCGCTCGGGAAGGTCATACACTTCACACTCTCTTTTCACCCTACTTGGCAGGCCGGGTAGGCCCATATCGCTAATCCTGAAACTAGGTGGGGAGTTTTGATGCCCCACCTAGGAAGGAAGACTTAGCGGAAATGTACCTTCACTGTTTGTTTGCGCGATTTGTTCGCGACCAAAATTTGCTTTGGCATTTTGCCTCCTTTTATTTTATTGTTTATTTTATCAATTCCGCTTTGCTACTCGCAGTTTGGCGCTTCTAGCTCGCGGGTTGATAACTATTTCCTGGGGGTCCGCAACGATTGGTTTCCTGGTGACGATTTCAAGATCTGACTCTTCGCCATAGCTAGAGGCTTCTTTGAAATAATCTTTTACCAACCGATCTTCTAAGCTATGGAAAGTAATGATACCTACGCGGCCGTTAGGATTAAGAAGTTTTGACAAAAGTGGCAGCGTGCGTTCTATTTCGCCAAGTTCGTCATTTACTGCTATCCGTATAGCCTGGAAAATGCGAGCTGCAGGGTGAGTTTTGGAGTACTTAGACTTACTAATAATAATATCAGCAAGTGCTTTGGTGCTCGTAACTGGACGATGGTGGACGATTTCCCTTGCCAGCATCTTGGCACGACCTGGTTTTTCTTCGCCAAACCTAACCAAGATATCCGCAAGCTGAGTTTCTTTGTAGTGATTTACTATATCACTAGCAGTAAGACTCTGCCTTTTATCCATTCGCATATCTAGAGGGCCTTCCGACCTAAACGAAAAACCTCTATCTTCCATGTCTAATTGCGGAGAAGAAACTCCAAAATCCGCGAGTATTATATCAAAAGAGTTTCCACACTCGATCAACTGTTGCACTGCACTATAAAAATCCGTGTGTAATAGCTGGATATCGGATGGAAATTTGTCCTTGAGATAATTAATGGCAAATTCATCGCGGTCCACTAATACAGAACCCTTATATTGTTGTGTTACATCCAAAATTTCCTTAGCATGACCTCCGTAACCAGCCGTTAAATCTAAATATCGTTCACCCGGCTTTGGGCTTAGAGTTGCTAAGACTTCTGATAGTAATACAGGGATATGTAATTTCTCCATATTTATATTATACAACGTTTGAGATCGCTCAACTAGAAACTATAGCATGTTTGTATTTGTTTGATTTTTGTTTAGTTCACAATTTATCCACTACAATTTGATTTGCGCGAAGCAAATCGTATATTGTAGCCGTTGAGAGACTTATTGTGTTTTAGACCATATATAGAGTTTATTGGGAGGTGTGTTAAGGAAGGAACGCACGATTATTTTGACGCATCTCGCTTAATATTTAATGCGTGCCGTAGCTCCTAGATGGCCGATCTCAAACTTTTTTAATGTACGATTTTGTTTAGCGTTTTTGTTTAATCATTCGCTGACTTAAGTGTATGATATTTCTACAAAAAAAGCAAGAGTTTTTTACGACTTTTTTAACATAAAGTTTTCCACAATTGTGTAAAACTTCTCTGTTAATTTTCCCGAACAAACCCAGTTGACTACCCTCAATTTTGTTTTATAATAACCGAACGTTCCCTGTTTTTGATATGGCTCTTCTCTGTTACATTTGACTTTTTAATATAATTATGCTATGATTAGAGGTGATTACCATTATCACGAATTCTATCAAGGAGGTGGTAAATAATGGTAAAAGCACTTTGCTATAGTGTGAAGCTGGATATTTCAGTCGACGATTGGCCCGGTGGCATTGTTCTAGTTGAGAAGTATATTTCCCCAGATGATGATATCGATCAATGCTTAGGTACATTCAGGACGCTCAGAGATGAAGCACAAGACGATAGCCAAAAGTCTGGTTACGGCAAATGTGCTATAGTACTGAGTTACGCTCAAGAACTTGGTGGCAAGCTAGGCTCATTGACCATTTCCCCATCAAGCCTTTCATTCGTACTGGAATTTGCAAAATTAAAGTGTTTACAGGAATACTGTAACGGATTAGAAAACTTTAATGACAGCCTCATTCTTTAGCATTATTGTCCCTGATACTATATCAGGGACATTTTACATCGTATATAATCTCAGCTATATGATATAATGAGGAAAAATAAGTGGAGATAATTATGGAAAATACTACAA
This sequence comes from uncultured bacterium, assembly GCA_902761145.1. Classification (GTDB taxonomy): domain Bacteria; phylum Patescibacteriota; class Saccharimonadia; order Saccharimonadales; family Saccharimonadaceae; genus Nanosyncoccus. Next base: position 289,689 of record CACWJA010000002.1, read on the forward strand.
CAGAGCCATTTGATGTGTTCCTCTGGGCGAATGAAATAGACGAGATTAAAAACAATGTATCAGCAGAGCTGTTTTTGTTTAACAAAAATTACACCCCATACAAGATAAAATATTCCGATAAGCTAGCTGGGGCGGTAAAGTCAATGTTTATGCAAGAGGCCGTGCATTATATTATCGAGGAGGCCGACAAGGGCCTAGAATGCCGCGAATACGAACGTGCTGATGGCGAGGAGAAAGTCATATATCGTACTTCCCTCTCTAAGGTAGGCCGGGCCGAAACGCTAATTCATCTAATAGAGAATGAATACAAAGACATAGACTATTTCTCTGAAAATGAATACGATTTTAAGAAGGTGAAGGGTATCATAGCAAAATTCACCTACCCAGGTGAGGAAGGTATGAAGACTTTTTATATAGCCAAGATCTTGCCTGCGTCGGCAGCACTCAAGGGCGCTACGTCCTGGGAGATCAACGGCGAGAGTTTTGAGCCGTTTTCAGCCGAGATAGCGCTTAAAATGCCAGAGGATAATCAAGTAGCTATAGTAGATGGCACTATTATAGTGTTTAACCAGGCGAAGTTTGAAAATCTATTCCAGTATGACTATAAATCACAGGTGATAGCCGAGGAAAAGGCCAAGGAACTTACAGAGAAATACAAGCTATCTTTCGCCGAAGGCTTGACGCTTGATTCCCTCCTTATGGATAAAAAGCCGATACTTAAAAAAGTTCAGGCGATGGATATAGCCGAGGAGATGCCTCAGGACAAGTTGCTAGACTATGCTGACGAGATGCAACTAGAGCTGATGACAGATGATGATGGGTCTATCATTATCATGGACGACAAAGATTTGACTATGTTTGTAAATCTGCTTAATGAGGATTACTACGTATCGCCGGTTAACGGCAAGAGATACGAGATTAAGTCCAAGAAGCTACTATCTGAGCCTGATGGCGAGCCACCTAGAGGATAGATAAACACTTGTGCTATTGCTTTACTCACTACATTTCGGAAGCTGCGCGATGTGGTAAGAAATTTTTACCACGGCACTTCGCTATAGGTAGTGATAGACAAAAGTTTTTTCATAAATGCCATCTTACTTGCTGCAATTGAGGAACATTAAGGAAAAATTGCCTTTAGGCAATTCTTTCCGCCGGAGGGGCGGAGCTTTGGTATATAATCTCTGATTACACCAAAGCGCAGCTTCCGAAACGCAGCAAGTGAGGTGGCAGTAATCAGCAATTTGTTTTTTCAGAATCTGATAATCTATTGTATTTCTATATATGGTTTATTTACAAAATTCGTTTCGCCGAGGGTCTCAAAAGTTTTCTTGAGATCGGATTTGGCTTCGATGGAGGATTCCCCCGCGCTGAGGGTGGATTCTATTTTGGCGTAGTGACCAGGTTTGCCGTCGATTTTGTCTAAGTAAATATAAGTTCCTTCACCCATCTTGAGATCTTGGCGACGACGAGATACTTCACCAGCAAGCTTGAAGCCAAGTTGCAATATGATATTTACTACGCTCTGGTAATCCTTGACGGATGTCTCTTCAATCACATCAATATCAGAATCTTCGATATGGCGCCTCAGGATTAGCGTGTATTGTGGTGGTTTGTCTACTGATTTCATTTCGGTGCGCATGATCATTCGGGGGAGATTCACCCCTGGCTTATAGCCACGTGGCAAATACACTCGGTCGTGCTGCCAATATATGGCCGAGAAATCTAGATCTATATCGGATAGTTTGTCTTCGAACTTCTCGCGAGACGAAAGTTTACATTTTAGGATTACCTTTTTCATGAGGATATTATAGCATATCTATATCTATTATGCGACCTTCTACAGATGTTACACCATTAAATTCATTAGCAGAGATAGCGATGAGAGGTGAAATATGATCATCCGTAGTAAGTGCCAGCCACTCATCTGGAGCAAAAAATGCGACTAGCTTTAATGTGCTGCCTTGTCCATCTCGTACGTCTACGCGCAAGTGATTCCGGTCTGCGCCCATACGTGTAGTATTGATTATTTCTACGTTTTGTAGGCGAAAAATGGGCTCTTCGTTCCCTGCGCCGAATGGCTCCAGAAGTTTGAGCTCTTCGATAAGATCTAGCGAAAAATCGGCCAGATTATTGACGTCTAGATCTGCATGGTGACGTAGATGTTTTTCTTGATCCACTAGATGTAGGCTGCGATAGTATTCATTGATTTTTTCACGGAAGGCATAAAGCTGCTTGCCGTCTAGTCGTACACCGGCGGCACCGGCGTGGCCACCGCCGCCAATGATGGTATCTTTTGCATAGTCCAAGGCCTTGGCCAGGCTGAAGTCACCAAAGCTGCGGCCGGAGCCTTTGTAAATACCGTTTTCTACCTCTGTCAGTACAAAACTCGGCCGCTGATACTGCTCTACTAGGCGGCCAGCCACGATGCCGATGATACCTTCGTGCCATCTGCCGGTCTCTATAATGACTGGGTCATCCGCTACGCCTCTGTCGGAAATTTCTTTCGTAGCTGCTTGCTGCTCTTTTTTGCGCTTTTTATTGAGCTCCTCTAGCTGTGCTGCCAGAGCGGCAGCGTCAGCACTAGACTTAGCACGAAGCAAGTTTAAAGCTAAGTCTGCCGTCTGCAGCCGCCCAGCAGCATTAAGCCGTGGGCCGATTTGGAAACCTATACTCTCGGATGTTAAATTTGTTACTAGGGCACTAGCCATTAGCTCTTTTAGGCCGGCACGGCGAGTTTTTTCTAGCACTTTCAGCCCATAATAGCACAAGATACGGTCTTCGCCCGTAAGCACCATATTGTCACAGATAGTACCTATTAGCACTAGATCTAGCAGCCATTTTTCTTGCCCGGCTGGGATGCTACCGTCTCTCACGAGAGCTTCGGCTAGTTTAAACGCCACGCCCACACCGGCAAGATCTTTTAACCCCGCTGCATCATCTGTATAGTCTGGGCGCTTAGGGTTGACCACAGCTACAGCCTCTGGCAAGCTATCACCACATTCGTGGTGATCTGTTACCACTGTATCTATACCTATGGTACTAAGCTCATCGATAATGGCATGGTTGCGCGAGCCACAATCTACTGTGATTACTAGAGTAGCGTTATTCTCTTGTGCACGCTTGATTAGTCTTGGGCTCATACCATAGCCATCGGCAAATCTATCTGGCAGCATGATGTCTATATTTTCCTGCGGAATGCCGGCGAGCTTTAGCGTATCCTCCATTACCGTGCTGGCGGTTACGCCATCTACGTCATAATCACCGTAAATAAGGATCTTTTCCTTACCTTCCACGGCGCGCTTAATACGGTCTACGGCTTCGCGCATCCCTGGTAATACATATGGGTCCGCAGTATGTCCATACTGCGGATGCAAAAACTCTTCATTTAGCCCACGCAACTGTAGTAACTGTTCAAATATTTTACTCATTTTGTTTATAGTTATTTTTATACTAGCCTATGGTCTTGCTAGGCTTGTTACCTTTTTGGCTCTTGATTACTATACTCTGAAGCTCCTTTAAGATTGGAAACTGCTTGTTCGTCTGGTAAACCTTAGTCTTGCCTCGCTTGGTGACTAATAGGAATTTGCCATCCACCATGCGATTGAGCTCCCTCTGGATATTACCAGGGTCTTCTTTGATGAGCCGGGCCAAGCCTCGCACGTGAGTCTTGAAATCTGGGTATTTGGCAAATACCACGATTATTTTTCGCCGCACCCTAGAAGTCACAAATATATCTAACATATTACCTCGCTTAATTCTCTCTATTATAGCACATGATTGGTAAAATTTACAACAGTGTCTATAATCTATCATATTATCTCTGGATTAGGTAATCAAATACCCCTAGTGATAGATTACTAGGGGTATTTCTCAAATATTGTATTGCAATATTATTATCTGGTATAGCTACCGTCCTGATTGAAAGAAATATTCTCTACGTTACCGTAAGCTTCTCCATAGGCCTTTACAATGGAGATAATCCAGTCTACGAGTGGCCAAATACCCAGAGTTAGCCAACCAAATAATAGCTTACATATGCCTAATCCGATTTGTCCACGAATGAAGCGATCTACACCTAGGCCGCCAAAAAGAAAATTACACACCCACACAAACACATGTTTGTTGATGGATTTTGCGCCAGTGGGTTGACCGTTGACGGGGCCTATTTTTTTGACAATATATGTTGTGCCATCCTGAAATAGATTGACTTTATCACCCTCTTGCGGGTTCGCATACGAAATAGCTGCTATGCTGAAGGCATTTTACCTCTGTATAGTGTATAATATATACATGTTTTATGAGGTAATACCTGGGAAGGTGTTTGGTAAGGGGAGTATTTTGACGTACTCGTCGGATGCTTCCCTGCTGCCTGGGCAGATAGTGCAGGTGCCGCTGGGCCGTGGCGCAGCTGTGGGTGTGGTATGTAAAAAAGTTGCTCAGCCAGATTTTGCTACCAAGTCTATTACCAAAGTTTTGTATTCAACGCCGCTGCCGGCACATCTCGTGGCTACGGCTAGGTTTGTAGCAGATTATTATCAAGCTCCACTAGCTAGCACTCTCGGTCTCATACTGCCAAAAGGGGTGGAGAAAACGCGCCGCAAAACCGAACAAATGTTCGGGAATGTTAAAAAAACCGAACATATCGCTGGCAAGCCTCAAATTCCACTGAATAAGGCCCAAAAAAATGCCCTACAAGCCCTCTACGAGGCGCCAGGAGCCACGAAACTGCTCCATGGCGTGACTGGTAGTGGTAAGACAAATATATACCTCAAAATGGCTAATAATGCCCTTCCCGAGCAAAAATCCACCATTCTGCTGGTGCCAGAAATAGCGTTAACCAGCCAACTTGTTCGGGTATTTGGCGAGTGTTTTGGTAGCAGAGTAGTACTAATCCACTCTGGACAGACAGAGGCAGCGCGACACCTAGTGTTTAATTCTCTACTCGAGGCGAGCGGGCCAAAGATAGTGATAGGGCCACGCTCGGCACTGTTTGCGCCCCTCAAGGATTTGGGGCTAATAATCATAGACGAGGAGCACGAATCTACTTATTATCAGGAGAATACCCCCAAATACTCTGCAGTACGGGTGGCTAGCTTTATGGCGAAGAACCTCGGTATCAGTCTAATACTAGGGTCGGCTACACCTACAGTGGAAGATTATTACCTAGCGAAAAGACAGGGTTCGCTAGTAACTCTTAATGAAAAAGCCAAGGCTACCGCTATAGAGCCAGATATCAAAATAGTGGATTTCCGAGCAAGAGATAATTTTAGCAAAAATCGCTATTTTTCTAATGGTCTGATAGCGGCTATACGTCGTAATTTAGATAATGGGCAGCAAACCCTGATATTTCATAATCGCAGGGGGTCAGCACCACTTACCATCTGTGAAAACTGCGGCGAAGAAATGATATGCCCTAATTGCTATTTACCTCTGACGCTACACTCTGACACCTACGAGCTAGTGTGTCATGCCTGCGGCTATAGCGAGCGAGTCCCCTCTAGCTGCCCTAAATGCGGCTCGCTAGGGCTAGTACACAAGGGGTTCGGCACAAAACTTCTGGAAAATGAGCTCAAGATGCTCTTCCCTAAGGCGCGGGTGCAGAGGTTTGATGCGGACAATAAAAAGAACGAAGGTCTTGATGCGCTATACACAGAGGTGCGTGAGGGTGAAGTAGATATACTCGTGGGTACTCAGGCGCTGGCAAAAGGGCTGGACCTACCCAGGCTTGCCACTGTAGGAGTAGCGCAGGCAGACGCAGGGCTAAATATGCCCGACTATATGGCCGAGGAAAAGACTTTTCAGCTGCTGACCCAAGTAATAGGTAGAGTAGGACGTGGACATACAGAGGTGGCAGAGGTGTATGTGCAGACTTTTCGGCCGGATAGCCCAGTGATAAACTACGCGCTAGCTGCAGACTATGAGGGATTCTACAAGTATATGATTAATAAACGCCGCCGAGCGGGCTTTCCGCCGTATATGTTTGTAATGAAACTAGAGATCACTATGAGAACAGAGGCTGTAGTACTAAAAAAAGTCCGTTCTACCGTGAAAAATCTCGCAAAAAACCCAAAATTAACGGTATCCCCACCAATGCCGGCATTTCACGAGCATACTAGCCGTGGATATACTTGGCAAATAGTGGTGCGCGCAAAGTCGCGAAAAGCCCTAGTAGAGGCTTGTAGTGACCTAGATCCGAATTTTCATATTGCTCTCGACCCACCAGGGCTGTTGTGATGCTGCCATCAACCAGCCTCGTTATATAATTCACTAGTATTGAGGAACATAAAGACCAAACTTGGCTTTAGCGAGTTTGGTCGCCGGAGGGGCGAAGCTTTGATGTATAATCTCTGATTACATCAAAGCGTAGCTTCCGAAATACGGTGAATTATATAACAAGATCTATGTCGCTCTGTTATTTTACGAGATATTCATTCTGTGATATAATTGGCTTATGAAAATTATTACCACCCCAGATCCGAGACTACGCGAAAAGTCCACCAAAGTTGGCAAAATTGACGCCGAGGTACTGGATATTATTGAGAATATGCGCAAGCTGTCTCTAGACTGGGAGAAAGCACATCCTTATGAACTATCTGCCGCTATGGCTGCACCTCAGATGGGCGTAAATAAGCGTATAATTATAGTACGCGACGATATGGCGGACAAGAAGAAGGCTACTTTTACCGCCCTGATCAATCCAGAGATAATCAAGGCCGAGGGCAAGATAAAGACAGATTACGAAGGCTGCTTATCAGTGCCATCTATCTATGGTAAGGTGCCACGAGCCAGCAAAGTCAAGGTCAAGGCAAAACTAGAAGATGGTACAGAGGTGCGTATTAAGGCTACTGATGAACTGGCACGTACGCTATTGCACGAGATAGACCATCTCGACGGAATACTTTTTATAGACCATATCAAAGGCGTAAAAGATGCATTCTACGAAATGAACGACAAGGGTGACTTAGAGCCGGTAGATTACGACGCCAAGATAGCCAATAACAAAGAGCTGTTCCCTGATGAATAAAATTATCTTCTTCGGTAATGGTCCATTGGCAGATGCTGCGCTAGCGGTGCTAGAGAAACATTTTGAAGTGATATTCCACGCAAGGACCAAAGAAGACCTGGCGCAGGTTTGCGAAATAAAGCGTAAGATACCAAAGGTGCACGGTGTGCTAGCCAGCTTTGGGGTGATAATTAGAGAAAATGTACTGGAGCTATTTGAGCCAGAGGGGATACTGAATATCCATCCTTCCCTATTACCTGCATATAGAGGTCCTTCTCCTATAGAGAGTGCGATACTCGCTGGAGATAGGGATTTCTCCGTATCTATAATGAAACTAGCAAAAGCTATGGATGCTGGACCGATATATTATCAGACCACGCTGACTGACTTACCCCTAGATAAGTCCATAATATACCAGAGGTTAGCAGAGGTAGGAGCAGAGTGGATTTGTAATAATATCGATAACCTACCTGCCCCCGCTAGGCAAGATGATGCCAAGGCTACTTTTACTGCTAAAATGGAGAAATCCATGGGTACCTTACACCCCGATACAGAGAGCGCGGATGAAGTATTGCGAAAAATAATAGCATATCAAGACTTTCCGAAGGCCAAATATGCGTTCTACGGCAAAAATTGCGCTATATTAGCCGCTCATAAGCGAAAGTCGGGTGAGGCAGCGGTATTGCCGCTGAAATGCGCTGACGGCCAAATAATAGCCATAGATAAGCTACAACCAGACGGTAAAAAACCAATGGACGCAAAAAGTTTTATCAATGGCTACGGAAAAGCTGTTATCCGATAAGTCTATCGCGGTTGGCGCGAATTTCATCTTTCATTTCTGCAATGGTGCTAGCTACGATGTTACGATAATCCGGGCGGTTGGCTTCTAGCCACTTGGTGGCTTCGGCTTGGTCTGTGATTAGGTCAAACTGATTGAGCTGGACTTCGCTAAGCCCCTCCGAGATGCGTTCGCCGATGCGGACCTCTAATTCTTCCTGAACGTAGTCAAGAAAGCGTTGCTTTTGATCGTCTGGCATCTCAGACAAGCCCATTTCCTGCAAAAAGTTATCGTTAAATTCCATAATTTAAGTATACCATATTACGCTTATGCTATAAAGTGCGTTTTTTAGATTCTCTGGTGAAGAACTTGAGGCGATCGCCAATCTGGAGGTCTATTTTGGAAGTGGTTTTTAGGGCTAGGCCACCGGTCTCGCCAGCAACTAGGTTATCTACGTCCATTTTTTCTTTTTGTACGGATGTGACTTCTGCTTCACCAAGGTACTCTTTGTCACGAACTACGCGAGCGAGGAACCCTGGTCGCACATCGCCCTTGAGCACTTCTCCGCCAGCGATGATGGATGTTTTTTCTGTGCGAAATACGCCAAGGACTTTCATCTCACCCTTGTCTTCTTCTACTATCTCGGCATCGAGCAGGCTCTCCATGCCATTTTTGGCGTCATCTAAGAGCTCATAGATTACACGATAGGTGCGAATAGGTACACCGTCGCGAGCGGCCATTTTGGAAATATTAATAGGTACTGATACGTTAAATCCATAAATTACCGTGTTGCCACCAGCTGCCATATAGACGTCGTTCTCACTGATGTCGCCTACCCCTGTAGATACTATATTGAGCGTAATCTCACCTTTGGTGTCTATCATTTTGAGACTGTCTACTACAGAGGTAACCGAACCAAGCACATCGCCTTTGATAATCACATTGAAAGTCTTGGAGTTGTCGGCCACATTCATCATACGAAGTAGATCGCTACTGGTGACATTGGCACTGGCGGACTCGTTTGCGATAGCCTGAGCATTGAGAAGCGCCATCTTGCGAGCAGTCTTTTCGTCCTTTACTTCCGTAAAGCGATCACCAAAATTAGGTAGTTCTTTAAACCCAGTGATGGCAACTGGGGTAGATGGCGTAGCCTTACCCTTGGGCTTGCCTTTCCAGTCTAGCATGGTACGAACTTTGCCATAGGTGCTTCCGGCCACCATGAATTCGCCGGTTTTTAATTCCCCACCAGTAACAAGGAGGTTAACCACCGAACCTTTTCCTACTTCCATGTGGGACTCGATTACCAGCCCTTCGGCAGGAATATCCACATCTGCCTTGAGCTCTTCGATATCAGCAGTGAGCAATATCATATCCAGAAGCTTGTCTAGATTTTGATTCATCTTGGCAGAGATAGGCACCATGACTATGTCACCACCCCATTCTTCTGGTTGAAGGCCGTGCTGGCTGAGATCTGCCATGGTGCGAGGAATATCAGCACCTTCACGATCTATCTTGTTGATGGCTACGATGATTTTGGCGTTGGCAGATTTGGCGAAGTTGATAGCTTCTACTGTCTGGGGCTTGACGCCGTCGTCGGCGGCTACTACTATAACCACGATATCTGTAAGCATGGCGCCGTGCTGGCGAATAGCTGCAAAGGCTTCGTGCCCTGGTGTGTCTAGAAATGTAATGAGCCTATCGTCGTGCTTTAGCTGATATGCCGAAATATGCTGAGTGATACCACCTGCTTCGTCTTCTACTGTTTTCTTATGTAATAAAGTATCCAGAAGTGTGGTCTTGCCGTGATCCACGTGGCCCATCACCGCTACTACTGGTGGACGAGTTACGGCTTTATCTGATAGCTCACGATGGAAATCGGATGTCTTAGTGGAAGTGTTTTTTCGCTCTAGTTTGACATTTTTAAGGCCAAGCTCCTCTATGATGATACTAGCTGTCTCATAGTCTAGACGTTGATTAATAGTGGCCACGATACCATTTTTAAAAAGCGTACCGATGAGCTCTGTCACAGAAAGGCCAAGTGCAGTAGCTAATTCATCTACCGTGATAGAACCTGCAATCTGAATAGTTTTTTCGTCCATAACTCTCCTTTCTGTTTTAGAATGAATAAATTATTCCTTTAATTTTATCATATTTTGAGAAAATATGCTATAATGAGGGTACGTTCTTTATTTTCCCGGGTAGCTCAATGGTGGAGCAAGAAGCTGTTAACTTCGAGGTTGCTGGTTCGAGTCCAGTCCCGGGAGCCAAATTGGACGTACAACCCCCCTTGTACGTCCAATTTTGTTATGGCTATCAGTAGTAGGGGCGTCCAAAATGGTTGATTTAATAGGGGTAAAATATAAAAATTTGAAAGGTTCTAGTAACTCAAAACTGAGCTTTTTTTGGCTAATTTTTAAGTTCGAAACTAGCAAACGCAAAATTTGGTTTTTTACGGCAGGTTTAGAACTTTTGAATAATTTTTCGGCATTGCTAGCTAGCTTTAACAGATGAATAGCAGTCATTTCTGAACCTTTAAAATTCTGCGCGAGCGCAACTAGTTCATCATCGATTTCATCCATTCGCTTTTCCGTCTTTTGGACTAATTCGTCATATTTGTCCACAGTAATACACCGTCCGTGATAAATTGGGCGGTGTTTACTTATTTAGCACAGAAGTCCTTTATTGATATTTCTACAACTTTTCAACAGTCGAAAAAGAATAGATGCCGTCGGAGTTCTTTTTAAATATAAAGCGATAAGGCTGCAAGGCTTCGTAGTCTTCTACTGTTAATCCAAGCCCATTCCAGTCTATATTATCCTGATCAATGGTCTTATACAATTCTCCCCTTTCAACGTCGGAGTAAAGCTCGCCAGCACTATCTGCACATACATCAAAGGATCCCGCATTAATGTCAACGTAGGCATAATCCTGGTTATTACCAATATTTGCTATTCTGCCAACAACATAACCCGAGCAAAGTCCTCCTCTCCCCCCCATAATATGATAATAGTAGGCATCTAAATTTGAGCCGTATGCAAAATCGCCAACATCAGCGCTAGATGTGCCATTAATCTTTGGCATGCTTTCTCCCCATAAACTACTGTGGTCGCTATTTGCTTTGTCGTAAGAAATGCAATCCATATTGGTGTTGCCAAAATCTATATTGGAGGCTTGTTGGCCGAGTGCCGAAACAATATCATCTTTCACGCCATCAGTCCATTGGTAATTACAGTATTTCTCTTTATCTAATACAGTAGTTTCTAGAGTTATATACACTTTTGAGGAATCATCCAATTCATTCGTAACTAGCCGTGTGATTGGCATATAGCTACTGAGGACTATGAAACTCCTAGAATTACTATCGTAATAATCTCTTATAGATAAGCCGTTGCGGGATCCTAATAGGCGAAGAGTTTTGGCTCTTAAATCGTTAGTCTCATAAGCATTTAGAGCTTGGTCGCTAGGTTCATTATTTGTTGTTTGTGAGTTGCTATTGGAAGTTTCAACAGGTCCTTCGCCTGTATTCATTTTCATCATCCCGTAGACACCGAAGCCAATACCACATACAGCCACAACAGAAGCGACTACAGTAGCAGCAACTAAACCTTTTCCTTTTCCCTGTTTGCTTTGGTCGCTCAAGGGTGTTGCGACTGGTGCATTTGGCTCCATAATACTCCTTTTGCTAAAATACTTATGTTAACTATTATATCACATACTCAAGTTCATTGATGCGACTATTCTGGTAGATTTTGACGGATAAATTCGGCGAGAAGATTACCATAGACTTGGCCATAATTATAGCAAGCCATTCTAAAACCCGCTATATGGGGAGCCAGAATTAGGTACGCAACCCTTAAAGTGCCTAATTTTTATGGAAATTACATCGAATTAAGTATTTATTAGCCGCCGAGAATGCCTTTAAATAATCCCAGTGCAACTGCGAGCATAATAAGCCCAGCTACCAATATTCCGGACATGATAGCAATCATGGTTTTCTTGAAATCAAGTTTCAGAATGCTAGCAGCCAAGGTGCCTGTCCAGGCGCCTGTGCCAGGAATAGGTATGGCTACAAACAAGAACAAAGCAAAGAAGGTACCATAGCTTCCTGCTTTTTTGAGAAGCTTATTTCCCGCCTTTTCTCCTTTTTTGAGACAAAAATTGCAAAACTGCCTGAGGGGCTTCCATTTTTTCTTGCTACCCCATTCCAGGAATTTACGTGCAAAAAAATAGATAAATGGAACCGGGATAAGATTGCCGATAATGGCTATTATCAATACTTGCCATTCTTCAAGCCCAAAATCAAAGCCTATACCTATAGGAACAGCGCCGCGAAGCTCTATTAGCGGGATCATGGATATAATAAGAACCAGTAAAACTTTCCAAAACATATTGTTATTCTACCATATTTTGCTATTGGTTTATATATCCTGCAATTCAAAACGGTATTTTTGTGAGATGTCTGGATATTTGGAGTGATCTACTTCTGATATAAATTCGTCGTATGGCCTACACCATAGCTTTCCGTCACCATACAGTGCACGGTATAACACCATTTTGTCTGTGGTCCCACTATGAAAAGCGATGTCTTCTACTAGGTACGATTTACCTTTGAAATGTTTGTATATCCTATGGACTTCGACGTCTCTCATTTTTTTGATTTTTCTTCCTCTTCGAGCTCCCTGAAAGCAACTTTGCCTACTTTGGTCTGAGGAAGCTTATCACGGAATTCATACGCTACCGGTAATGCATAGATAGGAACGTTGCGTTCTAGAAGTTCGCGTATTTCACGTTCGATCTTTTTCCCTGCTTTGTACCCTGGCTTTAGCACTATGAAGGCTTTAGGAACTTGACCTTTATAGTGATGGTCTATACCGATGACTGTAGATGTAAGTACGCCCTCATGCGAATTGATGATAGATTCTAAGTGTGTTGGATAAATATTGTACCCTGAAGAAATAATAATACGCTTGAGCCTTTGAGCAAAGTAGATGAATCCGTCCTTACCCAGGTATCCGATATCACCGGTATGCAGCCACAGTTTGCCGTCTGGATGGACACGAAGAGCCTGTGCAGTTTCGGCGTCGTCACCCAAATATCCCATCATCACTAGTGGTCCGGAAATACATATTTCGCCCTCTTTTCCAATTGGTACTTCATCGAAAGTATCATTCTTTACTATCTTGAAAGAAATATCTGGGAGCGGAGCGCCTACGATGCCATCAGAAAAAGCATCTTCTGGAGATAAACATACTGCACCGGAACCTTCGGTAAGACCATAACCTACGCGTATTTTGGCATTAGAGCCATGTGCGGTCAAATATTCATTAACTTTATCTCGTAAAGTTTGGTTGAGTGCGTCACCGCCGCATATAACTGCCGTGACGGACTTAAGATCATCGTTCTTGAGCTTTGTATTGATTAAGGCCTCGAACAATGTGGGTACCCCCACGATAAAGTTTGGCTCGTTTCTCTTGATAATATCGGCAAATTGTTTATGTGAAAAGGCCGGGATTAGAATGCAGCCCATACCCTTACATAATGGAGTATGGATACACACGCCTAAGCCAAAGCAATGGAATAGTGGAAGAATCGATAGCACCGTGGCGCCTGGTACAATTTGTTTGATCATAGTGCCATCGCAGATAGATTCGGCATTGATATTAAGATTGGACAACATGACAGCCTTAGGAGCACCGGTAGTACCGCCCGAATACATGATGACTGCTAAATCATCACCACCACGCTCCTCATGGTAATTACCCTGATAAAAGTATGAGTTAGCAATAAAATCTTCCCATAGTACTACTCTATTATCATTTGACGGCAAGCGAACTTTTTTGACATGTAGAGTATTGTAGAGTTTTTTCTTCAAGAACCCAAGTCCATCGCTGGGCCGCACTACAACAATGCGCTCTAGGCCGGCTGTATCGCGAAGGCGATAGATCTTATCAAAGACAGCATCAATTACTAGTACATATTTGGACTCGGCAACTTTTATGTAGTACTCTAGTTCTTTTTCAGATGACAATGGGTGTACCATATTACAAATAGCCCCTACCATATTGACAGCATATACCATCGTAATGCCCTCTGGGGTATTCGGCATACAAATAGTCACACGGTCACCTTCTTTAACTCCGTAATTTTTTAGGGCACGTGCGGTTTTTTCTATCTTTTTGACGAAGTTTTTGTAAGTGACTCTGTGTCCATAGTAGATATATGCTGTATTGTCCGGCCATTTTTCGGCAGACTGAATTACCATATCTACCATTGAGCAATCTGGATACTCAATATTTTTAGGAATATTTTCTTCGTCGTAGTATTTAAACCACGGATATTTATCATGTTCTTTCTTGTTCGATTTCACAAAGGTCTCCTTGTAGTTTGCTTAATTATATCATAAGCACAAAATAAAGCAGGGATTTTCCTGCTTTATTTTTTATTTTTTGATGGCTAGTGAAATCTTACGGTTCTCTTTGTCTATGTCGATAATCTTGAAGTTTTTTCGTTCATTTAGAGTAAAGATTTTCTCTGGATCAACATCGGAACCTTCTCCTAGCTCAGAAACATGCACCAAAGCCTCTACTGCTGGGGAAATCTGAACAAAAGCTCCAAATGGCGTAATGCGGGTAATAGTGCCCTCTACGACGGCACCTTTCTTCAGATTTGCGACTTCCGACAACCATGGATCCTCAGAAAGTTGCTTCATAGATAGAGACAAGCGCTCTTTGTCTATGGCGATAATTTTTGCTTCCACCATATCACCGACTTTAACAAATTCTGCTGGTGCGCCTACGCGCTCCCATGATATTTCAGAAATATGCACTAAGCCTTCAATCCCGTCAATGTTTACGAAGACGCCGAAATCTACTACACCTGTAACTACGCCTTTAATAACATCTCCGACCTTGAGCTCAGCAAACCGTGCAGCCAAGCCGTCACGGACTGCTTCTTTTTCTGAGAAGATGAGCTTGTTGTCTTTCTTGTTTGCATCCAAAATGCGAGCCTTGATAGTCTTGCCCACAAGCGAATTTAATCTTTGCAATATTTCGTCCTTATCTGAAGAGCCTACGCGTGGATAGTGCTCTGCTGATAATTGTGACACTGGTAAGAATCCGCGTATTCCTTCGTATTCTACCAGCAAACCGCCACGATTGGCGTCAAATGGCACTACATCTACAGTAGTAGCATCATCTAGCTTGGCTAGTATTTCATCCCAGCTCTTATCTTTAACTGCCTTGCGCATAGATAGTAAAGTATAGCCATCCTTCATTTCTGTTTCGATTACAGATGCTGTCACCTCATCCCCTGCCTTAAGATTGCGTGAAAAGGCGGCTTCACGACGAGGAACGAAGCCTACGCCTTGTGCACCGAGATCGATCAAGATCTCGTGTTTTTTGACGGATAAGATTGTACCTTTTACGGTATCTCCCGCAACGATTTTCTTGGATGCTGCTTCATTAGCCTCTAGAAGCTCATCCATAGTGAGTTTTTTGGCATTTGCCATGTAATTATTTTCCTTTCTTTAGGCCCATTCATCAGCACCTGCAAGCGATGCTCATGAATGAGCCTAATATTACCTGTATTATAACAAAAGTACATGATATAATCAAGGTATTATGTATTTAGCTATAGATATAGGAGCCACCAAAACGCTAATTGCATTATTCTCTCGGCGTGGGCGGGTGGTGCGTAGGATAAAATTCCCCACCTCACAAGGTTCAAAAACTTTTATAAACACTTTAGTGGATAAGCTAGGTTCTTTTCGTAAGTACAGAGTAAATGGTATAGTCGTAGCGATTCCTGGTATTGTACAAAAAAATTATTCAGTCCGGTTTGGCAATCGCGAATGGGGCGATATAGACATATATACCCCTATAAAATCTTTGTTCGACTGTCCTATTTATTTTGAGAACGACGCAAATTTGGCCACCATATACGAGGCCCATGGCCTGCCTGGACGTACAGTATTCCTTACTTTTTCGACTGGAATCGGTGGAGGCATCGCAGAAAAGGACCGCATAGTGAACAGTGCGGATTTTGAGCCTGGACATTGGATGTACCACTATGATGACAAGACTGCCGAATGGGAAGACATTGCCGCAGCCAGTGCCATTGGGAAGAAATACCATATCGATGCAGCTACGAGCCTGCGAGGTAAGAAAGTCATGCAAGACATAGCGGCACGTATGTACCTGGGGTTGCCAGATATCGTAGCGAAATACCATCCCGATACGATTATTCTGGGCGGTCCGATGGGTAAGATATTTAGGCTTTACTGCAGATACATCCCAAAGATATCTGGAGCAAAATATCGTAGACCGAAACGTCCACTAGAATCGGTGATATATGGGTGTTATATATATGCCAGGCAGCAGGAGCAGAAGTAATTCCCTATTATGAATGATGATCTTTTACTGCGTATCCAAAAAGATTATCCAGAATATAAGCTCAAAAGTGGCAAGAAGTATGCTTTTCGACCGCCTAAGACTATCATTCTGGGGCCCCCAGAGCCTTTTTCAGAGCTGTTGCTCTTGCATGAGTTGTCACATGCTATTTTAGGCCACAAGACGTTTGGGTTAGACGTGGAACGCCTCAGGATGGAAAGCGAGGCCTGGGACAAAGCTCGCGAACTAGCCGATAAGTACAATGTAGGGATTAATGAAGATTTAATTCAAGACGAGCTAGATACCTATAGAGATTGGCTGCACACACGATCAAAATGCAAGAAATGTGGCCTTACCTGCTATCAAACCTCTGATGGCGTTTACCACTGTCCCAGATGCGAGAATTTTACATGATATAAAGAATAGCCTCGGATTTAAACTTTTACCACAAAAAAATCAACCCCTATCAGCTAGAGGTTGATTTCCATATTATTAGGCAGCTTTTTTGGCTGGGCCACGACGGGAGATACGGCCACCTTTAGCGCCAGCTATACGAGCTAGAGCAGGGTTAGCGGCGAATCCGCCGGTATGACCATTTTGGCCACCTTTTTTACCAATACGGGCGTAAAATTCTTTACCGTATTTAGCTTTGTTGGTAGCAGCAGCTTTCATGCCGCCAGCTTTAGTTCCGGACATAGAACTCCTTTTCTGCCCACCATATTTCTTAAATTATTGATAATACACCACCCTTTTAGAGTGAATATGTTCATTATATCATACTGCTTAACTTTTGTCAATATGCTTTTTCTTAAAATTGTGTTGTAATTTATTTAAAGAATCCGAACATTACTAGCGAAATTTATGCACAGAATGTGGAAAAATAGTATTGACATTATGCATTTTGTGAGATAAAATTGGGGTAGTTTTAAGTAGATTACAACTGCGAGGCTACTTAAAATTCATGTATGACCTGGAAAATTAGCCCTTCGGGGCTAATTTTCTTTCTGATGAGATTGACTTTTACAGGATTTTAATATAAAATGTTGGTACGGGGTAATAGCTCAGTTGATTAGAGCGCTGCCTTTGCAAGGCAGAGGTCCAGGGTTTGAGTCCCTGTTACTCCACCATGACTGGGGATATAGCTCAGCTGGTTAGAGCGCGTCACTGATAATGACGAGGTCTGTGGTTCAAGTCCACATATCCCCACCAGATTATATATGGGTCGGCATTTGGCCGATTTTTTAGTGGTAGATTTCTGGTTAAGTACTTTGCAAGTTCTAGGGTGTTATTTTACACCGATATTGCACGAAAAATGGGGTAAAAATTACTGTTTTACCCCTATAGAATCGTCTGTTAACACCATAAACAATTTGGCTTAACTAGCTTAGATATTTGGTAATTAAAAAGTATTATCTATGACCTCGCATCCCATTCTGTAGCAATTATTATCATCGTGATAATAATAATCGAAACTATCAGAAACTGAAGGGATTATAATCGTAGCATCTTGTGGAATATTGTATTTCTTTGCGACTTCTTGCACAGACAATTCTGTGTTATTCTTTATGTCATAATAATATACGTCAAAACCGCTACTACCAGTAGCACGATACGAATTCATAACGTAGCTGATAACAAGATATAAGATATCATCACGTACAACAGAGTCGTAGTCAGTCGTTATACTAAATGGGCCCTTATTAAAGGTTTGTTCATCTTCTAAGTATTTAGAGTATTGATCAATGATTTTATTATTTATTGATTGTGCCGCCTCTGAAGTGATAATGATTTTTGGCAAAACGATTTTATTAACCAATACTTCTGGTTCGCCTTCTAGCCTCTCAATATCTGCCGGCCAAGCAATAGACTTTTCTTTGTCCATGGCAGTTTCAACCAATG
This sequence comes from uncultured bacterium, assembly GCA_902761145.1. GTDB lineage: Bacteria > Patescibacteriota > Saccharimonadia > Saccharimonadales > Saccharimonadaceae > Nanosyncoccus. The sequence goes on from CACWJA010000002.1 coordinate 307,756, forward strand.
CTCTCGTGGACTGGCCTATATCGGCAAATTCATCTTCTGGCGCACTAACTGTAGTAGCCATATTGCTATTATTCATCTGAGTTTTCAAATCGGAAATCTGGCTTTCCTTTTGCGTACTTTGCATCATACCATAAACACCAAACCCAATACCACAAACGGCTACAACGCACGCAATCGCAGTAGCGATTTTTAAGCCATTTCCACTTTTTTGCTTGTTGTCTACTGCTGGCGTCATTGGCACTCCAGTATTAGTATTTTGTTCCATTGAGTTTCCTTTCTTAAATACTTATGTTTCTATTATAGCATGGTTTAATTTTTTCGAGCAGCTTCTGCGACTCGTTTTGACTACCATACAGATAAACAAAACGATTCGCAGAAATTCTCGCAAAGAAGAAATACCGCATCACCTTAAGGCTCTACAAGTCATGGCTAACTTAGCTTTTTATTATACCATATGTACTTATTTTTGTCAAGCTTTTGTGCTAGTTTACTCGTTTCCTTGTAAGGAGGTAGATAGATTATACTGACGTTCTGGTATCGTGTTCATCTAATATCTTCAAATATTGGAGTATTGATGATTATGCTTTTGTCGTCAAGATCTATAGTTGCTTCGGCATTATACGGGAGAATACATCTTGGGACAGAATGTCCAAAATTTACATTGTACAAAACTGGAGTGTCTAGGTCTGCGAATATCTTTTTGTAGACTTGCTTGTATTCTTCGTAATATTCTTCATCTATAGGCTTTCCCACAATTATTCCTTTGACGCTTTCTAAAATTTTATTATTTTTGAAGAAACTTAATACTGTCTCTAGTTTCTCTGGACACATTTTTTCTTCGGAGGTTTCAATAAATAATATTTTTTCTTTCCATTTGTCTAGATTTGGCAAAATATGGTATTTGGCGTATATTTTCTTTTCATCACCGTATCTATCGCCCGTATATGCGCTATATAGGCTTTCTAAGCATCCGCCATACAGCTTCCCCGTTACTTTTCCTTTTCCGTTCAACACTTCAAAGCCGTGTTGTTCGTTCTGAGATTTTCTTGGTTTTCCAATTTCTTCTGGGCCATAGCTCTCTCTGTCATAGTACCATATTGGGCTTGATGTTATCTCAAAGCTAGGTTCGTTCTTGAAGAATTTCTCAAAGTATTGTTTCGTATAAGGTAGCATTTCTTTGTCTAACTCTGCGAGATCAGTTAATAGACAAGGGCCGTAAAAAGTTGATAGTCCTAGCTTGCTTAACATCAAGTGGTTATTTGTTGTGTCGGAAAAACCTGTGAATATTTTGGGGTGTGTTTTAGCCGCATTAATAAATTCCTTGTCCTCCATTAGGTATGGAATTGTTTTATACGTATCATCGCCGCCGACAGCACAAATAATTCCTTTTATACTTGTATCCATGAAGGCTTGTTTTAGATCACTTGCTCTTGCTTCTGGATGATTTTGGAGATAATCCATGTCTTTTAACGCATTGGGCATTATAACTGGTATTAATCCAAATTCTTCCAATCTTTTAATAGCAATATCTAGTTCATGTTTACAAAAGGGCATTCCTAATAGCCCCCTAGACAAGCTTACTATTGCAACTTTGTCTCCTTTATTTAGTTTTTGCGATTTTATCATATCGTTGGCTCCTATTCGCATTATAACACATAGCGTCGCCTCGTCTAGGACCTCGGGACCGTCACAACTACCTTTACGAATAATAGGTTGGCGACTGACTAGGAGTTTCTATTTGTTTTGGCAGCTTTGACAAAATCCAGGAATAGCGGGTGAGGATTTAGCGGCCTAGACTTAAGTTCTGGGTGAGCTTGCGTAGCTATAAAGAACTGACATTTGGGGGCTTCTACAAATTCCACGAGTTTCCCATTGGGGGAAAGCCCAGATATGATTATTCCGCCAGCCTGAATAGCATCTAGGAATTTTTGGTTGACTTCATAGCGGTGGCGGTGCCTCTCTGTTATTTCCACGCTCCCGTCCTCTAGTAGCTCTGTCCCGTAGATATATTCGCCAGTATTAGCCGCTTTTTGGTAGATTTTTGCAGCTCTGGATTTTGGCTTTAGTACTGCCTTGCAGTCTCCTAGGCGCATGGTTCCCCCTGTTGATTCTTTCCCTTTTTGACCCTCCATTATATAGATAACATTATTGCCGTCTTTTTCGCATGCCCCGAATTCTTCGGAATTTGCGGTTTTTATGCCGCCGTTTCTTGCCGCTGCAATACATGCCGCTTGCATACCTAAACACAGCCCGAGGTAAGGTATATCGTACTTCAAGGCGTATTCGGCGGCTTTGATTTTACCTTCTACGCCCCTTGCTCCGAATCCTCCTGGCACTACTATTCCGTCTAGTCCTTTTAAGAGACTGGCGTTATTCTCAACTTCTTCCGCATTTACCCATGTTAGAGCTAGATTTACTTTATTCCACGCTGCCGCGGCTTTTAAAGCTTCCGTTACGCATATATACGTATCATCGTTGCCTACGTATTTGGCTACTAGCCCAATTTTTACTGTTTTTGCATATTTTTGGGACCTTCTGCGAGAAAATTCTTTCCAACGGCTCATGTCTGGCTCTGTATTGTTATCCACGAAGTCGTCCAATATCGCTAATACTCCTGACCTCAGTACGTTAAACGGGACATCGTATACACTGTCTATGTCCGGCAGATTCACTACTGCGTCTGGCGAAATTCCGGAGAATGCTGCAATTTTTTTGCATATTTCTCGCCCACATGGATTTTCTGTTCTTACGCATACTATATCTGGGATAATTCCAAATCCTCTCAAATCTTTGAGAGCGTTTTGCGCTGGCTTTGTTTTGAGCTCATTGGACGTATGTATAAAAGGGACGTATACTACGCTTACATATAAGCAGTTTCTGCGGCCAACTTTATTTGCAAACAAGCGAATAGCTTCTACGAATGGCAATCCTTCATAATCCCCTATCGTGCCACCTATTTCCACGATGTGAATATCTGAGTTTGCGGATGCTTTTTCAATCTTTTCGCATACTAGCCCAGTGAAGTGCGGCACTAGCTGCACCGTCTTCCCATGGAAACCGCCTGCGCGTTCCCGCTCAATCAGTTCCTTATAGATAGATCCAGATAGTGTAATTGAATATTTTGATGTTTCGAAGTCTAGAAATCTTTCATAATGTCCTAGGTCAAGATCTGTTTCTACGCCGTCGTGAGTTACGAAACACTCTCCGTGCTCTACAGGGTTCAAGAGGCCTGCATCCACATTGAGATAGGGGTCACATTTTTGCATGGTTACATGATAACCTTTGGCTTTAAGTATTGCCCCGATTGACGCCGCCGTGATACCTTTACCGACACCCGACAGCACTCCACCCGTTACAAAGATGTATTTGCATTTTTTGTTATGCATCGTCAGAACCTCCTTTTCTCATATCGAGTATAACATTGTTTGGTCTCAGCGTAAATATTAGAGCGCCGCAAAACTTAAATAATTATGCTATAATGGGCCTATGGATTTTACGTTTAACATAGGCTGGATGTTTGGCGGCCTAGTCATAACATTGGCGGGTGGGCTGATCGTTATGTTTTATCGGCAAATTGCAGACAATATGGCGAGTGGTGTATCGTCTTATGACAGGGTTAAGTTATTTGGCATTATCACGATAATTATAGGCCTACTAATCACAGCCAATCTGCATATCTTAGTGCTGACTCTTATCAGCAATCTGCTTTTCAACAAATAGTTAAGGTTTAAAGTTGTAATAAGTAGTGCCGTTTGATAGATTTATGCCGCGGATTTTGGCGAGTTCTGGTATAGTAACAAAGTCATAACCTTCTTTCCTGAGCTCGTCTATAATTACCGGTACGGCATCTACAGTAGTATCATAGATATCATGCATCAATACGATGGCGCCATCATGGATTTGTTCTTTAGTGACTGCCAGAATGTCGTCGACATTTTTACTTTTCCAGTCTAGTGGATCTACAGACCAAAGTATCAGTGGGGTACCAATCTCTTCTCTTATACGATCATTGGTGTTGCCGTAGGGTGGGCGAGTGAGGGTAGGCTCATGACCAAGGATATCCTTGAATACTGCCTTAGACTCGGCAATATCGTCCTCGACTGCCGCAGACGATATTCGTATTAGGTTTTGATGGTACATGGTGTGGCTAGCTACTATATGGCCTTCTTTGTCTACGCGTTGTACTATATCTGGATTTTCACGAGCCATTTTGCCAAGCATAAAAAAAGTAGCCGGGGCGTCTTTTTCATACAAAACATCTAGTAGTCGTGGCGTAGTAGCGCTAGAAGGGCCGTCGTCAAAGGTAAGCGCTACTAGCTTTTTGCCAGTGATATCGCGCTTAATACGTACATGATGTGCCATGGGGGCTACTATAATAGTGCCATATGGGGCCGCTACTTTTGAGATGGTAACGTCTAGTAAATCTAGGATGGCCAAGATACCGATTACCAGAACGGCTACTAGCTTAAGCCACGGGAAGCGTATATCTATACACCTAAAAAACGATCTGCCTCGTGTATTCATACATAGCTATCCCGGCGGCTACGCCTACATTTACGGAGCGAGTAGAACCAAAGCTTTCGATATATCGCACATCCTGGGCCTTTGCTAGTAGTTCCGACGTAATGCCGTTATTTTCTGAGCCAAAAATAAGAGTAGTCTCTTGAACAAATTTTTTATCATGCAGAGGTAGGGCGCGTGGAGTGTTGTTCTCTATGGCGACTAATTCCTTACCTTTTTGAGCACTTAAAAAATCTTCTATGGTGGGGTGATGAATAATCTCTAGATATTTATCTGTACACATGGCACCGCGGCGGTTGTATTTTTTCTTACCGATGATATGAACTCTCTTTACATTAAAAGAGTTAGCAGAGCGCACAATGGTGCCAATATTAAAATCGTGTTCGACGTTTTCTATAGCTATTTCTAAGGGAGTACGCTTTTTATCCAATGCAGCAAAAACTTGTTCATTGGACAAACCTTTGTACTCATCCACTAAATTGCGCGTATCTTCCATATCTGTATTATAGCATGAAAAAGCCCCCGGGATTACCCGAGGGCATGAGCGTTAGGTTTTCATGTCACGGACCTTATACCGCGGAGAGTTTTCGTGTGGCAGGTCTCTCAACTGCCATTGAGCGGTTAGGCTTTATTTTGTTAGCCCGAGAGGGCAAACGAAGACCTTACTCCGCCGTTGAGCTTGGATTTTGGAGATTACTCCTCGCAATATACGAGGAGTGCTCCCAGAGCGTTACGATACATCGTAACGTACGCCCTGAGGAGGGGTTGTTCAGCTTCTGGTACGTGCCGGAAGCTGAACTCGCGGCGGAGTTCCGCCTCTGCCGCTTTGGCCACCGCCTCGGCCTCCACATATGCAGAGGTGAGGCAGACCATCGCTGACTGCGGGTCCAACCACGCAGCCAGTGATTTACAACCGAAGCGGTCATATGACCACTCCAGTTGCAACTGGAGGTCGCGGAGGTTTCCGCTCTCCTTAAATGCTTGAGCGGCGGCGAATAAATCACCTTGCTCCGCCCAGTATTCGTAGGACTCGACGGTGCGGTGCCACCAGTCGTCTAGTATTATGACCTCCCCCTGATGGAGGAGGTACGCGTCACCTCCTTTTTTATAGTCACGATATTCGTGATAATAGAAGAAGGCGAGGGTCACCTTCACCTCCTTCTCGTCTCCGCAGAAGGAGAGCGAAAACTCCCCATCTGGGTCATAGTAGGTGAGGAAGAATTCCTCGACTGACTCATCCCAGCCAAACTGGCTGGTTCTAGTCGACGAGGTTGCGGCCTGGAGTGTCTCGAAGTCGTGGACCTCATCCAGGAAGTCTAGGCCTCTTTTGAGGCCTGAAAGACTTTTACATGCCTCCGAAAGGGAGGTGAAGTTTTTTTGCATTTGTTCATAATAGGTAGCCATAGCTACCTCCTTTCTGCCGGAGTAACCGGCTAAAAATATTTTTTTGTAAATATATTAGCCGGCTTTGCGCAGGCTTATATTGTCTACTACAATTTTGAATAGACAAAATGAGCCTGTGCATAAGCAGAAAGTTACGCAGTAGTTCCAAAATCCAATTTGTAAATGTTCTGCCCTTGCTAGCCTTTCGGCCTCACGAGCAGAGCTGGAGGGTCAAATACTCCGGCTCAGCCCGTGCATAACAAGCTGAGTATTATCCCACCCTGAAGTGTGCCCACCCAGAGTTATCAGGATTTAATATAATGCATAATTACTTAAGGTTCTTTAATATCGGTATAGGAAGAAGTATGATATCTACTTCCCTGCTCACCCACCATGATATTAATTCTTACGCAATCTCCTGAAATGTTTTACAACATTTATACCAAAATACTTACGTTTTGTCAATTCATATAGTATAATATTGTTGTTTTACAGGGGTAGAGTATAGTGAAATTTGTCAAAGTGAGGTTGACAAATAAACATAAGCGTGAAAAAATATGAGTATGGATACAGAAATACTAATACAGGCTGGACTATCGGAGGTCCAGGCTAAGATATATTTATACCTAGTGATGCATGGTCAGAGCACACCCACAGAGATAGCTAGTAAGATAAATGAAAACCGCACCACCGTATACGCCGCAGCGGAAAAACTCGAAAAATTAGGTATTATCTCTCAGAGGAATCTCGAAGGTAACCTGCCAGCCTTGGTAAATTTTTACAATGAGCATCAACATGAGCCCGGCGCTACTACTTTTTATGGGAAGGAGGGCGTAAAAATGATCTGGGACAAGGTAGTGGCCACCAAGGCTCCGTATTATTTTGTTAGGAGCCGCTATGACGAAATAGCCGACAAAGAGGCACTAGAGGAATTTAAAAGAGCCAGGGCTGAGGCCGGGATAGAATCAGAAGATATTACCCCCTCAGAGTTTACTAAGAATACAGATATAGAGATGAAAGATAGGTTTTTGCTTACTCGTACATTGTTGCCACCGCATGAGTATGATTCCCCGATAGAAATAGATATATTCGGAGACAATGTGGCATTTATCAATTACGAAAAAGATGGCATGTCTACCCTGATAATACGGGAGGCTACCAACCAAGGTGAACTAGCGCCCAAGGATAAGTAATACGGTTCTACTGTGGTATAATTAGCTTAGCTAGGAGGTAAGATGAAATTAGATAAATACCAAGAACGAGCGGCAGAGTTTGATCTTTTTGAGAGTTCGGTGGACTTGAAGTCTCCAGGTTTTTTGGAGAAGGTACTCGGTATAGCGGGAGAAGCAGGTGAAGTCGCAGATAAAGTTAAGAAGATTATTCGCGATAAAGGCGGATACGCTTCCGATGATGACAAGGCAGCTATAGCTAAAGAGCTTGGCGACGTGCTGTGGTACGTGGCAAATGTGGCACGGTATCTGGGTGTGCCTTTATCAAAGATAGCCGATGGCAATATAGACAAACTGGCTAGCCGTAAAAAAAGAAATAAACTACATGGTGAAGGAGATAATAGATGAGAATATTACAACTAAACGTATGGACAGGGCGAATTAAAGGAGCCTTGCTCGGTTTCTTAAGGAATAATGATTTTGACGTAATCTGCATGCAAGAGGCGGTCTGGAGCAATGGTAAGCAGAAAGAGCTAGAAAATTTCTTTGCAACGGTTGACCAAATTAAAGAAGCTAGCGGACTAGAATATGAGTCTAGAAGTTCAAACTGGGGTATGCGTATATTTTCCGAAGATAACATTATGGAACAAGGCAACGTTATCTTAAGCAAGAGCGAGATAGCAGAAGAACGCAATGAGCTAGTCCATAATGAATATCGCGTCATAGAAGATGTCCAGGATTTTTATGAGCATGCCTATACCTTGCAGATTACAAAGCTGAAAAGTGGAATCACAATAGTGAATCACCACGGATACTGGAAACCGACGCCGATGGGAGACGAAGTTACAGTAAAAGTAATGCAAAAAGTAGCCGGCATTGTAAAAAAGTTAGACGGCCCCATAGTAATGTGCGGAGACCTTAATATAATACATGAAGCCCCAGCGATGCGTGAATTGGACTTTTTGAAGGACTTAACTCATGAACACAACATAGACAATACCTTGTCTGGGTTAAAATTTAATGGGAAAGTGGCATGCGATCATATTCTAGTAAATAACGATGTGAATGTAGAGAACTTTAGAGTATTGGATAATATTATATCTGATCATAAAGCTTTGACCGCAGATCTTACTATATAAAAACCCCGGCTAGATAGCCGGGGACGGGATGGCTACGACCGTGCACAGATCGGCAGGTTTTTAGTATAAACCATACCGAGAGTTTCGATATACATTATGCCGTTAGCCATATATTTGCGCTGAGGATACAACAAATCCAGAGCGCTCCTGCCAAACCTGTAAATATTTCTAGCTACTACTTCTGACACGATGTAGAAAGTATTTTCTACGGGTGCTGGGAACTTGCGCTCATTGCTGCTACCTTCCGGATAAACAACGATTCTCTTTAAGCGGGCTGTAACGACGGGAACGTCGTTGATTATGGCGCTAAGAGCTTTTGCTGCAACTGGTTGAACCGGATTAGACATGCACGCGTATGCTCTACCGACAGATGGTATAACATCGGATTCACCACTTCCGTCCAAGAACACTATTGGTTTGCCACAAAGATTGACTAGCTTGATCTCTGGTATTTTAGAGGTAACATTGCAGTCATCTGCGATGAGATCTTCTTCATGCTCTTCCTGCACCGGCTCATCGACGAAGCCCGCATACTCGAGAGCGGTTTTCCAATCGCCGAAGTAGCGAATATATGTACTTCGGCTCGCCATTTCTGAGGTAAGGTCCTTTTGCCTTGGAACCCCGCCGATTGCCTTACCTAGATCCGCAAGCGCATCCGAAAGAATACGTCTGTTGTAACATTTAGCCATTCTATCACCTTCTAGAAAAAATTTTACAGATGGAAAGTACTTACTCCCCACCTTAGTAATACTAATTATTATAGTAATATTTCCAGTTAAAAGCAACCTCAAACATTTTAAAATATGGCAAAGCCCCGGCCGTAGGGCCGGGGCAAGAGATGTGTGGGCCTAATTAATCACTTTTATTCTGTGCCAAGCCTTGTCGACGAGCTCATCGATGGAGCAGAGCTCCGTCCTTGTCAGAACGTCGTTCTGACAGATTGCTTTGGCAATGCTCTTGTATCTTGTGAAGTCAGGCTTCTCCGTGAGACCCAATTCCTTGAAAAGTCTCGTCGTATAGGCGATTGCCAGCGACGTCGGCGTTTCTGCCTTGATGTCATCATGGACAATCACTCTAATGATCTTCTCTTCTTTCCCTAAAGGGATACTTTCTCCATTGTTCAGCGTAAAAATGATCGACATTTGTATACCTCCTTAAATGTCGTGTAGAATAAATGTACCTACCCAGCGCTAGTGGGTTATAATAATTGTAGCATATTTTACTAAAAAAGTCAAGTTTAGTAGTTTGTTCTTCTCTGACGACAAAAAATCACCCTTGTGGAGGGTGAAATTTGTTTAACAACTTAGTTGTGCAAATCATCGTCAAAAGCTTATGTTACGTCTGGCATGCCAGAAGTGTTATGATTCAAGCTTGCATAATCATAACCGTAACCGACCTAGCTACCTATTCCCTTACGGGAGATAGGCGCATCAATTCCTTCTCAAGAAAGGAGGTAATCCATCGACACGTTCTCGTACCGATGCCTTGTTACGACTTAACCCCAATCATCTCCCCCACCTTAGGCCGCCGA
>CACWJA010000003.1 GCA_902761145.1 uncultured bacterium
CTGCCGGATTCAAACAGGGTTTCTCGTGCCCCGTCCTACTTGAAAATAGATATATAATGCCTATGACCCTTTCGCGTACAGGACTTTCACCCTCTTTGGTGTGGCATTCCTTCCACTTCTGCTAGGATCAAAAGGATTTTCTCATTATCTGCTCAGTTAACGCTGTCAGTTTTTATGCCGAACTGTCGTAAGTACTACAATTCAGCATAAAAATTATCTAATTTCGCAACCCCTTTAATAACTCTGGCCGTTAAACCGTATGGTTATCTTAAGGTTTAGACTATTCCAATTTCGCTCGCCACTACTTTCGGAATCATTGGTTATTCTCTTTTCCTCGGCCTACTAAGATGATTCAGTTCGGTCGGTTCCCGTCCTCTACCCTATGTGTTCAGGTAGCGACAATACGACATGACTCGTATTAGGTTTCCCCATTCAGCAATCCCCGGATCATTTCTCGTTGTCAGATCCCCGAGGCTTATCGCAGACTTCTACGGCCTTCATCGGTATTGATTGTCAAGGCATCCACTATCAGTGGATTGTCAAGGCATCCACTATCAGTGCCCTTAATTACCTTTTTATGCATTGACTTAACTAGTAATCGAAGTTTGATTACTTGCCGTCAATTAAAATCTTTTCATCGTTAATCTCAAATTGTTAAAACGGATAGTCCTTAAGAATTAACTCGAAGTGCTATCGGCGACCTCAATTTATTCCTCGCTTCCTTTCTTTTTGTAGAGGTCGTAAATAACGACTTGCTTAAACTTCCTCCATTATATCGCACATTTCGCCCCATGTCAACACTTTTTTACACTTTTTTGGACATTTTTCGCGAAAAAGTAGCCCTTAGCCCTCTACTATGCAGCAATAGGGTCGGACTACTTCTATATTAGATATCAAATTTCCCCCTTCTATACCAGATCCAGCTCTAATGTAATTATCTCAATATCTAATCACAAACACTTCCGCTTGTAAACTATAAAACCTTGCGACTCACTTAACTAAGCAACGTACAGGATATCCTATTGGTCTGTTACTTGCATAGGCTGGATTAAGATTATATTCACTAATGAACAAGTTATACGAAGTTCCAATACCACCCACTGTACTGGTATGATATTCACCAGTACTACCGACCCAACTAAGTGTGGTCTGAGAACCATAGGTAATATATCCAGACCGAACCAACCATAAAGAAGCAATACGAATTTTGTTAAATCCATCCACATCGTAACCAATGCCTGTGGGTTCATTCATTATGCTCTCAGCCATTAAGAGAGCATTCCATTCGCGACTAGAAGCAGTATTAGCACTATCTCGCCCAATAGGCAATCTCCATCCAGCTGGACAAATAGAATCTGGGGCGTTGTCATATTGCTCTGTCATACTCGAAGTATCATTGCTTACTACTGCAGCAGACCAGTTATAGTAATTACCAGCATGATTATGAGCACTACAGTCCGGGTGGGTTTCCTGACAAGCTGCTAGTGACAAATATTGCATATCGTCATCTATAGTACCAGAGCTATAAATATATAATTCACCAGGATCAGCAGAACTAGGAATATTTCTACTAACTTCCCATTCATCCACTTCTCCGCCAGTAAATTGTATAGTGCTATTAACTGGCGTCCAGCTAGCAGATATATTGGTATTCTCTGGAGTTAATGTTGTCTGGCTGTTTAGATCTAAATCTAGATTCTGTGTCATCCAAATATTACCATCGGCTAGTCTCGCTACATAATATTCCTTATCATCACGGCTATCTACGGCGATCACCTCATCACCTATGCTGAGAGTGCTTCCCCAGGTGGCTACATCTTGCATATATAGTACGTCTTCTTCCCATTGTGCATAGAGAGTCACGTTTGCGGATTCCCCCGCTATAGCTGCATACTCGGCTTCGTCTGAGTAGGTGTCACCTGCTCCTTCTGCATCTGTGTCCCAGCTGGTGAAATGGTAGCCTTCTTTAGTATATGTGTTTTCTGGGAGGGTGATAGTGGTACCTGCTGGGATGATGATGTTATCCATATCTTCTCCTCCGTCATTACCATTGCCATTGAAGGATAGGGTGGTGATGTAATTTGGTGTTGCCGAGTAGTTTATACTGCTACCTTCATAGATGCCTTTGGGCGTGTCTGGAGTAATGTAGAAGCCATAGTAGATGGTAGTAGTATCATTCTCTTCTGTTTCTGAATAGTCGTCTATGGACTTAAGTATAGTAGGATTAGATTGGTCTGTAGATAGTGTTGTGTATACTTCACTGTTTTGGTCTTGTGGTTGTTCTAGTGATAGACCCCAGGTGTTATCTGTGAGAGTAGTAACAGGACTCCATCCCTTACCTACACCTTCTTCATTTGGTTCTATTGGTTCTGGTAGGGTTGCCATTGGGATCTTGTTGGAAGAGTCTGTAGTAGATACTATGTCTGTACTATCTGTGTATGCAGTGAGAGTGTAGCCTGCTTGGGTAGTTTCTTCTACAGTTAGCCCTACTGGAAGGACTGCAAAGACTGGTTCGTCGCCTACTTCTATGGTGAGTTCTTCACTATCTACGTCTAGAGTGAGGGAGGAGGATTCGTTTCCTTCTGTTGCGTTGGTATTGCTTTTGCCACTTTTTGCTAATAGTATGGCTAGTGTACCTACTGAGGCTAGGAGAGCTAGAGCAGATAGGCTAGCAGTGATACGTTTTTTGGAGGTGAATACTGTTTTACATTGGTTTATTATATGGACTAGTTTAGTGACTTTACCTTGTTTTATATGTTTCTTATATAGTATTGCTACTATTAGTGACGATAATAGCAAGAATAGTGCTGAGCCTATGATAGTAGCTTCTGTACCGCCTATACCATGAGTGAATAGACCCGTGTCTGGAGTAGAGATGTCTGTAGTGGTAGTGATACTATCAGTAGGGTCTACTGGTGTAAAACTACCTGGTTCTACTATATTAATCTTGATATTAGTGGTAGTAGTAGCCATATTGTATTGCCTCCTAGTTATATGGTTAGATTGATTATTATATAAACGATATATAGATGAATATTGTTGTTCTATTTATAATTCGTTGCATCGAGGAACATTAAGCACAAACTTGGCTTTAGCGAGTTTGTGCGCCGGAGGGGCGAAGTGATGTGATAATATATCTACTTATCACATCACGTAGCTTCCGAGATGTAATGAATTATAAATATCACTTATATATGGTCTCTATATATACTTATGTTTATATTGTACCCCCCCGATGGAAAGTCAAGGGGGTTTGCGGCTAGATATTGTTATTAATGCAATAATAATTCTATGGTAAGACAACTAAAATAATACTTTTGGGACCGTACCTGAAAAAACGTGGAAGGTAGAGAGCGAAGCTCGCCTGTACGAACACTGTAGGAGTCGAGGATATAAAAAGCTAGCTTTTTATATCGAGTTCGCCTCTTTATCCTTGGATTTCCGCACCTTTTTTATTATTATAGTAACAAACCATACCAACAGTAGCGCTATCAAGAATATCACTATAAATAGCAGCCAGAGTGGGCATATTACTATTATTTTTTCATTTACAGAGGTTTCACCAAATATAGTCACTGTTTGCTTTGCCCGGAATATTCCTACCACTGGCACATCTTCCCAGGTATTGAAAAAATATCTAGTAGTATCTGGTAGCACCAGTTTATCATTATCTTCACTTTCTTCATTAGTATATATTTCTTCGTCCGAAAAAAGCGGCCACACTTGCAACACACTCTTAGCGTCTGTGTGTACATTACCAGTGTTTTTTACCCCCGCGCTTGCCACAAAAGGCGCACTCATCACGAATGTTGGCATATTATTTTCAAATACCTCGCCATATTCACGCGTCTGCCCTGCTACATCCGCCACCACCACCGACGCTACCGCACTAATGCCAGATATTTGTACACCATTATTATTTGCGCTATCAAAGCTAGTTACGTCTTGTGCCACTATTGCCGCATATTGTCCTCCAGCAGGCACATCCTTTGGTACCTTTACAGTGAAGCCAATTTCCATATTATCATTTGGTTTTAATGTGCCCTCAGTTTTATCCAAAGTAATCCAATCCACTATCTGCGTATATGTACCCACTTTGTCAAATACCGGATCATAATCATCATTTGCCACGCTATATGGCGCTACATATAATTGAAACTTCAAATCATTCTCCGACATAGCCGGATTAGACACTATCACGCTAGATCTATAAGTCTCCCCTGGTTTCAAAGAAATTCGTTGCGACGTCGGACCAAAAGTCAAGCTACTCTCTGTACCTTCCGCATGCACATTACTTATGCATAGCGTAGCTACTACACTACATATTACTGTGCAAACAATTATTCTAATCCACTTCATATTCCTCCTCTCATTATTCCGATAATACCATATCTTGTTCGTCCACGCTACACGTAAAACCATTTTTCTCGTAATATTCCTGCACTTCGTCGGCACCACTCTGAGTCATGATGCTATCCAGCATCACTAGCGGTGCCATCTCGTCAGTAAATTTCCCCCCTTCTATGGATATTACCATTTTGCCTATATTATCTACATTCGTTACAGTATTGATTATCAATTTCTTAGGAATATCATATCCCCCCATATAATCATTATACGCCGCACCTAGTTTAGTCGTAAAGATACTCGTAGATTCTTCGTTAGAGAATCTCTTACTTACCACAAAATTCACACGATAAATCTTATCATCTAAGAATATCACTCTAGCCTCGTAGTCTACATTTTTATCGTCGCCAAGCAGCACGTATTTTCCCACACCTGTCCCATTGCACACCAAATACTTACTCACTGTATCATTTGTCATATCCTCTTTGACAAAATTAAACCTATACACTAAAAACCCCACCAATCCTAGTATTACCGCCACGGCCAGCACCATCAGCACTCTTTGCCACCATTTTTTTTCTCTCTTATCGCTCATCTTTCAATATATTATATCATCACACATAATTGCAACACACAAAATACCGCCAACCATCTGGCGGTATTTCCAAAGCTATATTATTATCACAAAGGAGCAGACAATATATACTTCACATAACCAGTGTAAGTATCAGCTTTTTGCACAGGAGAAACCCATACCTGGTACGTAGGGAAAAGCGCACCCCCACTCACACCATCAGCACTCGAAGCTATAGTGGTAGAAGTTTCTGGTATAGGCATATAGCCACTGTACTCAGGCAACGCGCCGGCGCCAACAACTCTAATGGCCCAGTTAGATGTATTGCCACTAGTAGCAGTACCAGTAGGTATATCTGTGCCATCAGAGCTAGCTTTAAGTACCGTCTGAGCAGTAGAGCTGCCCACACCAGCTACGCCCTGAGCAGTCACCTTCCACCCGCCAGCGTCATTACAACTGAAGATCAGACTACTATAACTGCCCTCCCAAGACTGACCATCTCCTCCAATCAAAGTACCAGGCGTCACTGTCTTACTAGCAGTACCGTTCGGACCACCAGGCTCCTGTGGAGTTACATCGGACCTCATATTGCACACAGTATTTACCGTCACCTGTATCTGATCTACTACGGCTTCGCCATATGTCTCGGCAAACACCCCGGCCACCGGCATAGCTGCTACTGCCAATGAGGCCGCTCCAGCTACTATCATTCTTTTCTTCATGTATTTCTCCTTCTGCTCCTATGAAGATTAAACTATTTATATTTACATTAAATTATAACCTTTAACATTTCTAATGTTAACATAAGCTTCATCCAAAAGTCAAGCATTTTCGCAAAATCATTTTCCCAACACTATAGTCAATTACGAACAATCATTCGATATTATCGCGATCCCTCTACACCTACACTAGGCTCATTTGGACAATTAGCGAGCACACTATTTATCACATCCTTCTCAGCCTCTGTCACCCACAACCCATATTTAAATTTTACCGATACCTGTCTTGCCACATACTGACATCTAAACTTCTTATTTGGCGGCAACCAAGTCGCCGCATCGCCATCAGATTTCTTTCCATTTGCCGCCGCATCTACCGCCAGCAAATTTAGCGGATCAGTAGCTATATCGTATCGCACTTTAGTATCCATATATTGTGCGCCCTTCTGCCAGGCATCGCTCAGTGCCACCACATGGTCTATTTGTATACCTTTGGATATTTCTTCGCGCTTGTCAAACTTTTTGTGTTCCCCAGTGTACGGATCATCATATTCTCCAGCCACCACGTTACATCCATCCAGTACGGCACTGTATCCAAACTCTCTTTTTAGTATTCTCTGGCGCAAATTACACCCATCCACCGTTGGCCAGCTACTATAAAACTCATCTCTGCTATATCCAGTCTTCGGAGCTCTACCTTTTACTTCTAACTTTTCCAATATGTCAACAGCCAACGGCACATTTGGGTCCGCCACAGTTACCGCTTCTGCAGCATATTCTAAGCCATCATCCTCCGCCTTCGTAACTACGGTTTCATAGCTCGCTGGATTTATTACCAGCCACACGATCACACCACCCAAAGCAAATAGTACACATACTAGCCTTCTAATCCTTAGCTTCATATCTCATATTATAACATTGCGATCGCCCCTTACTTAGAACAATCCCCACGCACAAAACAAGCCAGACATATGTCTGGCTTGTTCCAAGTTCCCGCCCTAGGTAAAGCGGTCTACTTACATTAACTTTTTACGACTAGCAATATAGTATCCTAATGCAGTCACTACCGATCCAGCGCCTACAGCACCTGTTACTATCGTACCAGGACCAGTTTTCACTATCACGGAAGGAGTCTCAGTAGGAGTATCCGGCTTCGCCGGTTCATCTGGAGTTACCGGTTCATCTGGAGTTACCGGTTCATCTGGAGTTACTGGAGTATCACAAGTCTTATTCACCATTACAGATGCATCATCCTTAGCTACCACAGCACCACTCACAGTAGAGTTAGCCCAGTTTACCAATTGATTTTTACCACAAACCATAGTCTTATCCACCACCTTACCGGCAAAAACTACTATAGCATTTCCCTTGCTTTCGTAATCACCAATATTTACACCAGTAGTAGTAATGTCATTGCTCGATAACTTCACGCCATCTTTATGGTTGTAGTTATAAACATAAGTAGAATCAGCAACATACTCTACGTTGGTTGGCAATATATCGCGAATCATCACATCAGTCACCTTATCGGCAAGTAAGTTCTGATATTCAATACGATATTCTATCTCGTCACCAACTTTTGCTTCTACCACTTCGCTCCAATCTTTAGTACCCTTAATGCGTACTTGCTTGGTAAGCTTAGCAGATACAGAAGCGTGAACTTTTACCTGAATAGTGGCTTCACCATCATATTGATAACATCCAGGGATTTTACCATCTAATTGAGTGTAACCAACTAAAGCCCCCGAAGTAATTACTTCGTCAGGAAGAGACACAGCGCCCATTTCACTATTGGTATATTTAGCAGAACCCTTTACATATTCTATGTAAAAATTGTCATCGGATTTCAAAACTACCTCATCCCAATATCTATTAGGAGTAGCATTAGATGAATCTATATACCCAATAATAGTATGAGATTTTGATACCGTAGTAGGAAGCGAAAAAGTAGTTTTTACATTTTCCGCAACAGCATCTGTGCCCTTAGGGCTATTATTATGAACATACAGACGAATCGTATATGTTTCACCGTCTTTTACGTTTATTTCATTGGCATTCCATACTTTACCAGTATCGGAGCTAAGCTTAGCGCCAACGAAATTCTTTTCATCACCTATCGCACCATCAGAGATAGAGTTAAAGGTGATAGTATCGCCGAGTTTACCGGCATTTATTTCTGCTATAGTATAGCTAGGACGACCATTTGCAGAATCACCCCATGCAGTCACTATGGCAGGAGTCAGCGTAGCAGCAGCAACTATAGCTGCAGCAGATACGCCAAGCAGAGATTTGTAAATTGTTTTCATAATTATCCTTTCTTCAAATCAATAAACAATTAAATTTTCTAGTTCAAAAGCAATCTTTTCATCAATTTTTGAGTCGGAATTCACTTCTAATTCAAAAATCTTACTGATTTCTTTTGTCGGACTTTTCTTTGCGAAAAAGTCCAGTAAATTGCTAGTCGAATTGTTAATTTTCGTCTACGCAACCGAATCATCTCAGTCTCAAATGCATCTTGGCAGTCGCCCAGCAGCAAAAGCTGCTGGGCATTAAAGTACCTAGGGTATTACCCTAATCTCTAGATACCAGATCCATCCCAATACTGGTTTCCAGAGTCACCGGAAAGTTCCGGCTCCTTCGCCTTTTGTGGCGAAGGTTTATTGGCGTCGTCGGCACCATTATTGTCTACAGCGGCGCCGCCGCCATCATATGAAGGATTGCTGTCATCGTTGCCAGTTTTCTGGTCATCGTTAATAACAGTCAAATCTTCTATGGCCTTTTCATATTCGATCGGTGTCAAATGATCCGAGTTCGAATCATTATCCTTGGCCGAATACTGAGCCCCTTCACCATTATTGGTGTCAGGACCAGGCCCGGGGTCATCATTTTTACCCGAATTATCCGACAGAGACGGGTCCTTATTATAAGGGTTCGTCGGATTCGTCGGGCTAGGCGGATTTGTCGGACTGGGCGGATTAGAAGGTTCAGGCGAACCAGTGCCGGACGGTACAGTCGTACTTTCCGGCTCACCAGGCGGATTAGACGGTGTAGGTGGAGTCTTCTTTACGATATTAGGAATATCTTCCTTACCGTAAAACTCCGGTCTCTTATCATGGATATTAAATCCAATGACAAACCCTACCGGGTTTTTAGACTCTAATTGGTCCTTGGTAACGTAAGCAAGTATCAGTGCATCTTTCTTATACTGATAGCTTGCCTTTATACCGGCACGATCATTATTCGCCGCCGACGAATTCAGAGGCCAATTTTCCACCGTTTGTCTTGCCTGTACGCCTTGGTCAATTAACCTTTCCAGGAAAGTGCACAACGTAGCTGCATACCTTCTGTACTCGGTAGAAACATAGATAGTCGATCGATCCCCATTACGGTACTCACACCAATAGGAGACGCCATTACTATCATTTTTCTTGACCATTCCGTCCAGCCATCCATTGAAGTTGCCAATCCTAGTATCTCCGATCTTTTTATCACGTATGGCATTTGCCACCGTAACTCCGTAGACCGGATTCCGTAAAATCTCAACCTCAACTTCGTTAAACATTTCGCTAGACTTTTTAGACTTAAACCCATAGGTTAAAGCATCCGATATTCCCGTCCGCGATGTTCTTTTTGCATCATGCGGTGACAATGATGATGTCAATAACTCTTCCGAGACGCCCTTATACTTCTCTACAGTCAACTGTTCAAGCTGTCCAGCCGTCAGTTTAACCGTTAGATTGTTTATGGCCTCAGTATGCGCCTGTTCACCATTACCGCCTGAATTACTAACTGCCGAAGCCTTTGGTAATCCTGCAATCTGCGCCCCGTTAACAGGTATCACTACCAAACTAACGATTGTTAAGATCGCAAGGATAATAGCGACTACTCGCCAAACGCCTGCATGAGTACGACCATAAAGGCGCGTTGCTGTTACAAAAGCTGCAATACCCACCACAAATGCAAACAACATCCATGGTGTAACAAAGAAGATCCAGGAAAGAACCCTGGCCTCCCACCACAATGCCATCACATGGACAGCAGATTGTGCCGCCAAAATAATAGCCGTAGCAAGAACCGCGAACCAAAACAGTTCGCTAAATCTTCTCACTCTATGCAGGAACCACATAGTGGCCCATAGCAACAGCAAGATAGTCGCCACAAAGAACACCAATCCCCACCACGGGGACTCAGTTGTCCTTGGCAAATAGTGGGCAAAGCCCGCAATAGCACCGATAATCAATGCCCTGGCGAAATTGCCAAAAGTATGCTTTTCGGTGAAGCTTCTTAGCCGCAAACACGGCCTACCGCCAATACCAGTAGCAGACACAATCCCGCCACCCGCAAACAGGCAGCCAAGTATGTCTGCGCCGATAAAGGCTAACATTCCAAAAACAATAATTTGCCATAACATAATATATCGCCACCTCCTGTGACTTATATTACCGAGGCTGGCCACCTCGAGGGTTTATCATACGAATGTGGGATGGATCTCAGCTTTGAAAGCTGAGATGATTCGATTGTTAATGACCTTCGTCATCCTAACACCTTAAGTATTAGTCCTAGACTGCTTCCATTGTATCACACTTTTGCTATTTTGTCAATATATATAGCACTATTTTGTGCTTACGTCTATATTATATTATAGTTCTTATGTTTTGTAAAAATATATTACTCACAACATAGCAAAATGCCCGGGCCGAAGCCCGGGCATGCGTCGTGGAATTACCCCCTCCTGGGGTGGGTTTTAAAATACTGCTTCATCTCCTCACGAGTGAGAAGGACCAGCTTTTTCTTTCTTCTTCCGTCAGCGTCGATGCCATCGTCAACTTCTCTTGCGAGAGCAGCCTTTACCTTAAAGGTGGGGTCTGCCAGCATTTCGGCGTCCTCTTTGTCTTCGAGGAACTCATCGTCAGCCGCACCATAGCGGTACACCTTTACGACACTGGCGTTCTGAAGGTCAATGTATTCCCTAAGCTTCTCCTCAACCTCCTCTACGGTCGTAGCGCCTCTGGCGAAAAAAAACGCCTTTGCCAACTCTTCGAGGTTAGAAGTGTTAATTCGAGTGGATCTGCTAGGGTCTCTGTTGTCTCTTCTGCTAACCGTCTCTTCCGGCACATCTGTACCGAGAAGAAAATCCTTTAATGCCATAATCGTACCTCCTTCAGGATGGAAATATATGAATGTAGACTCTAGAATGTTAATGTCCCACGACAACATCATTATAGCACACATACACATTTTTGTCAATACTTATAACACATATTCTTATTTTACTCTTGATTTTTTATTTCCCAACATATATAATATAAATATGGTGGGATTAGCTCAGATGGTTAGAGCGTCTGATTGTGGTCCAGAAGGTCGTCGGTTCAATCCCGATATCCCACCCCATATTTAACAACTTGCGAGTGTAGTACAGCGGTTAGTATGCAAGTTTTCCAAACTTGAGATGAGGTTTCGACTACCTCCACTCGCACCAAGGAAAAATAAAAGCGAGAGTTTACTCTCGTATTTTGTTTTTACTTGAAGTGAGGCCGAGGTAGTTTATCTACCTCCACTCGCGCCAACACACAAAGAAATAGGCCAAAGGCTTATTTTTTTATTTCCATCCTCCTCAATGCATGTTCGATATATGATATAATAGCAACAGAGCATAAACACTATCAGCCTCATACTAAATAACAATTAAAGGGAAACCATGGAAGATTATGAAAATCAAGCAAATTCGGGTAGCCACAGCGATGGATGGGAAAGTCTAAGCAACACCGCCGGAAACTTCGACAAAACTCAAGCAGCCCAAGCCATAAACGAAAAACTCAAGGAAATCGGATCTCAAAAGCCAAAATCCTACGAAATGGAAAGTACGGTTTTTTTCTCCGAAGACAAAGTTTCCATAGATAGCGACTCATGGGGTGACTTTTACGAAGCAGCCTGGGACGACGGCGGAGAAAAAGATGCCCAATACGAGCAAAAAGTCAAAAACGCAATAGAAGAATGGAATTCTGCATCACAAGAAGAACGTATTGCGTACCTACAAACTGGCACTTTGCCAAACAGCATAAGCAAAGATACTATCAGCCTGCTTACTAGTGCTCGAATTATCAATTTCAAAGAGCCTAGTCGCACCGTAGCCCCACCACCACGACCGCCAGTCCCGCCACGGCCGCCAGTTCCGCCAATACCACCACAACCACCAATAGATACCGATACCGGCGACAGAAAAACTGACACCACAGATGATCCCAAAAGAGACGACACAACGCCAACACCAGAAGACAAACCAACGCCATTCTGGAAACGTATTTTTGGGCCACGCAGAAAAACCCGTCACACAGAAAACCCTATACCGCGACCAAAAGACACTTCAGAAGACGAGCCAACAATTCCGCAAGAAAAACCAACACCGCAACCAGAAGACCCTCCCACAGAAAATCCGAGTAATCATCCTCAAAAAGCCCCAGAAGAAGTTCCTACAAACCCATCAGAAACCACTCCAACTCCCCCTCAACCCGAAAAACCAGAGACGGAATCAAACCTAGAACAACCAATAATGTATGAAATAATCAAAGACATAAAAGAAGAAGAACTACCACCAGAAGAAAGAGAAGAAATCAGAAAAATCTCCGGCGCAAAACTTGGCAACCTAAAAAAAGCCTTAGCAACCGGCGCCTTAATTACACTAGTAGCACTTGCGTTCATGAAACCGCCAGTTGAAATCACAGACAAAAACCACGCTAGCGTAGAAACAACTTCTCAAGAAGTAGTTACCATAACGAACGAAGTTCCAGAAAGAATAGAAGAGGTCGAGGTAACACCAGACGATGACCCAGAACTTTATCGACAATTGTCCATTCAAAAGCTACTTGAAAACACAACACTCGGCGGAAAAATGCCTGTGGGTGAAAGTACAGACTATTGGGAATCACCAGATCATGAATTTGGTGGAGCCGACAATCATGGCATAATTGACAATGAAGGGATTCGTCCCGCAGGCGAATACACTGTAGAACGCCTAGTAATATTAGATGCCAAAACCGGAGAATACCTTGGTAATTTCTATTCAGGCAATGGCGACTCCGGCACATTGGCAGATTTTGTAGAAAAAGTACAATCTGAAAATCCAGACCGAGAGATCACAGTGCATGTATGTTTTGATGATCCAGCCGCTGGATGGTCTGGCAATATTATCAATGGAGACGTTCCAATAATCGGAATAGGCCGTATCACGCAAAAGAAAGTAACACCAGGGCACATTGAAACAACCACCATAACGGAAAATCACTCAGCTACCGGCGAAACAGACAATCTAGACAAAAACGGCACAATAGAGATTATAAACGACGACGGGACTAGCTCGTCTATAAACATAAGACATGAAGACGGGTCACTCTATCAACCAGGCGAAACAGTACTAGATTCTAACGGCAAATTGCATACTATACGCAATATAGAAGTTACCGAAAACGGAAAAAATGTACGCATTATATGGGAAAACGTATTGTGGGATGCGGCAATGTTGGCAATTGCGGGCTCCGGCCCAGCTGCTGCTGGTACCGGTATTTATATAGCCACACGACGACGCAACGGCGAGAGCGATACCAATGAAGAACAAGAAACACCTCCCGATGAAGAGCAGTCTACTACCCCAGAACGTAGAATAGAAATAAGACGAGAAATGATGGAGTTAAATGCAGGCCAGCTGATTAACCTAGTCGACTTCTTTACGGAAACGTCTGGAGATAAAGCTGCAGAAATAGCCGCACAACTCGCCGAACGTGCTGGCACGAAGGTAGCAGAAGACAATCCTGCTGATAACCCAGAAGACCAAGGCATATTTGGAGCAATGACAGCCCCAGAAAAAACCGTAGCCAAAGCTCTGCTAACAAAACGTGACGAAGCTACACTCAGACACTTAAGCGAACTATTAGGGATCGAGCTAGAAGATTATGTCGCCCGCATACTAAATGAATCCCAAAATAATATCGAAACGGAGGAATAAATGCAAGATTTTCAAAAAAACCAACAAGTACAGTTATCCGATGGTAAATATTATCTTTACATCAATACTATAACTATGGATGGTCACAATTATCACTTCTTATCGCCCAAAGATGAAGATTCATTTATAATAGGCGAAATAGTACATGACAACGACAAAAAACTCTTCAAAATAATACAAGATAGAGAAACTATCGCGAGAATACAAAACTATTATTTGTCGCACCCAGATGCTCTACTCATCGACTAATCAACAATCAATTATCTTTTTTACACATACATCATACTTCCACAAATACAGTGCTCACCAATCCTAGAGACGCTGTGGTGCCGCCTGTGCCGACAATCCCAACTGCGCAACAAAAAAATTTCAAAAATGGGGAGAAAGGTCTGACAAAAAATATAGCAAGGGAGCCGCAAAACTAGTAGAAATAGTCGTTGATACTATAAATCTAGAAAACAAATCGAGGAAATAAATACTCTTCCTATCAGAATTCTATTTATCTCCGCCATCCACCTCTAATTATTACTCTCCCCAATATCAATATATTCGCTTATTTTACCTTCCTCTTTCAGCCCGTCAAACCTTTTACTAAACTCCTTAAACGGTACTTTAATTGATGCAAAATCCACCTCAGAATCTGTCTTCTTGACTAGCTTCACAAAATAATATCCATCACCATTCGCCGATACGAATTTTCCACTACTCTGATCAGGTTCCAATTTCATAGCCTCCGCCGCTCTACCACCATCAATATTCTTATCGTCTACTAGCCCACCAGTCTCTTCGTATACTATCTCATCACCCAATTGTTCTACTACATTGTGATAATCATTACCATTCTCGGCTAACATTTTCTCCACTTGCCCAGACACCTTATTCGCCTTTTCATCTATGGCCATTTCAACTTTTTCCTTCACTAAAGTCAAGTACAGCATTCTCTCGTATTCATCTTTACTAAGCCCAAAATTATCCCGAATTATCTTTAGAAATCCTTCTTCGCTTCTATCTACTTCGCCAATTTTTAAATGTCGGTCAAATTCAGTGTTCACCTCATCTTGAGTCACTGATATATTTAACCCCTTAGCTAATTTCAAAGCATATGTGTACTTTTCCGCTTCAGTAAGTGCAGCCCGCTTATATTCAGTCTTCAACTCCTCAAACGATTCTTCATCAAATTGGCTCCCAGATTGACGCTCTATAGAAATCATACTACTACGGTAAAACATCAAATAATCAGAAAACCTCACGCCTTCACCATCCACAGAAGCTACAGACAGCGGCACTACTTTAGTCACATTAAACAGCAAGTCATCCGTCATTCCTATCCTATACAAAGCCAACCATACGCCAGTTACCACCATAGTAGATACCACTAACGCTATCAAAATTGTATTTATCACCACACGATGGCGTGTCCATTGTAATGGATATTTGAATTTACGTCCGGCTGCTAATACTTCTTCGCGTCGAGCCTCAATCTTTTCTTCTTCCGTCTTTTTTGTTTCTTTCTTTGAAAACAACTTCATGTTATAATTATAACATATACACGTCAAAACATGGCTCCGTAGCTCAATGGATAGAGCAATTCCGTCCTAAGGAAAAGGTTGTGCGTTCGACTCGCACCGGAGTCACCAAGTATGAAAAGAAGTCCCTTTGGACTTATTTTCATACTTAAGATAATATCCGATGCGGGGAGAACGCTAGTTCGCCTGCTGTAGGAGATGAGGTCAAATCTAGAATTTATTCTAGATTTACCGAAACGACGCCCAACAGAAAGACTTCGCGCAGCGAAGACTTACTCGCACCGGAGTCACCAAGTATATAAAAGAGCCCCTTGGGGGCTGTATTTAATTCAAGATAGTATTCAGTAAGAGGAGAGCATTAACGCCAGAATCATCAAATATAGAATACAACCTTAGCACGGATTTATCATATTATCCAACATATGTTATACTATTCTTATGGCTATTGCTGAAATGTTTCTCTGGTGGTATGCTCACGGATGGCTCATCTTTATCAAACATCTCCGTTCTATCCTTGCCAACATTACAGACTTTTTTTCCATGAGCTCGCTCATTCGTACCCTCTTCAAACCATACCGCCAAATTTCCGCCAACTCGGCAACAAATTCCGCTTCATTAGACCTTAAATTTCATATGTTTTTAGATAGACTAGTCTCACGCGCCGTTGGCTTTGTTTCTCGCCTTATCTTATTAATAGCTGGTACCGCCATCATCGTAATAGGTGGCATCTTTAGTATCATACTTATTGTTCTATGGCCATTTATCCCAATACTGCCCATACTAGGTATCATCTTAACTATAACCGGATTCACGCTATGAAAGATTCTTTTGATCCGCACAATCCTCGCGTCAAAAAAGCTCGCCAAAAACATCTCCTCAATACTCCACCATTTCTTGCACTTTTACTATTACTCTTTATTGCCCTACTCACAGGAGGCATTGCCTTATTATATTTTAAACATTCAATTGGCTGGACACTAATAGGCTTTTCTGTCTTACCTACCATGTTAATATTCTGGATTAAAACTGCTCTTACTGATATCCCCATCAAAAAAACGGATAATTTTACCGACATACTCTCAGAAAATCTTTTACTCTTGCTTTCTAGCAGCACTTCTGCTACAGATTTTGCGCAAATTTTGCCAAAAACTCCTAGTGGAGCATTCATAATGGCGCGTTTTGGCTTGCCAGTACCATTCTTCACCAATATCTCCAATCTCCTTCCATCCACCACTGAACCCATCTATCAAACCGCGCGCACTATCCGTGAGACTACCCAATCCGAAGAAATCACAGGTGCTGTCTTAGCCGTAGCTATTATTGCCACTATTCCTAACCATGAAACACTTTTAAACCAACTCCAGCTCACCATGGACGATCTGCACCAAGGCATAATCTGGTTTAATTATCTCAACGGCATGGTTAAAGACGCCCATAAACCAGTCCGCACCGGAGGTATCGCACGAGACTTTGCATTCGGATATACTCCTACACTACAAAAATTCGCCATCAACCTATCAGAACGTTACGCTGGCTCACACACTAAGTTGCAACAAGCAGACCATACAAAAATCATCGATCAAATAATAGAAACCTTCACGCGTGGCGGCCGACAAAACGTTGCTCTTATTGGTGCTTATGGGAGCGGACGTTCTACTATCGTTAATTCTCTCGCAGAGCTTCTCATGGATGCTGACAGTCATATACCTGCCTCCCTCAAATACCGCCAAATCTATTCCCTCGACGCTCCAAGCCTTATCTCTTCCACTAGCACCGAAAGCGAATTAGAGTACACAATGATCAATATTTTCAACGAAATTTACTCAGCCAAAAACATCATCCTTTGTCTAGACAATGCCCACCTTTTCTTCGAACAAGGCCCAGGTTCAGTAGATATTGCCAATATCCTACTCCCAGTATTAGAATCTGGCAATGTTCGCACCATCCTCATCATGGACGACCAAAAATTTCTTGAAATCTCAGCCAAAAATCCCGCACTAGCTAATGCACTCAATAAAATAGTAGTTACTCCTAGCGACCGCAACGAGACCCTTAAAATCCTTATGGATCAAGCGCCTCTACTAGAATACCAAAAAAATGTCATTTACACCTATCGTGCTCTCACCGAAGCCTATCGTCTTAGTGAACAATATATTCACGACATAGAAATGCCCGGCAAGGCCAAGCTTCTATTAGAATCTGCTGCCAGCTATGCGGAAGGCGGGCTAGTCACTGCTACATCGGTACAAACCGCAGTAGAAAAATCTTACGGCGTCAAAGTCAAAGTCGCCTCCGATACCGAAGATCGTACCAAGCTACTCAATCTAGAATCTCTTATCCACGAACACATGATAGATCAATCCGAAGCCGTCTCAGCCGTAGCTAACGCCCTGCGCCGTGCTGCCGCAGGCGTCAAACACGCTGGCCGTCCTATCGGCACTTTTCTGTTCTTAGGCCCCACCGGAGTAGGTAAAACCGAGCTAGCCAAGACCCTCTCCGAAGTCTACTTCAACGGCGAAGACAACATCATCCGTCTAGACATGAATGAATTCGTCACGGCAGCCGATGTATCGCGTCTTATTCGTGATGGCGCCGAGGACAGCCTTAGTCTCACTGCTCAAGTTTCCAAGCAACCTTTTTCAGTAGTACTTTTAGACGAAATTGAAAAAGCCCACTCATCCGTACTTACCACTCTATTACAAGTACTGGACGAAGGTATTCTCCGCGACGAAAAGAATCGCGAAATTAGCTTTCGAGACTGTATCATCATAGCCACTTCCAATGCTGGTGCCACCGAAATCCGCGATCGCATCACTGCCGGCGCACACATCGACGACTTCAAAGAAGAGTTCATCGACCATCTCATCTCAAGCGGCGAATTCAAGCCCGAATTCCTCAACCGCTTCGATGAAATCTGCATTTTTAAACCCCTCTCCAAAGAAGACCTCCTTCAAATCTTAGATCTTATTGTTACCTCTACCAATAAAACTCTCGAACCCCAAAAAATTTCCGTCACTGTCACCGCTAAGGCAAAACAACTTCTCATCGACAAAGGCTACGACCCCAAAATGGGCGCTCGCCCCATGCGCCGTATGGTTCAAAAAACTGTCGAAAACATCGTCGCCGCCGCCATTCTCTCTGGCCATGCTACTCCCGGCTCCACCCTTACTATCACTCCAAATGAAATTACCATTTCGTAGCTTCCAAAATACGACGAATTATGCAATACGACCATTTTTTATTATAACTATTGACAGAACATTAGCAGTGTGATATAATACATATTATACCCTCATTACAAAGGGCAAGCTCTTTAATATATGCTTATTTGAAGTTTTGCAACTCACATTGTCTACTTTTCACCAGCAGTCAACGTGAGTTGCAAAACTCAAATATTTCTTATAAGGAGGTCCTTCAACTATGAAGACCAAGAAGTCCATTATCGCCATCGTATCTGTTATTCTGTCAATCATTATCGCCACCACCGCGGTCACCGCAGCAGTACTCTACGCTTCCCAGGCTAGAGTATCATTCTTTACCGGTCATGTAGAGAACCTCGGCACGGCGGAAGACTCTCACCTCGCTATCAAATACGGCGGTGAATCTCTCGGCTCAGAAGTCGACATCTCACCCAGCGGCGCAGTAGTATTCCCCATCCTCAGCAATGTAAAGTACACAACCACCTACGGCAAGCCTAGCACCTGGATAAGCAGCGAAGACAAATCGCCCTTACAGGCACCAAAGTTCATCGTGACATCCGAGGGCGGCAAGTCGCATAATGTCAACTTCCGCATCGTGGCACACGGTTCAGACCCATCACGTGCCGCTCTACGATTCGGCGTTGACATCATGTACTACGCCGACGACATAGGCCAAAAGGTAGTGCGCAGCGGCATCACCGAACTCAGTCAGACAGCCACCGGCGAGACTATCTCGTCCGACCCACTGCCACTTGGCGACGGCAACATCGCCGAAGACGAAGAGATAACAATTTATATCTCCGTCTGGGTAGACAAAGACGCTCTCAACAAAGTCGGCGTATATCCCAATGATGAAATTTCTCTAGAGGCGATCTTCACTTCTGGCGAAGTAACCTCCTAACACACAGCAGCTTCGCGCTGCACCCCAGGGGCCATCACGGCCCCGTTTTTTTATATCAATTTCTCCCATTGTAGCCATCTCAATCATACCTTATGAAATCACCCCATATTATCCCATCCCTCTCCCTACAGCCCCATAAAAACAAATAGACACGCAACCCCTGCACTGAAATAGGCTGAAACTTACGCCTCAAGTTTGGAACTTAAAGTGCTTTTCTTTACAACTACGGTACAGTTACTATCCACGGATCTGTAGCTATGCCAGTACCACTAGCAGCCGTCGTTCCAGGTTTTAATGAAATGGCCGGGCGCACCCCGTAACCGGTGCCGACGTTGATGTAGTAGAGGTTACCATCCAAGCTCAGGCGGAACTCGTACGCGCTGCCGCTCGAAAACCGGGCGTACGGCGAGAGCAACCAGAAGTTACCGCCAGAATGCAGGTAAGAATTGGCATTGTACGTCGTTGGATTACCAGAAGACCGCCCAGAACCAGCCAAAGCCGCCTCGTCAGCGGTTAAAAGCGCCGCTGGAACCTTCAGTTCATTCGACAAACCAGAGCTATTAGCAACATAACGATATATATCAACGTCACCACGAGTACAGGTGAGCGTCGGGCCAACCGAGTCATTCACATAATTACGGTTTCTGGCGCCAAAATAGACCGTACCACTCACACTCGTATAAATAGTAGATTGAATTTGTTCCAAAGTTGTTCCAGTAGTAGAACCATAGTATGAACGATCATTGCAATATCCCGCACTTGGCTCCAATATGCTAGTATACGCCGCTAAATTATTTGGATACCAAGTATCTTCAATGTATGTCTTGATGGTAGACCGGGCATTATTTATTGTCGGGTTAGATCCGCTGCCAAACACTACATCCGGAGACACACCATTTGTGTTAGAATTGGTTGTATAGTTACTATTATACGTATATCCAACGTACACAATGCTATTATAAGGACTATTAAACGCACTCGTAGTTACCTGAGCATTTCCTTGAGCATTCGCACAAGTAGACCCAGTCCAGGTGCCGTTGTAAACCATCTTTACGCCACCACTGCCTGTGGTACGGACTATGCGCCAACAGGTGTCGTTGCCGAGTTTCACATAGTTGGGGTAAGTAGTAGCTTTGCCATCAGAACCGTAGGTGCCTTGGTCTACCTCTGGCTCTAGTACACCGCGGTAATAGTAGATTTTGTTGGCATTGGAAGCATCACTGACCTCCCCAAATCCACTAGAGTTGTATTCGTAAACACCAGAGTTAGACGTATCTGCTGTGTAGTCTGTGGTGGTAGGAGCGGTGATGGTTTCTTGTAACTGTGCCAAGGTTTGGGTGCCTTTACTCATCGCCGCCACTGTTTCATAAAGCGTAGGCGGCAATTTCCACTGAGCATATAGTGTTACGCTATCAGACCCTATTCCGGCCTGGTATTCTGCCTGATCTACATATGCCTCACCTGGATCTTGCTCGGTAGGTGTAGCCACTGTATTCCAGCCATTAAAGATATAGCCTTCCTTAGTAAAAGTATTTTGTGGTAAGGCTTCTGTCTGCCCTGCTTCTATGGTAATGGACTCCATTGTGCCACTATCCGCACCATTGCCATCAAAGGTGATTACTGTAGTATAAGCCCAGATAGCATAGAGGGTAATAGCATCATCTGCATTTAGATTTATATTGTTCATGATGTCTTGTTCGTCCATATAGGTAGCTTCTGTAGCGTTCTGGTCTGCACTCCAGCCTTTGAAGATATAGTTTTCTGCTGTGGATAGAATTGGGATTCTATAAACACCTGAGTATATTGTATTGGTCTTATTGTCAGTGATTTTACCATCTACGTAGGTAGGGATGAATGTCATTATGTTTTCTGTTGCTACGGCAGTGTCACTATATGTTAAGCCATTACTATTAAATATAACTGCAGCAGGAGCTCCCCACACTGCATAGAGGATCTGAGTGTTTTCCACTGTTTGGTCTATACCAAAGTCATCATCTGGTTGGAATACCCTGGCGTCATTAGGACAAGTTTGATAGCCTGTGGTTTGGTTTTCTGTGGGTTGCATCGTGCACCAGCCAGTAAAGACGTAGCCTGCATGGGTAAAGCTTCCTGTAGACGTATCCGTGGTGCCTATGGCGGGGACTTTAGGACTAAGTGGTACTGTTATGGCGTCTCCGCTTTGAGTGGTACCGGCTTGGGCGCTGGGCATGTTGGTGACTTCGGCATCTGTTGAGGCTTGGACTGGCTTATTGGCGTCGTAGGATACACTATATGGTACTGGATTACCTACTGCAGTGATGATATAAGACTGATTGTTGTAGGTAGTAGAGTAAGAACCAGCATAGGGTGTATAGTCTATCCTAGCTGCAAAGTCTATAGTGTATTCGTCTTCTAGTAATGTGCCATCATTAATATTGGTGTCTTCTTGGTTGGGAGAATCTGTAGTAACAATAGTATCCCCATTTACTGGAGCTGGGTAGTAGTTAATGGGAGAAGTAGCAGTAATGTCTTCATTGGTATTAGGATCTAGAGTAGTGGTGGTGGTAGTGTTAGGGGTAGAGTTGTAGTGACTAGGTGCATAGCCCCAGGTGTTATTTAGGTCTATACCTTCTACTGTATTATCTATGTAGTCTTCTGATGATACTGGTTGAGATAGAGAGCTAATAGCGCATTTATTTGAGGTAGGTGTATTTTCGCATTTCTCGTTATTACTAATGAGTTTGTCTGCAGATGATGATGCTGGATTAGAAGCTTTAATACCTAGTGTATAACCAGTGATGTTATTAGTGGCTACATGTATTACTGCAGTGCTGGCTTTCGTATCATCATCTGCAGTACTGGCAAAAGTACCATTACTAGATGTAGGAGTAAGGTCTAGAGATAAGCTAGTAGTAGATAGCGAGATAGACAAAGTGGTATCACTAGCTATGGAAGTACCAGTGATAGCATTGGTATTATCATCGTCAGTGAAGATGGGAGGGCACAAGAAGATGGTAGATATAGCTAGTAGTATTATACATATACTACATAATGCTACTTTGTCATAGCCAATAGAAGAAATAGAAGAATGAAAAGATGAAGTATTATTAGATTTTTTATTAAATTTCTTATTAAAAATAGTTACTCTGTCTAGAATATGTTGCATATATGATCCTTTTATAATACTTATGATAACGTAGATAGACAGAAAAAGCAATATCATTCTAAAAAATACTAATAATAACGGTATAATCATAATTATTTAGACAATCACCAACCATCATACTACATATCTTCCAAAATACGGCAAAATATACAGTAAGACTTATAAAATCTTCTTCAAATATTTCCCTGTCGGGGTCTTAGCATTTCGCGCCAAATCTTCCGGCGTACCTTCTGCACAAACTGTACCACCTTTTAGTCCACCCTCTGGTCCCATGTCTATCACCCAATCGGCACTCTTTATTACATCCAAATTATGCTCTATGATAATCATCGAATTACCGCCATCTACCAATCGCCCCAATATCTTAAGCAATCGCTTTACATCATCCGTATGTAATCCCGTAGTGGGCTCATCTAATATATATAAAGTCTTGCCAGTAGACCGTCTAGCCAATTCTGTAGCTAACTTTATTCGCTGCGCCTCACCGCCACTAAACGTCGTCGCTGGTTGCCCAAGCCGTATATAGCCCAACCCCACTTCCTGGATGGTTCGTAGCTTTGGCGCTATACTTGGAATATTTGCGAAAAACTCCACCGCCTCATCTATAGTCATATCTAACACTTGAGAAATGTCTTTACCCTTATATTTTATCTCTAGTGCTTCACGATTGTACCGCCGTCCATGGCATGCAGGACATTTCACATACACATCAGGCAAAAAATGCATTTCTATCTTGTTTACACCATCACCCTGACAATGCTCACATCGGCCGCCCTTTACATTAAAGCTAAATCTCCCTGCCTTGTACCCTCGCACTTCCGCCTCCGGCTGAGCCGCAAAAAGCTCCCGTATCGCCGTAAAAACTCCAGTATAAGTAGCTGGGTTACTCCTAGGTGTCCTACCAATCGGGCTTTGATCTATCACTATTATTTTATTAATATTCTCTATGCCGTCTATCCTCTCATGCGTACCACTAACAGTCTGCGCCCTATGCAATCTAGCCAAAAGTTCATTTGCTAGTATATTATTTACTAACGTAGATTTACCACTACCACTCACCCCACTTACTACTGTCATTACTCCTAAAGGAAATCTTACATCTATATTTTTTAGATTGTTCTCACGAGCTCCTATTACTACCAACTCTTTACCTTTCTTAGCCTTGCGCCGCTTCTTAGGCACCGGTATTTTCATTTTGCCAGACAAATATTTCCCAGTAATGGAATCAGGATTTTCCATTACCTCCGCTGGCGTACCAGCTGCCACCAACTGTCCACCACGCGCCCCCGCTCCAGGTCCTATATCTACAATATAGTCAGATTGTCGCATGGTATCTTCATCATGTTCTACCACCAACACTGTATTCTTAAGATCTCTTAGATGCTTTAGCGTAGATATTAGCTTATCATTATCCCGCTGATGCAAGCCTATAGATGGCTCATCTAGTACATATAGCACACCTTGCAGCCCCGAGCCTATCTGTGTAGCCAATCGTATCCGTTGTGCCTCGCCACCGCTAAGCGTATTAGCTGCCCTGCCTAGCTCTAAATATCCCAATCCTACATCTTGCATAAATTTCACTCTTTCACGTATCTCCTTCAATATCGGCCCAGCTATCATATTCTCTGCTTCCGTAAAGCCCAAATCCTGGTTCAACACCTCTAGCGTAGCATCTACGTCTAAATTGCACACATCCATAATATTAAGGTCATGCACTGTCACCGCCAAAACTGCAGGTTTCAATCTAGACCCATGACAAGTCTGACATTCTCTCACCCGCATAAACCTCTCAATATCATGTTTAGTAAATTCACTAGTCTTAGGATCATTATATCGTCGTTCCAACGTAGGAATCACACCTTCATATGTAGTCTGATATACTGTACCGTCCGCAAATCTCCCACTACCAGTTATTTTCATCTCATATTTTTCATCACCAGTACCATACATTATCATTTGTCGGACTTCTTCTGATAATTCTCCTATCGGTGTATATACATTAAATCCATGCTTTACGCCCACTGCCATTAACCGTTTCAACCACCAAGATTCCTGCCCTACCCTATTAAATGGTCGTATCCCGCCCTCCGCTATAGTGAGGTTATTATTAAATACTAATCCTGGATCTATTTCCATCCGCGTTCCTAGCCCCGTGCATGTAGGGCATGCCCCCTCTGGAGCATTAAAACTAAACAGCCGCGGCGTTAGTTCTGGTATTAGCTCGTCAGGATGATCTGGACATGCATATCTCTGCGAATAGGTGAATATTTCCGCATCTATAGTACTTATCTTATTCTCTCCTACCGCAGTAGTCCTATCGTTGATCTTAAGCACTTGTATTATCCCCTGCCCCATGTCTAGCGCTTGTTCTATAGAAGCACTAATTCTCGATCTCATCTCTGGATTCAGCACAAATCTATCCACCACTATTTCTATATTATGCCGTTCATTCTTATTAAGATCCGGAAATTCATCTAATGCATATATTATGCCATCTACTCTCACTCGCGAAAAACCTTTTGCCGAATATTGCTCCGAAATATGCAAAAACTCACCTTTTTTCGACGAGACTATAGGCGCGAGTAACATGCACTTAGCTCCAAGTGGCAATTTCATCACTTCATTCACAATATCATCCACGGTCCTACGACTTACTTTTTTGTGACATATCGGGCAATGCGGCACCCCAACTCTCGCGAACAACAACCTCAAGTAATCATATACTTCCGTCACAGTTGCCACCGTAGAACGTGGATTTCGCGATGTGGATTTCTGGTCTATAGATATAGCAGGAGACAATCCTGTAATAGAGTCTACCTCAGGCTTATCCATTATGCCAAGAAACATCCTAGCATAGCTAGACAGACTTTCTACATATCTTCGTTGACCTTCGGCGTATATAGTATCAAAAGCCAAAGAAGACTTTCCACTGCCAGACAACCCTGTAATTATCACGAGTTTGTCTCGTGGAATATCCACATTTATATTTTTTAAATTATTTTGTCGTGCTCCGCGTATCCGTATTACATTCTCATCACCAAAAACCTCCCCCTTCACCTGCCTTTCCTTTTTACTACTGTCCATCCCTCAAGTATTCCTTACACAAAAAAATAATACCAATGTGGTGAGCCCGGCTGGAATCGAACCAGCATTGTATCCTTAGAGGGGATATGTCCTATCCGTTGAACGACGAGCCCGCCGCACTATATATTATACCTTATTTTTCTGGTTTTCGCAATTTATAGTAAATAGATGGAGCAAATCTTACCGGCGCCAATACCTGCTGTGCACGATTTTCCATTTTTATCAAATTCTTTGTACCAAACACTCTCTTTAATCCCTTACTACGGAAGTTTGACACAGATAACACCTTCTCTCGTTTGAACCCTACCCTATCAAATATATCTTCTACATACCTAGGATGGTAATTATAAAATCCATCCTTAGCAATGTCCTTATAATTTGCTACCTGCCTATTGAATGGGTTTACTCTGCTGCGCCCAGTGACATACCGAGCCATCTTTGGCAAAGTACGTTTATTTGCCACTTCCACTACAGCCACGCCTCCAGGCTTTAGCACTCTATATAACTCACTAATAGCCTTATTCATATCTTCCAAATGATGCGTTACTCTTACCATTATTAGTCCATCAAGTTCATTATCGCTAAACGGCAAAGTATATATATCACCCGCCTTAGTTTCAATCTTATCGCCAAATATTTCCTTCGCCTGAGCCAACTCAGACTTAGAATAATCAAAAATATACACCTTACGCGCACGCTTTATATATTCATTGGCTAGTCTTCCATAGCCACCACCAATATCGGCGAACTTCTCCATCCGTTTCGGAAGCAACTTCCGTATAGCCATACGGTCTGCTTGGTCCTCGTATTCACGATCCGCATCCTCCCAAAAAATCTTTTTATAGTCGTAACCATTATAGTCAGAAATAACTTTTTCACTCATATGCTTATTATATCACACGTGATACTTCTGCCAAAGTAGTTTCACCTCTCAACACCGCAAGCACACCCTTTTGTTCCAGAGTCAACATGCCATGCTTACGAGCAGTTTCCTCTATTATATCGGTGTTAATATCTGATACATCACCACGAATAAACGCCTGTATATCGTTACTAACCACTAGTTGTTCCATTATTACGGTTCTCCCACTATAGCCAAAAGGGCTCTCTTCCGTCGAAACCGGATCATATAGTAGCGGTGCATCCATATCAAAATCGGATAATATATCCATATTTACCCCATTCAGCACCTTATAAATATACCCACGCTCAGCTTCTGTAGCAGGACGCGGTTTTTTTGAACTAGCCAATTTACGCACTAATCTCTGAGCCACAATTAATCGTATCGAACTTGCAAATATTGGATTCACGCCAATCAAATCAATCATACGAGAAAACGCTGCCGCCGTAGAGTTAGCATGAAAGCTGGATAATACTAAATGCCCAGTAATCGATGCCTGAATGGCCGTCTTAGCCGTATCGGCATCCCGAATCTCGCCTACCATTACTACATCTGGGTCTAACCTCAATACAGATCTCAGCCCTTCTGCAAAAGAATCCCCAGTATTAGTATTAATAGGGATTTGCGAAATCCCAGTAATGCCATA
This sequence comes from uncultured bacterium, assembly GCA_902761145.1. Classification (GTDB taxonomy): domain Bacteria; phylum Patescibacteriota; class Saccharimonadia; order Saccharimonadales; family Saccharimonadaceae; genus Nanosyncoccus. Next base: position 27,043 of record CACWJA010000003.1, read on the forward strand.
TTCTATTGGATCCTCCAAAGTTATTATCTTCCTATCAGTCGTATTTAACGCATTTAGCATCGAGTACAATGTAGTAGATTTACCAGACCCAGTTGGCCCCACCATCAGTACCAGCCCTCTAGGGTGTGATATTATCTCATTGATTGCAGCCCGTTCACTATTAGACAAGCCTAACAAATCCAAGTTCAATAAACTTTCGTCAAAATTAAATAGCCTAAGTACTGCATCTTGGCCATACATCGTAGGTATAGTTTCTACACGGATATTCAACATATGAGTTGCCCCATCTCTGTGTATCTCTTTTTGCATATGTCCAGATTGCGGCTTATTGGACGCAGTAGAAACATCAGCTCTAGACGACAACTCCCCCATAAATACCCTATACCTATCTCTACTTATAATGGCCACAGGGTGCAGCAACCCATCCACACGCATCCGTATGCGTATCTCGTCACGCAGATTTTCAATATGAATATCAGATGCGCCTAATTTATCCGCTTGATCTACCAGAAAATCAAAGACTTTTTCAGTAGACACCGTATCCAAAGTCTTCGACACACTTGATATAGTCTCAGAATCCCCCTCTCCGGCAATCTTTATATCATCATATTCTATTACCTTCGGTGGATCATATCTTAACATAAATACTTTATACGCAGAATTTGATATCAAGAAAAAGTCTATCCGCTCACCTTTGTCAGTATATTCTTGTTGCATCCTGTCTATCACGGTACGCGGAGTCTGGCTAGTCACCAAAAACTGATAATGGTCTTCTCCACCACCACCCTGCAAAGGTATTACATAATTTTGGTGCATTTCCTGTATCGACAAAAGATTTGGAGTAAGCGGCAATTCATTTTCGAAACCACGCGTGTCTAGATACGGTATTCTCAATATCCTTGCCCTATCAGCAGTAGCCCGCTCTTCGTTATCGCGTCGTTTTTGCTGTATTTCGCTCTCATCCATATTATGATTATACCACAAGCCTTTTAGTCATCATTAAAAAACTCCCATACAATTGTACGGGAGCTAGCGACCATTCTTCAAACGAGGATGCTTGCGTTTATCGCTATGTTTGTGGTTGTTGTTACGATTTTGTTTCGATACCACTTTCATTTTAAATTTTCTTGCCATACTTATATTATACCACATTTTTTAATACTTGCTACCAGCTCTCTACTGAGATATAATAAGATTATGGCTAAAAAGTCCCACACCTATAAACAACGCAGGTTCATTTCATTCCCCACCGTCATTACTATACCCATCATTGTTCTCACCATTATCAGCACTTTCCTTTTTATCCGCAACATAGAAACCTACGATTATATCGTAGAAACAAACGCATTCTTTGCCCCATTTGAATTTTACGATAACCGCAAAATTGTCGGCGTAGATATAGATATCATTCATCAAGTGGCTAACAAACTCAACGCCAAAATAGACATCAGAAATGTTGACTTTGACCTCATTATCGACAACGTTGCCGACGGGGTCATTGCTGATGCCGGTGCCGCAGGCCTTACCATTACACCCGCTCGTGCCGAAAAGGTTGATTTCAGCATTCCCTACTACACATCCGCCCAATATATTATATTCGGTCAGAACTCTATTCCTTCCGTCCGCAACGATCACGTTACATGGGAATCCTTAGCAAGCAAAGTACTGGGTTCACAAATGGGTAGCACTGGCTACCTATTCGCAGCCAACGAAATCGAAAACGGCTCTTTGCAGCATACCAACACCACAATCAAAGGCTTAGATTCCCACCAGCTTGCCGCCGACGCCATCAATGCACATATCATAGATTATGCCATAGCTGACAAATTAGCAGCTGAATATATCGTCAATAAAAACCCCAGTCTCGCCACTCTCCCCCTTTACTATCAAGGCTCCACACCAGACGACGATTATCCAGTTGAAGAATCCTACGCAATCGCGGTCAATAAACATTGCCCAGAATTACTCACCGCCTTCAATGAAGTTCTCACTGAAATGCTACAGCCAAACGCAGACGGTGTCACAGAAATAGATCAACTCGTTCTAAAATACCTCAACCTAAACGAATCTATAACAAATCAATGAAAGGAACATCAATGACACATAGCCACACTTACCATAGGAGTAATTCATAATGGATAATTTCATAAACAAATTAGTCGAACTTTTTACTACACCTAGATATATCGAATCCTTACTGCACGGTTTTCTGCTTACCATGCAAATTGCATTCTTTGCGATTATTATTGGCCTCATCCTCGGAACTATCATTGCACTTGTAGATACCGCCAAGCGCTCCAAATGGATGATAATACCAAAGTTTGTCTGTAAAACCTACACTACTATCATCCGTGGCACGCCTATGGCCCTCCAGCTATTCATAATGTTTTTTGTGATATTCGCCATTCGCGGTTTTCCACAAATCATCACCGCCATATTAGCTTTCGGTTTTAATTCCGCAGCTTACGTAGCAGAAGTCATTAGAAGCGGCATCCAATCAGTAGATATCGGCCAAACTGAAGCAGGCCTAGCATTGGGATTATCTAGATTAACAATCTTTCGTTATATTGTTGCCCCACAAGCCATCAGAAATATCATTCCAGCCCTAGGCAACGAAATAATAACCGTCATCAAAGAAACAGCGATCGTCAGCATGGTAGGAATGTACGATCTCAATATGGCCGCCAAAGATATCGGCTCAGGTCAAAACATGGCTAGCTATATCGTGCCAATGTTCGTCGCAGCATTATTCTACCTCATAGTTATATACTTCATTACTTTTATCATTAAACGCATCGAAAAACACCTGAAAAAAAGTGATCTAAAGACATCGGAGGCCTAAATGGATAATATTATCACTATCAAAAATCTCAAAAAGCATTACGGAAACAACGAAGTCTTACGTGGCATAAATTTCTCACTAGTCAAAAACGAAAATGTCGTAATCTTAGGCCCCAGCGGTTCTGGCAAATCTACTTTCTTGCGCTGCATCAATCATATAGAAGAACCTACCTCGGGTGAAATATATTTCAATAGCACCCTCATTACTAACAAAAATATCCAGAAAATACGCCAAGACATCGGCATGGTTTTTCAACATTTCAATCTAATAAACAATCTTACCGTCATGGACAATCTCATCTTAGCTCCTACCAAATTAAAAATAATGGAACGTGAAGCAGCAGAGAAAAAAGCACACTCTTTGCTCCGCCATATTGGCTTATCGTCCAAAGCATATTCATATCCATCTAGCCTTTCAGGTGGCCAAAAACAGCGTATTGCTATTATCCGCTCTATGATGCTTAGCCCAAAAGTTTTATTATTTGATGAACCCACCTCTGCGCTAGATCCCGAATCAATTGGTGATGTATTATCCCTTATTCGTGAAGTAGCCAATGCTGGTATGACCACTATGATAGTTACGCATGAAATGAATTTTGCTAAAGAGATAGCCTCAAGAATAATCTTTATCGACAAAGGTAAAATCATCGAAGAAGGTACACCTACAGAATTCTTCACCCATCCACAAACCCCACGAGTTAGAGAATTCTTGCAAAAAGTCTTGTAAAAAAGCGCCGCCATCAGCAACGCTTTTTACTATTCTGCTATTTCACGCTATCTAGTATACTTCTCGTTTAAATCGCTATAATCATATAGCTCATTAGCATTAAACCACAGATCGATCTCTTTCTTGGCCTCTTCAGCATTGCTCGAGGCATGCACCAAATTTGGTACCCCAGTACCCTTCGCATCCGAATATCCAAAACTCATATGTGAAAAATCTCCACGTATAGTGCCCATCTCTGCAGATTTTGGCTCAGTTGGGCCTACTATCTTACGCACCAGAGGTATTGCTTCCACGCCTTCAAGTATCATTGCTACTACCGGTCCAGTCATCATATACTCTACATTGTAGCGAAACACTTGTTCGCCACGCCTCGTAATCATTTGCCCTATTCCTTCGTAGTGCTCACGATACAAATGTTCATCCGGCATTACCATCTTCATGCCAACGATTTTCAAGCCCACACGCTCAAACCTTTGGATAATCTCACCTATTATACCACGCTGCACAGCATCTGGTTTTAATACCACCAAACTTCTCTGAATAAAATCTTGTGATTTTGCCATATATTCTCCTTTTTTTCATTATAGCATATTTTACATCCTACAGTATTATTTCAACTCCACCGGTAATAGTTCTCTCCCCTGCATCACGTGCACCACCATCACCAAATTCTATATAATGATCGCCAAATCCAGATTCAGGCACAACAACTCTCATCTCCTGTATGTTCGCTATATCAATCGCCTCCGTCGTTGCCAACCTTTCCGACAAGCCTTCAGCATCCATACTTACCCCGCAACTATTCAAGCTAGTACTCGGTATTACTATAGATATAGGTACCTCCGGGAACTGTCGCTTTAATTCTCTCGCTTTCTTAAGTACAGTTTCTACATGGTTCATCATGATATCACTATTTCCAGTTCCATACACTCGGTCCATCACAAAACTCATCCGCCTATGATCATCTTCGCCAGTCTGCACAAAAGTAGGCACAAAGTATACTATTTCATCCGTAATACTGTCATTACGGCTTATGTCATTATTAGAATATAGATAAAATTTGTATCCCTCGCCAAATGTTAAATTCGTATCATTATTTATGCCCCTAGTTTTACAACTCAGACACGCCCGCATATTTTCAATAATCACAGGCATACTGGTCGTGCATGTACTAGAAATCATAGCCCCTCTTTCTGATCCATAAATAATTTTTTCCATCTCACGTATTTTATCTACAACACCTGAAGGAGCACTACTATGCATAGATTTTTCCATCTTAACGAAGTTCTGTACTATCTTATTATAAATATTATCAAGTTCAGCCATTCTACTACGTATAGCCCCAATATATTCATCTATTGCCGCTTTCTCCTCGTCATTCAATTTGTCTTTTTGCTTTACCACTAAATTGTCCAAGAAATCCAAATCCGCACTAATCGCCAATACTCCCGACTGTGGCCTAAACTCCTCACCCAACCTACCAAAAATCTGCACAATCTCACTAGGCGGCATCAACATACTCTGCAATTCATTTATTTTTCGGGGGACTTCATCGCGTTCCATTCCTGCCATTATATTGAACGGTTCTTTTATACCATTTAATCCCTTTTGGAAATAAACATTTATGTTTTTGGCCGTCACCTCAATATCGTTGTCACTCAAGATTCTGATAAGCACATCTGCAATTTCTTCTTCACCTTGCCCATACACCACCTCCTTACCATTTAGACGTTGATATAATATAGCTGCCACTTTACCCACATCCTTTACTGAGTACCTTCCAAGCAATTCTACTCTCGCCTTGTCCATCTTATCGGGGTACAAATCTGGATCCATCAATTCCTGTACACTGCCAAAGATACCCTGCAACTTCAAATCAATAGTTTGAACGCTTCCAAACCTTCGCTCCACAACTTCCCCCTGCAGAGCCCTCCTAAATTCTTCCAACCTATCTGCCGACTGTATCCCAGTATTCTCTGCATTCACTGGATTATTGGCCCTACTCCCATCCAGCGCCTCTTGTACATGAAAAGCCGAGGCTACATTAAGATAATCCCCCGGCGCAACCTCCTCTCCACTCCGCATTCTATCCCACATTCTGCTTTCACTAAGCTGCAAAGCCAAATAATACCCAATCAGATCTTTTCTAGCCTCAGAAGCATCATTCAAATTTCCAAGGTACAGCGCCATGTCCTCTATCACTCTAGCATTATCCCTGCTCAACTCCGCTGGAACCGTTCCAGACAAAAACCCAAATTTCTCCTGGAAAAGTTCCGATATCTCGCCGAATATAGTCTTCCGCACAATATCTATGCCTTCTCTGCGCTTATCAGCTGATAATTCTTGCAAATTAAACGGTAACAAAGCATTATGCAACTGATTTTTTAAAGTCTCCATATCTACGGATTCATAAGATATGGTCGAATATCCAACTCCTACCCCATCACTGTGGTCTTCATAGTTTCTAAGCAAAGCCAATTTAGCACGATACAATGGATATATTTCAGTTACAAATGTTTGAAAATCCTTTTTATCTGGAATATTAGCAAAAAGATTCACAAATTCCAAATACAACTCTGGACTAGCTTGCAGTATTTCTGTAGATATTGCATAGAAATTCGTCTTTTCCTGATTGGTCCAATGATTTTTGGCCATCTTTTGTTCTATAGCTCTCGTGAATATTCTCCCATCTTCACCAGCAGATTCTATATTTCCTATAAAGCTAAGTAAAGCCTCTATCTGCGTGAGTGGTCCTGCACCACCATTTTCAGCCATATATCTATAAAGCACCCGAAGACCAACTCCAACCTCAGCACCTTCCTCACCGTTTATATATTCATCATAAATACCCCGCAACTGGCCTAACGCCACATTCTTCACATCACTCCCAGCAAAAGCCTCTTTTATCCATAAATCATCTTCCAGAGCATCGCCCCAGTCGTTAGCATCCATCTTAATAAATCTTGTCAATATTGCAATTATGTTCTTCTCATCTATTTTTTCACTTTTAGATATCTTATTCCTCGAAATTCCCATCACAAACTGCGTCTCGACATCGCCTAAATCTATACTTTTTATCATCTCCTCATCCATTCTCGAAAAAAACGCATAATCACCACTGTCCAAAATCGCCTGCCACAACTCTCGCCTAGCCCCAGAATCTGTACAATATTCGTAAAATTCTTCTTTAGATATTTTTTCCAAACCGGCTAAACAATATTTGCTATAAGCATCAATAAAAACTCTAGCCACTCCGCCAAAATCAGCTTCAGGTATATTTCGTATATTTTTGGCAAGATAGTCAAATTTTTGGCACTCAAAACATTTCCGCCACAATTCCGGCTTCGGCGTCCCGCTAGGCGTAAAATATTTATCCACTACTGATTCTGGCAATTCATTTAATCTAATTGTAGGATCTATTATCGCAGATATCTCTTGCAAATCATATATTTTGCGTTTTTCCTCCTCATCCAAAAAGCATTCCAAACTAACCCTAGGGTACATATCATACGATTCATCGGAAATATAATTATAAAGCTCGTTAAACAGCCTCTGCCTAGGGTTACCATTTTTGTCAAAATATTTTGTTTTTTCTTTCTCATGAAAAAAATGAACAAATAAAGATAATCTATCTTCTTCTGTAAATTCACCATTTGCCAATTTTGCTATTACGTTAAATTTCTGACAGTTAGGATAATTCTGAAATACTTCTCTTGCTTGCATATCCTCCAAAATCTCACGATTCTGTGCCAGCATCAAGAACATCATTGGTAATTTATCATGCTTAGACACATAAAGAGAGCGTTCTAAACCTTTCTCCATATTATCCATTATGGCAGCCTGAAATTCCGGAGTCTTCAACGCTTCTAAAAACACTTCACTCCTAAAAAGCTCTATTGATTTCTCAGGGCTGTACTCATATAAACTTTTAGCAAACATTCTCATCACCGAGGCATTACTAAAATCAAACTTCTCCTGTAATATCTCAGCTTTATCTTTATAATCTGTATCATGATAATGATGCCCTAGTGCCTGCCACTTCAAATCTTCGAAATTTGCCAATTCATTTTCACCTGTTCTTTGCGAAATATCATACCAATATTTTGCATCATCATCACCTTCATCTTTCTCCGGCATTACTACCCCAGCTTGTAACATAGCATCAATCTCACCCATACGAAATTTCGTAGGGCTGTCTAAAGCGGACTCATACACTTGTCGTATATCCTCACTATCAAGAATCTGATTATCCAACAAAAAATTAACGAACCTACCCCCACTTTCCCTATTCCTATTTAATTCACTTTTTGCTGCCACGTCAGCTATACTCACTCCTGCCCTCTTCAACGCCTTCAAAACATTCAGCTCTCCTTCATCGCATTGTCCTTCCAATATATTTGGCGAATGATATAACGAATTAGTAAAATCCTTTCCGTCTATCAAATCCTCGCGAAACTTTTTCTCACCTTCTGGATTGCCCACCATAGACTCGTAGAACATACCTAGCACAGATAGTGACACCCTATACTGTTGATCTTCGACCATTTCATTATAATATTCAGGATCATCAAGCACTATTTCTACCGGCATTCCTGCTTCGCAAAGCTCATATACTTTGCATTCACCCAACTTCGCCATCCTATCTACTATCTCTTTATCACTCCAATATTCGCCGGCATTAACTTTCCTCAATAATTCTTCCCATTCTTCCCATCCTTCATCATCAATATCGCTAAGAGACAAATTTTCAAAATATTCCAGCTTTTCTACCAATTCTTTTCTAGCCTGATCATTCTCCCCGCTTAATTCTCCCATCTTGTTTTGCAAAGCCGCTACAGACTCCCACCCGGTAATATCCCCTGGCGCCTCATCCACACCATTCTCACTATTCATCGTCGTTGTCAATTCTTCTTCACTCATCTACCTATAGTTTATCACACTAACCACAAGAACTACAATTTGTTATAATAATACTATGTATATTTCTGATCTTATCGAAGATTTTCTCGAACACCTAGAAATCGAGTCTGGCCGCAGCAAAAAAACCATCGACAATTATCGCCTATATCTAGAACGATTTCTCGAAATCTCACAAGAAATTCTGAACAAAGACGATATTAAGCCTACCGACATAGATAAAGAGTTGCTCCGCAAATATCGACTACGCCTCAATCGCTACGGTTCCGAAAACGGCACCGAAGACCTCAAGGTTATCACGCAAACATACCATCTCATCGCCCTGCGCGGCTTCCTCAAATATCTCACTCGTCGCGATATCAAGTCCCTCGATCCTTCCCTCGTAGACCTCCCACACGTCATTCGCAAACAAGTTACATTCCTGCATTACGACGAAGTCGAAGATATGCTAGAGCAAATCGATACTTCCACCGAATCCGGCCTCAGAGATCGTGCCATTATCGAACTATTATATTCTGGCGGCCTACGCGTATCAGAGCTCATCAATCTAGACCGTGGCTCCATCAACCTAGAGCGCCGCGAATTCATGGTGCGTGGCAAAGGTAGCAAAGATCGCCCTATTTTTATCAGCCAATCCGCAGCAGACAGAGTACAAGATTACCTCGATGCCCGCACCGATTCTCTCCCCGCACTTTTCCTCAATAACTCCCGCAACACCCAAACCATTGATACTTCTGGCAACTATCGCCGTATCACCGCCCGTAGCGTAGAGCGCATAATAGAAAAATACGCCCGTCTCGCTGGCATCACCAAACACGTCTCGCCACATACGCTAAGGCATTCTTTTGCTACAGACCTTCTTATGAACGGAGCCGATCTCCGTGCTGTCCAATCCATGCTTGGCCATGCTGATATATCCACCACGCAAATCTACACCCACGTCACCGACGCCCACCTCAAGGAAATACATGACAAATTCCATTCGGAAACAAAATAATCCGATATATTATCTATATCATCACTCTAATGAAGGGTCGCTCAATCGTACCAGAGTATATATTGTAGATGATGCCGATTCACCACTCCCATACCAGCACGTACGAATATAAAAATCATAATATTTCGAACTGCCATCGTCACCTTCTACAGTAATAATATATATCCCCTCCGCACTGTTCAAATTATTATAGCCACTTTCTGATACTAACTTTTTTTCTTCGTTAGCGCCATTTTTATACACCAACCGTGGGTACGTAGATGCAGCGCTTAATTTATTTCCAGTCGCTAAAACATCATCAGCTCCCATACCAAGTTTACGTGTATTTATGACAAATCCATATTTTTTTGCCTCACCATTATGTTCATCGTATAGGCTAGAACACTCCCCTGGGTTAAAATTCAGTATATCATCATCATCCGTTAACTCCACGCCGCTCACTACATCTACGTTTCCACCATCACTACGTCCGGTAACCTTTTGCCAAAGCTTAGTATACAATCCTCCCGTCTCGCCACTAATTTTTTCAGCAATATACGATGAATGGATAAATCTCAGAGCCTCAGCCTGTGTATCTACTTCCTCTCTCGCCAACGTAGCCTCAAGTGACAATTGCGCGCTACTTGCACCGCCATTCATCACAGCAAGTACCGCCACGGCCACCATCGAAAATATCCCTACTGCCAGGATAACTTCTATTAATGTATCCCCTCTTCTATTCTTTGCACGAAACATTGTATATTATCTCCCACTGTTATTTACAGTTATGTGCCTCAAAGTTATTCTCACAAGTGGCAACCTCTTTTTTTATCTCTTTAGCCATCAATGCATATATTCTCTGACTGCCAGTGTCTTCCTTTTCTAGTCTTACTTCCACTCTGCGATATAAGTCATTAGCTCTCCCAGTAGAGTCTATCACCACCTGCATATCCAGCCTCATCCTACTATCTTCGCCCCCAGATTCTTCACTTTCCACAGTACAGTTATCAACATCACATAACTCCATTTTTACATCTATATTTCGATACGAGTCCGCCCCACCAATCTTAGACCACATTAGCATAAAAGTATCATCATTTCGAGCCCCGTCAACAGGGTCCGGTAATACTATAACCGCCGAGCACTGCGGCTCAGACCCGCCATCACATTTTACTTTAATTGGAGCATTTTGTACTGTCTTATCATTCGATTTCAAAAACGCATCTTTATTTATGATGTCGCCGCTCTCACCACTAGTAGGCTCCAAAAACACCGTACCGCGATTCGTTGTTTCCCCCTTAGTCATATCAAAACTATCCATAGTGAAAGTATAGCCCCCAGTTTGTAATAATCCCACCTCTAAAGTAGGTAGATCCTCCACGTCCCCCACTGTTTCCCCCTCTACTCCCCAGCTCATCTTCACTGCCTTTACATCACTCGCTTGTTTTCCGTCAGCTAACTTTACTTTTACAACTCTCGTAGGATTTTCATTGTTAAGAGAGCTTAGATAATCATAACTACCTAAATCTATCTTGGTGCAAGTATACGCTTGATCCATATCATTCCCGGAACCCTCTTGTATTTTTATCCCAGATCCATCTTCACTATCTACCCTCCCTAAATTCGCCGCAAAAGAGTTACATTCGCCATCACCCAAATGCGTACTCTCACAATCTGATCTATTACTTTTCACACAATTCTTATAGTTATAATACGCCAGCCTTGCATCCTCTACCCCAGCCACTGCAGCATCATAAGCAGATTGAGACAAATCATCATTAGATGTCCTGCTGATCTCAGCTATCATTATTGCCGCAAAACTAGTAGCTATTATTACTAACACCAAAGTAGCTATAGCTACCATGTAAAAAGATGCTGCCCCCTGTTTAAATCTTCTATCCCTTTGTTGCTTCATTTCTTCATCCCTCCTGCCTGCGCGGCAAAATTAAATTTATTTATAGCACAATAATTAAAATTACTATTATCCCCCTCTGGCGGAGTACAGTAATCCCCTTCAGCCATTATATTCACGCCGCCACCACGTGTCCCCAGCACAAAAGATATCGAATAAAACATCGTCTTTATAGCATCACTCTCAGCTGGCTTCGGTACATATAGATCATATATGGCCAGTCTACTATCACTAGGTATTAACTCCTCATATTCCGTCACACCAAAATTAATATCATCACCAGGATGTTCTTTTACCATTTTCTTATATTTATTACATATCTGCCTATCTTCATCCTTGATTTTGGCTAACCAATACCCTTCCCCAACGTCATCGTTAATTTTTACACCAATTTCATGGTCACCCCCATCCAGATAGCCCGTTCTCCATAGATAGCTATATTTCCCAGTACAAAACCCGCCATATAGCGGTACATCATATTGCACCGAAGGTACTGGTATTCTACTAGTATTACGCCCATCATGATTATTCTTCTGCACAAAATACATACAACTAGGATCGTCAACGTTTTCCCCTGCGCATCCAGCATCCAACTTCACTGGCGACCCCTGCACCACAGTCCGCATATCATCTACTAGGTCCATCCCTACGTCGTTTATTTTATTAAGCGTCAGCCCCCTCTGATACGCTAGCACAGTATTATTAATTATCAGTACCGCTGTAAGCGATAATATACCAATAAACACTAGCGACAAAGATAGCTCCACCAGTGTAAATCCCTTTTTGTTCACCGCACCTTTCATATCGTATATTATACCACAACCACTTTATTTATTATTTGCATCCATTGCTTGCATCATCATCCGGCACCAGCACCACCCCAGATACATTCCTAGCATTTGCCACTACTCTTACATCTTTACGAGGCCCATCGCCACCAACAGTTTCACCGTCAGGATTTACGCACAAATCAATCGCCTTTTCCTCAAATTCACCCTCAACTATCTCTTCTCCAAGCTTCCACCCACTTTCAACATGCTTATCTGTCACATAAGTATACACAGTACCAGTCTCTGGATGTCGTATTATCATAATCGCACCCTTAAATAAATCAAAACTGCCGTCATTTTTAAACTGTATCTTCGACCCCCACTTTGGTATATAAGACTCCGTTAGTCCAGCATCCACCAATCCGACACTTATATCCTCACGCTTCCCCACATGCGACCCAGCGGTAATAATTCGCCCCAAAGCCCCACCACCTACTCCTCCCCCCGTATCCTTGCCTATCACACTATAAGAAATCACTTTGTCATCATCGCCATTGTTGCCAAAAGTAATTATCCGCCCGTATATTACATCGTCACTACTACCAGCACCCTCACTCTGCACATTCAGTACCTGCGAATAATTATTCCTCAAAAAATCCGCAAAGCTCTGCACTGCATCATTATATCTCTGCTGATATATAGAATTCTGAGTCCCAGCCACTATGCCCACAAATATAAGCGAAGTTATCGCTAAGAAAAGCGATACTTCTACCAAGGTAAACCCACGCCTATGACTTATCATGTCTCCATTATAACATAAGCATTCTTTTTTTGTTAGTGAGTCAGGAATAAATACATCATCCATTTTTCAAAATTCGAATACTCTTTCCGTACTGTCTCGCTAGGAGTAATTTTATGCTTTCCTTTGGCCTCATCAGAATTTTCCGGCAGCACCACCATATGTTCTCCAGGCCACTGCTTATCCAAATATTTACGCGCCATTATTTCCTGATACTCACTTGTAGACTGATATTCATTCTCCAACTCCGCCGCCTCTACCTCAGTTTTTACCAACTCCAAATCCTTTTGCTCGGTCATTAGTCTTTCTGACAGCTCCCAGTTTCTAGACATTGCCACTATAGACTGATATGTCCACACTAGGCACATGATAATAGCCAGCATCAATACGATATTCTCTATCGTAAAAAAATCATGCTTCATCCTAAATTTCGTTCGCCGTACACTGTCTTTCACGCTCATGCATATATTATAATACATCGCCCACACAACATCTAGTGCCAAAATCCCAATAGTATGATATAATGTATTCACCAAGGGGGTATAGCTCAGTTGGTCAGAGCATGCGTCTTATACACGCAGTGTCCTTGGTTCGAGTCCAAGTACCCCCACCATCGCAATGGAAATGAGGCTGTAAGCCTTATTTTTGTTGCGATAATTGGGCACTTGGATAAGAACAAGGTTCGCCCAGCGTAGGAGGCGAATATGAATCTAAAATTTATTCTAGATTCATTGAGGCGACGCCCGCTGGATTGCTTGCCTATGGCAAGCAAAGTCCAAGTACCCCCACCATCGCAATGGAAATGAGGCTGTAAGCCTTATTTTTGTTTTCCAGCGCCAAATGCCTCACCAATAATAAAAATCACCCACTGGTTTGTCCTACACTATGCTCGTCAATACATCCGCCAGCGTCGTAACGATCACCCACGCTGCCACCATAAAAGGCCCCAAATATATACGCCTCTTGCCTGTTTTCTTTAGCACTGGCACAATCGCTATGCAGGCCAGTACATTTGTTAAACATAACGTTACTAACCCTAGCCATGGGCTCATCATTGTTAGCCCCACAGCAACACCAAGTAGCCAATCACCATCCCCTACCCATCGCCCCCTAGATGCTGCATACAACACAAAGTATAGCCCCCCAAGCACTGCCACAGCACCTACCGGCCCCCAAATATTCCGATCAATCGAGAAAGGAACTTCGCCAATCAACATCCACTCTTTTAAAACTAGCACGATCACACCACACACTATAGCAATGATTAACCCCACCACTGGCAATTCTCCATATAGCCCATCATATATTGCGAGCCCTCCTAGTATCACCGCCAGCACTATTGTAGCCAAAAACACCCCCCATTTTAGTGGCATAGCTATGGCTATATTTATAGTAGACGCCAGCATCGCGAACGCACATCCCATTCCTAGCTCACTTATTAGCTCTGCTAAGCCTATCTTTTTTCCACATTTGCGACATCTACCCCCAAGCATCAACCATGATAATACCGGTATATTATCATACCATTTTAACTGATACCCACATTTCATACATACAGATCTCGCACCGAGATTCTTTTTTTTCTTCGTACTAGTTCTTAAATGCATCCGTCTCGCCTGACAACATAAGAAAGACCCCATACAGCTGCCCACCACAAACATCGTTATCCACCACATTACATTCATATACCGATTGTATCATACACTTGATTTCTCACACCAATGCTTTATAATATAACCATAAGGAGATTATTATGCCTCACCACAAACATGGCTTTACTATTATAGAAGTATCATTAGTACTCGCTATTGCTGGACTTATTCTTGTCATGGCTTTTATCACCCTTCCCGCCCTCCAGCGCCAGACCAGAGACAGCAAGCGCAAAGAAGACACCATGACATTCCTCCAAGCCCTCAAAAAATACCAGCAGAACAATCGTGGTAATTTACCTGCTTATTCTGACAATGAGAGCATATTAGACAGTTATTCAATATTACATCTAAGTGAGTATTCAGACGGCTATAGTACATGGGAAAATAACGATTATGACGAAACGCAAAACCGCTGGGTTGCTTTTTATAACCAATATCTCGGCAATGATTTCACCAACCCAGATGGCATTAAATACTCTTTTTTGATACAAAAAAACCCCGACGACGCCTGGTGGCCATATGAAGACATAGTAGCCTACGATGTTTCCGATTTTGAAAACCGGTATGCAGATTTTTACATCTTCCTCAAAGCTACTTGCCAGAACGGCGAACCAGCAGGAAGCAACAACTCTCGTAATTTAGCCATAGTTACCATTCTAGAGTCTGGCACCTACTGCGCCAACCTATAGCACAGTTTATACTGACCTATCTATCATTTCGTAGACTCTACACGTCATTCTCTATATCACACGATAATTTATCCCAAAAAGCTATTGCTTTTTCAGAAAAAACTGATATCATAAAATCATAAAACACATTATATGGTTATGGCTACCGTATAATGCAAAATAATAAATAAAGAAAGGACGAACATGTCTAACAAAAAACTATCAACCACTAAAAAAGGCTTCACCATCATCGAAGTCGTGCTCGTGCTAGCTATTGCCGGCCTTATCTTCTTGATGGTATTCGTGGCCCTGCCAGCCCTCCAACGTAACCAACGCGACACCCAACGCCGCCAAGATTACGCTGATGCAGCAGCAGCTATAATCGGCTACGCCTCCAATAACGGTGGGAAACTACCAACACTCACCAATAGCACCGCATATCCTCAATTTGCAGCAAATAAAATCATAAACACTACTGGCAAGGACCCATCGAACGTCAACTATTCATTGATAGTCTGTTCCGGTACAGCGGCTGGTCCTAAAGGAACCTGTTCGGTTAACGGTGCAGCAGCAGCGAGCAACACAAATATCACTGCGCCTGGTTCTGGACAAGTTTATGTCGTAGTCAAAGGAAAATGCGATAATGGCGTACTCAAAGTAGGTACCTCCGATAAAGAATTTGCAGTGTATGGCTACATGGAAGGCGCAACGTATTGCAATAACTACAACATATAAGCTTTGGTTTATACCAAAAATCCACCAGTTCAACTGGTGGATTTTTCAAGCAAACAAAACTATCCACTTTCGGCATAAAGAATTAAAACGTAATCTATAGTCTACCAATTGCTTTATTATTCCTTATCTCCATAAATGTTTGCATCTAAAACACCCAGCACTCCTAGCCCATTTCCCTTTAGCTAATTCTACGCATTTCCTTCATCCCTGGAGCGTGTTCTTCTACAATATCCACACGATGGCTTCTACGGCACATGCATAGTATACTCAAAAAATCATTTCATATTGATCAACTAGCCAGTACGATGCAAATAGTTGTCTATTAACCGCCCACGTTACTCACTAACGAATATATCGGTAGCAGCGTACCCGCTATCACTACACCAATGAGCCCTGCCATTATCACCATCAGTATAGGCTCTACCATAGTGGAAATATTATTAATCTGTGTATCCAGCTCATTCTCGTATACCTGTGCAGCCTTACCAAGCATCTCATCTATTTTACCAGACTCCTCACCTATAGATGCCATCTGTGGCACTAGTGGTAGCATATATTCTCGGTCCTTTAGCGCTCCAGACAGTGCCTTACCGCCCTTGATAGGCTCTAGTACTTTACGATATTCCTCCTCTACTACCACATTATTGGTAGCGTCTATCGCTATAGCCACCGAGTCTAGCATTGGCACCCCAGTCGCCAGCATCATTTCTGCCGTCCGCGCAAATCTAGACACGTACAGCTTACGAAACAGCCCACCAAATATCGGCACATGTATTTTTATGCTATCCATTACCTTGCGCCCCACTGGAGTTCTCTTCACTGCATAGACACATCCACCCACTACACCCACTAGTATTATTAATACCAGCCACCAAAAGTTTCCAAAAAAATCTGACACATCCACCAATACCTGCGTAATCCCTGGCACAGTTTCCCCCATATCATCATATAGTTGCCTCACCTGTGGCACCACCGACGTCATCATAAAAGCAAGTACACCTAGTACCACTACTAATATTATCCCTGGATACACCATCGCTCCACGAATCTTCGATAGCATCGCTGCATCCTTCTCTTCCTGCTCCGCCAGTCTCTTGAGTGCCAAATCAAGCGTACCAGATGCCTCACCCGCCTTTATCAGTGCCAAATACACACCGTTGAATACCTCCGGATGCAAAGCAAATGATTCATGTAAACTCTTACCAGATTCCACATTTATCAATATTTCCTCAGTAATTTTTTTCATGCCACGCCCTTGCGTTTGCTCTATCACGGTACGAAGCGACGTCGCTAGCGGCAACCCAGCACCGATCAATGTGGCAAGTTGCCTTGTAAATGTAATCCTATCTTTATTTGTTACGCGATCAGTGCTTCCTAAAAGCCCAGTGCCCTCTTCAGTCAAAGATTGAGGGATGTATCCCTGCTCTATCAACAGATGCCCAGCTGTGCGTTCATCCTCAGCCTGAATATCACCCTTTACCACCTTGCCGGTAGACTTATCTTTAGCACGATATTTAAACCGCCGCATTAGCCCCTCACTAGCCTATTTAGCTCATTTATGTCCACAGCATATTCACGCGCTGAATCATATGATATCACGCCAGTTTGTATCAGCTTCACCAATGTACGATCCATCGTCTGCATCCCTTGCTCGGCGCCAGTCTGTATAGCCGTATCTATCTGATGCGTTTTGCCATCACGGATCAAATTCCGTATCGCCGAATTTGCCACCATTATCTCAGCCGCCACTACACGCCCACCCCCAATAGCCGGAACCAACCTTTGTGAACATATTGCCATCAATATATTGGATAGCTGTGATCTTATCTGCGGCTGCTGATGTGCCGGAAATACATCTATCATACGATCTATACTCTGCGCCGCAGAATTCGTATGCAACGTAGCAAAAACCAAATGCCCAGTCTCAGCAATAGTGATAGCAGCCTGTATAGTCTCCAGATCTCGCATCTCGCCAATTAGTACTACATCGGGATCTTCACGCAATACAGACCTCAACGCCGCCGCAAAACTAAAAGTATCGTAATGCACCTCACGCTGAGCTATCACGCTACGCTCGGATTTATGAGTGAATTCTATCGGATCCTCTATAGTAATAATATGCGTAGATTTCTCGTGATTAATCTTATGCACTAGTGCAGCCAAAGTAGTAGATTTACCTGACCCAGTTGGCCCAGTCACCAGTACTAGCCCACGAGGATAATCCGCAAAAGTTTCTACAATAGCCGGCATGCCTAGCTCGTCAATAGTCTTTATTTGATTAGGAATCAAGCGAAAAGCAGCAGCCAACTTGCCTTTTTCATGAAAAGCATTTACACGAAATCTAGCAATATCACCAAAAGCAAACGAGTAATCAAATTCCTTGTCTTTCAGTAAAATCTTTTGTTGATCATCATCCAACGTCGTAAAAATCAGGTTTTTCAGGGCTTCCTCTGTAAGTGCAGGTATCCCCGCTATCGGCAATAATACGCCATCTACGCGTAGTATTGGTGGCAAGCCATACTGCAGATGCAAATCCGAAGCATTCCGCTTTACACACTCTTCAAGAAGACTTTCAATCTTCAGTACACTCTGCCCACTACTTTCCATACCATCAATTATACCATAAACATATTATTTTTTACACATATATTTGCCATATTACGATAGATCACTCGCAACACGGTTTACCTCCTCTACAGTCGTCATGCCAGATAGTGCTTTCAACATACCATCTTGACGCATAGTAACAGTACCCTTAGATCTTGCTAGCCTCATTATTTCAGCAGCAGTAGCATGGTCTACTATCATCTTTTGTATATCCTCGTCCACAATAATAGTCTCGTATAATCCAGTCCTTCCAGAATATCCCCCAGGGGCCTCTTTACTATCTACACCTCTCGACAGCATATAATACTCTTCATTCCTAACAGGCAATCCAGCATAACCAAGATCTTCACTCACTTTCGCCACTTCCTCCTTAGCCTGCGGCAAAAGCTCTCCCACTATATCATTTATACCTTTTGTCTCAACCTCAGAAGATTTATACATGTCATGCTTATCTGTCACTCTACGCACCAACCTTTGACCTATTACTACATTCAACGTCGATGCTAGCAAAAACGGCTCTATACCCATATCTAGAAGCCTTGGCAATATACCAGCAGCAGAATTTGTGTGCAATGTCGAAAATACCAAATGCCCAGTAAGCGCAGCCTGTACTGCCAACGATGCCGTCTCGGAATCACGAATTTCGCCCACCATCACCACGTCTGGATCTTGCCGGAGAATAGATCTTAGCCCCGAAGCAAAAGTTAGCCCAGCATCCACATTTACTTGTATTTGATTAACCCCATCCATCTTATATTCTACTGGGTCCTCAAGCGTTACTATATTAATAGCCTCAGTTTTTATCTGCTGTATTAGTGCATATAATGTAGTAGATTTACCGGATCCGGTCGGGCCAGATGTAAGTATCATCCCGTTAGGCTTCTTTATTCCATCAAGCACAGCCCTCAATGCTCTACCTGACATACCCATATCTTTTATGTCTATATTAATCCCAGCCTTATCAAGCAAACGAATCACCACCTGCTCACCCCAAGTTACCGGAGATATAGCTATACGCAAATCTATCTCTTGCCCATCCACCTGCACAGTAAATTGTCCATCCTGCGGAATACGATGTTCGTCAATCTTCAAATTACTCAAAATTTTTACTCTCGATACCAATGCTGGCGCCACCGTCTTGGGCAATTCCATAATTTTACGCAAAACTCCATCTATACGACACCTTATTATCAGCGAATCTTCTAACGGCTCAATATGAATATCAGAAGCCTTTGTCTTAGCTGCATAACTCAATATCGTAGTCAGAGCCTTAGATATAGGTGAATCCTGCACAATTGTCTTCGCATCGTCAGACTGAGTCTTTACTTCACTGACTGTAGTTTCTTTTACCGCTTCGCTCACCCCAGAAAAATCTCCATGGTACTGATCTATCGCTTCGCGAATACCACGCTCAGAAGACATCCATACCCGTATAGGCTGATTTACCAAACTAGCCAAATAATCAGTAAACTGCACATTTCCAGCATCCAACATTGCCACATTTAATACGCCATCTCGTTCGCCTATTGGTACAGCCGTCACTCTCAATGCAGCATCACGAGGAATCTTACCCAATATATCTTGGTCGATATCTATATTCTTAAGCTCTACATAAGGTACGCCAGTTATCACTGCCGTAGCGTGTGCCACCATGTCGTCACTAATTACCTTTTTCGAAAGCAAATCCGTTATTACTGATCCCCCCTCAGCAGCAATACGCTGTCTCGCATTGTCGACAACGGCATAATCCACCAATCCTTCATCTATTAGAAGGTCGATTATTTTACCTTCAAATTCTACAGAAAAATCAGACATTATTCCGCCTCTTGTATTTCTTGCGCTGGCTGCTGGACATTATCAATATACGGATCAGTATTATCCTCTATACATTCCCCAAATTCATCACGCTTATCACAATCACCTACATATACCTGCACAGTTGGATTCAATGCACGATAATTAAAAACCTCTGGATCGGGATCGGCCAAGTCTGCATTTACGCCCTCCGCTATGTTTTTTACCGATACACTTTTGATTTCACCCATCAACATACTAGTAACAAAAAATCCACCCACCAGCCCCACTATGGCTATTACTATAGTAGTTAATAAATCATTCTTCATTAGTTACCTCCAGCTGTAATTATTGTTTCAGATTCAGCAAAAGACACCTTATCCATATAGTACGCAGTAGCCTGCGCCTCAAACGACAACACATTGCCATCTTCCCACTCGATAGTCGCGCTCCTAATATCAAACTCACGGATAGATCTCTCTATATTATCTAAAGTAGCTTTAGTAATGCCAGCATCAGCTTTTATAGACAAATTCACACCCAAGACATTTAAACCAGGTAATAGCGCCACTTCCTCATCGCTATTAGACGTACCACCCGGGCTAATCGATTCTGGCTGCCAACCAGATTCCAAGAACAACTTATTAAGACTGGCAAGCAATGCTTCTTCGTTTTTAGATGCAGGCAAAGCATCGGGTATCACGCGCAATGCAGAACAGCTCTTCATTAGTTGACTTGCCGCTGCAAACCTATCTGTGCCCTCGGCCTCATCATAAATACTCTTCAGCGCGCTATATGTATAATTCTTCCCCGTACCAGGATCTACGCAACCAGATGATGTTTCTTTCGGTACAGAATTCAAAGCTTTATTTGCCGCCAAACCTTCTATTATATTGGCCCTAAGCGACCCCTGAATCTTCCCCAGATCCACATCATCAGGATTGCATCGTCTCAATTCGTCCTCCGAATATATCGTACCATTGGGCGCTTCACATACGCCAATTGTCTTAATCGTATCAGAATACAACGCTATAGATTCCTCCTCCGCGGCAATTACCTTAGAATTAAATGTAATCTGCTGTACAAAACGTACAGCCAAAGATATAGCCACTCCGAGCACCACTGATGCCCCAGCCACAGTCAACATCACATTTTGTTGTGCCTTTGATATCTTAGCACGCTTGCTAATAGCCACTTCCTTTGCCATTATTTACCTCCCTTCTTATTAGTTTCCGTAGTACATGCAGCGTCGTCCTTGTCGCAATCGCGTGCCCTTTCCCCAAACATCGCTTGTACCTGAACATACGAATCAGTCACATTGCGGCGTCCACTAGGCGGTATCATTAATAGATGTCTGTTGGAAAAATCATATACTCCAGCATCTAACGTAATAGTCGCAGAAAACCTTAGCACAAGCTCCTCATTATTGTCACGCCCATTAGAAGATTCAGAAACGTTCATTCCGGTAGATCCTCCTGGTACCAGCATACATGATTTGTTTTCATTCCATTTCGGTGTGGTATCTTGGCTATTTAAAGTACCAACATAGCTCACACACTGACTATCAAAATGCTCTACATTGGATATTGTTCCATCAATACTCATATATGGTTGACCTTCAACAGGATCTTGCTTATACCATTCTCCGGTCTGAGGTGTACGCCAGATTTTTTCCACCCTTTGGCCTTCATAAGTATCAAGCATGTCATATTCATAATCTTCACCACCAGAGCATCCTTCCGCATCTACAGTCCACAAAGCATAGATACCCTTATCAGAATCATTAAACGTCGCACCGTCCTGGCCAGATTCTATCATACAATATGCCGGAATCGTTTTGCCATTCTTGTCAACATAATCACCATAATCATAATACATAAACTGCATACTCTTCTTAAAAGAATCCAACACATTATAATCAATATATGGCTCTTTTCCAGCGTTAGCCTGCGCTTCAAAAGACAACGTAGGCTGTTCCTCCTTCAAATCCACATCGAGCTTAGATATAGTAATCGTATCAGCACCAGTCGGGATCAAGGCTGCTAATACGTTAAAAGTACGCGAAATTACTCTTTTGTTGTCACTGAGCAAATCAATATTATCTACTTGGTTCTTAATGGTCAAAAAATCATCAAGATCACTATATGAACCCAATTTGTCAGACAATGCACCTAGAGTAGAACCTTTAGCATCCAAAGCAAGTTGTTGACCGCCCATAATCAAGCCAAGTACCACTACTACCACTACGCTAGCTACCACAGCCAGAATGCAAGCAAAATAAGTCATGTTTCTGATCTTTAAAGCTTTTAGCATTTCCTCTTTTATGTCTGGAACCAAATTTATCTCACGTGCCATTTAATCATTACTCCTTTCAGATAGCCCTATCACTACGGCAAACTCATTTGACACTCCCGCCAAGGCCTGTTGCTGACTCGCGCTCATGCGTACAAACTGCCAAGGATCACCACGCATAGTAGACATATTCGTCTTAGTTCCAACATACTCAGGGAATAGTGGTATCATACTGGCATAATTTGACAACACCACACCACCAATACTTGCTCCCAAATACTTCGTCTGGAAAAATCTAGCAGATTTAATAAGCTCAGCTGCATACCCTTCCAAATGTGTACTGAGCACGCTAAACACCCGCCCCTCTGCCTGTGACTGGTCAAGACCATATTTCAAAATAAACTGCCTAGCCTGATCTTCCCGCACACTTAAGCCATTTGCCACCGAGCGCACTAATACATCCATCCCTCCAGGAATAGAGCGTACCAACCGAGGCTTATCTTTATACATAATTACTATATCAGTAGCGCCCTCGCCAAAATCCACTATCATGGTAGCATTCATAGATCCAGGGGTATTCAAGGCTCTAGCCATCGCCAAAGGTTCTGGTTCCATTGCTATTATATTAAACCCGACCTTCTCTACCATCTCCATCGTAGACTCAGCATATTCCTTCGATACAGAAGAAACTAATATTTCAGTCTTACGTGGATCATTGGGGCTAGGCCCCAGCACCAAATAATCAGCCTTTGCCTCACTGAGTGGCATCGGGACATATTTATCAAGTTCATATTTAAATGACTTAGCCAATTCTTTTTCTGGTAAACTATCAGTCTCTATGATAGAAGTATAAGATTTATTCGCCGGAATACCCATAGCGATATTCTTGGTCTTTATTCCGGCTTGATTTACAGCCTGAACAATAGCCTCGCCCAACCTAGCTCTTCCAGCCTCAGAAGAATCCTGAGCAAGCTGCGGCGTAATTGCGGTATAAGAGTAATTCTGCAAGCTCCACCCACGCTGACTCCCCCCAGTAAGCCGTACTATCCGCATTGATTTTGTTCCGATATCTAGCGAGAAGAAATCGCCCACTCCATGTAACAAGCTCATGTCTATATTATATTCTTATGTCTATTTTTTTGCAAGCACCAAATAATAAAATCTTTCTATATTTCCTTTTTTTCCAGCTAGTTCATTGTCACGTTTTTTTATAATAATAAAACCATTTGCCTTCAGCCACTGCTCAAATTGTTTTATTATTTCACGACGAATCCGCTCATTTTTTACTACGCCCCTTGCCATCTGCCCCTCACGCGCTTCGAATTGAGGCTTCAACATCACTAGAAATTCAGTATTCTTACGTGATAACCACTTTTTTGCATATCCTATTATCTTCGTTAAGCTAACAAACGACACATCGGCTACAATCACATCTGGCTTACATTCTTCCGAAAGATGAAATTCAAATATATCCGTTTTTTCATACAATTCTACTCTAGGGTCAAATCTAAGTGGAGCCTCCATCTGCTGAGTACCTTTCTCGACCGCTATTACTTTACTAGCCCCATACTCCAAAGCAATTTCCGTAAAACCACCCGTAGACGAACCAATATCAAGTACCGTCTTGTCGCGAAAATCAAAATCAAAGGCGCTTATTGCGCCTTTGATTTTATAATAACCTCTATTTTTTACGCTCCCTATATGCATATGTCTCTGTATCCACTGATACGATATCACCTTCTTTAACAAAAGCCGGTACCTTTATCACTACTCCAGTTTCTAATGTAGCATCTTTCATCACAGAACTGGTAGTGTCCCCTTTTACGACACTTTCTGTATAAGTCACCGCCAACCATATATTCTTTGGGATAACTAAATTAATCGGCGTACCATTATAAAACTGTATTTCCATTTCATCGCCATCCCTCATAAAATCTTTGGCATCGCCAACCATCTCAGCATCAAGCTCGTATTGTTCAAAAGTTTCTGGGTCCATAAAATAAAATTTCATATCATCACGATAAAGATACTGCACCTTGCGAGTTGTTACTTCCGCTGGCTCTATTTTTTCTTGACCTTTAAAGGTCTTTGGAAGTAAAGCACCAGTAACCAAATTTTTTACCTTTACGTTTACGATCGATCCGCCCCTTCCCATCACCTTCTGAGAATATTCCACTACTTTATATGGCTGACCATCCAGAGTAATAAGTGTGTTCTTCTTTAAATCAGTTGGTCCATACATAATACATCCTCCTACTTAGTCACAAAAGGCAATAACGCTATATGTCTAGCACGTTTTACTGCCACAGCCAATTGACGCTGCTGTTTTGCAGACAAACCAGTCTTAGAAATTGGCTCTATTCTGCCATAACCATCAAGATACCTTTGTAATGTCTTTGCATCACGATAGTCAAAATACATATTTGGGTTATTTTTAATTTTTCGCATACAACTCCTTTCTATTAAAACGGAACATCACTGAGGTCAATTTCGCCATCAGGGATATCGTCCGGTATTTCATCCATTGGAACATCCGCACCTGCAGTAGAACCACCAGCTGCACTAGAAGATCCAAAGCTCCCACTCGAACCACCATTCTCACGAGGACCGTTACTGGTAAAATTAAAATCTTCTACTACGATCTCAACGTGAGATCGCTTCTGACCGGTATTTTTGTCCTCCCAACTACGTTGGTCCAAACGTCCAGATACCAACACGCCAGTACCCTTCTTAGCATATTGGTTGATCATCTCAGCCAACTTGCCCCATGCCGAACAATCTATAAAGGACACATCCTCTTTTTGCTCACCACTCGCATCACGGTATACACGATTTACTGCTACCGAGAAACTACACACACTCGCTCCATTCGGAGTACTACGAAGTTCAGGGTCACGAGTAAGATTACCTGTAATAATTGCTTTAGAAAAACCGCGCATAATAAAACACCTCCTTATTCTTTACTTTCATCATTTTCTTTTTGCTCATCAGCATTTTTCTGCTGCTCATCGGCCTCTATATCTCTAGGTCCTTCCGTCTCGCGACGTTCGTCTTTGTGTACCAACAAGTATCGTAAAACTTCGTCAGTGATATTCATCACAGTAGAAATCTTTGCCGGAGCCTGGGATGGCAATGACACAATATAATAATAATATACCGCAAAAGTCTGTCCCTTTATAGGATAGGCTAAACGCTTCTTGCCGTCATTTTCCGCCGACTCTATGGTACCACCTGCAGACTCAATAATTTTCTTCACCTTATCGAGCGCAGGATCTATATTCATCTCTAAATCAGGATGATATAGCACAGAAAGTTCATATTCCTTCATTTTTCTCCTTTGGTTAAAGCAAACGCCACTCCGTGAAGCCCGTTTGCTGAGCTAATATTACCCAAATATAATATCATATTACCTCAAAAATATCAAGACACAAACAGGACAATATCATCATACATCACTTAAACTCAAAATCCTGAATTATCTCTTCGGCTTGCCCAGCGTAGCGATCTCGACAACTCTGACCAGAATACACCCTTTGTGATTCTTTTGGGCAATAAGACATAGCGCGATAATCAGACTTGATGCTTCCATTGTGCCCATTAGAAGTAGAATAAACATAATTCACCTGAAAAGTCTGTTCTAATTCTGGCAAATCAACTATAAAATATAGTTGATAAATATCATCTTTTTCGTACTTCTCTTTTTTTACGCTATCAGCACGAATTGTAGCAACTATATTATTAGACCTATCCACATCTTTATTGTTTAGCCATGCTATATCGTAAATAGAAAAAAGTATATTATCTAAATCGTTCTTACTTACATTGCCGATCTCTTGTTTATAATTGGATATAACAACATTATATGCAAATGTTTTATCACTATTATCGCTCTTAGTAAAAAGACCGGCCAATGTAAATCCAATAGCCATCAAAAGACCGAACTCCAATATAATAGCACCAAGTGCTATAGGATTTAATTTTCTATATTCAAGTCCTATCATCTCAATTCTCTTTCCTTACAAAAGGCAAGTTTTCTTTACAGTCAAAATCAGGATAAACCATCTTATCCTCCGGCAAACAATAAATCAATACTGCATAACCGCCTATGGCATAATCTGGATCCTCACTATAATTAAACTCCACTTTGTAAGATTGCTGAATATTCGGAATATCAACTACAAAACTCCCAACATACCAACCATTCTTAGCATCATAAGTATATAAATACGGCTCCGTATTACGAATAATCGCACCAGACTGTGGTACGCCCTGAGACAAATTCAATTCCACAGTCTTCTTCAAATCTAAAAAAATATTTTCTTTCGTACTATCCGGCACATTATAATAATAATCATTAAAATTATCTATCGCCAAATGTTCTGTCTCCTTCACAAGAACCTTCACCAATAAAACCGATATTATTACTAAAAACGCCATAGCCACCATCGTAATACCTATGTTCCTAACCATTGTATTCTCCCTAATCATTTATTTATATACTCCAATAATTTATTGTAATCCAGCTTGCTATCAAGATATGCATACCAAATATCTTCGCCTGAAACATCTGTATAGTCATAATACGTAGCAGGTAAACTTGGGTACCCAGCCTCTACAGTAGCAATCTTATTACCATCTACGCCCACCACTACGCCAGTATGATTGCCCGATGGTGTATGATATGAGGTAGTAGAAAAAACCGCAAAAGGTCTCGGAGTTCTTCCTGTTTCAAATCCAAGTTCCTTCAGGGTATCCACAACATCTACACCATCTGGCCAACCCTGTTGGCTAACGTTAGCAAACATTTCAGCGAAGAACGCAGAAAACAAAGTACAATTACTATATCTGCTAGCACAACTGCTGCTTTGGCAATAGTTACCTTCCGCAGCCACCTTACCATCCCAATTTCCGACGTTATTATTATAATTAGAAGCCAATTTTTCTGCTTGCTCCTGAGTCAAGCCATCTCCTACGCCACCTTTATAACGCCAAGCACTAGTGGTGGTACCTTCATTGTAATAAGGCGTAACTTGCCCAACCCTCTCGCCAAACGAAGCACTAGCAATATTGCCATAAGTACCACCGTAATCGCCAACATATATAGCTACATGCCCAGGCTGAAAATAAACATCGCCAGGCTTCAACTTATCCGTACTCGGATCCGACAATTTTTCCCACATATCATCAGTTTCAAAATACGATTCTAAACTAGAATTATCTGTAGTGTCAACTGTTTTTGTATATTTCAAAACAGTAGTCACAAATTTACCGCAATCCATGCCGTCATCACCTGGCAACCATGTATCCAATTGCTGTTTATATAAATCCCTCATATTAGCAGCACAAGACGGTGGATAACCTTCAGTACTATAATTTTCCCATGATCCACCTGAATTTTTACACTGACCTGTATGCGAATCGTCACCTTGTCCAGCCTGTACCGGCCAAGACATTTTGACAGCGGCATCAGCAATCTGAGCGCCACCATTACCATTCACTTGCGCATTACCTTCACATACACCAGATTCCTGCTTTGAACTTACAGTGTTACTTGGTGGATTCTCGGGAAAATATCCCATCGGATCGCCTACACCTGGCTCTCCCCCCATCCAGCCATAAAATATCCAAGACCCATGAAGCCCCCCACTATCTTGTACTAACACCGTTACGCCACTTTTCCACTGGCTGTAATCATCTATTATATCCACCGAATGGCTCTCATCATTATAGGCATGGTCCACACCCGCACCACATTTTATACAGTCATGTTCCAATATCTGAGTAGGCAAAGTACGATTCCCTCTCATGAGAACATCACGTGCAGCATCCAGGTACTTTGAATCCACATTCATATCGTGAGAGCCATTTATACGCCCAGCCGTACCACCAGCGAACCATCCACCATTCCCAACGTAATTCCATAGGTTATCCCCACTAGGAGGTTGGTTTCCATTAGCTTCAGCCAAATTCGCCATTATGGATAGTTCATTTTTAAAGGCAGTCATGTTACTACTATTTTCGCCTATCGCTGCTTCAGCCAAATCCCACAACTGATCATCAGTCAAATCATCGTACTGATGATATCCACCAGACGACACGCCAGATACAGTACCCCCACTAGACGAAGAAGAAACTGCAGTAGGAGTACCCAAATTCGCATATCTATTATAAAATTCCTCAGCATAGTCACCTCGGCTCTTAGCTCCTTGCCATCTATCATGGCCCTTGCTAGAACCAAATCCCCTCACCCCTACATCCTGCAAAGGATCACCAGGAACTTCCGAAGTTCCATACGCGATCTCCACCAATACTAAGAACAGCTCAGCATAAGACCTTGGGCTACTTTTATCTGCTATTACGTCAAAATGATCCACAAAATCCCTAAATTCACTATAAAACCCACGATCACTCGCCTTCTGTCCGTTTATCTCGCCTAGTGTCAAAAAATCCAGTTCCATCTTCAAAGCGGTATCAATTGCGTCCTGAGGCACATTTTTCTGAGTTAAAACATTTTCAGCACAACTACTACCATCAGGATATTCACTCACCTCGCACCACCATCCATAAAACTCCCAATAACTCTTTCCCACTGCAGATGTAATTGCACTCCACAATTCACCTCCATTGTCGCTATTCAACATATACAACCCTCTATAATATTCGCCAGACTCACCATTCATAAAAGGATTCAATCCACTTTCTGTATACATATTACCCAATATACCCGCTATCGCTGCAGCGTTATCCGACACGCCTTCTATATTGGCCTGTACAAAATAATTCCAAATCTTCTCAGCAATGGTATTTCCAGGCAATAGTCCCGCGGTGCAGTTTTTTGGTATTGTATTTTTTATTAGCTGAATCCAGGCCTCAAAACCACCAGCTTCAGTTGGATGTCCTCCATCGGCCGAGTAATACTCATCCTTATATACAGTAGTCCAATCTGCCAAATAAATATTAGAATGCCCCTCAGCAGCCTTCTTTAAAATAGCATTGCTAGAATCATAGTTTTCACCTTCTACCCCCTCTAAAGACCCATCAACAATACCGTGCTTGCTATTATAAGTTTCCGACGTAACTAATACCACCTTAGTATTTTCATCTACTAACCCCAAAAATTTGTCCATCATCGCCTGAGTCCAACCTTTATTGTCGCCCAATGCAAATACCAAATAAGGCCTCAATTTTCCTTCATTTTTTAATTTTTCAAGAATGCTCAATCCAGAAGGATTACTACTAACATGATCATCAATACCTTCTTGATCCACACACTTGCCACTAGCTATATAAGTGTCACCATCGCCCAATCCATTCGCATCCTTTATCGGTCCACCATAATCTACACCGGGAAAAGTAGTATCTATGAGATCCTTAGCAAGAATAGAGTACGAATCCCCAATCCAGGTTATGTCACTACCAGAAGGAAAAGTGCAAAACGTAGTCCCATTACTATCAGTGCAATCATCAGATGGGTCATAAAACATGATATCATTTTGAGCAAACTCTTCCAATCTAGTTTCAGAAAGATTAGACCTACCAGTACCAGAGCTTGTATTAGAAACGCCCCCAGTAGATGCACTAGAACTAGCGCCAGCACTAAGCCTAAATACCTTATATTGATTATTATTTAAGTAAAAAGGCGTACCTCCAGGCTCCAAGTCCCATTCATTCGCCAAGTCGCCTACACGACCATACCAAGATTGATAATTTGCGCCAGCCGCCTTGCCGTCACCTAAGTTAATAAATATATGATTCCTGCCCTGCCCACTGGTGTCTGCAGAAACTAATATATCTCCCGACTTCAAATCAGATTCATTCGTAGTGCTTATTTGTTCCCACTTATCGGACGAGCTCATATAGTCAACTAGATCTGACTCCTGTGGACTATTACCAGAAGGAAATCCAGTATCTGCTCCAGAATCTATTATTACGGTTTTCACAAAAGACAAACAATTGTCATTGTTCAACTCACTATTTACCCTTCCTGTTGCCTGGACAAAGGCATCCGTTGGCTGATTTTTAAATGTGCTACTACTTGTTCCATACGACCAAGCTAGTTCTTTTGCCTTACTTACAATATCCTGAGCAGTAGTAGCAAAAACGCTATAACTGTAGAAAAAGACTGCCCCCAATACTACAACCATAGCAAAAACAAACGTCAAACTAAACAAACGTTGTATTTTCATATTCCATCTACAACACATTGTCGCTATTTTCTCCAGCTATCTTCCTGCCATCATGCGACCATCTTCGCGAACCATCCCAAAAAGACGTTAGGCAAGTATCGTAAGGCTCCATCTTATAATTGTCTGGATTCAAATAAATTGACTCAAGCCACTTTTCAGCATAATCTATTACTTCTTTCGTCAATTCTTGATCCTTACATGCATCAACATTCACCAAAAGTTTAAACTCACCACCAAATTTACTCTTATCGATATGCACCTTATGTCCATTTGGCAAAACATAGTTATGGGGTAAATAACGTTCAACCTGAGCCTCAGGAGTTTCCGCTATACACTGCGTGTCAGTATATATAACATCCGTATAATACGGACATTGAATTTTAATGTATAGATCTTCTTTCTTCGTCTGTCCCTTCAACCAAGACATCGTTACCTCAAAAGAATATCTTAATTCTTCTATGTCTATCAAAAAATGCGCAGTCACTATATTGTTCTTTGTTTCTTCTGAATACGACCCCTCACGAATAACAGCTTGATATAAAGCGTCATTTGGAATTCTTTCGTTCTTGTCTATGAGCATACCTATCAAGTCTTGCGTCTCCTTTTTATAAGCATCCGGAGCATTAGATAGCTCCTTAAAATTAGTTATTTCCACACTTTGAGGCTCTACATTATAGCTAAAAAATATCACGGCAAGAATAATAGCAGTCACAACCAAAACGATAAACAAGCCAATAGCGATTTTTATCTCAATAGAAGCATTCTTTAAAAATGTTTTTATTTTATTATATTCCACACTTATATAATAACATAAAAACATAAACTATAACAGTCGCGCACCATCAACGCATGTTTCGTCCAAGCCCATTCTAAATCTTTTTATAGAAACTACTGTGGAGGATAACTCTGAATAATATCACCCGGACCTGCTACATAATACACAAAAAGATCTGGCGGCACACCAAGAGAGACAACCGCTTCTTTCGTCCTCTGGACATATAACTGTTTAGTTTCACTATCGATATCAAAACTATGTGGATATATCATAATCTTCACAGATCCACCAGCCGTAGAATAACTAGGGCTAAAATAGTTAAAGTCAAAATACGTTATTAAATCTGACACCAACTCACGTCTACCAGCAAGACCAAAATCGTCCTTGCAGTTAAATTCTGGATATATAATATCTTGTGGTTCTACAAGGCAAAAAATCCTAAATGACTTATAATACTCTATGTACTGATTATTTTTATCATTTGAGTACTCATTGTAAAACCAATAGGACTGCTCCAGATCTGGAATATCTACAATTGCACTAAGGTAATTTATATTCTGTTCTTCAAAATGCACAGTCTTTACACTATCCTCACGAATCATAACATCTACAGATGTCGATACATTCTCGCTAGGTGTATTTTTTAATATGAGCTCAAATAACGTTCTCTCCAATATTTCAATACTACCATAATAACCATCCGGTACAACAGAGTCAAAATTTTTAATTGTCGCAACAGGAATACGACTTGGGTTATCATCGGTTATTTCATCTGACTGAGACAACTGCGATATGGAAACGCCAAGAAAAGCAATAAATATAACCTGCGCAACAACAAAACCAACAACTAACATATTTGGTTTAAATACAATATTATTTTGTTTATTATTCATAACTAATTACCTATTATCTCGTTAAGCGATTGGTTCCCTAAGTGCTCTTTGTCTGGAGTAAAATGGTCGCCAGGATAAGCAAGAATACCAACGCCATTAGCAAAATACGAAGCCGGTTTAGTCATAACTTTGGCACCATATGCGCAATAAGCTGCCTCTATAGTGAGATATTCACCATCATCAGCAGTACCAACCACCACACCAGTATGTGACCAAGCACTACTACCAGATCCACCAAAGACGCTAAACGGAGTGGGATCGTTTCCAGTCTGCCAACCAAGTCCAGGCAGACCAGTATCAGCTATGTAAGATCCATCACCTATTATTCCAGAAGTAGCACCTTTTTCTGACGCGTCCGTAAATGCCGATACAAACCAATAGCTAAAAGAAACACAGTTAACTTTTGCACAACTTGAGGGTATCACACCGTCTATAAAGTTAGAAGCCGAAACTCTATCACTATTATAATAATCAGCGACTTTCTGAGCCTGCTCCTTCGTGAGCCCAGCGCTCGATACAACACTACTAGAATTTGTTCCACTATTATTCTTGCAAACACCACTATTACAAGCCTTCGTACTGCCGCCGCCACCCTTAATCGCCGTAAAATCGTCCCAGAGCTTAGCTTTAGCCATTTCATCGAGAGAAGCTTCTTGGTTTCCACCAAAGGCGGGATTAGCCTGCATAACCTTATCATTCCCGTCTATACTAAATAGACCAATTACGTGCCCAGCAGAGCAGTAATCTCCCCACTGAAACCCAGTATAACAACCTGCACCAGTAAAATGAATCATATAACCGTCTTGGAGATACTGGCGAAATTTAGTCTTTGTTTCTTCAACACTCGAAGAAGTATCCGTCTTCACCTCAAAGCCATAATACTCTCCAACTTTAGGGTCAAGTACACTTACAGACGTCGAATTGTAATACTCATCGCCTAAAAGATTCGCGATATCAGTCGGGAGAACATCCTGGCCAGCCGCAACCGTAGCCAACATCGCCATAGACACAGCTCCACAGCCAGCACTCGCCATAGTAGAGCCGCCATACGGCATACTCCCCCACGGCTCATCCGACTGTATATATTCTGG
Source organism: uncultured bacterium (assembly GCA_902761145.1). GTDB lineage: Bacteria > Patescibacteriota > Saccharimonadia > Saccharimonadales > Saccharimonadaceae > Nanosyncoccus. The sequence goes on from CACWJA010000003.1 coordinate 60,678, forward strand.
GTACTCCCCCACATAAGTAGTACAGCCATCAGACCCACGTAGCCTTTCGATCGCCGCACTGACAAATTTCCATATATCTCCAGGATCTATCTTCTCATTCTCAGGAGTATGCATATGGCCCAATACTCCCTCATATTTTTTAAACTCATCTGGGCTCAACTCATTATTCCCATGTGCCCAGTCCACAGATGATGTTAGCGGGATTCCAGTTTCCTCATTTATCGCTATCATCACTTTGGCAAGATATTCCCAATCCTCGTCTGAATAATTAAATAAATCATACTCTGGTGTATAGCCCACGTCATGCTCGCTAAAACCTACAATCTCAAACTGAATTGGCCCTTCCTTATCATATACACCTACAGCCATAGACGGCTGATAAATCGAAAAATGCTGCGATATTGACTTATTTTTAACGTCTATTGTAAAATGCGCAGGATACATATTATTACTAGGATAAGCCGCAAGCCCAGGCGTAGAACCATCGGTACTATGCAGCAGTATTTTATTCGGCTTACCACCATCAGTAGTATATGCTCCAATCGGCTGCACCTGAGATTCGCTCAGTTGAACATCCCCAGTCGTTACGTCTTCAATCACTAGCCCTTCCATAGTCCCAGGAACTATCCACCCATTATCCCACTCTACTCCCGATCTATATGGAACACCAGAGCCACCAGCAGCTACTTCTAGCGCATCCTTGATAGTTTGCATGAACATTTCCGCACCTTCAGCGGTAAACTCTATACCACTACTATCCATATATTCGTCTTTGTAGTTCGCTGCTACATCTGCAACATATATATTGTCATGCTCATTCGCAGTTTTCTTCACAAGCGCATTATTTTCCGTATAATCTGCGCCTCGATATTTTGTCGTAGTGAGTATTACTTTAGTATCATTTCCCACTAGTCTCAGGAAAGTATTCATGGAATCTTGTGTCCAACCATCGTTCCCGCCCAACGCAAAGACCAAATACTTACGCAACTTCCCCTCACCAACAAGCTTTCTCACAATCTCAAGCCCGGACGGATTATTGCTTGTACAGCTAGAACTAATTCCCTTACAACTCTGAATATATGAAGTAGAGTCATTAAAGGATGGCCCATAATCTACCCCAGGAAATATTGTTTGAACTAAATGGTTACCATTACTATCGGTAGCAAGAGCAGAATCCGAATCCCCAATCCATGTTATTTCGCTACCAGAAACCTGACCAGAAGCGCTCAAAGAACCAGTATTACTAGAGCTAGTAGCATTAGAAGAAGCAGAAGTACCCGTGGAAGACGCCCCACATTCCCGCTCCATCTCTGCGGCCCAATCATCGTCACCTTCCAGCCCCCAACATTCACCAAATTCAGGACTCGGCGAATAGACACTACAGACGCCAGTTCCACCCTCAGCACTATAATCTACATCTTCGCGGCACTTAGTGCCATCCCACACACATACAATCTTACCAGCGCCCACACCACTTCCACCTGTAGCGTTACCCATTGCGAACTTTATATGATTGCTCCCAGCCAAAGCTTCGTTAATCATATCTTGGTCGCTACTTGTAATAGTATGATCACCACGACAAGACATACCGCCTCCGAATTCGTAACACTGATGATCTAGCCAATCAGACAACTTACCACTTGGTACACCATGTTTAGAGATAACTTGATTCATAAACCCTTCTACACCAGCAATGGTATAGTCTTCCCTCTCCACTACATACATAAAGTTTTCTCTATCCGTCTGTGAAGCCTCAGTCCACATCCTCGTCCTAAGCTCCGCCAATTTAGGACAATTTCCACCAGTAGAACAACTAAAATCCTTATAGTCGTCATAAGCTTTCTCGGCATCCCTACCACGCGCATCGGGATTACGCTCACGAGGCCTCTCCCATTCGTCCATCCACCATATAGCTGCTTCAGTAGGAGTAGAAAAATTTTTATCCATATAACTCTTTGTGGTTGTTGGATTAAAATTATCGCCCAATGCATAAGCAACTTCAAACTCAACAAGCTTTCTAAATTCCGCTGCACCTATTTTTTCCAACAAACAATCGCCGTACGATGAATGATTAGAGTCTACTGCACATCCAGGATGCCATAAAAAGTTATAACTATACTCCTTAGTATTCTTAAAATAATTAACATACTCTGGAGCATTTTCATTCACATAATGCAAATAGTTATTCAAACCAGACGTAATCGCAAAGGCTCCTACACCAGTACGCTGAATAGTCCCATTATAATAAGCATCCCAGCCACCAACCAGCTCGCCACTACCATTAACACCACCATTTCCGCTGCTAGGATAGCCCTCCCAAGCTACTGGGTTCATACCGCCCTCATTCGCCAAATTCCCTACAACCCCAGCAATCTTTATAGGATCGTTGAAGTAAGTACTCAAAACAGACCAATATACACCCCTAGCTGTGCCGTCATCACTACATAGCGTATTGCCATCAGCTCCCTCAACGCAATCGCTAGGATCATAGAATATGATATCATTCTGCGCAAACTCCTCCAACTGCCCTGCAGGTATTTGAGATTTTTGAGCCCCAACAGAAGTACGGTTATTAGACGAACTACTACTACCAGACGAAACATTCCGAAATACTTTATACTTATTTCCACTATAATAAAACGGTACTCCTCCACCCCACCACTGATCCTCTAATTTCTCAATACGCCCATACCATGCATTTAGATTAGCATCACTTACCTTACCATCTCCTATAAATACAAATATATGATCTCTGCCCTGTCCACTAGTATCAGCGGACACCAGTATGTCACCTGGCTTTAAATCCGCCTCATTCGCAGTATCTATCTGCTCCCATTTACTAGATGAAGTCATATATTCCACAAGATCAGACTCTTGAGGTCCATCTTCATTTGGAAAATCAGTATCAGCCCCAGAATCCCTAACCACCGTCTTTACAAAAGACAGACAGTCATTGTTGTTAGGTGTATTTACTCTATTAGTAGCCTCGACAAAAGCATCCGTCGGAGCCGACAAAGATTCACTTTCTTTTCCCTCTGGCCAAGCCAGTTCTTTTGCCTTATCCGCTATTTTTTGTCCCATATCGGCGGCCAACGCTATACGACTCCAAGTTATAGCCTCAACCAAAACAAAAAGCGCCGAAAGCAAAATACAGACCCAAGCTAACCCACGTCCACTTTCTCTTAATACTCTTTTATGATAGCTAACGCACTTCATACTTTATCTCAAAATCCTTCATATTGAATCCCTTCCCCTCCAATAAAGAATTCGCCAATTGCTTATCCTTCTCATCAAATAAAACAGCCTCTAAACAAAGCAATATATCGCAGCTATCACTACTTCTTACGGCAACATATCTCACCAACTTACCTTTGTCGTCGTAATCGGTATACGTAGCAGGCAGCTGATTCGTATATAAGTAATAGTTTCTCTGATAATCCGCAATAAAATCTTCAGCAGATGCGTCTCGATCAGTAGTTTGATTATGATTAGCCGAAGCAATTCTAGCTAAAGCCATAAAATCATCATAATTACCCTTCTTCCTATAATGATAGAAATCGTCATTTCCCGAAAGAAAAGTAGCTACCAAAGCAGCATCTTGATGCGACAAATCCACTGTAAAAGTCTTCGAATCTAAGTCCGGGTAGCTTACTTCTATCTCGTAAACCCCCGGGAACATACGATACTTGCCATTCGAAAAATTAGTGTCTCCGTTAACCGAAATCTGAGAATCCAATGGGACAACATCCAACTCGAGAACTGCAGTTTTTTTGGAATCTATAATATATGCAACTATCAAAGCTATCACAATCACAACATTTATACCCAATGCAATCCTAACCCACTTATTCCGAAAAAACCTTTCTATAGGCGATATATGACCATCATACATACTACCATTATAACATAAGAATAATCACACAAGTATACAACTCAGAAAAATAATTTAACTACTTATTTCATCATACACGTATCATACGACTCAATCGTAAAATCATCTGGATCCATATATATAGACTTAATCCACTTCACAGTTCGCTTCATTGCCGCATCAATAACACCCTGATTTCTACATGCCTCTACCTTCACCAACAAACGATGCCCTCGCCCTACACTGCTTTCTTCAACATGTACCAATGTTCCATTATCGAGATACTCATTGTGTGGTAAATATCGTTTAATCTGCATTTCCGGAGTCTCCGCCACACACTTTGTATCAGTGTATATTACATCCGTATAATACGGACACTGCACTTTCACATACAAGTCTTCCTTCTTCGTCCTGCCCTCCAGCCACGACATTGTCACTTCAAAAGAATATCTCAACTCTTCTATATCTACTATGAAATGGGCCCTCTTTGTCTTCTTATCTGTTTCCTCAGAATACGACCCGTCTCTTATTGTTGCACTATATTGCGACAGATCCTCCACATTGCCATTTTGTTCAGTCAGCATCCATATCAATTGCTCCGTATTAATTTGGTACTCTCCTGGAGCATCAGACACTTCGCTAAAATTAGTAATTGGCACTCCAGGAGCTCTTTCCTGATCTTTTATATTGGAAATAATAGCTAGCGCCACCGCCAAAATACACATTACGATAAATAGCACCACCACTACTTTCATCCCCACAGTAGAATTATCTATAAAATTTCTCATTATACTCTGAGATTGCATACTCTGTTTTTTCGTCTTTCTTTTACCCTGCATCGTTTTCCTTGGTAGGTCTTTTCATTATAACAAAATCATCGTTCTAACGCTTGTTAATATACTCCGTTAGTTTAGCCGTATCAACTTTATCGCCAACATATGCAAATCTAGCATTACTACTAGCAAATTCTTGCTTACTTCGCCCCACTACTGCACCCGGCCACGACGGATAACCCGCCTCGACAGTATACACGGTATCACCATCTATCCTTATTACTACCCCAGTATGACCACCAGCCTCAGTTGGATATGAAAATACGGAAAATACTTGTGGTTCAGTACCAGCATCAAAACCCATACCACTTAGTGTATTCACGATATCCCCACCGTTTGGCCATCCTTGTCGATCAATACCGTTGACGAACTTTTCCAAGAAGAAGGCAGAGAATAATACACAGTTACTATACCTACTTGCACATTCTGCACTTTGACAATAATTTCCTTCCGCAGCCACCGTACCATCCCAATTCCCAACATTATTATTGTAATTATCCGCCAATCTTTCTGCTTGCTCCGACGTCAATCCGCCACCAAGATTACCTTTATATCGCCAAGCACTATTAGTAATGCCCTCGTTATAATAATCAGTAACCTGCCCAACTCTCTCATCAAGCGACGCACTAGCTATTGTTCCATAACTACCACCATATTCTCCTACATACAAGAATACATGCCCAGGACTAAACAACACATCTCCTGGCCTCAAATTCCCAACACTATAATCCGACAAATGTTCCCACATATCATTAGTTTCAAAATATGCCTCCAGACTATAGTGATCATCGCTATCCATAGCTCCAACATATCGCAAAACCGTTGTCACATAAATACCACAATCCAGAGCATTGCCACCAGGCAACCATGTATCCAATTGTTCTCTATAAAAATCCCTCGGATTTGTTGGACAAGAAAACGGATAACTATCAGCACTATACGTTTCCCAAACACCACTTGAATTTTTACATTTCCCCACATGCGCATCATCACCCTGTCCAGACTGTACCGGCCAAGCCATCATTACTGCCGCTTGAGCAATCGAATCACCACCAGCAAGACCCCCCACACTTCCTTTATCATCTGGACAATTCCCCGTGTCTTTAGAGTTACTGGCTACCACAGTTTCCGTAGGCGGATTATCAGCAAAATAGCCCATTGGGTCACCCAACCCTGGCTCTCCTCCCATCCAATCATAAAACACCCAAGAGCCACTAAGTCCACCACTATCTTGCACAAGCACTGTTACGCCTCTTTGCCACTGACTATAATCATCAATTATATCCACCGAATGGCTCTCATCATTATAAGCATGGTCCACACCCGCACCACATTTTATACAGTCATGCTCCAATATCTGAGTAGGCAAAGTACGATTCCCATTCATTAGTACATCTCGAGTTGCATCAATATACTGAGCATCAATATTCTCATCATGCGATCCATTCATATATCCAGAAGTCGCAAACCACCCGCCGTTAGCGATATAATTCACTAGATTATTTCCACTTGGCGGCTGACTCCCATTGGCTTCAGCCAAATTCGCCATTATTGACAACTCATTCTTAAACCCAGTCATATTTACGCCGTTTTCATTCATAGCCACCTCCGCCAAATCCCATATTTGATCATCTGTAAGATCACTATATTTTACAAATCCACCCGACGAAGCCGCAGTAATACTAGTTCCACCAGAGCTAGCCATGGTAGTGGTAGTAGGAGTAGTTATATTTGAATATTTCTTATAAAACTCTTCTGCATAGTCACCCCGACTTTTAGCCCCCTGCCACCTTTCATGACCCTGACTTATACCAAAAGCCCTCACGCCAGCATCCTGGGGTGCTTCACCACCTACACTTGACGTCTCATAAGCAATCTCAACCAATACCAAGAACAATTCAGCATAAGATCTTGGACTATTCTTATCAGAAATAACACTAAAATTCTTCACAAAACTTTCAAATTCATTATGAAAAGATTGATCGCTTGCCTTCTGCCCATTTATTTCACCCAACACTAGATAGTCCAATTCCATTTTTATAGCCGTATCTATTGCATCTTGTGGCACATTTTTTTGAGCCAACGCCCCATCCGCACAACTGCTACCACCAGAATAATCACTCGCTCCGCACCACCAACCATAAAATTCCCAATAATCTTTTCCTACCGTTGAAGTAATCGCACTCCATAGCTCACTACCATTATCACTATTCAACATATAAAGCCCCCGATAATAGTCGCCCGTGCTTCCATTCATAAACGGATTTAATCCACTTTCCGTATAGAAATTACCAAGTATTCCGGCAATCGCTGCAGGATTGTCAGATACACCATCTATATTCGCCTGCACAAAATAATTCCAGATCTTTTCGCCTATGCTATTCCCCGCAAGCAAACCAGCCGTACAATTCTGTCCTATTGCTTCTTTTATTACCCTCACCCACTCATCAAATCCCCCATCACTCACGGGATGAGATTTCTCCGGATCGCCATCATAATAAGACGCCTTGTATGCAGTAGTCCAATCAGCCAACGCATAATTATTGTTCTCATTTACCATTTTCTTTAATATCTCATTACTTTCAGTATAGTCTTCCACCGGAGTCTGAGATGCTACCAATACCACCTTTGTCTCAGGGTGTTTAGACATTATCTTATTAAATTCCTCTGCATCACTATTAGACCATCCGCCATTATCTCCAAGAGCAAACACTAAATAAGGTTTTAAATTACCTGCGTCTATCACTCTCTGAAGTACTTTCAACCCAGAAGGGTTAGTAGGGTTAGCAAAGCAAGTAGTGTCCATTCCAACAAATTTACAAACCTGTATAGTAGCCTGGTCAGTATTAACCTCGCCACCAAAATCAATTCCAGGAAATTCTCTCTCTATTATTTCCTGCGCGCCAGTAGAATTCGAATCTCCAATCCAGGTAATATTCTCACCAGATATGGGGGCACAAAAAGTAGTACCACTTGTACCATCATTACACGCATATGGGTCATAATAATATGTGTTATTTAGGCCATATTGTCGCAAAGTTTCTCTTGGTAGCACAGCCCAAACTGCTACGCTGTTCAGAGGTAGCGAAAACAAAACGATCAAAATCGCATACACAAGACTTAGTACTCTCTTGAATATCTTAGGCATTTATCACGTGCCTCCATTTTTATGCTATTTAGACTTATACAATATACACCTGCCAAAACACAGCAAGTTTTACATGCATACCTTCATTATAACATAAAATAGCCCAAAATACAAGCCCACCCCTCTACGCCCGACTCAGCTCGTCAAACTCCTCCATAGATGTTATCAATAGTTCTCTCGGCTTATTGCCGTTTTGTGGGCCTATCACTCCTATATCCTCAAACCATATCGCAAGCCCAGACACAAATCCATGTCCTTTACCCAGATATGTTTGCAACATCGCCGTAGAAAACTTTCCTTTACTGAGAGATATCTCCACTGCCTTCCTTACGATCGGATCGTCCGGGTCAAATCTCCTACCCAAATCTCCAGCACCACCAGATCCTCCCCCCATACCTTTAATTGCTACTTGCTGAGACACTACTTCATCATTATACTCAGGTGACCGTTGCGCACGCAGAAAATCTGTCACCTTAGCAATATCATCATCCGAAGCCCACGCACCCTGTATTCGCCGAGGCTTACCCATCATCTCAGTGGTCAGTAACAACATATCACCTTTTCCAAGCAATTTTTCTGCTCCACCTTGGTCCAACATTATTCTAGAGTCCATCTGTGACCCTACAGCAAACGCAATTCTTCCTGGAATATTTGCTTTAATAAGCCCAGTAATTACTTTTACCTCTGGTCGCTGAGTCGCTAGCACCAAATGTATACCCGCAGCACGCCCTTTCTGAGCAATACGCACTATCAACATCTCAAGATCTTTCCCGGCCATCATCATCAAATCCGCCATCTCATCGATAATTATTACTATATACGGCATCTTGCCTTCCTTCGTCGCCCCATCAGTCTTTCTAATCTTATCATTATCAGACTTCGCTATCTTAGCATTATAATCACCAATATTCTTTACCTTTTCCTCAGCCATCAATGTGTATCGCCGTTCCATTTCCCCTACTGCCCACTTCATCGCAGATAAAGCCTTCTCGGTACTCGTAATTATCGGCGTAAGTAAATGTGGGATATCCTGATATTGAGCCATTTCTACCTGTTTTGGGTCAACTATTATCAGCTTCATGTCCGACGGTGCATTTCGATACAATAACGAGCTAATCAAAGTATTAGTCATTACAGATTTACCAGACCCAGTCGTACCAGCTATCAATAAGTGTGGCATCTTAGCAAGATTCGCCACCACGGCTTTACCAGATATGTCTTTACCTACTGCGAACGTCAATGAATCGGTACTTTTTTTCCACTCGCTAGACTCTAGCACCCCACGCATTCTCACATCTGCACTCCTTGCATTTGGTATTTCCACGCCCACTGATCGTGTACCTGGGATCGGCGCCTCTATACGTATTTTATCTACTGCTAGATTAAGCGCCAACTCTTTATCTCTTGCCAATATTTTGCTTAGATTCACACCTGCAGGCGGACGCATTGTATATTGAGTCACCCTCGGACCTACATTAGCTCCTTCCATCTCTACTTCTATGCCGAACTCAGCCAAAGTCGACTTTATAATATACGCATTCTGTTGTATATTACCAGCATCCGCCGGCGATTGCTTTTTCTCCAACAAATCCGTAGATGGCATCTTCCAATCCGGATCCGACACCGCTATCAATGCGGTCGGCTCTTTCACTGGCTCCGGAGCCCTCGCAGGCGATTTTATGGCAGATTTCCTTAGCAATTTGCCCGTCGGCGCTGAGCTCGCGGGTTCACTAGCCCCCAGCCCAGAGTTTACCTTTATTTCTAGTCTACCTACTTTCTTCTTCTTACCATCACCATCTTCTTCATCTACAGACTTTTTACCACCAGACTTTACGTAATTCTTTGTCCCCTTAAAGAACGTCACCGGGGATAATTGTAATATAAATGCCGTTGTTATAAATACTAGTACTATATATATCAATATCACCACCGCCTGGTCTAGCACATTGGTCATCAAAGAGTTTAGCCATCCCCCTACATATCCACCATTTTGCCATATCGCTGCTATCCCTGCTATCCATATTACCATCAAAAAGCTAGCAATATACACTGGCACTGCCACCCTATTGTCTTCACTGCGAAATATTTTTACTGCCAGATACACCAATAAAACCGGCACAAAATACGCCGCAAACCCTATCACATTTAAGAATACTTGATGTACGCTATTTAACACTGTCCCCCCGTGGCCAAACCACGTCACCACAAAAAATACTGCCAACGCAATCATCAATATCGCTACTATTTGTCGCCAAAATCCACCCGGCAACTCATGCTCCGGTCGAACTTCTTTCGTAGTCTTCCGGGTACCTCGCTTCGCTGTTTTTTTGCGTTTTTTATTAGCCATATCACCATTATATCATACTTTAAGATAGACATAAGCATCTGTCTCATAAATCCTATCTACATAGCAAAAGCGCCGCCTTCACGGCGACGCTAGCAGATTATGCTCTCGTAAAAACAAGGCGCGGAAGGCCCGCAATAATATAGTCATGTTTTACTTTCCACCCTGCAGCTTCATAGTCCGATATTATCTTATAAATCCAATCACTAGACTCAAAAACTTCGGACAGCTGACACGCCCTCTCGCCGTCATTCTCGCAACGCGCAATTGTCGCTTCGATAATGTCACGATTCACATTAATGCGTACATTTTTGAAATCATACCGGTCAATCAATATCTTATTAATCGTCGTATAGATTTCGCCAAATACTGGCAAGTAATGCTGTTCTATCTCTTGCGGCGTAATAGGTCCTACGCTCATACTCTCGCCCCCTTTCACCTATATCTAGACTACAAACGTCAACTATATTATATACTAAATATCGTAATCAGTCAAATAGTAACCCTGAACTTTTTAATGAGAGCAACAAACCTGAAGCCAAAGCACTCAAAACACGCTGCAAGCATAAACACCTGCAGCGTGTTTGATTTTACGGGCAATACCCCGTACTTAGGTGTCCACTGCACTTATCATTGCAATTCAACAAAAACGCCCCCTCTGTGGGTGCAGCAACGCTTTATTTTGGCGGAAAGGACAGGATAGGGGAATCTCGCGCTTCGCGCTCGATGCGAACCTTGGCTCGAATCTATCTTCATCAAGATAAAAACAAGCCCTTACAGGGCTTCTTTTTATCTTGGCGGAAAGGACAGGATTCGAACCTGCGGACGTTTCCGTCTCTGGTTTTCAAGACCAGTGCCTTCAACCACTCGGCCACCTTTCCGCCTATTATTATACCATATTACTCTGCATTCGTATAGACATTCGTTACGTCATCAAGATCGTCTATAGCACCCAGCAGCTTTTCTAGCTTCTCTGCGTTATCACCTTCCACTGGTACGTAGTTATTTGGCACGTATTGCAACTCTGCCGAAGTCACCGTAAGCCCCACATCTATCAAAGCCTTTCGTACCTTCATCAGGTCCGAGGCCACAGTATATATCACTATACCCTCATCTTCTTCAGTGGCATCTTCTACACCTGCTTCAAGCGCCACCATCAAAGCGTCCTCACCTTTTTCGCTTATTTCTATCACCCCCTTACGTGCAAACTGAAACATCACGCTCCCTGGATCTGCCATTCGTCCACCAGTCTTGTCTAGCGTATGTCTTACTTCTGGCATTGTGCGATTTTTATTGTCCGTCGCTACTTCTATTACTATACCTACTCCACCTGGCCCATACGCTTCATACACTTCTTCTATCAATGCCGCTGCAGACTTATCCGCCGCACGCGCTATCGCGCGCTCGATATTTGCTTTTGGCATATTCGCATGCCTAGCCTTATCCAGCACCATAGCAAGACTCGGGTTCATCGCTGGATCCGTCCCAGCCCTTGCTGCAATCGCTATTTGATTTCCTATCTTCGTAAACAATGCCCCTCTCTTGGCATCTACCACTGCTTTTTGGCGCTTAGTCGTCGCCCACTTACTATGTCCAGACATATTTTCTCCAATTATTATTCTCTTTTCTTTATCATAACATCTTTTACATCAAAAATCCACTTACCTCACCATCTTCAAGCTATACCTCTATGCTCTAACTTTCCTTAGGCGGATTCTCCAGAATCCTTTACGCTTTTATCATTCTCTACGTCTTTACTACCGTCGCTACTAGTATTTTTCTCTGCCTCAATTTTCTCCCTTACCTCTTTTTCTATCATTTCCCTACGCACCTGTTCTTCAATTTCCGCTCTCAATTCAGCCTCAGTCTTCTTTGGCTTGGAAGTATTACCTTCCGCATCGTCCTCCACCTTCTTTTCCGCAGCCGCTTTATTTTTTGATTTCTCATTACTGGATAATATTAGCGCCACTATCGTTATCGAAAACCAAGCAAACCCAGCAAAACCAGCCAGCATTCCTAGTCTACTCAAAAATTCACTTCTAAAATTAAAATCCAATGATACCGCTAGTATAAAAAACATCAGTTCATACGTAGCACATATAACAGCCGTTATTTTAAGAGGCCTTATCATGCCCCTCTTTTTTCCTTCGTAAATAGCCAGCACATTTGACCCCAGCAAACCAAGTGCCGACAAACTTGAAGATATCAACGCAAACTTAAATAGCACAGACATACCCGTAACACACGTCGAGCCAGCCGCTCTCATTTTTGTAGTTTCACATACCCATCCTAGCTCCGGATCCCAGCAAAGCAATGTCCACAGCACGGTCCAAGCCAAATTAGATATTAGCCCAATCAAAGCAAAAGTTTGAATCGATGGATCTTCTATCGCTATTTGTTTAAAATTATTCACACTAATCATCATCATTAGGGCCACTATAAACATTGTCCCTATAAACTTACTTATAATCTCGCCGCTCGAGCTACCACCAATCAAAATCGTAATAGCCCCCAACACTACCCCACCAACTAGCAGCCAAATTGCCGCCTTCAAAACATACTTACGTATACTCTCTAATTTTTCTAAACTTGTTTTGCTAATAATACTACTCATACGCACATTGTACCACATTTTACAAAACGCTTCTGTATTTTACCGCATTTATTTTACGCCTCAATAGCCCTATTGCTAAAGGCACAATAATCAGAATATATATCAAAAACACCCACCACTGGTATGGCTCTATCTCTACCACAAAACTTTTCATCCCACCAAAAAAATCCACTACCGCCATATGAAAATCCAGCATTTTCGTCGCCACAAAAGACACTGCTATTTCTACCCCAGGCACCCCTGCCACCACGCCAGTCATAAATACTAATCCCATTGCAATAGACAATGTCGGCAGAATTAGCAAATTCGCCGCCACACTAATTAGCGACACCATTCCGTAATAATATAATATTATAGGCAACGTCATCAAAGTAGCCGCCACCGTAGCCATAATAACGCCCATCACAAACCCAGGTTTTTTCTCGCCATAAAAATATCTCGTAAACCCAGGCCCTAGTATCATTATCCCTGCAAAGCTCGCAAACGACAGCAGCCACCCCAAGTTATTAATATACATAGGATTAATCAGCAGGGTCACAGCCGCCACCAATAATATCAATCGCCAAGGCTCCACTTTCCTGCCCACCGCCCATGCTATCACAGCAATAATCGCCATTATCCCTGCACGCATAATAGATGGTGTCCACCCAATCATCGCCATAAAAAACACTATAAAAATCACCGAGAAAAACACTCCCGCAAATCTCGACATTTTTCCAAATATCCTTCTTGCCACTTCTACCAGTATCGCCAAATGCGCCCCGCTCGCCACTACTATATGTACCAGCCCCACCGTACGCAATTTTTCATTCAATTCATCTGGCAGCCCAGATCTCATCCCCAGTAAATACGACAAGCCTAAGTTCACTTGCGGCTCCGACATCAATCCCTTCACACGCCCGGCGAACCAATTTCTCACACCCAGCACCCAGTCTCCCGGCTCTGGCCGTTCCCATTTTATAGTCTCTGGCTTATACATATATCCATTGTATGTACCAAATCCTTCTTTCATTTTTCCTTTTAGTGTTACTTTATCGCCACGCGCCAAGTCACCATTCTTCATTCCTGCTATAAATATACTCCCGCTAGCTGCATATTCTCCATCTTCGCCAAATTTTAAATCCTTTAACTTATACTTCGTTGCATCATCCTCCACCTCTGGGTCCCCATCTATCACCCCACACACTATCACATTTTGTCCATACAGTGTCGCTATATATCCCTCATTCACAAGTTCACCAGAACACCTCACAAAAGCAAGTATCATCCCAGCCACCAGTGTCACCACTACGAATACAACCTTTGGCCGAAAGTACACTATCATCATCACTGCCACCACACACCCTACCCATATTGGAGACACAAAATAATTAATCCTCAGCGCCACCGCTAGTATAGTGCCTATCACCACACCCACACATAGCGCCACCACATGCCACGACTGGTGCAAACTTTTCCCTAACCATCTCCACATATACGTTTTATCTACCACGCCCATCTTTTATTTTCAACCCACCGCACCTCATATACTATTATTTATTAAAATGTGATATAATTACCATGTACACCATGGTTCTACTATATATGGATGTACCTCCCAGCAAAGGCAAATAGCGGCAACGTTGTTTGCCTTTGTAATTACGCACTCGTAGCTCAGCTGGATAGAGCGTCAGTTTCCGGAACTGAAGGTCACACGTTCGAATCGTGCCGAGTGTACCAAAAGCTAAAAATATAACTTGTTGTATTTTTAAGTTTTGGCTACCGCCCGGCTAGATCCCTCATCGTGCCGAGTGTACCAAATAGTTTAATCACGCACCGGTAGCTCAGTGGATTAGAGCATCTGTCTTCGGAACAGAGGGTCGTGGGTTCGAATCCCTCCCGGTGTACCATGAAATAAAAACAAGGCCAAAGGCCTTATTTTTATTTCATAATATCTGGGAGGAATAAGAACCCGAAGGGTTCGCTAGTAGTAGGAGTTGAGTAAATATCCAGAGTTTACTCTGGATATTTCGAAACGACGCCCTACGAATTGTTTTTACAAAGTAAAAACAAAATTCCTCCGAATTCACCAATTAATCCTAAAGCAAATTCGTACCAAGCAAAGCAAAATTATTTACCCCTCCGAGTATACCATCATAAGATTAGGCCCCTCCCAGGTCCTTTTTCATCTGTTGAGAGTCGGTTCGAGCAAGCTCAAATTATTATTCTCACCATTTTCTCTTCGCCAACAAGCAAACCGCTTGTTTTTTATTTTTATTTTGTGTACAATATATACAAGAGTAAAGAGTTTATTGGTTGTTACAAACATAAAAAAGTAGTTTAAATAGGGATGCACAATGAAGAAACGTAACATACCAGTTATTTTGGGAACTTTTCTATTAACAGCTGGAGCCTTTTTCGCTCTAGCACTGGCGTTTTCGCACAAAAAAATAGAAAGCCTTACCGACCTTATAAACATATCTAAACTTTCACAGGAATTTATGGACAATTATTTTGAAGGTATGAAACAAATCTCCGCAAATTATGACTCTAAAAACATCCTAATCGTTGTCTCATCGGACAATATAACAGAAACTTTTGGTGCACAGACAATTATAAAAGCCCCAAATAATACCTACATCCTTGGTTATGAAAGCAAAACTGATAAAATCGCAGCAAAGAAAGAACTAGAAAATATTAGTCACATATATAGCATAACAGAAAACCAAAAATACACTCTAACTAATTACGATAATAATATTGCATATAATTCTTGGGGCATAGAAAGAACTGGGCTTAACCACACAATTAACCTTATCAATGAAAAAGGTGGCGAAAATGTCACTGCCGCCATCATAGATACCGGCTGCGATATGGATTTATTCAACAAATATTTCCCAGGCAAAATCGAGGAAACATATAATTTATACGACGTAGACACATATGGCCACGAAACAATGTTTGACAATTACGGGCACGGCACCCATATCGCCGGGACTATCGCCGAAGGCACACCAAACAATGTTAAAATACTGCCCGTTAAAACTACCGATGGGGATGATTTAACCACTATAGACTTTATCGCTGCAATTAATTACATTGCGTACAATCACA
This sequence comes from uncultured bacterium, assembly GCA_902761145.1. GTDB lineage: Bacteria > Patescibacteriota > Saccharimonadia > Saccharimonadales > Saccharimonadaceae > Nanosyncoccus. The sequence goes on from CACWJA010000003.1 coordinate 76,581, forward strand.
AAGCCGACGTAATAAATATGAGCTTTAGCCTAGACGATATTGACACCGCCATCGACTACCATGCTAACCCCGCTTACCTAGCAATAGAAGCCGCAAATGAAGAAAATATCATCAGCATAGTAGCAGCGGGAAACGAGTCAACAACAAATGTAAAATATCCAGCCGGATTTGATAACACCATCTCCATCGCCGCCGTTGATTCTACTCTTGAACAAGCCGAATTCTCCAATATCGGTAATACAATTACCTTCTCCGCTCCCGGCGTAAACATCAAGAGTATAATGGGAAGCTATACTACCATCTCGAAGGCACATAGTGCCATGCAAGGAGATGATGGCGACGCTGACCACGAAACACTAGATGGCACATCTATGGCAGCACCCCACGCAGTAAGCGCCGTAGCTACATTGAAAAGCTTTGATAGAACCCTATCACTAGACGATACCATTGAGATTTTGAAAGACCATGTCACGGACTTAGGACCAAAAGGTAAAGATCTGATTTTTGGCTATGGTTTTATAGACCTATCGAATGTTGAGCTCTGCGAAGATCCTTTGACGCAATCTTGCGACGATTACTCAATCTTTAAAAAGAAAAGTTTATCAGGCATAACTATAGAGGAAACTATACTAACCCCATACAATTATGGCAGTGTCACTAATATACTAGCTACCAGAGTGAGAATTAATGGAAATGATAATTCTTTTTGGATTAAGCGACTGGATGAACTTGACGGTGTTACAATTTCTGGCTATGATCCATATGCCAACTCGGAGCAACTAATCACTATTAATTATAAAGGATATGAAACCTCCTTTGCTATTACTAATCCAAATAATTACGAATCGGGATGGCAGTACACGCAGGACATCATAAATGAGCAAAATGTCTCCATCATTTCGGGATACAACGATAACGATTTACAAATTAAAAAACTATACTTCCCAAATTATACAGACGAAAATCAACCAATATATGCGGTTAGCACACATACCTTCGATGGATCATCCGATAAAATCTTCTACCAAGAGATTTATTTGCCAAATAATATCCGAAAACTAGGAGACCAAATCTTCATGAACTTTAACAATATGTACCAATTAAAAAGTGATGCCGAAGACCTTGAAGTTTCCGACAGCACTTTTAAAAACTTAAGGTATCTCACCATCATAGATGCAAACATTTTATTCGGTAATAATAGCAAAGAAGCATTCAGAGACGATCAGCTGCTAACAGGAATTCATCTTTCCCCCAATAATACATACATTCCTCCAGCCAGTTTCCTCAATTGCTACAATCTAAAAGAAATCACTTTACCAGACAGTGTCACCAGAATAGATTCATCCGCATTTTTCTCCTCTGGCCTAGACTCCATTATTTTACCAAACGGCATACAAAAGATTGAAAGTGACGCATTCAGCAACACCAAAATCCAAAGCGTCCTTATTCCAGCTTCTGTAACTAGCCTAGCTCCAGGGTCTTTCAACAGCCCCAGGCTCAAGAATATCACCGTATCAAATGAAAATTCCATCTATGACAGTCGTAATAATTGCAACGCCGTCATAGAAAGCAATACTGACACACTCATTATCGGCACTAACCAAACAATTATACCAGACACAGTTAAGGTTATAAGCATGGACTCATTTAAACGCTCTGGACTATCAACTATTTCAATCCCAGAAGGCGTGGAATCTATAAAAAGATCCGCATTTGGAGAAAACTCCAAGCTAAGCAAGGTTATTATCCCGCGTTCAGTCACTTCCATTGAACCGTATAACTTTGGAGCAGGGACAACAGGCGATCTTATAGCTGGAGGAACTAAACTTTACATCTACGATCAATCATACGCTCATAGTTATGCCCTAAATACCAATCTTGCTTATGTACTTTTGGATGAAACATCATCCGCACCAGACATTGAATATATTAAACCAATATCTTCCAGATCGGAATATTTCCCGTATGAGCAAGTAGACCCAGGCACTATAACTATAGAGATCAAATATTATGGCATAGATGAGCCAGAAATAATAACTAACTTCAGTCAAATAATATATCCGCAGGCAAGCAGGGATAGTTTTCGCAGTGGTGATATGTTCTTCCGAGTTGTCTACGATACTTCCAGTGGTTACCACGATCTACGTAGCACCTTCCGAGCAGACGTCGCCAATAATGTAGATATTGAGGATAAAACTAGCGATAAAATAGTCGCATTCAATGGACTACCGCACACTATAAATACACATATAGATACAAAAAGTGACTACAATATCGAAATCAAATATATGGACACTAATGGCAATTATGTATTAGAACAACCACCAAAGTATACGGAAATTGGTGAGTACACCATAGATTACAAGGTATATCTAAACGGAGAAGATGTGGAATATTATGGAGAACACATTCTCATCATAACATCAGAAGATATTATAAGTTTTGACGAAGATATCACTATAGATGATAACATTATCGTTGCCAACAAAAATGACAATTATGATAATATCATCAATAAAATACACACTTATTCAAACAAAGGCACTTTCGAACACCTAGATAAAAATAGTACAATCCAAGAATCACAATCTTTTAGCACTGACGATACTATAAAAATAAAAGTATATGACTATGAGCAAAATTACAAGATAGCCGTACTCGGTGATACCGACGGCAACGGGACAATTGCAGAAGCAGACTATTTAAATGTCAAAAACGATATCATGGACACAGAAAAACTATCCGGCGTCTACAAAAAAGCCGCCGATATGAATGACAATGATAAAATCGACATTATAGACTATATCAGAGTAAAGAAAATTATTATGGGAGGTAACTTATGAAAAAAATACTTCTAGGGCTAGCGACTATTCTTATGGTAGCCGTATTGGCCCCACTAGCGTATCTACACAGAATATAACCTTGCATCCAGGCGAGTCAGCATCTTTTTCTATCACAGCCTCCAACTCCGCCGGAAAGATTAATCTATCATCCTCCAATACTAACATAGCTTCAGTGGATACAGATACCGTCTTTTTGGATATAAACTCAGAGGACATAGCAGTCAAAGCTAATAACATAGGGACCGTATCCATCATAGTCACAGCATCCTCCAACTTCGCAACCTACGACGAAGAAATTCTAGAAGGTCAATCTTATGAAATTGCAGTCAACGTGATAGATAAAGACCCCGAAGCTAGTAGCAATACCCAAAACAATGATATTACCGTTAACCAAAACGAAACCAAAAATACAAATAGCACAATCAGCACACCAGACACCGGCAACAACCAGCAAGCAAACGACAGTCCTAGCCCAATTGTTCTATCAGGTATAATTGGAACGTCATTTGCCATCCTATTTTTTACTATATTTTATTTTTACAATCGCAATAAATCTATTAAGTAGCCAACACCACATCCTCGTCTCGCCAATAATTTCGTAATCTTTCACGAGCAAATTCTCCCCTCAATAATCCTCTACCATTCCACCTCGTACCCTCTTCATACTTACTTGAAATAACTATCCATTTTCTCCATCGCACCATCTCTCCAAAATAAACTACTGCAACAAAAATGGTAGTACCGACTGGGCTTGAACCAGTGACCTTGGGCTTATGAGTCCCACGCTCTAACCAGCTGAGCTACGGTACCACTCTTTCCATATTGTACCATAAAGTATGGTATAATCAAAGCATGAAAGCAAAAAAAGGGTTCACTATACTAGAAATCATTGTCGTTGCCACTTTCGCAACATTACTATTAGTTCTATTCTTTATTCAGAAGTCAAATATCGACGCCATGCAGCGTGATGACAACCGCAAGACCGCCATCAATGCCATGTATTATGCATTAGAAGAAAGCTACTACCCAGCACACGGCTACTATCCAGAATCTATCTCAGAAGACAATATCAAAGTAATCGATCCTGCCCTTTGGACCGACCCTTCTGGCTTCAATATAGGAGACAGCTTTAGCTCCTATTCATACGAACCAGCCAATTGCACCGAAGGCAAATGCAAAGAATACACTCTCAAGGCCGAACTAGAAAAAGAAGACGCTTACGTCAAATACAACCGCAACTAGCTATTGCTCTTCCTCACTCTGCTCCTTTTTCCTATGCCCACGTTTTTTAGCGCGCGATATCAAATCAGTTACCGCCTTCAGATCTTCACCACTAATGTCAGAATATTTAAATGTATACGTAGTTTCATCACCCACAGTAGCCAAGCGCAGAGTACCGTAATGAAAAAGATTTTGTAATATACCTTCCTGGCGAAAACTCGCATCCTCCACTGATACCAAATCTATAACATTGACCGAATTCGCAAACGGCGACAACATTATCATTTGGATAGCTCGTTTATTCGTAATAAACAACTTATTCCCACCATATATCCTCAATGATACTAAGCCTATCAGCACTGCAGCCGCCAGCAAAGCCGCAAGTATTATAAAGATATAATTCTGCCCCATCTCATCTATCATAGACTGCCCCATTAGCACCAATAAAAATGCCAATAGCAAAATAATCATTGCTATACCAGTACCACATATTATCAGCATCAAGCATACCTTCGCCCTCCGAAAAGCGAATTCCACATACTCATCCTCATCTAGCCTTAATCCCGGAAAATCCTTCTTGCTTCGTTCATGGCGAATCTTAGCCAAGTTCTCGTCCATTATGACTCCTTTTTATTATTATACCTTATTTTTAGCATTTTGTAAATGTTTTCTCCCCTTCTCTGTTACCACTCTCCCCCGTGGAGTCCGTGCCAATAAACCTAATTGTAATAAATATGGTTCATAATAGTCTTCTATCGTAGCGGCTTCATCGCCAGTAAGTGCTGCTATAGTAGTCAGTCCTACAGGCCTGTCACCATAATTCTCATACATTAATTCCAACATATTACGATCCGCTGGATCCAGCCCGAGGTAATCTATTTCCATCAGCCGCATTGCCCCTCGAGCAACTTCCACATCTACAATGCCATCCCCATTGACATCAGCATAGTCACGCACCCGTTTAAATATCCGGTTCGCTATCCTTGGCGTAAGCCGCGATCTAGTAGCCAGCAGCTCCGTGGCCTCTGGCTGAATTTTAGTATTAAGTATCCCCGCCGTACGATTAATTATCCGTTCTATCTCCGGCTCTTTATAATATTCCAATCTATGAATTATCCCAAATCTATCCCTGAGTGGCCCCGCCAAAGACCCAGTCCTCGTAGTGGCCCCTATCACAGTAAATTTCGGCAAATCTAGTCGCACACTTCGCGCTGCTGGGCCTTTGCCTATTACTATATCCAGTTTGTAATCTTCCATCGCAGAATAAAGCACTTCTTCCACCGCTCGCCTCAATCGATGAATCTCATCGATAAACAATACATCACCATCTTTTAAATTCGTGAGTATCGATGCCAAATCCCCTGCTCTCTCTATTGCCGGCCCACTCGTTACCCTAAGAGATGCGCCTAGTTCATGTGCTATCACCCCCGCCATTGTAGTTTTTCCTAGTCCTGGTGGGCCATACAGTAACACGTGGTCAAGCGTACTTCCATCACCGCGCTTTTTTACTGCTTCTATGGCTAACTTAATATTCCTCTTCAAATGCTCTTGCCCAATGTATTCATCAAAAGTAACAGGACGAAGCGATATTTCGATCTTCTCCTCTTCAGTATCGTCACTGGCCATCGTCGGCTCTACTACCCTCTCTATTGCCATATTTACATTATATCAAATCAAGGCTTATTCTCAAAAGAAGATGACGCCACTTCCGAGACATCATCTTCTGAGAAAAGGAATTAGCTGCCTAAAATTCCTTAAGCTTTTTTACGCTTCATAGCCACTAGAACTATAGCAAGAACTACTGCAGTAGTCAAACATCCGACAAGGCTTGCAGCGGTAGTGCGATATATATTTTGCCCTACACCTGTATTTGGCACTGCTAGATCGGATCCTTCATCGTTATCTGGAACCGCCGATTCAGAACTTTCTTCGTCATCAGGAGATATTTTTTCATACACCGCTGTGAATTCGGCGTCTTCAAGCACCACAAAACTTGAGTCGACTTCATTCCCATCTTTGTCAATAAGGTACATGAACTTATAGCCGCTCTTTTCTAAATCTAATCCTTCCATCATCTGCTCATAAGTTGTACCGTAGCCAAAGCTATATGTTCTTCCGTCAACAGATACGGTTAGCATCTTCAGCGTAAAAGATATTTGTACTTCTAGATCGTCTTTGATGTCGTCAAGCGTCAAAACCCCATCTTCCATTTCATATTCTTCACCATTTACTAGGATCTTGTCGATATCATATCCTTCATTTGTAACAATTCTCAGAGAATAATCATCTCCATAGTACAAATTTACTGGTGATTCAATGTCATCCCCCGATAAAGTCTTGATTGTACCGTTTTCGCCCACAATGAATGTTATATGGTATATTCTCGCTTCAAATTCTGCATCGAAATATAGCCCGATAAAATTACCGTCATTAAAAGAGTACTGATAATTGTCTTCTCCTGGTACGCCATCAATGGTAGTTATATCGCTCTCGTCAAATTGTGGTACGCCCTGGTCATAAGACAAAATCTTTTTTACCGTAATATTCTTAATCTGATATCCAGGGTTCGGTGTAACTTTGATATTAATATCATTATCACTGTCTTCTGGATATGTAGCGCTCAAAGTGCCGTTAACAATGTCGTCACTTATTACGATGTCCTTTCTCTCTTCTAACTCATTCATAGCCTTGCCAAGTGCATTGTAGGCGTCCAGATATTCGCTACCGAAGGTCTCACCCTCATTAGAGATTGATAGCTTGTGAAGAACATCATTGTTTAAGTTTAATTTAGAGATATAATACGCACCAAGATTATAATCACCTTGGTTGTCCTCAGTCACATCTTCTATATTTTCAATCTTATCTCCCAATGCAGCCTTTACCGCCCCCCAAGTCTCTGCCGTATATTTGTTGCCGTCTAGGCTATCTGCTTCTTCTACCATAGCTACCAAAGCACTGACATCATTTACGGCCCACTCACCTTTGTATTTGCCGTTGCCCTGCCTGTCGCTTTCTTCAAATAAATATGCTAATGAATTTACTAAATCTTTAGTATCGTTGATTACGCTTAGATCAATGGTTTGTCTGCCGCCCCCATCAAAAATTACTTTGTTATAATGTTTTCCATAGCTATCGGTAAGAGTATAGCAATATACATCTCCTCCGTCGTCGGTCATCAATACGCCTGGCCAACCCGCCAACTCGCCATCACTGTTAGAAGTATCCCAAGCATACATGTTGTAAGAGTTTTGCTCCTTCAAGACATTAGACTTAGTACACATTTTAAAGCCTGTCTTTATGTAAGTATTGTCATTCCATGAAGCAGATTCGGTGCCTCTTGCTGTGAATTCAACCGTCGTAGGATAATTGTAAGCATTCACATTATTAGTACCAATAAATGTGCCAATAATCAAAGCGCCAACGACAGCCTTCGATCCAATGATTTTCATATATAACCTCCTTTTTATATTAATATGACCTTTTCTTTGTTTTAATATATCATCACAAAATTCTTATGTCAATACTTTTTGCTCAAATTTTGATCTTATTATATAAGAGCTTTGTTCTACTTAAAGAACAAAATAGATATCGATTTCTACGTCTTCCAATATTGGCAAATAAAGTAACGTTTTTTTGCTTAGCACTCTTGCATTGTAAGTGCTAATGTGCTATACTAGAGGTAGATTAGCACTCACGTGCCACGAGTGCTAAGCACAAGAAAAATAATAAATAATTAAAAGGAGGATTATAATGAGTAAAATAATCGGCATAGACCTCGGTACCACCAACTCAGCATTTGCCTATATGGTAGCTGGCAAGCCAGAAGTTATCACCAACAGTGAAGGCGATCGCACTACCCCATCAGTAGTAGCCGTCACTAAGAAAGGTGAGCGCTTAGTAGGTAAAGTAGCTCAACGTCAGCGCGTCACCAACCCCAAAAATACTATTTATGGTATCAAGCGTCTCATCGGTCGCAAGTTCGACGACGAAGAGGTTCAGCGCGATATCAAGATTAGTCCATACAAAATAGTTAAAAAAGGCCACGGTGTGGCCGTAGAAATGGACGGCAAAGAATACACCCCAGAAGAAATCAGCGCTATGATCTTGTCAAAGATCAAGGCCGACGCAGAAGCCTTCCTGGGCGAGCCAGTCACGGAGGCTATCATTACTGTACCAGCCTACTTCGACGACTCTCAGCGCCAGGCCACCAAGGATGCTGGCAAGATCGCTGGCCTCGAAGTCAAACGTATTATCAACGAGCCTACCGCAGCTGCCTTGGCCTACGGTCTAGAGAGCAAAAAAGACGAAAAAATCGCCGTATTCGACCTAGGTGGTGGCACATTTGACGTGTCCGTTCTGGAACTCGGTGATGGAGTATTCGAAGTAATGTCCACCAATGGTGACACACACCTCGGTGGTGAAGACTTCGATAATATCATCGTTAATTTCCTAGTCGACGAATTCAAAAAAGAATCCGGTATAGATATCAAAGGCGACGCCGCCGCTATGCAGCGCGTCAAAGACGAAGCCGAGAAAGCCAAAAAAGAGCTCTCCAGCAGTACTTCTACCGATATCAACCTTCCCTTCTTGTCTGCTGATGCTGATGGCCCTAAGCATTTCGAATACACCCTTACTCGTGCTAAGCTAGAAGAGCTAGTACAGCCTCTGCTAGATCGCTTAGCCAGCCCAGTAGAGAAAGCTCTAAAAGACGCTAAGTTGAATACTAAAGATATAGATGAAATAGTAATGGTAGGCGGTATGACTCGCATGCCAGCCGTAGTAGAAAAAGTCAAATCTATCTTCGGCAAAGACCCAATGCAAGGCGTAAACCCAGACGAAGTTGTAGCCGTAGGCGCAGCTATCCAGGGCGGCGTACTCCAAGGTGATGTCAAAGACGTATTGCTTCTAGATGTCACTCCGCTTACCCTCGGTATCGAGACCATGGGCGGTGTTCGCACTCCACTTATCGATCGCAACACTACTATTCCTACATCTAAGTCCGAAGTATTCTCTACTGCTAGCGACAACCAGCCACAGGTAGAGATCCACGTGCTCCAGGGTGAGCGTGAATTCGCCAAAGACAACAAGTCCCTTGGTAGATTTATCCTAGATGGCATCGCACCAGCGCCACGTGGCGTGCCTCAGATAGAAGTCACCTTCAATCTAGACGCCAACGGTATCCTTAATGTCACCGCCAAGGACAAGGGTACTGGCAAAGAGCAGTCTATTACTATCCAAAACTCCGGCAACATGAGCAAAGAAGATATCGAAAAAGCTCAGAAAGAAGCTGAAATGCACGCCGAAGAGGATAAGAAGAAAAAGGAATCCATCGACGCGAAAAACCACCTAGAAAACGCCATCTATCAGGCAGAAAAAATGCCAGATGAGTTCAAGGACAAAATCAGCGACGAAGACAAAGAGACCATCAAAAAAGCCGTAGAAGATGCCAAAAAGACACTTAGCGACGAGTCCGCCGGCAAAGATGCCTACGAGCAAGCCGTCAAAGATCTAAATGACCGCATCATGCCTATCGGCGCCAAGATGTATCAGTCCGATAGCAGCGACGCCAAGGCCAAGGATGATAAGAAAGACGACAAGTCTGACGACGAACCAGTCGAAGGCGAAGTGGTAGATAAATAATTTACAATCTACCTACCCACCTCACACAAAATATAGCCACTTTACGGTGGCTATATTTTACTGCAATCTAGCAAATTATTCAGCTAGACAACGGATAGTTTCACCATTACCTCTATCGCTTATGCCTGCTGGGCCAACGTTGCTAGAACCGAAATACAAAGCATACGCATCGACACTATTGTAGCTTGTGCTAGACCAATAATTACCGTAACCGCCGGAACTCTCCAATGAACCATAGCTAATTTGTCCAGACCGAACTAACCATAATGGCACCGTACGGATCTTACTAAAGCCGCCATCTAAGTACTCGTGATAATAACAATACCCATCACAGCCCTCACGGATAGTATCTTCTATGAAGTTACTACTTACGATCAAGTTAGCCATATCGCTATAATTAATATCATTAGCATTTGGGCCAGTGGGTAGTCTCCATCCAGCAGGGCAAATAGATGTAGACATATCATCATATTGTGCGACAACCTCAGTTGTATCATTATTTGCTACCGCAGCAGACCAGGTATAGTAGTTGCCAGCATGGTTATGTGCACTACAGTCCGAATGGGCGGCCTGACAAGCCTCCAATGAAGCATACCGCGTATCACCATCTGCAGTACCAGAGCTATAGTAATACACACCACCAGGATCGGCAGAATATGGCACACGAGCGCTATTTCTCCACTCACTTACTGATGTGCCATTGAAACTAATCGTACTGTTTGCAGGCGTCCATTCTTCAACAATATTTGTATCAGCTGGAGTAAAAGTAGTCTCTGTACTCAAGTCTAAGTCCAGGTTCTGGGTCATCCAGATATTACCATCTGCTAGTTTAGAGATGTAGTAATTCTTTTGATCACGATTATCTTTTAGCTGGTACTCATCTCCTTCTGCCATAGATTCTATTACGCTAGCTTTATCTGTTTCAGACAATGTAGCGAAGTCTTGCATATAGGTAAGGTCGCCTATGACTGGTAGTGCTTCCTCCCATTGGGCATAGAGAGTGACATTTTGCGTTTCGTCTATGGCGGCAGTAAACTCTGTTTCATCAGCATATGCTTCACTAGTACCATCTGCTGCCGTATTCCAGCCAGTGAAGTTATAGCCATCTTTGGTGTAAGTGTTTGCTGGAAGAGTGATAGTATCTCCTGCTATGATAGTCATTCCTTCCATATCTACTCCGCCATCATTACCATTGCCATTGAAGGATAGGTTGGTGATGTAGTTTGGCTCTGCTTCGTAGTTTATCTCACTTCCTTCATAGGTACCATATGGAACATCTGGAGTGATGTAGAATCCATAGTAGATGGTGGTAGTGTCATTAGCTTCTGTTTCTACATAGTCTGTAGCTTTAAGGACAGTAGGAACATCTGAATCTATGGAGAGAGGCATATATACTTCAGCATCTTTGGTGGTAGGTTTTTCGTCTAGAGCTAAGCCATAGGTATTGTCTGTGAGGGGAGCTAGTTCACCTTCGCTTGCTGCTACCATAGGAATTACTTTAGAAGAATCCGTGGTAGATACTAGGTCTGTGTTATCCGTATAGGCAGTGAGAGTATAGCCTGCTTCGGTAGCTTCTTTTACTGTAGCTTTTACTTCTGCTACGGCGAATACTGGCTCGTCTGCTACTTCTATAGTGATATCTCCTCCAGTAACGTCTAGTGTTAAACCATCTCCTTCTACTGCATTGGTATTATTCTTATTAGCACTAGCAAGGAGAGTGGTAAGTGTACCAGCACTAGCTAGAAGTGCTATGGCAGATAGACCTGCTGCAATACGCTTCTTAGACTTAAGTACTGCCTTGGTACTATCTATGGTATGTACTAGTTTAGTTACTTTGCCGGATTTCTTTTGTTTTCTATACAGAATAGCTACTACAATAGCAGCTATAGTTAGTATTAATACTGCACCTATGGCAGTAGCTTCTGGGCCTCCTATACTGTGAGTAAATAAACCCGTGTCTGGGACTGATATATCTGTAGTGCCAGTAGCATGATCTACTGGAGTAGAACCACCTGGTTCTACTATATTAATTTTGATATTAGTATTTGTAGCAGCCATAATGTATTACTCGCCTCCTATATATGGTTATTTATTGTTATTATGCTTACAATTATATATATATATATATATATATAAGTCAAGTCAAGATTTTGTATGCGCCCATAGCATATTGGCCTCTATCGCGTCACGCTTATGTTACATAAGCAACCACGCACCAATGCAGCATTATTATATCTATTATCACCACTACTATACTCTCTACGATCAACATTTCTGGCTTTCTCCATCTAGCATTCCTCTATCGCAGATATGCAAAATATATGGACTCTGTCCAGTCAAAATCGTAATATGTTATAATTTACCCATGAAAATCATTTTTCCAGAACTAAATAATCCATTGGCCCAAAAAGCTATCCAAGGGTTTCCCGATATAGACTTCCTTCCCGCACCAAACTTGCATACTGCCGTACATCTACTCGCTTCTGGCCAGGCAGATACTATGATTTCTGGCCTAGATTATTCCTCTCGCGACGTTCTTTTAGCTTACAAAGATCAGTTACCGCTAAAGTCCAAATACTTTTCCAGCTGCTTTATCTGCGAGCGGGGAAATACGCATTTTGCCCTCGCCGACGGCGGCGTCAATAAACTCCCCACCAAGGAACAGCTCTATACTATAGTCGAAGACACAGCTATTACTTATAGCAATTATTACCACGAACAGCCCATCATCGCCATGCTTTCCTATTCCACTAATGGCAGCGGCGGCAAAAACCCAGATCTCGACAAAATCCACTATGTCATAGAGCAGATTCGCTTATCTCATCCAGACTGGATTATCGATGGCGAAATGCAGCTAGATGCCGCCATTAATCCAGATATTAGCCACAAAAAATTCCCCGCCTCTCAAGTAGCCGGCCGCGCCAATATCTTAATTGTGCCAGATCTTAATACTGGCAACATCCTCTACAAAGCCTTGGAATATCTCGGCAGTTTTACCATAGCTGGACCCATGATTCAAGGCTTCAGCATCCCCCTCGCCGATCTCTCACGTGGCAGCACGGTAGAAGATATTGTTTTAACGATCAAAATCCTCAGCAATCAAGTGCTAAAAGAAAGGAACAAATGAAATATTTTGGAACCGACGGCATCCGTCAACCAGCCGACAAATTCACTCCCAAGTTTATCGCGTCAATAGTAAAAGGTTTATCGGACTACGCTAGCGACACTGCCAAAGTCCTCATCGCTGGCGACACTCGCGAATCCACCGAATGGATCTTGGCAGATCTAGAGTCAGCCCTCGAGACCTTTGGCCTAGACTACGGCAACGCCGATGTGCTCCCTACCCCAGCCATCAATTATTGTTTTCCAGAAATGGGCTTCGACTACGCTATCGATGTTACCGCCTCACACAATCCTTACACAGACAACGGCATCAAAATATTCGAACGTGGCCCTAACGGCACAGGCGTAAAGCTCAGCAAAAAAGGCCGCGAGGCCATAGAGCAATCTCTAGAATCTGGTCAAACTTATACTATGGTATCTCCCACCATCAGGGAAGACCTGCATACAGATACTATTACCCTCTACCAAAATCACCTCATAGATTATCTCGGCTCTGCCAATTTCGCAGATCTCAGTATTGGTATGGACTGCGCCAATGGTGCTACCAGCGTAATCAATAAATCTATTTTCGAACAGCTCGGTGCCAACGTTACCCTTATCAATGTGAACGATACTTACAATACGAATATTAATAAAGATTGCGGCAGCACACATCTAGAGCAATTACAGCATCTCGTCACCACTAATTCCCTAGATTTCGGCGTAGCCTTTGACGGCGACGGCGATCGCGTGCTGATGGTGGATCATGTTGGCAATATCGTTGATGGCGATCAAATCATCGCCATATTGGCAGAATACTTGCACCTAGATTCTATTGCTGCGTCCGTCATGGCTAATCAAGGTCTGCTAAACTGGGCATCCTCCGCAGGCATCAAAATAGAAATCACGCCAGTAGGAGATTCCAATGTTGCCGAAGCTATGCAAAAAAACAATATCCCTATCGGCGGGGAACAGTCTGGCCACATCATCTTGCCAAAACAAGCCACAGGCGACGGTATGCTTACCGCCCTTATGGTCACCAAAGCCATCGCTGCCACTGGTAAATCTTTGCAAGATCTCGCCAGTATTATAGCTAAATCCCCCCAAGTAAACCTCACCATGTCTGCCACGCCAGCACAAAAAACTAGCCTAGCGACATCAGATGTCGTTAAATCCACTATATCACATTATAAGCAAAAAGTCAAGTCGGTAAATGGTCGCCTCCTCGTCCGTCCCTCCGGCACCGAGCCTCTCATCCGCATCACAATTTGGGGTGACGACGAAAAGGTTATCACCATCCTCGCAGAAGAATTAAAAACTAAATTGGAAGAAACACTATGAAAATCACTACATTGCAAAATTACACCCTAGAATCAGCCTCTCGCATTCGCGAGCTCATGACTCAACTATCTCGCAGTGGCAAAGACCGCGGCGAAATAACTAAAGAGTGGCTAGAAGAAATCATCGCCTCTCCATATCACGACATCCTCATCGCCACGAATGACGGCGGCACAATCATCGGCATGGCCTCTCTATCTATTATCATCAACCTACGCGACAAAAAAGCCTACCTAGAAGATTTCGTCACCGACACCACACTCCGCGGCCAAGGCATCGGTTCTGCACTTTGGGATGCCATGCTAGACTGGAGCAGAAGAAAAGGCTGCACAGAGCTAGATTTCACCTCTGGCTACGACCGCGAAGCCGCACACCGCTTCTATCTCGGCCACGATGCAAAAATTTACGATACCGCCTTCTTCCGCAAAACATTATAAGTAAAATCTATTATTGTATTATTCGCTAGTATTGAGGAACATAAAGAAAAAATCTCAGATTTTTTCGCCGAAGGGGCGGAGTGATGTGATATGATCTTCGATCATCACATCACGCAGCTTCCGAAATACGGCGAATTATGCAATATTACTGTTACCCAATGATGAATTACGCGAAATCACCACGAATAGCCCCGTCAGCAAATATATATGCAGTGCATTCGGCAATCCCGAAAAGAATAATAACGACACCATATAAGCAATAATCAAAGAGGAAAGGAGTAATTTATCTCGAGTTTTGCAGACCACTCTAAATACTAATACCAAAGATACTATTAGCAAAACAGTCCCCACAATACCACCTTCCAAGAGCAAACTCACATATTGATTATTGACAATCTCTCTAGACGTGTTCATCGCGCCGCTCTCATACATCGATATAAGCCCACTACCAATCCCTACACCAAATAGCATAGTCGCAGGATCCTTACTCCAAGTCTTCAAAGCACTCTGCCAAAGATTAACCCTACTACTCGTAGATACCTCTACATACCCATCGAATATCGCATCCTCACTGTTCTCTTTCGGCACCGCTTCAGCAACATCCTCATCCATATTATGAAGACCATCACCAGCACTCTCTCTGGTATTCTCTAGATTTTCCTTCTTTACCTGGCTCCCCCCAAAATCCACAATGCCTAGTGTCAACTGATTTACCACCTTGCTCACTCCCGATATATAGGTGTCATCAGTTTTAGAAACTTCTGAGAAAATTCCTTGCAAATTCAGCGTAAACAAAAATGCCAGAAATACTATCGCCCAAATCCACATCACTCTCCAAGTCTTTTTTATACCCCACGCCATCGTAAAGACAGCCATAGCCACCACAAAAGCATAAATTGCTCCACGTGACAAAGTCAAAAACAAAGTTGCCACGAAAATAGAGAACAGTACCAACAAACTTTTTCTGCTAAAACAACTTTTTTTCTTGACCAAAAGATATAACGACACAAAAATTGGCGCTAGCAGCAAATTACCCATAAACTGAGGCTCCGCAGCAAACCCATTAGGGTGAGGAAACCCGAAAATTTTATACACACACCCATTGCAAAGCAGCGTATTTGCTTGCGCCAACCCAGCTACATCCATAATACACTGAACCAAGCACCATCCACACGCAAAAAGCCCCACACCAAAAAATACTCTCAAAAAATTCCGCAAAAATTTCTTGTCACTAATCTCGTCTCTTAAAACATAAAAGGCAAAAACCGCAAAATACAAAAGCCACAAAATCCCCATTATTAGAATACTTCTTAGTTTGTCATGGGACCAGAGAATTGAAACCGTCAAAAAACCAGGGAACAAAAGCCACACCCATTTACCCAGCACCTCTTTTAACAATTTCTTTTTGATAATCAATACAAAAGCCGAACAATCAAACAACACCAACCATATCAACGACATAGAAATATCAAAGTTCATAGTACTGTTGGCGCCAAAATTTATCCAAGGCCAAAAAGAGAAAAACAGCACCACAGGCATGGCATAGATAAAAGCCCTATACATCTTTTTTAAATTAATCTTCATCTTATTCGCCCCTCTTCTTCACGCATTCTTTTACATATTTCTTTATTTCCTTGTCGAATCTCTCCACCCCAAACTTATCCACCGAATTCGCTACCTTTACGCGATCAAAATCCATTTTCTCAAATTTCAACATCGCATCAGCCATAGCTTCCACCGTCTGCGGTTCAAAAAGCACCCCATTTTTACCGTCCTTCACATAATCGCGCGCACCACCCACTCCATACGCTATCACTGGGCATCCCGCCGCCAATGCTTCTACTGGCGCTATCCCAAAAGGCTCCAGACTAGGGAACAAATACCCTTTAGCGTCTGCCAAATACTCCACCAATTCCTTTTTGTCCATTAACGGTAAAAATTCTATCAAGCTCGACCCATCAGCCATCTTTACAAGTTTTTTATGCTCTGGTCCCTCGCCTATTACCTTCAGTCTCCTTTGCGTCAGAAAACACGCCCTCACTGCTAAGTCAATCTTTTTCCAATTTACCTGCCTACTAGTCACTATATAATATGGGTTTTCCACAAGTTTTCCACAAGTTTCACTCTTAAAATCTGCTATCTCTACTGGTGGATGTATTATCTTTGCTTCCCTCCCATAATACTTTTTTATTGCGTCCTTAGCATATTCCGATATTGTTACAAAATAGTCAGGATTTTGTGCCGCTTTCAAATCAGCTTTTCTTAACGGTACTACTAATAATCTAAAAAAGAATCTTACAAAAGGGTTCAATATATTAAACCCAGGATTCTTCATATAATCATCGTACATCTGCCAATAGTATTGCGTAGGAACATGGCAATACGAGATATGTATTCCATTTGGGTTCTTCGCTTTTTTCTTCCCCTCCTTATTTAGCCTACGTCCAGATTTTACACTTTTTGCCTCCGCCCCAGTCACCGATATAATCAAATCATATTCAGACAAATCCAGTCGCGAAAAATACCTTTGCCTAAGCGGTCCAAGCACACGCCTCATCTTGCTAGGAAATTTCTGTAACCATCCAGTCCTAATGTCTGCATCCCCAAACCAGTCAATCCCCTTTGGATCATATTTAGATGTATATATAGGAGCATCTGGGTACATCCGATGTAGCCTCAATAGCACTTTCTCGGCTCCACCAACATTAGTTAGCCAATCGCATACCAACGCAACTTTCACTACTTAGCTCCTTCCCCTCTAAATACGGCTGCTATGGTTTTGAAAAATATCGAAAGATCCAACATTAATGACCAATTTTTTACATAATATATATCGAGCGCCCTTCTTTCTTCAAAAGAAATATTTCTTCGTCCACTCACCTGTGCAAATCCAGTCAGCCCAGATTTCACCGTAAGCAGCAGTGACCTATCACCATAATCTCTCAGCTCTCCAGGCAATAATGCCCTTGGCCCTATTAACGATATGTCACCTTTTAAGATATTAAACAACTGCGGCAACTCATCCAAGGATGCCCTACGTATAAAATGCCCTAGCCTAGTAATACGCGGATCGTTCTTCATGTAGTCACCATCGCGCCTATATTTTTTTATTAGTTCTGGTTTTCCCATTTTAATAAACGCCTCTTCCGCAGTCATTCCGCTATATTCTGATTTCATCGATCTAAATTTGTAGCATCTAAACTTCCTATTATACTGCGTCAGTCTATCATCTACATATATTGGTGAATGTTTGATGTCCGATAATTTTGAAATTATCCAAATAATCATCATTGGTATTATTGTCAAAACAATCGCCACCAAGCTAAACACTATATCAAATGCTCTCTTTACCACGGCATACCCACCGGAAAGAGGCGTCACTTTAACCAGCACTGCTGGAGTATTCCCCACCAACTCCAAATCCCCAAAATGCGACGACAATGCAGTTTCACTAGGCACAAAGTAGTATAATAAGTGTCTCGAGACTGCCTGTCTATACACATACTTAGTAGATTTCTCATCCGTCTGAAAAATCACATCAGCTCTAGCTTTTCGTAAAGCGTCTTTAAGCGATGAATACTGATGTGTTTTTAAATCTCTCGGGATAAATCTACGATTCGCCACCACTCCCGCCAATCTATATCCAGACTCTGGCGTCGCAGCAATATAATCTGCCAGATACTCTGTATTTTTATGGTTCCCAATTATTATCGCCCTTTTTGCCCCATATTCATTCCTAAACATTTGCCTCACTATAAATCTCACGAGTATTCGCTCACACAGCAAAAAAACAAAACACAACGCTACTGCTGTTACCGCCATTACTCTTACTGGAAACAAATTCTCCCCTACAAAAAAATCGTATACAATCAACGCCGACACAGTAAGCATTGCCGCCAGTACCAGTCTAGCCCTTTCTGGCAGCCTAGCCTTTCCTAAAAAAATCGATTTTTTATACAACCCAAGCGCTGCCAAAATAACTAGCATTATCGGTACTAGTAGTACAATAGTCACGGTGAAATCAAGCAACTGCGCCTCAAATACATACGGCCGTGGGTCCACGTGTACTCGTATAAAATAAGCCATTGCAAACGATAGTATTAATGCAAGCGCATCACCTATCACCAAACATAACCTTAAAATAAAATCGGATTTCTTCCGCATATACATATTATAACATAATAGAAATAACCAGACTATCCAGGGTCTCTTTAAGCAGTCAATTTCTCAACCAAAAAACAGCAAAACTAACCCACTATTCCACTGTTACAGATTTAGCCAAATTTCTCGGTTGATCCACATCATAACCCTTTTCAATTGTTATATAATAAGCCAATAACTGCGACACCAAGTTCATCAAAATAGGCACAAATAACTCAATAGAAGTTGTAATTTTTACAACACTCTCTACAGGCATATCAAATGCATCATCATTTGTTACTACCACTACATGCCCCCCTCGTGCCATTACCTCTTGTACATTAGATATAGATTTATCATATAACGGTCCCTTGGGCAGAAAAGCCAATTCAAAAAATCTGTCATCCACCAATGCCAACGGTCCATGCTTCAGTTCACCAAATGCATACGCATTTGCATCTACATAAGACACCTCTTTTAACTTCAGAGCACCTTCCATGGCAGTCGGATAAGCAGTATCTCGGCCCAAATATATCGAATGTTCATATTTTGCATATTTTTTCGAAATTTTCTCCACCTCTTGCGGTGCCGTTTCTAACACTCTGCTGATTTCCTCTGGTAGCTTCACTATTTCATCTATATATGGCTTCAAAATCACATTTTTTACACCTTTTGCTTGTGCAATAGTTAATCCAAACATCACCATTGCTATGGTTTGCGAAGTAAATGCCTTCGTAGAAGCCACCGATATTTCCGGACCTACATGCACATATGTACCACCATCCACCTCACGTGCTATTGTAGAACCTATTGCATTTACTATACCTATGGTCTTAATTCCCTGCTTCTTTATTTCCCTAAGACAAGCCAAAGTATCCGCAGTTTCACCAGATTGTGATACGATCAAAGCCACCGAATCTTTCGGAATATATGCAGCACGGTATCTATATTCACTAGCTATCACCGTTTCTATAGTAATCTCTGGCGTAAATTGTTCTATATAATAACCCGCAAGCAATCCAGCATGATACGCTGTGCCGCATCCCACTATTATTAAATGTTTAATTTTACGTAGCTCTGCTTCGCTAAGCTCTGGTCCACCCAAATGCACAGTGTGATTCTTCGAATTAACTCTTCCACGTAGAGTCTCCGCCAAAGATTTTGGTTGTTCCATTATCTCTTTCAACAAGAAATGCTCATATCCACCCTTTTGTATTGCAGCCAAATTAGTCTCAATTTCCTCAACCTTAGCCGACACTGGCTCAGAATTTAACGTCCTCACCTCAATACTATTACTAGTAAGCTTCGCTACCTCACCATCATTTAGATATATCGCCCGTTTTGTATGCCCCACTAAAGCCGACGCATCACTGGCAATCAAAGTCTCGTCGTGCCCTACACCTATTACTAATGGCGACCCACTTCTTGCCACTACTATCTCTTCTGGACTTCTGCCTGATATTACTGCTATGCCATACGTTCCTCGCACTAGTTTTAATGCTTGCACCACAGCATCTGTCAATGAATATTTTCCTTGTCCATAGAAAGAGTCAATCAACGCCGCCAACACCTCAGAATCAGTTTCAGAAGCAAACTCATACCCACTCAGTGCTTTCTTCAGTTCCTTGTAATTTTCAATTATACCGTTATGTACCAAATAGATATCACCAGCCCTATGTGGGTGAGCATTCTTCTCATCCGGTTCACCATGCGTAGCCCATCTAGTATGGCCTATACCTACATTATCCTGTCGCCGATTCTCCGCCAATCTTTCTTCCAAATTATCTATCTTTCCCTTCGCCCGAATCAAAGTCACAGTACCATCATTCGCTACAGTTGCTATTCCAGCCGAATCATATCCTCTATATTCCAACCTCCTCAGCCCCGACAGCAAAAACCCCTGCGCCTTATTCTTACCGACATATCCCACTATTCCACACATATTGTCTCCTTTTACACTAAAATTATAGCACCAGCTTTCAGCTATTCAAATCAAAACTTCAAATCATACCTAACGTCATTTTTAAATTTCACCAAAATAGCCTCATCATTCCCATAAATCTCGTACAAAACAGTATCTTTTAGCAAAGGCAAATTTGCTTCTTTCAAATCTGTCCCTGGGTCATAGTAAATATTATCAAACCAACGACCCTGTGTTAACTTGTATTCCATCCAAGGCACATTATCACTAAAACTCGGCATCATTAATCTATACAGCACCCTATAATCCTCAATCGGCATATGGCGAATCACTGGACTCAAGCCTATCTCTCCATCTATCTGTATTGTTTTTACCCCTTCCGTCATCATTTCTGGAAGATGGTTAAGATCATTCGCCACCATATCTATTCTGCTGTTTCTAAACTCATTCTGCTCTTTCAAAGCATTCCCATATGTAAGAGCAAAAGTCACAAAACAATATCCCAACACTACCACAGGAATCTTCGTCGCAATATTACTATACTCTCCATAAGCCACATATACCGATATCACCGCTATAAACGCTCCAATTGCATACATCGCTCTAGGCGCATACAATGGTCTATCTAATGCCGCATATATCACCAATGTCGCTATCGCCATTAATATTACTCCGACTACCCCAATCACGCCAGCCACAATCTTATTCCTTTTGCTCCTAGCTGCAAAAATACCAACAAATATTATAGAAATAATTATTATTAAAATCTTCCAGAACAATCGCAAATCACCGACTATTAGCTCAAAATATTGCATTAAATGATCAACCAACGACGGCAAAAACTCACCAATTCCTGGTAAACTATTAGATGCATATGCTTCCCTTGGCCTCATCATGAATTTCTGAAATATAACCATCGTCAATACAAAAATCACCATAGAGAAAATAAAAAACTTTATTATCTCCTTATTTTTCATCTCCCTTTTATTCCATTCACGCATAGTTATGAACAATACCAACATCGGGAATACCCCAATTGCCGCCTGATACGTCATGCAAACGATCAATATTCCAATCAAAATAGCTCCTCCAAAAGCCCACCTATTCTTTCTCCACAATAATAACGGCGCTATCACAAAAAACACAGACATGGCCATATATGGAGCATCATATTGATAAGATAAACACTCCAGCATGTATGGCGACAACACTAGCGGCACAACTGCCACCATCACCCATATCCATTTTGTCCACTTTTGTCTTAGACATTCTTTCCCTACCACGACAATCACAAAAAACACACTTGCTGCCGCAAATAACACCACCGCTAATAACTGTGGAAATGGCGCAATATTAGTTAAATACCAATCACCATGCAGCCCATGTGATACTATTGTACTAATATATCGACTAAACCCCGCCCACTCCGCATATCCATAGTTTGTCCTAGCCACATCATCAGCATAATGCACCCCAGACAATATTATCGCAGACACCCCCACCAAATAAATTGCGAGTATCACCAAAAAAGGTTTCAACAAAAAGCTATTGTTTTTCCAAACCCTCTTCATAAAACCATTGCATCTAATCATTATATTTTTCATTTTTCCTTCTTTCTGGTCTTTTTCCATATTTCATAACACTCCCCATAAGTGATACAACTGTATCCATTTTTTAACATCTCGCATATCAGCCCTTCTAATCTACCAGCCATCTTCATCCCACTGTTATGTTTTATATATCCAGGCACTGCACTATATTCTGCAAGATTAGCAAACTCCCACGGATGAAAATAAGTCGCAAAATATCCATCACTTTTTACAGTCATCTTTGCCATCTTGTAATATATTTTCTTCGGAAAAAGGTGTAGTGCTAGCCAAAACATCGGCACCCTCATTCTAGTAGCCACAGACGTAGGTATTTCCAATATTCCGCCTTTTACAAAAGGTCGCCTCGGGACTTTTCTATTATCATATCTTCCAGGAATATATGCCGGATTTACACTAGAATCATATTTATATCCACACCGTCTTAGTTCCTTATAATCAATTTTTTGCATCCGAGGTTGGCGATATCCCTGCACTTTTATCTTGGCAATTTTCTCTACAATTTCCTTAGATCTTTCCAAGTCAGTCTCTTGTGGCGAAAAATGATCTACCCCATGACAAGCCACTTCATGACCACTCTTTATAATTTTAGTGATCAGCTCTGGCTTACCCTCCGCAAAATTTCCCGTGCAGAAAAACGTCGCCTTGGCACCAACCCTATCTAATACTCTTAAGATTCTTTCTAGTCCCTGCGCCGACACTTCTATCCCTTCCTCCAAAGAAATACTCGCACCGTGTTCTCTGGGTAAATCAAATTCCTCCACATCAAAACTCAATAACACTTTATTTTTTATCATTTTTCAATCCTATACTTTTCCTTTTATCCACTACATAAAGTGGCCGCCCTTTCGCCTCCGTATGTATCTGCGAAATATACAATGCAGTTATAGCCTGTGACACTAATACCAGCCCCACTAGAAAAGACACAAACACACTCATCGCCACTGCACCACTCCAATCCAATTTTAACGGATCGCCCAATATATATTGTTGTATCAATATGAATACTCCCAATATCAGCGATACCACAGTTATAGCCACCCCTATATAACCAAACAATACAAGCGGTGTCCTAGAAGAAGACGCCAGCCCATCTATCGTCAACGTCACCAATTTTTTATGACTATATGTGGGCTTCCCATCCACCCTATTTTTCGTATGGACTTTTACATATTCCTGCGGATATCCCAACCAGTCTACTAGCCCTCTAGCTAATCTATTATGCTCCGGCATCTTATTAAACTCGTCTACTACACTCCTGTCCAACAGTCTATAGTCCATCGCCCCCACCACAATATCTTTATTTCCGCATATTCTCATAACCCGATAATAAATTCTAGATCCCATCTTATGTCTAGTAGTATTTTCACCGCGTACAGCAGTTACGATATACGCACCTTCTTCCCATTTCTTTATCATTTGTGGAATTATTTCTACTGGGTGCTGCCCATCCGCATCTATCATTATTACCGCATCGCCAGTCGCATAGGTCAGTCCTGCTGTTAATGCTATTTCCTTACCGAAATTTCTTGTTAGAGCCACCACCTTGATCTTCTCATTACTGCCATACTTTTTAACAACTTTTTCCACAGTTTTATCCACCGACCCATCATCTACCAATATCACCTCCACATCATAGCTAAGCTTATTCAATACTGGCATTAATTGGCCATCCAAAAAACCTACGATTCCAGTTGCCTCATTAAACATCGGCACCACCACAGAAACCTTCATCTTCATACCATGATTATATCACCCAATCTTTAGTGTAATCCCCAAAAAATGTTACAATTAAAAAATGGAAACAGAAAAACCCAAGGCCCAAGATACCCCCACAGACGTCAAAACCTCCAAGCATGCCCTTCGCTATCTCATAGTAGGCATCTGCGTTACTGGCTTTAATTATGCCCTCTTTGCGGTTCTCTCCAACCTTATCATCAAAAACAACGACCTTATTTGGCTTTCTAGTTTCATCGCCACCGCCATTACTACTATCGTTGCCTATCTTGCCCATTCAAAAATCACTTGGAAAGAACGTACTGTCACCAAACACTCCATTATCAGATTCTTTATTTGGAATGCTATTCTTACCGTCGCCATCGCACCAGGATTTACACAACTTTTTAGCCTCTTTACTCCACTATACGAACTCGCCCATAATATTACTAGCGCCATACATCTACCATTTACCTATGAATTCGTTCTCACTACCGGCGCCTTTGTTCTCACCTCCATCGTTATTATGATTCTCAATTTCCTCTTCTACGACCGCTTCGTCTTTGGTAAAAGAAAGGCCGCCAATAATGGAAAATAACCCTCTCATATCCATAATCGTCCCAATCTACAACACTGCCAAATTCCTCTCTCGTTGTCTTGATTCTGTTATCCATCAAACTTATCCCAATGTCGAAATAATCATAGTCGATGATGGCTCCACTGATAATTCATACGACATTGCCAAACAATACGCTCAGAAAGACCCCCGCATCAAACTTATTCATCAAAAAAATCAAGGGCTATCTGGCGCACGTAATACTGGCATTACAAAGTCCACTGGCACCTACCTCACCTTTGTGGATTCTGATGACAAACTAAAACCCGAGTTCACTGAAAAACTCCTTACCGCCTTACAGAAAAACAACGCCGATATCTCCATTTGCTCTTTCAAAGAAGTTTATCCTAATGGGAAAAACACTCATTTCAGCAATAATTATCCTGCCAAGATTTACGACACAAAAAGCGCCTTGCAAGCCATGCTGCAAGAAAACGGTTTTATGCTTTCTGCCACTATGAAGCTTTTTCCAAAAGCCTATTTCAAAAACATACGCTTCCCAGTCGGTAAGCTTCACGAAGATATTGGCACAACCTACAAATTAATTATGCAAGCAGACAAAATATCTTTCATTCCAGACGAACTCTACATTTACCACCATCACGATAGCTCTATAATCTCAACCAAAAATTTTAACCCCCGCAAACTAGATATTATTACTCTCACCGACCAAATGTGCAACGATATAGACCACAAATATCCAGAGCTCAAAAACATCACCAACGAACGCCGCATACGCGCTAGATTTTCCATCCTTCGCCAAATCCCACTGCAACACTCAGAGGTTAAGAATATTATTAACTATCTCAAAGCTCATCAAGCCTATATCACCAAAAACCCCACCGCCACCAAAGCCGACAAAATCGCTCTTAAACTCGCTCTCATCAGCCCGTGGCTTCTTCAAATCGCCTACAAACTATTCAAATAGCGTATTGTATCTCGCATTGCATCCCCCACGGTTAATTCGGTTTCCCATCCCAATTCCTCCTTTGCTTTTGTTGGATCTGCATACATCTCAGCAAGGTCACCAGCCCTTCTTCCCACTACCTTATAAGGTAACTTCTTTTTACCAGCCTCCTCAAAAGCAGCAATCATTTCGAATACCGAAGTACCCTTACCTGTACCTAAATTATAAATCAATACGCCTGGCTTCATATGCTCAATAGCCGCGACGTGTCCTTTCGCCAAATCTACCACATGAATATAATCGCGCACGCCACTCCCATCTTCAGTCGGATAATCGTCACCATACACACTTAATTCCGCAATTTCCCCACGTGATACCTTCATTATTATAGGCATCAGATTATTCGGGATGTCATTTGGATCTTCACCCAGTAACCCAGACGGATGATTCCCCACCGGGTTGAAATATCTCAATATAACGGCTTCAAACTTCGGATCCGACTCAGCTACATCTTTAAGCATCTCCTCTATTATATGTTTAGTCTCACCATACGGATTCGTAATCCCTACCCCAGTTTGCAACGTTTCATCAAATTTAGAAACCGACTGGTCACCATATACAGTAGCAGAAGACGAAAAAATTATCTTGTTTACACCATTTTCTTGCATACATTTCAACAAATTAATCGTCCCACCCACATTATTTTCGTAATACTTTAAAGGTTTTTCCACTGATTCCCCCACGGCCTTCAACCCAGCAAAGTGCATAACCAAATCATACTTATTCTTTTTAAACAGATCATTCATAGCATCAAAGTCACAAAGATCTATCTTATAAAACCCTGGCTTTTTACCACATATTTCTTTTATCTTATCAAGTACAGTTATTTTAGAATTAAAGAGATTGTCTAGCACGTCAATCTCATATCCTTTTTTGTATAACTCTATTATTGTATGTGACCCTATATATCCGGTCCCCCCCGTTACTAGTATTCGTTCCATATGACAATTATATCATTTTATGCTACAATATTACAATATGAATATACCTCATATATTTAACAAGAGAAACCGTATCCTCTTAGCAGAGCTTACTAAGACAGATTTCAAGCTCCGCTACCAGGGTTCAGTACTCGGTTATTTATGGGCACTTCTTCGCCCACTTATGATGTTTGCTATTCTCTACATCGTTTTTGCTAAACTTCTCAAATTCGGTAGTGACATCCCCCATTACCCAGTATACTTACTTTGTGGTACTACCATGTGGAGCTTTTTTACCGAATGTACATCTCAAGGCATTCAAGCCATGGTAGTGCGCGGTGATCTTATTCGCAAAATCAGCTTTCCCAAATATATCGTAGTAGTATCAGCTACTCTCACCGCAGTTATAAACATGCTCATAAATGTAGTAGTTATCATCATCTTTGCTCTCATCAATGGGGTAGAATTCAGCTTCGCCTGGTTCCTTATTATTCCGGCCATTTTCGAATTATACATCCTTTCTCTCGGTATAGCACTTTTATTGGGTTCCATCAACGTAAAATACCGCGACATTACATCTATATGGGACGTCTGCATCCAGGCATTGTTCTACGCCGTACCAATCATCTATCCTATTTCCCTAATTGCCGAAAGTAGCATAGCCGCCGCAAAAATCATCCTCATCAATCCTATATCACAAGCCATTCAAGACATACGTTATCTACTTATTACTAACGAAACCATCACGACCTGGGACTACGTAGGAGAACAAAACTTTTTTTGGAAACTCTTACCAATCATTATCACCATAGCCATCTTTATCATAGGCGCTCTCGTTTTTCGTAAAAAATCTAAATTCTTTGCAGAGGAAGTATAATGAAACGCAACATCGGCACACGTACAGAAATTTTCGACACCACCAGCAACGTGGCTATAAAAGTAACAGACCTACACAAAAAATTTAAACTCCCAACGGAACAAGCTTTCGGTCTTAAACAAGCCATTTTCAATCGCTTGCGAGGAATTAAAGGCTATAAAGAGCAAAAAGTCCTCAAAGGATTAGACTTCGAAATCAAAAAAGGAGAATTTATTGGCATCGTAGGACGCAACGGCTCCGGCAAATCTACGCTACTCAAAATCTTAGCCGGAATCTATCATCCGGAAAAAGGCACTATCATCGTTAATGGCAATTTAGTCCCTTTCATAGAGCTAGGCGTAGGATTCAACCCAGAGCTTACCGGTCGTGAGAATGTCTACCTTAATGGTGCCCTGCTCGGATTTTCTAACGAAGAAATGGACAAAATGTACAACGACATCTGGAAATTCGCAGAATTAGAACAGTTTCAAGATCAAAAACTAAAAAATTATTCTTCTGGAATGCAAGTTCGCCTAGCCTTTTCTATCGCTATTCGTGCACGTGGTGATATCTTGCTACTAGACGAAGTGTTGGCAGTAGGCGATGCGGCCTTCCAGCAAAAATGCAATGATTATTTTGCTTCCCTCCATGGCAACCAGACAGTCATCCTGGTTACTCACTCCATGGAAAACGTCACTAAATTCTGCGACCGTGCCATTCTCATAGAAAACGGTAAAATCACCCTAGAAGGTAATCCTAAGATTGTCGCCAAAGCCTACGAGAGCCTTTGGGATTAAATAAATCAATCAGACACCAAATCTTCAGCCAGCTTCAATGCATTTTTTATAGCCACGTCCATATCCCAATACTTATACGCGCCAAGCCTACCCCCCAAAATCATATTTGGATATTGTTCTTTGCATAGCTCTATATACCTACCATATAACTCTCGAGATTCTTCATTATCCACTGGATAATACGCCTCCCCGCCCTTTTCAAAATCCGCCGGATATTCACGCGCCACTATAGACACTTTCTGTGCTACTACTTCTGGCTGATCTACTTGATAATATTTATAATCATGCGCTCTAGTGTATGGTACATCTTTGTCCGCCTCATTGATCACTGCTTCACCAAGCCCATCCTCAGTTTTTTCTTCTTCAAATCTTAACGATCTCCACGGCAACACCCCCAGTTCATAGTTAAACAATTCATCTACCTGTCCACAATAAATTATTCTTACTTCTTCAGACAGTTCATCTTTCATGTCCTTAAAATCTACGCCTAACTTTACCCCTATATTCCTATTATCTAGCATATTTTCCACTATTTTTGTATATCCATTTTTAGGAATACCCTGGTGCCTTGCAGTTATAAAATACCTATTATCGTGTGAAAATCTAACCGGAATACGCTTCAAAATCTCTGCCGATAAATTTCTTGCCGATGTATGCCACTGTTTTTCCGTGTAATTTTTAAGAAACGCGTCATATAATTTCTCACCTACCAAGCTAATTCCCTTTTCTTCGAAATTCTTAGGTTCTGTTATACCAAGCCTTTCTGCATCTTTCCTTGCCTCGGCTTCTACAAATTTTTCTGCCTCCTTAGCGCCCATATCAGTACCATACAATAAATTTATCGTATCAAGGTTTATCGGCATTGGGTACAATTTGCCGTCATGCCTCGTATTTACAGTGTGTATATAGTCATTAAAATCAATAAATTGTGTTATATAACCCCACACTTCCTCCATTTCAGTATGAAATATATGTGACCCATACTTATGAACTTCTATCCCAGTCGCTTCATCGGTATAAGAATATATATTCCCTGCTAAATGATCGCGCCTGTCTATCACAAGTACCTTTTTTCCGGCATTCGCCAATCTTTCTGCAACAGTCGCCCCAAATATCCCCGCCCCCACTACAAGATAATCACATTCAAATTCTCCCATCTTTCTCCTTTCTTCTTAAGACTAACCTTACTACCATCATATTCCATTCTTAGAAAAATGTCTACATATCCTGCTAAACAAACTGTATATTTTTAGCACACCTTTTAAAACAATACCATCTGTCATAATATACATTACGTCCGCTCTTACGCCCACCATATCTGGTCTCCATTTATCATAGTTCTCTCTTGCAAAGCTTCTTGCCTCTCCAATAATCTCATTTTTATATTTCTCCGAGGAATGCGTTACCGAAAACCAAACACTCATCGTCCATTGCTTCCAAAAAAGATTTTTATGGCCTATTAAAAAGTTAGTCCTTTCGTAAAACCAAAACAGCTCTTCTGCCACCTTTAAATGATCCATAGATTTATTTTCTGCCTCAAAATTCTCAGACATAATTGAACCCTGACGCCTAACATAGTTATAAAGTTTCTCCTCTACATAAAAAGCCGTTTTCGACACACTCATATAGGCGTTATAAAAATAGTAGTCTTCATTGTTCAATCCTAACGGAAACAGTATCTGATTTTTTTTGATAGTATCTACTCGAAAAATCTTATCCAATACCGACACGTCAGTTCGTAGCATCAACTTATCACTAATATTATTTTTACCGCTGTATTTCAACCTATAATACGCTTCGTCACTTTTCCTCATTTCGCTATGCGCTTCGTAAATTACATTTATTCCACAGGCAGCTACGTCACTGCCGCTTTCTTCTATGGCGCGCAACATTATTTCGCACATTTTCGGAGAATAAAAGTCATCGCCATCGCAAAACATTACATACTTTGTATCACACCTTTTTAGCCCAGCATTCCTCGCGGAAGACAACCCCTCGTTTTTCTTCGTTATCAGGATTATTCGTTTGTCTTTTTTCAAATAATCTCTCAAAATTTTCTTAGAATTATCAGTTGAACCATCATCTACGCATATTATCTTAATATTCTTCAATGTTTGCCCCACTAAAGCATCGAGACATCTCGGTAAAAACCTTTCGACATTATATACAGAAACGACAACAGTAACCTTAGTCTTCATGTGCATGTCTCATCCTTTCCTTAACATCAGAAATCAACCCACGCAATTTATTCCTACACTCATGCAATGGACGAAAAGTCACATAAAAGTTAGGATGCTTAATAACAAAACTTTTTGCATTATTTCTTCCAACATTATCCATTTTTTTAGCATTCAAATATCCTTCGCTTTTTATTCGCTCATAATCCTTCCTCGCTATAGCGCCAAACTCTCTAGCAGCTTTGCTAGTTAATCTCCTCATGTTCCAAATGTAACCGCCAAATCTCACTGTTGCTAACGTTGCGCCGTATTCGTCCATCAATCCTTTTTTCCTCAAAAAACGTTCTACCTCATCATACTCTTCTTTTACTGCATTAATCTTACCGCTGCTCTTCACTGAAGAATTAGGATTATCCTGCCTATAATGCAAAAACATTTTATTCATGAGAAAAGCCCTTTTAGCTGACGCCCAAACCTTAAAGCTAAACCCGGCATCTTGGTAAGATGCACCAGGTGATGGCAAAAACCAAATATCATTATCTCTTAGAAAATCTCTTCGGTATATCGCACTCCATATGCTTGGCTGCATATAAAAAACATTCCTATGATCTTTTGGATCGATAACTTTTCCAACCTCTTCAGGCAAAAACATATTACTTTTTCCGATATCATGTTTCTTTACAGTTGAATATTCGTAAAAATTACATTTTACAACATCCAAGCTTCTCCCATTCGCAATTTTATACATTTCTTCAAAAGTACTTAAATCAACAAAATCATCCGGCTCGACTATCCCTACATATTCCCCAACGGCCTCCTTCAAACCAATATTCATAGAATCACCATACCCAGTGTTCTTCTTATTGATTATCCTTAGTCTATTATCTTTTTTCGCATATTCCTTCAAAATCCTCAACGAACCATCAGTAGACCCATCATTAATGCATATTATCTCAATATTCTTCATAGTCTGGCCTACTAAACTATCCAAACACTCCGATAAATAATCTTCCACATTATATACTGGCACTAGCACAGATACAAAGATACGTTTCATTTTTTCCGCCATCTTACAAAGATAATATCACAGAATAACAAACAATGTCCACATAATGTATTGCATGAGTCCATAGCATACTAGGTTCCTCCTAACTAATAATATCTAAATATAAACTTTTTTGATTATTCAAAAAATCAAAGTTAACCACAATGAACAAAACCGTCTAGTAATACATCATCCGCTAAACGTATCTAGACAAAGTCTATCCATACTACAAAAAACCTGATATAATTAACCAATATGAGTAAACAACAGAGTCCAAATATCAAGATCTACATCTCCTGTCATAAGCCTTCGGCTTTTATCGATAGTAGCATTTTTCAGCCAATCAAAGTCGGCGCCGACAGCAACAAGGCTATCATCCCAAAGTCAATATCTGACAATACTGGTAATAACATATCAAAGCTCAACCCAAAATTTTGCGAACTAACAGCTCAATATTGGGCATGGAAAAATTCCAAACATGATTTCTACGGTTTCTTCCATTATCGACGTTATTTATCATTCTCCACCGACCAATCCTTTCCTACCGATGCTTGGGGATCAGTCATTGAAGAATATCCCAACGAAATCGCCGTAGAAAAATACACATTAACAAAAACAGCCATTGAAAATCTAGTTACAGAATACGACATTATCCTGCCAGAAAAGCGCGACATCACTTCTATGCCAGAAAAATGCGAAAGCAATAAAGAACAGTTTCTTTCCTCAGGTTTTTTACACAAAAAAGATCTAGATATAATGATGGACGTTATTCAAAAAAAATATCCAGATTATTACTCTTATGCCGAAAAATATCTACAAGACTCAAAAACATATTTAAATAATATGTTTATTATGAAGAAAGATTTATTCAATCAATATTGCACATGGTTGTTTGATATTCTCTTTGAATGTGAAAAGCGAATAGACTACAAAGATTACTCAGTTGAAGCAATTCGTACCCCCGGCCATTTAGCAGAAAGGCTCTTAAACATATATTTAATGAAGTTATTCAATGATAATCCAGATATCAAAATAAAAGAATTACAGACAATCGTTTTTGCAAATACGGAGCCAATTATCAATCCAAAACCAGCTTTTGAAAAGAACAACATCCCTATTGCGTTATCAGCGGATAACTATTATGTACCATACATCTCCACCCTTATCAATTCTATTAAGGCTAACGCATCCAAAAACAACAACTATGACATAATTATTATGCATAAAGATATTTCTCCGCAGAACCAAAACAGAATACAACGAGTCTTTTCAGACATAGATAATATTAAAATCCGCTTCATCAATGTAATCGGGTTTAACGGTAAATTTGAGAAACTCTTTTTACGTGGTCACTTCACTATAGAAACTTGGTTTAGGCTATTAATGCCAGACCTCTTCATTCATTACGATAAAATCCTATATCTTGATTCAGACCTAGTAGCAAATGCCGATATAGCTGAATTATATAAAACCAATATCAACGACTACCTTCTTGCCGCCTGCCACGATGCCGACACTGCTGGGCTATATAACGGCTTTGAACCAAAGAAAAAGCGTTACATGGATAAAAACCTTCAACTAGACAGCCCTTATGATTACTTCCAGGCAGGCGTCATACTATTCAATTTGCAGAATTTTAGAAGAACATACACCGTAGAATACATGCTCAAACTAGCAGCATCAAAAAAATGGGAGTTACTAGATCAAGACGTTCTAAATGTTCTAGCAAAAAATAAAGTCAAATATGTAGATATGTGTTGGAACGTTATGTTCGACTGGCGATATATCCGCAGGCAAGACATTATCAGTCTTGCGCCGAAGTATCTTTCCGACGAATATGACAAAGCCCACTCAAATCCAAAGATCATCCATTTTGCTGGCCCAGACAAACCTTGGAGCGATCCATGCGCCGACTATGCAGATTTATTTTGGGCATATTCAAAAGGAAGCGGTTTTTATGAAGAAATAATTAGAAGAATGGCACAACCATGCACAACACGCACAAAAAGAAACCTCTCGCCGAAGTTTCTCCTTAGAAGGCACGTCATCGACAAATTATTCCCATATGACACTAGACGCAGAGAAAAAGCAATCAAGTTTTATTTAAAAATCAGATAACCATCTGCCCATAGTTAATCAACTCAACTTCTTCAATCAAATGTGATACAATATTAATATGATCCTATACTGTGTAATACCGTGTTTCAATGAGTCCAAATGCCTAAAAGAAACCACGCATCGCCTCAATACCAAATTCGATAGCCTCATTAAAGCAAAAAAAATCAATTCCCGTAGTAAAATTGTCTACATCGATGATGGTTCCAAAGATGACACTTGGACTATCATAAAAAACTTCGGCCACCGCATAATTGGCATCAAATTATCCAGAAATCAAGGCCATCAAAACGCCTTACTAGCAGGCTTAATGTATGCCAGGGGAAAATGTGACGCAGCTATCTCAATGGACGCAGATCTTCAAGACGACATCGACGCCATCGACAACTTTATCGACGAATACAACAAAGGAGCAGAAATCGTCTATGGAGTACGCTCAGAACGCAAAAAAGATTCATTTTTCAAACGAAACACGGCGTTAGCTTTCTATAAGATAATGAACTTATTCGGAGCCCAAACTATTTATAACCATGCGGACTATCGACTTATGAGCAATCGAGCACTCGAAGAACTTTCCCGCTTCAATGAAGTAAATCTATTTCTTCGTGGGATTGTGCCGTTAATTGGTCTTAAGACCGCCACCGTCAAATATAAACGCGCTGAACGTTTTGCTGGAGAATCTAAGTACCCACTCAAAAAAATGATCAATTTTGCCTTAGACGGTATTACTTCGTTCTCCATAAAACCAATTCGCCTTATTTTCTTTTTAGGCCTCGCCGTTTCGATAGTATCATTTTTGGTCCTTGCCTACGCATTAATAGTTAAACTAATTGGCCAGGCAATTTCTGGCTGGACATTTACAATCTGCTCCATCTGGCTACTTGGTGGAATCCAAATGATCGCGCTCGGAATAATTGGCGAATATATAGGCAAAATCTACTCCGAAGTTAAAGCACGGCCTCATTATATTATAGAGGAGATCAAAGAAAACAAATGAAAACGCTCCTAGCATTCTTAATCGGGCTAATATCAATCATATTTTTCTATTTTATTTTTTATCGCTCCTATATTCTAGCCTTTGGAAAAAAATTCATAAAAACTAATTTCAGAAAAAAGACCTGGATTATATTCGGCGCAATAGTTTTATTAGGATTTATTCTTTGTATATTTTCACTTTCCAAGAATTCCTTTATATATTACTGGGACTATGGTGGATACTGGACTTACAGTTTTGACTACATGGATACATTATATAGGTCACCGTCCGACGGAATAGCTCTTTTATGGGAATCCATCTTAAACTCAGATTACAACCTAATACTCCCGCTCATTATAAGTCTACCTCTTAAAATATTCGGCATAACATTCTCTAGATATGTAATCATTAATTATTTCATGTTCTGCGTACCGGCAATGTTTATCGCATTCTCACTCTTTATTAAAATATCAAAACAAAAAAAGCTTTTTTCTCATTTAGCCGGTTTTTTAATCCTAGCTACCTTTATCATTCCTCTTAAAGCCATGCTGATGGGCTATATAGATATAGCCATAATGATTCCAGCTGTTCTACTTCTTTCGCTTATTATCGACTACAAATCAACAGATAGTCCAAAAAGAAATATGGCAAAAAATATCTCCATAGGTCTCCTACTAGTCATTTCCTTTTTATTCCGTAGATATTCAGCATTCTTCCTAGTGGGCTTAATCCTGAGTTTCTTCTTAGTAGAACTAGCAAAAAATCTAAAAAACACCCATAAAAACAAACTTCTCAAGACCAATATAAAACAACTCCTTTTAAATTTCTCATCAATAGGCGTAACAACATTAGGTACTCTGCTCATATTCTTCTCTCCACTTGTCTTTAGGGTACTAAATGATAACTATAGCGAAATGTATGTTGGATACGATACTGATCTAATAACAAAAATACAGAGCATATTCAATTACAGTGGTTGGGTCTTCATTGCTTTATCATCATTTGGCTTTATATATTCACACTATAAAAAAATAAACCGCAAAATTGCCACAGTTTCCATTTTATCAATACTTTTTACATGCATTCTTTTCTTTAGAGTACAAAGAATGGATCCGCATCACTTCTACACAATCCTTGCACCAATTATGCTTCTTTCATACCTAGGCCTATATTATCTCCTAAATCTTAAAAAATGGATTCTTTCCATACCAGTCGTTATGGTTATACTCTTAAATCCCATATATTTCTTCTCCACAACAGCACAAAATACATTATCACCAATCGCGCCACTTTTTAGCGCTCATCACGAACCATTAGTTAGAAACGATATCAATTCCCTAAAAAGCTTAGAAGAATACCTCAAAAACGACACAACCGGAAGCATCTTTGTTCTTGCCAGTGGTAGCATTCTAAATGCCGACATTGTCAGATCATTAGACAAACCATACAAAAAAATTGCCATAGACAGACAACTTACCACAAACGACGTAGATCTAAGAGATGGGTTCCATTCAGATTTTCTAAGGGCAGACCTAATTATAACTACAGACCCAATACAGACACATCTTGCAAATAACTCTCAAGAAATTATCAGATATCTAGCCGAGCAAATTCAAGACCCAAACTCATACATTGGCAAACACTTCGAAAAGGCATCTGCTACTTTTGCCCTTGATTCAAATACAACCGTTTACATTTATCACAAGACCTCCGAGTTTAGCCATCAAGATCTAGAGCAGATCTCAGACTACTACATGGAACTTTACCCCACACATCCAGAATTATTTAAAGAACGTATTTTACAAAGCAACTAATATTTTCTCAACTAGTTTTTCTTATTACCCACTTTTGATTATCTCCACCATGCCTATAATATACTTGTATATTTCTTTCGTTCTCAGCTATCCCGCTATATACATCCAAACACGCAGATTGAATAAAATATGTTCCATCAGAATTTCTATCCAATCGCCAATAGCCAGCACAACTACCATCTCTATCCCATAACTGGACATTCGTTTCTGCATCTACAAAACCACCATAAACATTCAGCGATTTACCCGTCGCCGGATTAATTATCTCATAAAAACCGTTGTCGTTATACACGAATTTAAATTGTTGGTTTTCGCTGTTATGGCTTCCATATAACTGAATATTTGTCCCATTCACCATCCGGCTAGCGCCACCATAGATATCTACAGCATAGCTATTATCGATCTCAGAGGTAATAGTATACTATCTCCTGGTCTTGCCGGATCCACCGCTCTGCGTTCTCTAGTTATCCCCCCAAACCAATCTTCAAAATACAAATAAAAATTCCTATTCCCATACGCGCTACAACTATCACCGGTGCCATATCCAGCTGACAGTGCTGCCCCATTCGGCTGATATGGCGTATATCTGTACAACGCAGAAGTTGCCAATGATCGTATATTCACCCAATCCCCACCACAATCAGAATTCGGATTATATTGCACGTAGTTCCACCCTAGTGGATAGTTAGTCCACCCGCCATCTAGCACAGTGCGAAACATCGCCGCAGCTTTACGCACCTGGTTCTTAAAACCATAGTATTGCGAATCACATGCCGCCGTATCTGGACATCCATATCCAGTCGCCGATCTATATTGCCTATTATTTGGCCATGAGTCAGTAATAAGTCCTTGTTCTTTTTGTAGCAGCACTATTAATGCTTGCGGATTAATCCTATAGTCTTGCGCAGCCTGCCATATTATATGTGCCGCACTCTCCCCATGTGGCGCAGCATCACCATACGCCGTTCCGTCCCCAAAAGTTTCATCCGCCAGACATACAAAATGCCCATCTTTAATATGATAGGAGTAGCTAGTATAACGATCCGCCAAATACGTCCGCGTATCGTTGCAATTACCTTTTTGCTTCAAAAAATCCCATATCTCCCCCTCATTCATGGCATTATAATTCCCCATCTGATAGTCAGACATTATATTCCCAGCATCAAAAGCCCCCAAATCTGCAGCATCTACCGTTGTACCATCTTTATACTTGGTCACCAAGAAAGAAAACACGAATATCACCACAAACACACCTAGAAGCATTATCCATTTCTGCCGCCCTTGTCCTCTTACCCTCATACGCTTACTTCTCCTTCAATTGTTCCTTTTCTATCACCAGAATTCAAATCTATTATTATCTTATAAGTACCCGACGCAAGCTCACTCACTGGAATATCAAACCCTTCTTCGCAAGTAGAAGTGGCCGCACCGCCCACCACATTTGCCACATCACTATACTCAGTCCCACCCTCCAGGCTCAATCTGCATGTTCCACTGTCCAAATATTGATCAATATTCACCCGAATCACCAATATTCCGCCATTCACCCCAGCATACGTTAAAGCACCCGTTAATTGATTATTATAATTCGGATTATTCCCCTCATATGCCGCTACTTGTTCTTTCTCTTTTTCTCTTTCCGCCTCGTTAGCATTGCTATCATTACCAGCACTAACACTATCCTGCTTTATATCACTATTACTAGTATCGCTCTCTTCTTTATTCTTGTCCTCAGCGACTTCTACAACATTATCTTCATGAACGTCCGCATTCTTAGGCTTAAAATAACTATTCCATACCAAATAGACTATTACTCCTGCCGCCACCAACAATAGTAATATCACAAACCAATATACCCATTTCCTTCTGTTTTTACGTTTTTGTGCCATAAATTACATTCTCCTATTTTTATTATAAGCGCTTTCCCTATTTTTGTAAACCCTCTCTCTTATCAATACCGCACATAAAACACTATTTTGCAAACTTCCGTTCGGCCGCTATTATTCTACATCTATCCCCAATATATCTGCAGCCCGCAATAATACTTCTTTCTCGTCACTATTACACTCCATCATTCTTACCTTAAACAACTCTACCGTATCTTCATGCTTATAATCCAATATCTCCAAAGATCTAGCTGCCCCTGGCACCTTTTTTAATACGCCTTTTTCCACAAGGTTTTCCACATGCTCAGCCACCGCTGACACACTGGTAAGCCCCAGTCCCGACATTATCTCACGATAAGACGGAGAATACCCCTTTTCCTCTGTAAAATCCTGCAAATATTCCAATAATGCTAATTGTTTTTTCGTTAGCTTAGTTTTCATGCTATAATTATATACAATGGATAATAATAAATCAATCGATGGGCTCAAACCACGTCGCTCCGCAAAAGCGACTTCTTCCAGAACATCATCCAAGGTTCCTATGCCCAAGTCAGCAAAATCCCCCAAGAGCCCCAGCCACACCAACACCGCCAACCATCATACAAAGACCACAAAGCCCAAAAAAGCACCCAAAACAACTTCTACCACAAAAACCGCAAAACCCACCAAATCTACCCCTCCCACCACTACACAACCTACCGCCAAACCATCATCGATCGATATCAATGAGGATTTTCTCAGTCCTTCACAGATCTTCGATTTTGATGACGCCAGCGGCGAGCTAAAAGCCGCAGATATTACCTCGTCGCCCGATCCTCAAGACCCCAGCAGTTCAAAAAAACACAAAAAAGGAAAAAAGCAGAAAAAACCTATGTCTAAAAAACGCAAAATCATCCTCTGGATTATATCTATATTCATACTTCTGATAGTCGGTGGCGTTGTCTGGTTCATCCTCTGGGGCAATAGTATCATCGCCAAAATTACAGACGGCCAAGGCAACCTATTCGATCTTATCACTGAAACATACGCCCCCCTCAAAACAGACGCCAATGGCCGCACCAATATTCTCGCCTTTGGTACCAGTGGCTACAATATGGACGGTGACGAAGGTGACGGCACCCACGACGGGGCTCAACTCACCGATTCTATTATGGTTATTAGTCTAGATCAAGAAACAGGTGATACAGCCATGCTTTCAGTGCCTCGCGATCTCAAAGCCTCTCCTACCTGCACTGCCACCGGCAAAATCAACGAAGTCTACTGGTGTAACAATATGGAAGGCAACGCCGAACAAGCTGGCGCCGAAGCCCTCATAGCAGAAGTTAGCGATATTCTTGACATAGAAATCCAATATTATGCCCACGTCAACTGGGGCTCATTAGTGCAAATAGTTGATACATTAGGCGGTATCACAGTTACAGTAGACGAAGATATCGATGATTATTATAGATACGAAGCAGGCGGTACCTATACCATGGGCGGCGAAGAAGCCCTTTGGCTAGCCCGTATCAGACACGGCACCGCACACGGCGATTTCACCAGAACTGCCTCTCAACAGAAAATCCTTATCGCCATCAA
Organism: uncultured bacterium; assembly: GCA_902761145.1. Lineage (GTDB taxonomy): Bacteria > Patescibacteriota > Saccharimonadia > Saccharimonadales > Saccharimonadaceae > Nanosyncoccus. The sequence continues at coordinate 116,293 of CACWJA010000003.1, forward strand.
AAACCGTATCTTCGAAAAATCTCTTTCAATTACAGATCTATTAAGCCTGGCTTCCACCCTTGGCGACAACCTTCGCACCAATTTCTCTATCGACGAAATGAAAACTCTTGCCCATCTCTCTTCCTCATTCGATTTCGACACTATGCGTCAAGTCTCACTTATAGACCCAGTTATGCTTGTCACTACTGGCACTATTAATGGCATATCCTATGTTCTCCCAGCAGCCGGTGCCAATAATTATCTTGCCATCCAAAATTATGTTGCCAAAATGTTCTCCAGCGATCCACGCTCTTACGAAAATTACACTATATTAGTCCTCAATGCCACCGACACCCCTGGTCTTGCATCTTCCGAACAAATTATTCTCAAAGATTCCGGCTACGACAATATTTATATAGACGACGCCCCAGAAGGCACATATACCGAAGGTTATACACTCTATAATCTCACAGATGCTGCTCCTGGCACGCGTAAACTCCTAGAAGAAAAATACGGCGCCGCCCTACCACTAGAGTCTCTCCCCGCTAATATCTCTACAGACTACGATTTTATACTCATCGTCAACCCCGCCGACACCGATAGCAACAACTAGTTACTACCTTGACCATCCATACTCTAAGTCTCCATCCCTACTTGATTTTATTTCAAAAATATGGTATAACCACACTAAGGGTGAGTGTATCTTTATATTGGAGGTGTTTTAAGTGACAGAGACTTACAGGACAGATATCAACATCATGTTTACCTATCTCAGAGGCAGACTTACAGGAGCTGGCTACGAGCAGTCCAGACGGGCATTGGAGTTCGCACGCGAAGCGCACAGCGAGCAAACACGCAAAGACGGCAGACCATATATCATCCATCCATTATCAATGGCATGCGACGCAATAGCTTGCAAGGGTATCACCGACGAAATCATCGCAACCATACTCTTGCATGACGTCTGCGAAGATTGCAACATACCGCTCTCCGCTCTGCCAGTAAATGACATCGTCAAACATGGCGTAAAGCTAATGACTATCAAGCCTCTGCATGGCGAAGTCAAATCCGAAACCAAACGTAGATACTACAATGAGCTACTCGACTCAAAAGAAGCCATAGTCACAAAAGCTTTCGATAGATACTTCAACCTAAACGATATGGAAGGAGTACTTTCCGAAGAAGCAATCGTAAAAAACATCAAAGAAACACACTTGTTACTAATGCCAGCTTTAAAAGAAGCAAAATACAAATACCTCGAGCTGTCAGATGTACTACACATCATCAGGACGTCCCTCAAAAACACCGTCACGATGATGGCGTATTACCACAAAATAGATCTAACAAGCCTGCAATAATATCATTTACACCACCTCACCCTTAGCCTTCTCCCCGGAGAAGGCTTTTTACAGCTACTTTCCAGTATGGATATCCAGCTGTTGATACGGTATATGCATATTGTGCGATTCCAGCGTAGTGACAACAGTTCGCAAAGCATCACGTCGCACCTGTAGCTGATTCATGGGGTCACAGGTAACCACTATTTGATAATTAAGCGAAGATTCCGCCATAGCTGTCACACCCTGATACTTGGCACTCGTTACCTCTTCCTTTCGCCCCAGATGTTTCACAATATCATGCATGGCCACCTCAGCATCCTCCACACTCACATCATACGATAGCGGTATCGGAATATAAATATACCCAGACACTATCTCTACCTGATCAATATTACGATTTGCTATAGATACTATATTCATAGTATTAATATCCTGAAGCTTAGTGGTGCGCAAAGTCACCGACAACACCTGACCAACATTACTACCATACTTTATCACATCGCCAATCCCATAATAATTATCGGACACAATCTCAAACCCACGAATAATATCTTTTAAAGCATCCTGCAATGCAAAGCCTACCACAATTCCAGCTATACCTACACCAGCCAGCATAGATGTCACATCTATACCAAAAATCTGCAAAATGGTAAGAGCCGCCATAATAGCTAGCCCTGCGCCCACTATACTCTTAAACATCCTGATTAATGTCTTGTTCTTTTTCTGAGACATTATCTTGGTGTTTTTCTTTTCTCTAGAATCAAGAAATTTCGCAATAGCACGATATATTATCAGACTCACAAGCGCAACAACTATAGACCAAAATATACGCTGAAACCAGACATTACCAATAATATCCTGCAATAGCTCCATACCAATATTATATCATATAATACAGCACTTCATCCACAAGCGGCATACTACTACCCCGCCAGCTAGCACGCACATCTCCACTCTCGCCCAGCGCAAGTATTGTAGGATATTCCACCACATCATAGGCCTCACAAAATCCTACATTTGTATCCGGATCCATAGTCTCTATTTCCCTACCAGTCTGACGCCGAAAAGTCTCCAACCATTCATCCACAGTACGAGAATAGTCCTGTTTATCACGATATATACATACTACTCGCATTCTTCTTTCTCAATCCCATTTTTACGTTTACTATTTTGTTCTCGTAAAATATTTTCAAAATCTTCCAACGTGCGAAACTCACGAAACACACTAGCAAATCTCACATAAGCCACTTCATTTATTTCTGCTAGCACATCTAGCACTGCCTCCCCTATCTGTTTGCTAGTAATCTGATCATTGCCATAACTATATAGTATATCCGTAGCACGGTTTACCACATCCTCTACCTCTAGCTCCGAATTAAAGAATTTTCCCACACTTCGTTTCACGGCTAGTAGTAGCTTGTCACGATCATAAATCTCTTTGTTGCCACTACGTTTAGCTACAGTAAGTTGCGGCATTTCTATCCGCTCATAAGTAGTAAATCTATGCCCGTCGCTAGACACACGCCTACGACGAATCATAGTGCCATCTACCGTCTCGCGGCTTTCCAGAACTTTGCTATCTCCAATACGAATTTTTCGTTCCATCCGCGCTTCCCTTATCTATTATTTTTTCTTCTTACCTTTAAGTCGCTCACGCAGTGATGGCGGCACGTCCATGTCGTCATCATTTACTATAGGCTCAGGCTCTGGTTCATTTTTTATAGAATCCCACATATTCGTACGATTCTCTATTGCAAAATCTTTCGATTCCGATACAGGCTTAGCATCACGGAATCCGCTCGTAGTCATAGGCTCTGGCTCTGGCGCACTCACTGGCTCATCGTAGTAATCCGAGTCAAATCCAGTAGCCACCACCGTAACGATTATTTCATCCTCAAGCTCTGGACGAATAGACGCCCCAAAGATGATATTAGCGTCAGGTGATACAGCACCAGTTATTACTTCTGCGGCCTCCTGTATTTCGCTCATAGACATATCATATCCACCAGCCACAGAGAATAGCACACCTCTAGCCCCCTCTATCTTTACTTCAATCAGCGGTGATTCCACAGCCTGTTGAGCAGCTATCACAGCACGGTTTTCCCCACTAGCCCGGCCGATACCCATCAGAGCAGAGCCAGCATTTTTCATAATAGCCTTCACATCAGCAAAGTCTAGGTTGATCAACGAATGCTCGGTGATCAGCTCAGATATTCCCTGCACACCCTGGCGCAGTACATCATCGGCTATCTTAAATGTCTCTAGCAAAGGCGTGCGAGGATCAATGGTCTGAAGCAATCGGTCATTCGGTATAGTAATAAGTGCATCCACCTGACGAGCGAGCTTGTCTATAGCCAGCTCAGCATTAGCCCTTCGACGTGCGCCTTCAAAAGTAAACGGCTTCGTGGCTACGCCCACAGTAAGTATATCTTTTTTGCGAGCCTCCTCAGCCACTATAGGCCCAGCACCCGAACCAGTACCACCACCAGCACCGAGGGTAATGAATACCATATCAGCCCCGTCTAGCGCCTTTTCTATGGCTTCACGCCCTTCCTCGGCGGCCTCGCGTCCTTTCTCTGGGTCACCACCAGCGCCAAGCCCCTTACCTATATGTACTTTTACATCGGCAGGAGAATGATGCAAAGCCTGCGCATCGGTATTAATAGCTACAAATTCCACGCCAGCAAGTCCTACTTCTTTCATACGTTCTACTGCAGATCCACCGGCACCACCAACACCCACTACCTTGATACTTGCTTTACTTTCCACTTCCGTAGGTTTAACTTCTGGCATAATATATTCCTCGCTTTAATATATTATCAGTATACATCTATTCGCAATTTTTAGCAAGGGCTATTATTCATTGATGGTCCAGGGGTTGGTGGCGGTATTGGGGCCGCTAATAACTACAGTTTCAAATGAGTTTCGGAGAGGCTGGAGGTAAGAAATGCTAAACCTACCTAGCTACACAACGTAACGAGAAGCCGCTATCCCTATAGCCGAGACTCCGAGAGTCCAGATATCCACTCGCATTGAAACCGAGCCGGTACGAATCACTACTGTTTTTAACTACACTAGACCAGTAGCCCCCGTTGCTGCCTACGCTGCCCGAGCTGCCATTCCAGCGGCCACCATATACGAAATAGGTAGGGCTGCTCTGGATATTGCCACTAGTGCCAGAAGTAAAGCCTTGGGTGTTTACTAGGTTTTGGTAAGACTTATCACCGCTATAGGTAGGTAGTCTCCAGCCAGCAGGGCAGATAGATTGATTTACGTCTTGCCGACCGGTAGTATATGAGCTAGAGTCATTCATAGCTACTGCAGCAGTCCAGTTGTAGTAGTTACCTACATGATAGTGAGTACCACCAGACGTAGCGGATGGGTCTGTTGTGGTTCTGTTGCTAAGGCTGCCACCACTAGTAGTTACATTGCCATTCCAGTAAAGATTGCCTGGGTCGTAGGAGGATGGGGCGGTATTAGAGCTAGTCCAGCTAGAAGTGGTGCTGGTAGATACAGTAGGTGTCCAGCTAGTACCGATAGTAGAATTAGCTAGGTCTGTATCTGCACTGGTGTAAGTCCTGCCAGCTTCTATATCTAGGTCTAGGTTTTGAGTCATCCAGATGTTGTTGTCTGCGAGTTTGGCTACCCAGTAGGATTTACCATCACGAGTGTCTGGTACCTGCATGGTATCGCCTCGGCTAAGCGTACTGCCCCACAATGCTACATTTTGCATGGTAGGTTGCATCCACTGCGCGTAAAGGGTGACGTTTTCTGACTGGGTAGCACTAGCGGCGTATTCCGCTTGGTCTACATATGATGTGCCGCTACCGTCCGCTGCTGTGTTCCAGCCGTTAAATACGTAGCCTTCCCTGGTATATGTATTAGCTGGAAGATTTACCGTGTCGCCTGCTGGTATATTTATACTATCCATAGCTTCTCCACCATCACTGCCATTACCATTAAATGTTATAACGGTAGTAGCCCACTGAGCATGCAGGGTTATACTATGCGAGCCAGCCTCAGCCGTATAGTCACCCTGATTTGGGTATGAAGTGCCTGGATCTTGCTCAGTAGGAGTAGCTACTGTATTCCAGCCAATAAATCCATAACCTTCTTTGGTGAATACATTCGCAGGCAGCACTTGAGCCTGCCCCGCCTCTATGGTGATAGGCTCCATTGTACCACTATCAGCACCATTACCGTCAAAGGTGATCACTGTGGTATAGGCCCATATAGCATAGAGGGCAATAGCATCATCTGCATTTAAATTTATATTGTTCATGATGTCTTGTTCGTCCATGTAGGTAGCTTCTGTAGCGTTCTGGTCTGCACTCCAGCCTTTAAAGATATAGTTTTCTGTTGTGGATAGAATTGGGGTTCTATATATGCCTGTTTCTATCACGTTTACTTTATTGCTGGTTACTTTACCATCTGCATAGGTAGGGATGAATGTCATTATATTTTCTGTTGCTGTAGCAGCGTCATTAAATACTAAGCCATTACTATTAAATATAACTGCTGCAGGTGCTCCCCACACTGCATATAATATCTGGGTGTTTTCTGTTGTTTGATCTATACCAAAGTTATCACCTGGTTGGAAGAGTCTTGCTTGGTCTGGCTGTTGTTGATCTACTGGGCAGGTTTGGTAGCCAGTGGTTTGGTCTTTTGTAGGCTGTACTGTGCACCAGCCAGCAAATACATAGCCGGCATATTCGTATTCTCCTGTAGATGGATTAATGCTACCAAGTGTTGGTACTTTAGTACTTAGTATTACTGCTACAGTGTCTCCACCTTGGACATTACCAGTCTGAGCAGTAGGCATGTTGGTGACTGATGCATCATCTATAAGTCCTGTTGGTATATTAGCATTGTAGGATACACTGTATGGTACTGGATTACCTACTGCAGTGATGATGTAGGATTGGTTGTTGTAATTAGTAGAATAAGTACCAGTATATGGAGTGTAGTCTATACGTATGCCATAGTCTATGGTGTATTCATCTTCTAGTAAAGCGCCATCATTGGTTGTAGTGTTTTCTTGGTTAGGTGCATCTGTAGTAGCTATAGTATCTCCATTTACAGGAGCTGGGTAGTAATTGATGGGAGATGTGGTAGTGATGTTTTCGTTAGTATTAGGATCTAGTGTAGTAGTGGTAGTAGTATTAGGAGCAGAGTTGTATTTACTAGGTGCATAGCCCCAGGTGTTGTTTAGATCTATACCTTCTATTGTATTATCTATGTAGTCTTCTGATGATACTGGTTGAGATAGAGAGCTAATAGCACATTTATTTGAGGTGGGCGTATTCTCGCATTTCTCGTTATTACTAATGAGTTTGTCTGCAGATGATGATGCTGGGTTAGAGGCTTTAATACCTAGGGTGTAGCCTGTGATATTATTAGTGGCTACATGTATTACTGCAGTACTAGCTTTCGTATCGTCATCTGCCGTACTAACAAAAGTACCATTACTAGATGTAGGGGTAATATCTAGTGGTAATTCACTATTAGATAAAGAGATAGATAGAGTAGTGTCGCTGGCTACAGATGTACCAGTGATGGCATGAGAGTCATTATCATGTACTGGTGGGCAGATGAAACACAGCGCATATATAGCCATAGCAGCGATGCCAGTATAAGTAGTAGCACGCCCCACTTGCCTGCTAATATCACTATTTTTCAAAAACAATGTTCGTATCTTATTTATATTGTTTTTTATCATATACTCCCTTTGGCACTAGCCACATTACCCTATACATGCCTTATAAGCATATGTTCATTATATATAATTTATCACAATAAAACAATAGCTTTATCCCGTACAATCTTAATCCCAATTTAAAACCAGACCCCCAAATAGTTCCCCAAGTACTACCTTACAGCATTAATCAAGTGTTTGCAGAATAATATTATTTTAGATCAAATACAACAGTGTTCGTATGGATACGGGAATCATTGTTTATATCCGTCCAATGATCGTACAAAAGTGAGTCTGCCGAGCTGTCGTCTAAAATTATTTTCGTAGCGGCCTTATCGACAACGGCGCCGCCCAGATCCGCACCGGATTTTATCAACGACATAAATATCGCTCGCCCATTGGGATATTCTTCCAGATTAATCGTACCATCTTGAGATTTTTTAAGCTCATAATGATAATCTTTTAGCCCTATCCCCCATCTCATATCCTCAGATAAATCCAAAACACTGTATATATTATTTAATTCTTCTTCTGTAAAATTATAGTCAGTTGAGATATTAATAGAGATATACTGACGATTAAGCCCTCGTTGGCCCTGCATTGATGCTAATGCCAAATTAGCATATTCATTCCAATCTGGATTACCTGCTAAATTTATATTAATTAATTTATCGACTGCTGAATAGTCAATTTCTTTTATACCGCAATTTTCTAGGTTGATCACCGTAACAGACCTAGGAATCACTGCCTTCTCGATAGGGTTGCTTTCGAGCGCAAGATAAACATCTGGTTGATTGCCAAAACTTGGGACTGATGTAAGGTTATTGCCATTAAGCGATACAAAATTGAGATTTTCTAGCCCCAATAGCTCACCAGCATCGGCGATCATGTTATTGTCTGCCGAGATGGAGCCTAAGTTCGCCAACTCCAATATACCATCCAGCGATGCAAGTTGGTTATTATCAACTGATAGGTATAGTAGTTTTTTAAAGTTTTCTATGCCCTCGAGCGAGGCAATCTCATTGTTATCCAAGGTAAGGGATTTCATATCACTAAGCTCACCGATCTCCGATATGGAGGTTATCCCGCAACCAGAAAGATTAAGACCTTTTAACGTGCTAAGTGTTGATAAATTAGAAAGATTCTTGCTGCCCGAAAGATCAAGGCTAGCAATTTCGTCATTATGAAAACCAGACAAATCACCAAAGTTGTTTCCGCTAGCAGAAACAATAGTTGCCTTGATATTATTGAAAACCGAAATATCCGTTAGGTCCGCATCGTTTACTATAAAATAATGTACTGGCTTATCGAGTGTCATATCTACTAAACCTTTATTCCCTGATAAATCAATACCATAGAATGACTCTTCGTTTGTATTTAACCCCGTTAGGCTTTTGATGTTATTATTCCGAACAGTGAGCTGTGTTAGCTTGGTTAGGCCGCTGAGGGGCTCTAAGCTTTCTAGGCCTATTCCATTTGCGGTCAGACTAGAAAGATTAGTTAGCTTTTCAAAACCTTTAATTCCAACATTCCCAGAAATGTCAATATAAGCATAATCATTCAATTTCCCTTCAAGACAGCTAATATCAGCTATCTTGTTATAGCTCAAGTCAAAATTATATATTTCATCCATGTCACAGAGGACAGAAATATCCTTAACATTGTTTTTTGAAAACTCAACTCCATGGAGATTTTTCAAGTTAGCAAGCGGCGATAAGTCTGAAATATGATTATCCGTAATATTTAACGATGATATGCCAGGAAGTGATTCTAAGATCTCAACTAGGTCATCATCACCTAGATTACGAGACGAAAGATCCAAATACGAAACACGGCCTAACGCATAGTCAGTGATATATTTTTCTCCATCATTATCGATAATATAAAAACCAAGCTTTTCTTCAATCAAATCTTTTACAAGCTTAGAATCTATAGTATCAATTCTTGTAGCATTATTTTCTAGTGTGGTAGAAACAACGCCGGATAGCTGAGACTCTATATCATATTCGTCGTACGATACCCAAAAGTATCCACCTTCCCCCCACCAGTCTCCCCAAGAATTTAGTACTAAATATGCGCCATCATGAATTGGCTTTTCATAACCCTCACCGGTACCAGTTCCTCTGAAATTATCTTTCGAGAAATTGTCGTCCCACCCCACGATAGCCATTGCGTGTTTCCCTCTCGTAGTGTTAGAATGGTCAGAGTCTGGTGTGTAATAATAAGTGGTTGTTCCGTCTCCGTTTTTAAAGACAAACCAATCTGGTGCATCCATTACCATATAAAGTGCACCATTTGTCATAATATGTGCTTTCACCAAATCACGAAACTCCTTAACCTCTTCGTCCGTCTTACCCCTGGCTTTACCAGCAGTTTTATACATCGACGGAAAATCAACAGTTTTCGTAATATAAAGCGGCGTATCATTATTGACCAATTTATAGTAGTTGTAATTGGTACTACTACCGCCATACTGCCCACCTGGATTAATCCCAAGACTAGAAAATTTTTCCTCTGAAATTGTGCCTATTGATGAAGCTATGTCAGCAAACATTTGAAAGGTTCCACCATCATGCAATTCACGACCACCGTACATCAAGTTGGACGCTAAGAAATCAATCTGAAACTCAGAAGGATCGTAATCCACCCCATGCAACTTCATGTGAGTTTCTAATGCCTTGCCAGAAGCATAATCCCAACAAAGCCCATATCTACCCTGATCGCCCACAGTAACATTAATCACATCGCGCAGATCAAACTTCTTTGGAAGCTTGGAGAGAGTGTTATCATCAGTGTCGTCTCTAATCTCTTCAATTACTCCATCCGGTATTTTTTCCTTTCGCGGAATAACTTCAAGCTTGGCTTTTTCCTCGTCGGAGAGTTCTAGATACTTTTTGTACTCATCGGAATAATTATCCTTGTCTTCTATCCGGGAAGGGTCTTCGTCTTTTGCTTTATTTGTCTCAACGCCAAGTTTTTCTCTCTGCTCGTCTGTCAAATCGTCTATAGTGACAGCTGGTTCACTGTCTTTGCTGGAATTGGAATTCAAAATCGCAATAGTGATACCAATGGCGGCGACGATAATAACGCAAATTACAGAGATGATGGCAGTCTTGTGAGACTTCTTGGCTGGAGCAAAAGTAGCTTTATTGCTACTTTCTTCATCTATACTCTCGGACACCTCTAGCTTTTCTTTGCTTTCCAACATTGGATCGACAAAAGCAGCGGCAACTTCTTTGGCTACTGGTATTCCACTATCCGCGTCGCTAGAATCGCCGTTACTACCAGCGTGCACAGATGACTCGCTATCCTGCGGCTTCGAGTCCACAAACGCTGCAGCGAGCTCGTCTTTAGTCGATGGCCCGCCATCTTTCGTACTGATTGTTTTATCTTGTTTTGCTAGATCACCTTGTGCCGGCCCGCCGCCAGTCGACTTGTGTTTTCTAGTATTTTTTGAATTTTTCTCGCTGCCCATAATCCCTCTTTTTTTAATTACGCTCATAACTAAGCAAACTACCCGTTATGCACTATCCTGACCTTCATTTCCTATAGGAATCTACCATAGAATTGAAAACAGTTTTATGACATAATTGTACCATATTTCACACAAGCACAATAACGATATATAGTCACACTACATTTTGCTAACACGGACCATAGCTGGGCGCAATACTTCCCCCTCGTAATAATACCCTGGGCGTAATGTCTCAGCTATGATCTCTTTGTCACCATCACCTTCTACCATCACAGCGTCATGAATATCCGGATTAAATTCGGTGCCCTGAACAGAGTTTATCTTAGACAAGCTGAGATCTTTAAGAGTCTTTTCTAGAGACTTCGCAAGCGGAGCAAGCTCGGCGTAAGTGCTTATTGCTCTATCAATATCGTCTAACAAAGGTAGAGCTTTGTAAACAGTAGCTAACTTGGTAGCCTTACGATCGTTGGCTTTTTGTAAATCTACTTGCTTACGAAAGTTCTCAAAATCCGCGCGAGTGCGCTGGAGATCATTGGTCAGTTCGGTGATTTGCTGAGAGAGTTTAACATCAGCCGAGCCCTGTGGCTCACCCTCGTGGCTAGGATCTACTGCCTTACCTAAATCCTTGTATGATTTTTTCATAATTTCCTTTCTGTGTTACCTATTATAATAAATATCTTCTAGCATATTACCAGCATGCCGCACTAATGACATCACCCTAGAATAATTTTGCCGCGTAGGACCAAGTACGCCTATATAGCTACGATCCGAAAATGGCGAGCGGAATTTAGATATGATCAGCGACACGTCAGAATTCTTACCAATAGGATTTTCGTGCCCGATAAAGATATTCAACGCTTCACCCGGAGCAGCCTCGCGTAGCCATGGTTCTAGATTATCCAACAATTTTGCTACAGCCTGCACGCGCTTGGTGTCACCAAATTCTGGCTGCGTAAAAAGACGCGAAATACCAGATAAGTATAGCTGTGCGCCAATAGTAGCCAAACCCAAGTTGCCGGTAAGTTCTACCAAAGTATCTGTTGCTCGCTTGATGGCCGCATCAGCACGAGATTGTGAGCTAGTGCGTACTTCTAATACATGTATACCTCGTTCCACATTACCACGCCTCGGCAGAAAAGGATTATCCTCATATCCTACCTCATAGTAACTATCGGCAACGGCGCGTACCTGCGGAGCACGAGGAGACGTGTAGGTGTTTCTATTGTATAGATCTTCATCGGTGTCGCATTCTAGATTGTTTACATAATATCTGTATCCAGCATCTGTAGGGACACGGCCAGCCGAAGTATGTGGCTGAGCTATTAAGCCTAGCGACTCTAGGCGTGCCATTTCTGCACGAATAGTAGCTGGGGACACATCGAAAAGTTTCGCCAAAGTAACACTACCCACAGGCGAAGCCGTCTCGGCATATTCTTCTACTATTTGAAGAAGAATTAATTTCTGCCTATCTGTTATTTCCATGCTTATATTATATATAATTAGCACTAAAAACGCAAGAGTGCTAAAATGCTGTTTTTGGACACAAGATTATATTCATGATCAAGCGAAATCGACCGGATATGATACAATATACCTATGGAAGAGAAAATTGAAACTATCAAAAACTGGTTAGAGACTGGGTCCATTAATATCTTTGGCCTACCAATGGCAGGCAAGGACACCCAAGGCATACGCCTAGCAGAGATTCTTGGTGCAAAGTTTTTATCATCTGGGATCATCATCCGTGCTATGGAGCAACAAACGCGTAAAGGCTACTCTAAAGATGGCTCACTCATACCTACCGATGTTTTTTATAGCTGGGTATTGCCATATTTCGAAAGATCGGATCTACGAGGATATCCTCTGATACTTTCGTCTATAGGACGATGGAGCGGCGAAGAAGATCAAGTAATGTCTGTAGCCGCAGGGTCCGGACACGATATAAAAGCCGCAGTCATACTAAACGTATCTGAAGTTGAAGCAGAAAATCGCTATGAAGAATCAAAAATACTAAATGATCGCGGGGACCGCGCTGACGACAAAAACATAGAGACATTTCGCACCAGGATCAAAGAGTTTCGCACAAAAACTCTACCAGTATTACAACACTACAAAGCCCTAGGGCTCTTGATCGAAGTGAACGGGCACCAGCTACGTGAAGCAGTATTTGAAGAAATGATAGACAAACTCTACGCACGAGCAATTGGTGAATAATAGTTATTAAGCAAAGTTGGATTAATTTTATCAATCCGACTTTTTGTTTTTGATTTTCTTTTTGATTTTGCTGAACCAGTGCAATATTTCGTGCCTAAATTCATAGATAAGATAAATTACACCTACACCCACTACACCCAGCACGGCATACAATGCGACAAAAGATGATTGCTCTTCATAAGTTTCTGGTTGCAAACTATAATCAGCACCTTTGTTATCTACTATTTTGCGACAACGATTGGTATCCGGGTTCAAATAATAGCCTTCTTTGCAAGTTTTCGTAGACGCTGTTTCGTATTTTTTACATCGTCCCGTCAAAATATTCAGGTATTGCCCCTCCTTACACACCTTTGCTGAGACCTTAGTAGCTTTAACACAATTACCAGTGGCCTCATTGAGAACCTTTCCTTCTTCGCAAGTACGAAATTCTTGATAATTATTAGCGGCACCTGGCGTAGGAGCATAAGTAACACGCCATAATTCTTCACCATTATAATCATAGCCAATAAAAGCAAATGAAGCGCCTTTACGTTGGCCATTAGGATACGAAAGGCTATCCACAGCAACACCGTCAACATCTATAAGCTCCAGAGTATTAGAATTGACTGGGTTCTTGGTAAGATTAAATCCATCTGGAAGATACACAAAATACCCTTCTGGAGCAACAACACCTTTCAACGTATGATTTTTATTCTTGTAGCGGATCTGGCAACCATCCAATAGCACCTGTTCCGAACTGGCATTATATAGTTCTATAAACTGCTCAGTCTTAAATGTTTCGTAATAGGTAAGTATCTCCGAGAATTGTACCCCCTTACACTGGCTAGCTATTTGGCCATAGCCTTCTTCTTCTCTAGCCATGTCTACAAAATAGCTTTCTACATCGTAAACGGGGTCATACGTAGCTAAATGCTCAAAATCCCCTGTCTGTAAATTTCGTACCAACGTAGTAGGATTAGCAGACTTGAATTCCTTATAACAACCCACTTTGCCAGTCCAGCATACTTCGTCAATCACTTCTTCATGCTTTTTAAGGTCTATGCCCGCCGAAAAAGCGAGCGTTTTAGTGTAGGTGGCAGCAGATTGATCGCCATCAGGCGAACTAGCCAACCTTAGGATAATATTTTCCCCATTCATCCAACTATTATCTGGAAATTCAAATATAGTTGAGTAATTACCGCTAGAATTCGTATAGCCTATAGAAAAACCGGCCAAAGACAACGGCTCATCTGTAGAAATTCTTGATATCTCTATCATTTCACCAGTGTTATTTTTACCATCAACTTTGTAACCTGGATTGATGGCTTTGATAAATACCTCAGGAACATCTTCGCTGATACTATTAATTGTTTCCTCCAAATCGACATCATCGGCAACGTCTGTATTTTCTAGAGCACCAGCTAGATGTATTGGAGCACCACCTAGTACAACCGCCACGCCGCACAACAATATCAAACCTCTTTTTATCATGGCATACTAAGTAGCACTTTGTTACTAGAAATGCAACCCTTTTCATGATATAATTTTACCATGAGCTTTTATGTCTCTTTGGGAATTGTGTTACTCGCTATACTTATAGTAGCGTTTTTACAGTTGCAACCTGGCGCCTTTTCTCTACTATACCATTACTGCACTGGCAAATATTCCAAAGCTAGGACTTCAGACATGACCTTGTTTTTCATATTAGGCGTAGAAGTATCCTCGGCTGCACTCTTTTTATGTTCATATTTCTTTACTAATTTGTTTTTTCTATATTGCTTTCGTCCAGAGACCAGCTTCTGGGCATGGGCAGCAGCTGGGATTTTTGTTGCCTTGGCTTTCGTCGGGTTATTTGGGTATTACAAATCTGGCCATAGCACTAAATTATTTATTTCGAGAAAATACGCTAAAGCAATAGACGAGAAAGCTCGCACCGCCAAGACCCGCTCAGATGCTTTTGCACTAGGCGCGTTTTCCGGAATGGCAGAACTTGTTTTTACAGTACCATTATATATAATCACTTCTGCAGAGATAATGATGATGAGCGCAAAGTTCTTTCCTAGCTACGCATTAACCTTAATTTATATTCTAGCACCCACTATTCCATTGTTCGTAATACGCTGGGTTTTTAAGTCTGGCCGCAATCTTGCCGACATACAAAAAACCCGCGTACGAGATAAAAATTTCACCAGATTCGTACTTTTCGCCAGTTATCTAGCCATCGCTATATTAATGATATTTTTTAGGATGACAAAATGAAAGAATCATTCGACGCTGCAAAGACAAAGAAAAATATAAAGATTGACGCTGTCGGAGTGGGGGTACCAGTAGGAGCAGCAGAAATTTTCGCCGAAAAAGCAACAAAAGCAATGCAGCAAAAATTCAAGGCAAAATCCGTCATCACCGAACGCGATCTTAATCTCGCCTTAGCAAAAGAACTTGCCAAGTATAATGCGGATTTGGCTTATGTATACAAAAATCGTGATACAATTATATAAATAGGGAGTACATATGGGAAGAAAGTATGATTATGATTATATGATTATTGGCAGTGGACCAGCTGGTTCAGCTGCTGCACTGGGCCTAGCTAAGTCACGTAAGCGTATTGCCATAGTGGATGGTGGAAATTTTGGCGGAGCAAGGCTCAATACTCGTAATGTACCTTACGGAGTAGCACTTGATTTTGCACATACGTATTCAAATATTTCTATATACCCAGAGTTCGGGCACCAAGAATTATCTTTTAGTTTTCCTACCCTCATATCACGACAGCTCAAAACAGTAGCAAAAGCCAGCGGTAACAATAAGTCCTTACTAGAAACGGCAAATATCACTTGTATTGATGGATACGCGAATTTTCTGGATCCGCATACCGTAGCAATAGGCGAACATCAGCGCACTGCGGCAAATTTCATCTTGGCTACCGGAGCACAGCTCAAAGCTCCCGAAATATCTGGACTAGACGCAGTTAATTACCTCACCCCAGCAACAGCCATCAAGACACGACGCTTGCCAAAGGCTGTGTTTGTAGTAGGAGCAGGAGCTACGGGTTGCGAAATTGCTGAATATTTTGCTGAGCTTGGTACAAAAGTACTAATTGCCGAAATGGCCGAACGAATACTCCCTCGCGAAGACAAAGACGTAAGTACGGTAATCTCAGAATATCTAACTACAGAATTAGACGTAACGGTACTGCCCAATTGCAAGGTTGTAGCTCTAGAGCAGGACAATTTAAGCAAACGTGTAATATTCCAGACTGGTCGAGCAGAGAAACTGGTCCGCGTAGACTGCATAGTATTGGCCACCGGCAGTGAGCCCAATCTAGACTACGGCTTAGAAAATGCGGGCGTCAAGTATCAGCGTAGTGGAGTCAAAGTAAATAAGTATTTTGAAACTTCCGCTAAGAATATTTATGCCATAGGCGATTGCCTGAGCGGCGAATCTTCGTCTGAGCGCGCAGAACATGAAGGAGCGTTACTAGCCTCCAATATTGTCAACAAGGCCAAAAACACTGTAAATTATAGTGGCTTTACCCGCATCGTAGACACATATCCACAAGTAGCCACGGTAGGCCTCAATGAGGATGACCTATTACGTCGCGATCGTAAATATCATAAGGCTGTCGTTAACATCGCCGACACTATGGCTGGCCAAATATACAATATGGACTATGGCTTTGTGAAGCTACTTACAGATAAGCGTGGCTATCATATACTAGGTGCTTGCATAGTAGCACCGAATGCTGGGCTGATGGCTGAAGAAATCGCACTTGCAATTCGTCATAATCTTACTGCTGCCGAGATAGCTAGCACCCCGCACCAGGCAGATAGCTATAATTACGCCATCAGGCTAGCCGCAAGAGAGATTATCACAAAGAAAAAATAATCAGTACTAGGTTCAGCCTGAGCTAGGGGGCTAACTCAAGCTGAATTAAATACTGATTATTTTAATGTTAAGTTTATTTATGGTAATTTGGTTGTGGGGGCTGGATTTGAACCAGCGACCTTTTGGTTATGAGCCAAACGAGCTACCAGGCTGCTCTACCCCACGACATACACCGCCTACACTATGTATAGGCTCACATAAGTATATCGCATTTGATAAAAAAAGTCAACCCCAACATACTCAAAAACTGCCTTATTAAGTAAGGCAGTTTCCGCACCTGTATAATTATATACGCGCTTAAGCTTTTTTCTTAAGAGTCAAGAAACCGTTGCGCTCATTCTCACAAACCATACGATCTTCTGGTAGATCACAAGCAGTTCCCTTGCCACCGTCCGCATTCTTGGTGAAGAAGTAGATAGTTTGTGGTTTGCCACCGCGAAGGGTAACCTCTGATTTGCGTAAGTAGTATTTTACTCCCTTACTATTTGTATGTTCGTAAGCCATTTAAGCTTCCTCCTTAATTAGTTACATTCTTATCTTATGACCCCATAAACAAAAAGTCAAGAGGATTTTGATGGATTTGTTGCTTTCTAACTAAACAACAGGGATAAGCGTAATAATATCCAGATAATCCCCCTGATAAAAATTACAACAATGATAAGAATAGTAAACAAAATCATCCATCCAGTAAAAGTAGGTGCCCATATTGGCGAAGCATAATTTTTACGGTATAGCTCTGTGGATGGCAAGCTTGCCGCGATAGTATTATTTAATTCATCAGCGGCTGGATATTTTTGTATTTCCCCCACCATACAGTTAATATAATTTGCGTCGTTCCAGCTCCATCCATTCGCTATAGCCTGCGGCTGACAAACTTCTGATGCCATTTGATAAATATTACCATTCGGATTACTATCCGAAACAATAGAAGCCTCAGCTTCTTCGAGAGCCTTATTAGCTGCACGAATATATTGATGTTCTAGATAGAATGGCCCCGTGCCAAAAGATACCTCCTGGCGACCATTATCGTCCACCACATTGATGACAATATTAGAAAAAACAAAGTTCTTAAACGTATCTAGAGTTTGAGAAATTTCCTCATCATTCTCAGCAGCGTCAGCAGCCAGTACCGCATCGCGTAATTCTGTCATACGGATATGGTCTGCACGCAAAAGCGTAGCATCTATAAAAAATAACGGCAAAAGAATCACCACAAGCTGCCATGTCTTGATACGATGAAATTTTATATGCCCACGCTTTTTCATATATGTATTATAACATTTTATGCTTGCACTTTCTAAGAACCTTTGGTAGAATAGGATCTGTTGCTCATTCAATCCCAATAGGCAAGAAGCCTTTCGCGAGGGGGGTCGGTCGCTAAGCAACAGTAATTTAAGGAGAATATCGATACATGCGTATCAAAAGACTCTCGCGTTCTACTGAACGCAAAAAGTCAAAAATACCTCCTGCCGCTTGGCAAGAGTTTATCGAAATATAGTTTCGGCAAAAATAGCCCCCGGTGCGGTGGCTATTTTTGTTTAGATTAGTATTAATAATTATTTACCAAGCTTAGCAGCAACGATATCTTTGATTAATTTAGCAAAATCATCACCTGTGCGACTAGAATCCCAAGAGATCCTTTTGCCGTTAACTATCACCTCGCCCGCATCATTCCACTTGATAAGCTGACCATCTATGTAAAAAGCTGGTGTAGCCGCAATATCCATTCTTTGGCTAATACCCATATCAAAACTTATCTTCTTGGAAACCGCTTCGCTAGCTATATCTTGGTTAAATTTATCAATATCACCTTCCCCAGAGGTAACTTCCTCAAAATATTTATCAAAAAGTGCTGTACGCTCGGAAGGAGAAGCACTAGCCCACTCTGCCTGTTCATCAAAAAGTTTATCGGCATATTCTTTCCAGTAGCCTTGCAGACCTGCTGCTTCGGCTGCTGAGGCCGCCGCAGTGCCGTTGTTGTGATATTTAAGGATAAAACTACGATATACTATACCTAGCTTACCGTCTAAATCTTTAATGATTTGATTTACCTTAGGATTGACAGATGCACAGCCAGAGCACTGGTAATCTGCATATTCGTAGATCAAAACTGGTGCATCAGCGCTACCTTTAACGTGGTCACCTATACCGCCATTATCACTATTGCCCTCTATCACTGAATAAAAATCATACTTACTAAAATCAGTAGCTTTATTATTACCATCTATGATAGAATAAGTAGCTACACCAAGTAAGGCCAATATCAACACGCCAATTACTACTCCCCCTATGGAAAATCCTGTCAATTTTTTCATATAACTCCTTTAATGATATAATATATTATATCATGTTTGACAGTGTGATGAGGAAGTTTGTAAAAGCTATCGACCCTAAATTGGATCGTTATCGTGTGCCTAAATCCACTAAGCCAGTAAAATACACTCCCAAATCCACTGCTGATTTTATCGATGTGCTTAGACGTACTCCTCGCAGCATACTCAATAATCGCGATCGTAGCCGCATTGCCGCCATCATGGGGTTTGATGAACGTATGGTGGGTGATCTGATGGTGCCAAAGTCCAAGATGGTATTTGTTACTAGCAAAGAAATCTTAGGGCCGCTCGTACTAGACAAGCTATACAAATCTGGCTTTACCAATTTCCCAGTAGTAGACAGCCACGACAAAATACTAGGAATCATCCATACAGAAGCGCTAAATGCGCTAGAGATCAAAGATACCGACAAAGCTACCAAATATATAGATCGCAATGTGCACTACTTACATGCTAGTGATTCCCTCGCTTTTGCCGTGGACGAGATAGAACGCACTAATAGTTACTATTTTTTGGTGCTAGATACGGATAATCATATGGTAGGATTCTTTACTATGCAGTTGCTGCTAGATTACCTCTTGGGGCGATAACTTACCAATAGCGCGGTAACCATACTGACTATTTACCTTTTTTCTACGATTTTTTTAACTAAATAATATACTGCTGTTATCAATACAATGGATGTCACTATTGCAATATTCGCAATACTGCCATCCTCCGTTGCAGACTCGCCTTCGTGTGTTGGAGCCCCGGCATTTGGGATGGGCGCATCATCATCTGTAACGGGGCCATCATCTGGTTCCACAGGAATTAAACTTTTTAAAATAGGCATAATGCTTTCAGGAATATGTCCAATTACAAGACTCTTGGCGTTGTCTATAAGAGTATAAGTATAGTAAAGCGAATAGCCCTCACCAAATGTGCTCTGCGTATAGGCAGCATCGGCGATTAATATTGGGGAGAGAGCTTTAATTAATTTTGGTAGGTTTTCCTTAAGAACGTTAAATTCTGTTCTATCGATAGTTGGTACTTGATCTAGCTTAGCCTCATAATCATCATATTCACCCATATAGTCTGTAAGAATTGTAATTAGCTCGTCAACATCAGAGCTGGTCGCAGTTCCCTTCAGTACTTTAACTAAATCAAGGTAGGCTGGGAAGCTCGCCAAATCACCAGCATAGTTCGCCAGTAAATCATAAAACGCATTTCCGGCCACCATGCCAGCCAAACCGTTACTAGTATCACTGATAAAATTAGTAAATTCACTTTGTTTATCGAGCGTCCTCATTTGGTATAATTTCATTATTGCCGATAACGGATCTTTAACTTCGGAATCAAAATATTCTCGGGTCAGCCCATTTTCAACCACAAACTGCGTCCAATCGTCCATGAATTTACGGCCATTCATAGTGCCAACCTGTTCAGTGAGACCTTTATTGTCTGATAGAATATTTGCAGCGGTAGTAGGATTGACAAGGTCGGCAATATTAATTACTGAAGTAGGAATCTCAAGATCGGCGGGGTGGATTTCTTCATAAGTACCAGTGTTGTAAAATCCCCACAACTCCGGAAAGACATAACCTAACAATAGATCGTTACCATCCTTCACGTCATGAATATTAGTGTATTTTGTTTCTTCCGTGCTAGCACGAGGTGCGCCAAAAGTGTAGGCGTAAAAATCGTCTGGAGCCATACTATAGTCGCCAATATGTTCATTGATAGCTTTAGCGGCTAAGTCCACCACGGCACCACCACGAGAATATCCCACCATCCAGATTTTATAATTAACGAGATCTCGACTAGTAAGATATTGGTCTAGCCTATCTACGATGAGATTGGCGGATTCGGTAAAGCCAGCATGGTCGCCACTGGTACCTACATTAAAATTTGAGAGCCATTCCGTCATGTAGTTGTAATTGCGCGGGGCGACTGCTACCAGGTCCTGTCCGCCGGGGAGGGTCTTGTGGCCAATGGTGGTGCCCATAGAGTGACCATTTGCTTCTGACGAAATATCCCAGCTCTGGTAGTCGGAAAAGCCGAGCTGATCTAGTAGGTTAATAAGCTTAGGATAAGGAGATAACTCTGAAGCTGGGTAGCCATCGGCTTGGTTTTCGTACCCTGCCAGAGCTAAGGCATAAGACATTGCGCGGAGCTATGGGTGGTCGCCAGGTGATGGCTCCGAGAAGAATTCATCACTGTAGCCTATAGTGCCAGTCTCATCCAAGGCATCATATACAGAGCCCCATGGGTGATCTGGATCTTCTACGAATGCATAGTATGGATATGTTACTGTAGTAGTGCTGTAGTTTGCCGCCTGCGCGTATTGCGTGAGTGACTGTATGGTAACAGATGCAGTGATAGCGATAGCTATCCCACAGATTAATGTGCTTAGAAATGATTTTTTGATATGGCCCACTTAGTTCCTCCGTATAGTAATTATGGTTGGTTAATACAATTATAGCATAAGCGTGGATTGATAGACGAACTAGATACACTACTCCTTCCCCTGTCGTGGCCTTTTACACAGTAAGATTATAACTCAAACGCACCAAATCTTCTAACTCACCATCATCTAACTGCCCAGCTAACACTATTTCTATCCCTCCACGACCAAAATACCGCGATTCCATCACTGATTCATATTTCTCTCTCAGCAAAGCGCCTAACTTATGATCACTACGCACCTCAATAGTATTATTATTCTGCACCAAAAAAACTTTCTCGTCTTTCAAGTATAATACGCGCCCTTTTTCCTTGCGTACCGTATACTCACCTATGCCATTTATTTTAGAAACGTCAAGTACCATTGTAGCTCCTCTATACTGCCATTAATATCGTCCAACGCACGATGGTTCTCAGGCTTAGTGTATTTCTTACCCAAAGCACTCTCGAAATAAATCTTCCACGCCGATACATCCAGCATACGATAATGCAATCTCTTATCTAGCTCAGGCATCTCTCGCTCTATAAACTTACGATCCTGATGAATAGAATTCCCCGCTAGATATATCGTCTTACCGAAATATTTATCAATAAATGCGATCATATCTTTCTCCACCTCAGCTACAGGTCGCCCAGAATCATTCTGTTCAATCAGTGCATCACGCGTAGCACTATTTTTCTCCCAAAATTCCCCCACCATGCGATTATCTATAATCTGCTTATCTACTTGCACTACCGCCTCATATTTAGCAATTTCGTTTAATTCCATATCAGTAGCAATAGCAGCCACCTCCAATATTCTATCTTTCGCCGGATCCAGTCCTGTCATTTCCAGATCCACCCATAATAGCTTCGCCTTTTTCATAGCTATATTATATCACAAGGGGTAGCAACCTTACCGATGATACTCGTCTGCATCATCAGCCCACGAATTTGGCTGACATACCGTACCAACGAACCAAATAGTACCATTATCAGCATCTCGTACCAAGAACAAAAACGGATGATCTATATCGATAATCACTGGTTGTGGCTCTTCTTCTAATTCCATGGCGCCCACTTCCATACCAAAAGCGGTCACAGCCGCAGCCTTTATTCCGTCTTCAGAAAAATCTATATTAGCCTTATGCACAGCGTCCGAAACATACAACGGCTCACTAGCTATCTTTGAAAAATTAGCATTCATTTGATTAAAAGCACTAACAACACCAAGAGCCTGAAGATCTGCCTTAAAGTCTAGTTCGTAATCAAATTTAAATTTAGGAATATTTATCACCACGCCATCTTTAGGTTCACTAGCCGACGTAGCACTAGACAGCATCGATTCAATATCATCCACACTGACATTCTCAACATAGTTCCCAATATCGCCCTTCGGCATAACAGCCACAAACTCCAAGCTGGCATCACTCACGGGCTTCAAGGGCATAGTTAGCATAGTAGCATCATTGTCTATATAATATTTTATTGCCGAAGCAGAAGTCTCTTTCTTCATGGTAGTAACAAACATCTCCGAACCATCAACCTGATAAAACGGCTCTCCTCTAGTATTATCAGCATCAAACGCATATTGCCAATCCATCTGGATAGCTAGAGCATTGGCTAGTACCATTTTCAAATCGTCATTCGTCTGAATCCCGATGTTATTTATTAGTCCAAAAGTCTTCTGACTCACCCAATTATCCATATTGACACTACTAGTAAAGCTATCATACAAAACCTCCGCGTTATGATTTTGTTCCACTGTAGATACATAATTAGGAAGTACCTTGTCACTATAATTGTCACGTATAAACACCGCGTTCGCCAAAGACATCGTATCGGCAACATTTTGATACTTAGGTATTTTCACATCACCCAAGACATTATCTATCTCGGCAGCAGTAGTACCACCAGCTCCAGCCGACAACAACGCCAAACCATTCCGTATGGATAGTGGACTATATATTATATTACTATCGCTCTGTTCCAACTTCAAAAAGTCAAAATCAAGACTAACATTGTCAGACGTCTGACATTCAGGGCATTCACAGGCAGTAGACGAAGTGTCAGGTTTTTGCAGTAGTTGCATAATAACAAACACACCAAGCCCACCCACCGCAAAACCGATCACTCCGCCTATACAGGCAAAAAGTGCCTTACGCGACGACGACTTACCACCTACTGGCTCAACCACCGAAGTGTTATTTATATAACTATTATTTGTATTTACAGGTACCTGCGAGATGTTTTTTTCTTCCATGCTTATATTGTACTACATTTCATCTGGAATACTAATGCCTAAAATACCCAGCCCATGAGCCATTGTCTTTAGATACACTTCTACTATCTGCACACGTATCGCTTCCCTATCACTACCAGCCACAGTACATTGTTCATAAAATCTCGAAAACTCCTGCGCCAATTCATATAGATAATTAGCCACCTTGTGCGGCGCCATTTCCACTACGGCCTCTTTTAGCACATCTTTATATTCTAATATCTTCTTCGCAAGCTTTCTCTCATTATCATCATACGCTGCGTCACTTTGTCCGCTATCACCACTACTCTTTTGTAAAATCTTTTTTGCTCTCACCGCAGAATACAGTAAGTATGGTCCAGAGTTACCTGTCATTTTTACCGACTCATGCGGGTCAAACACTATATTACCGCCCATTTTGTATTTCAAAAAAGCATACTTAGTGGCAGCCAGAGCTACTGCATTGTCAGAAGATTCATACGACTTCTTCAGCTCATCTTTTATCATGTTTAGTACATCCACAGCCTTCAAGAAATTTCCTTTTCTAGACGACATCTTCACATTACCAGGTAGTTTCACCAACCCATGAGTTAAGTGGCTGGTCTTCTCTACCAGTTCTGGAGCATATTGCTCCACAGATTTTAGTACCACCTTCATATAGTCCAACTGTTCATTGCCGGTAATCACCACCGACTTATCAAAATGATAGTCTTCCCACTTCGTAAGAATCAGCCCCACATCCTTCGTTTCATAAGTAGGTATTCCCTCTTTATTTATAAAAACACGAGTATGCAATCCATATTTATCGCCGTTAAATATTACCGCACCCTGAGACATTTCATATACGCCTCTGCCTAATTCCTCTTTCACCTTCTGCACGCCCATTTCTGTCACGGTAGATTCAGGATAAAATTTATCAAATTTCACACCAATCTCAGCATAAAAATCCTTAAAATAACCATACGAAAGTTCCCTACCTCGCCAATACAGTTCAGCAAGCTCAGTAGTGTGATCGTTCTTCTGATTGATTCTATAAATTTCCTTGTTTATCTCGGTAATCTTATCATGCGCCTTCTCGTCATCTTCATATGCAGCAGTACCCTCCACATAGCACCTAGCAATATCTTCAATATCAAAATCCTTCAGAGATTTTTGCTCCAGTACATACAGCGTCTTCGCCACATGCAGCCCCACATCACCGCCAAAATTCGCCCGGATCACCTTAGCGCCGGCATATTCAAAAAGCCTACTAATAGAATCTCCCACGACACTAGTATACAAGTGCCCAACATGCAGCACCTTAAAAGGGTTCGGATCAGAAAACTCACATACTATCGTCTGGCCACGATATTCGTCTGATGATATATTTTTATCAAAATCATAGCTTAATTCCCCAATTTGCTGACACAAATACTCATCTTGCAAGCTAAAATTAATAAAGCCAGGCATCGTTGCACTAGCGTCGCCAAGCTGACTACATAGTTCACTAGCAATATTCATAGGAGCCTTATGCACGATTTTGGCTAGCTTAAGCGCCACATTAGAAGAATAGTCTGCGTCTATATTTTCTGGCGCAGGAGAAAATTCAGGATCAATATCCAGATCATACACGTCTTTAATTGCTTTTTTTAGCCTAATCCCAAATTCTTGCATACATTATATTATACCATATCTACAGATGTGTGTTATAATAGATGCAGCCGCGGGTATCGTATAACGGCTATTATGCATCCTTCCCAAGGATGAGATCGGCGTCCGACTCGCCGTACCCGCACCAGTAAGACAAAACCCCAATGGGGGTTATTTTTTACAATCCCGCCCTAAACGAATCATGCAACAATTGCCTCAAAGCTTCCTTTGTGATTTCTTTTCCATTATCTATCTCGGCCTCAATATGACGGTGAAACTTAATTGCATCGCGAGTCTGATTTGAATACAAATTCGGATTCTCGGCCAACTCAACAAGTGCTGGTGTCTCTTTATCACTAGTATAGTAATAATTTCCAAAACCATTACCATAAGGTAACCATCCATCATAAAACCCAGCCGCCGCAAGCAAGACAACATAATCTTTCAAATCGCTAGTCTGATTTAGACTATCAGTATAAAAGACAGTAATTTTTATATCCGTCTTATACTTCTCATTCAACTCCTTAATATAGTTATAAATTGCATCCAAGTTTTGCTCAACTATCATTTCTTCAGAATTACCCTCGACCAACAAAATCAATTGGTTTCCTATGCTGGTATTTTTATAATCCTGATAAATGTACAGCTTATCACCAAAATACTTATTTGCAATTTCATCATCATCAGTGCCAAGATAAGCCGCCAAGGCCATCCGCTTGTATTCTTCCCCTGTTCGTTCTGGATTCGTGATCGAATAAATTCCCTTCGTGTAATCATTGCATTTAAAAATCCCTGTATTATCTGAACTCTTATAAACCGTAGCGTAATCCTTGCCACAAATCGCCGTCACCCTTCGCTCTAGCATCTCAGCATCCGTCAGTTCACCCTCATCTCGATTTTGTTCCCTTGACTCATTCACTTCCTCATCGTCTAAATCATAAATTGCTGCCGAAATCTGAAGCAAATCCTCATCTGTCAAAGGAATCGATTTTAAATCAAACATACTGCTCTCCCCGCCAAATTCAGAATCATGTTTCCCCCATGTCACTTCTCCAGTCGCTTTATCTAGAACCCTTTTCTTTTCATAAATGTTAATCGCATAAGGCATATTATACGCCGAGATACTCTCCGCATCTGTCATGTCAACGCCAACCCCAAAATACACACCGGTCATCACATAGCTATCACCTTTATCCTCAAAATAATAATCAAACAAGCTGTGACTATTCCAAATATCTGATACCAAATCAACCCCAAGCACCAACTTTGCAAAATCTTGCGTCATGTCCTTCACGGTCAACTCACTAGAATGCGAGTTTCCTTCCACCACTTCATGGTAATCAAGGTACTCTCGATTATAAGAAATGCCCCGATAATGCGAATTCGAAGAAAACAACCCTGTAGTCTCCTCGCCGTTGGCTTTCGACAAATCAACCGAAACAATCGCATACTTATCTGTGGCCTCATCAATTTTAAAAGAATCCGGCGATTTCGCATCTAGCCCCATCACACTATCCGCAGCAATTGCTGGCACCTCAGAAACATCATCATAAGAATACAAAAGTTCATAAGCATACTCATCCGATCTTAGCTTTAAACTTTCTGGCACCAAACCTTCTGGAATGCAGCTATCCTTACCATTCAGCTTCTTCACAATTTCGATCGCTTCCTCCTTTGAAACTCCCTCCACGAACGCAAGCAACTCCTCTTTCGTTCCATGTTTGCAAAACCCAGCATTCGAACTTGAATTATTTAAAAACCCCGAATCACCCCCTGCACCACTATTTGATTTATAAAGACCAACTACGAGATTCGCAATCAAAAGCCCTACTATAACAACCATTTCTATTCCAAAAACCACCCTATAGACAAATAGCTCCGAACGTATCTTCTTCAGTGGATTTGGTTGCTCTATATCATTTTTCTCGTTTACATTTTGTATAACCTGCATAAGCATATTATACCATGCTGTTTTAATTATGGATCGATACCATGTAACTAACCAGCAAAAGCCCGAGTTGATTTCAAACTCGGAAAAGCAAGGTAAAAACGAGTCATCATTGGTGTTGTATCTAATAAAAATAAATAACGGGATTGACTATGGCGTAATAATGAAGTACGAACTCCATATAGTGTCGTGCACCAGTAATAAAAGAGAGCCTTTTAGGGCTTTATTTTATTACTAATACATATAACAAGAAGGACGCGTAGTGTCCGCCCAGCGTAGAAGGTGAGTGACCATCTAGAATTTATTCTAGATGCTTCGAAACGACACCCGCTGGAAAGATTTGTTTCAGCAAATCTTACTCGCCGTACCAGCACCAAAACCGGCAAAAGCCTCTCCGAGGGCGTTTTTATCTATTATGAAACAGTGTAGACCTTTGCGTAACAGCGAGTCATTGACAAGGTACTATAATTAAGTTATAATTAAATAGACGCCATCTTACAAAATACAGTCGTTAGGAGGTGAAAACCATATGAGCGTAGCACCTATTACTCCAAAAGAGGCCCAAAGACAACATTTGACAAAAGTTATACCTGACGAAGTCTATGAAGCGGTCAATGAAATACTGGCTGAAAAATATTGTGATTCTGATATAACAATCTACCAGAACGAGGTCATTTCTAGAGCTATTGAGAAAATGCAGATAGATGGTACATGTGTTCCTGCTGAAGATTTTTTCAAGTACCATTGGCTCGATTTCGAAACGCCTTACATGAATTCCGGCTGGGCAGTATCCTTCGTAAAACCTGCATACAACGAAAGCTTCGAGGCTCATTGGGTATTTAACAAACCTTGTATTAAGTAGTTGCCTTAAGGAGTAAACCTCACACACGCCATAAAGCCCCGATTTTACCGGGGCTTTATCACTGTCATGATACAACGATTGACATATTTAAAAATCCATGTTAAAACATACAATAGACTTTCGAGTCTACCTTAACTTAACAATCTAATACCACGACAATAACCACCTATTGGCTCTTAAAATCACAAGTATGCTATCAAAGAATCTTATCTAGAGGTGAATTTACAATATGAGTTCAAACGAGGAAAAAGCAAAAAAGAAAATGGAGCAAAAACAAATGGCTAGATACAAAAAAGCGACCGAAGGCTTGGCAAGGTTTCGTGAGATGTTCAACCAATCCGTATCTTCGTCAAGGGATAACGAGACCATCAAAATAACTCAAGGCGCTATTACTCAAAATATTTTAAAATATGGTCACAACTGCTTCTTTGTATTATGCTGTTATTTTTACAACGGGCAAGACTCCTACCGCTATCTTAGCGATAATGGCCAGCTAGTTAGTACATTTGCAAAAGCACGCGCCTTCAAAAATAAATCCGAAGCACTATACGCTAAAAATAAAGCCACCGCTGAGCATCCCAACAAAGTGTTTGAAATCACAAGATTAGAATAATCCATCAAACTTTTGGTATTAGATTGTACAAACCGCCCCTACCGGGGCGGCTTTTCACATACAAGAACGCCCCCGGCAAACACCGGGGGCAGGGTAGAGAAATCAATCTCGGAAAAACATCGGGCGGCTTATCAGCTCCCATCTGATCTGCATCGCCTCCAGAGACACCCAAGGTATCACGCCGGCCAGAACCATCTTACCGACAACCTTTCGAATTGCCTCCGTATAGCGAACTCCTTTCTCAACGATCAGCTCCCTGAGCGAAGCTCTGCTCACGTGTGAGTCATTAACCAGCACCATTTTTTCATGGTCTATAGTCCAGTAGTCCACACAGAGCGAATGAACCAGCTTGTCAGCGCCAAACGGATTTGCGATCAGGAAGTTCTCGTAAGTGAGACTCGAGCTCACACCAGGCGCATTCCTTACCTTATCCAACGCACTCGCAAGCGCAAGCAGCATTCTGGTCTGGTCAGGATTGCCTATGGCACTGATCAAATCATTCACTTCCTTAACAGTCAAAGCAGGCTTAGGTAAGCTACCGTCCAGATAACCCGTGACAAACTCGTGCACATCCATACCACGCGAGACAATCTCCACCGCCTCTGTGATAGGGATCAGTCCATCAATCAGGGCATCTTCGCCATACGCCGCCTGAGCTGCAGGAGCATCGAGCAATGTCTCGATTACCTTTTTGTCCGAAAACATCTCGAACTCATCAAGCGTAAGCCTGGACCCCTCAACAGCAGTCCATTTTTTAGCCTTCTGCCGAAACGTGGCCAGTACGCCGACTTTATCTCCGGCAATAATCTTATCGCCGTTGCGACTTCTGACTTCGAGCTTCAGGGGCTTGCACAGCTCCAGCCCTGTCTTAATGGGCCACAACATCTCGTCCGTAGCGGAGTAGATGAGCCTTGCGTAGGCTTTAGTGATTTCCTTCTCATACTCTTTAAATACCTTGTTATCCATGGTTTACTCACACCTCCAAAAATAGTATTGTTGGACAACAACCTCTATATCATATCATACTTCACTAATAATGTCAATGTCTAGGTCCTGGCGCTCGCCTTTGAACACCAGAATTAGCTTTTGGCGGCACATACGGTTTGGCATGCGGACCATTCATAACACCATTATTGGCAATATGAGATTCATTATACCGCCGAACTACCTGACGTTGTTGGTCTATTCTCTTTCTATCATTAAAAGTCTCAGTGGATGCTACTCCCATCGAAGACTCATTTTGTGCGCGTCCATATGGCGAAGAATGAAAAATATCCTCTTTTTCATCCTTGTTGACATATTTCATAATCAAATCCGTCATATTATTCCTCCTATTTTGGCAATATTAAGAAAGCTATTGTACCAGCCACCGCTCCCAGAATAATCGTTAATATCACCGCTATCACCATGCTACCTTTACCGCCCTCAGGTTCTGGTTTGGCAATAATAGTCACCGGCCCATTCGTAGGTTCCTTGGTGGGCTGCACCGACTTGCTGTATGTATTTTTAGATAATGGTCGCTTATTTACTTTTGCTTTAGCAATAAACGGCGATTTAGGGATCTTCAAAGATTGGTTATCAGATTTTTTATTATCAAAACCACCACTCTTACTGTTCCCTTTCAGACTCTTATTTATATTATTGGATTTTATTCTTGAAATTTCACTCTCTTGGGTCTTAAAATGACTGCGTGACAAAGGTCGTTTTTCTACTTCAGCACTTACAAACTTAGGATGAAAATCTTCTATCACACCATACTCTGGCTCTCCTTTGATAGAAAAAGTACTGGCATTATTAGCGGAGTAGTAACCCTGCGTTGCAGACGGTGTCCTCGTGGCTTTACGTGACGGAGCATTGCGTACTGGTCTCTGCACTTTTTTTACACTCGGAGCAGGACTAGCTTCCTCAGTGCGCGATGTAACCGTAGCGGTCTTTCGTACCACACGAGTAGTAGCAGCCTTATTTGAAGGCTTCTTGCTTGGAACAAAATCTATATATTTTTGACTCATGACCTTACTCTTTTAGCCACATTGATTATATCAACAAATTCGCTCAGTATCAAGCTAGCTCCCCCCGCCAGCAGCCCATCTACACCCGGCACAGTCAGATACCCTCCAGCATTAGAAGGCCCCACACTACCACCAAAAAGCACTGGTATTTCATCTACCACTTTGGCTCCATATATGTCACCAAGGCTTGTTTTTATCAGCTTTATCACCTCAGCAACTTCATCTGGTGTAGCTAGCTTCGCCGATTTCACAGAAGAAATAGCCCATACTGGCTCATATGCAATGATCACCTTACTCACATCATCATCCGACACCTCAGACAACCCACTAGCCAACTGATCACGGATCACATCCGCCGTCTCTCCAAATGCACGCTCAGACTCAGTCTCCCCTATACATAATATAGGCGTAATTTTGTTACGAATAGCTGCAGCAACTTTTTTCGCTATCACCTTGTCATCCTCATGAAATATATATCTACGTTCAGAATGCCCCACCAGGCAGTAATCTACAGCACCGCGCAACTGACTAAAAGAAGTCTCCCCTGTAAAAGCTCCATAATCCCGATAAAACGCATTTTGCGCACATAGCTTTACTTTGTGCCGATCCACCTGCAAAGATAATGGCTGCAATGCCATCATCGGTGGCGCTACTATCACTTGTATGTCGCGATAATTAGGTAATGATTTCATGATTTTATGAAGATAAATAGAAGCTTCACCAACTGTAAAATTCAGCTTCCAATTGCCCACTATATAAGTTCTCATACTACGATTATAGCATGCTATAATATAATTATTATGAAAAAAGTATTATCATTCGACATCGATCAAACACTCAACATAGCAAAAACCCCTATAACCGACGACATCGCCGAGTTATTAGTAAAATGCCTAGATCACTTCGAAATCTGCCCTATATCTGGCCAAAAATTCGATCAATTCCTAATCCAAATAGTAGACAGGCTCCCTAACCCCACACCAGAGCAGTTATCACATCTGCATCTTTTCGTAGCGCAAGGCACACAATATTACCGTTACGACGTAGACAAAAAAGATTGGATACAGGTATACAACTACCCGCTAACAGACGAACAAGTCACCAAAATCACCACCACTATCAAGCAAGCCGCCCAAGAACTAGGCTTCTGGGAAGAGGACAAGCTTCAACCAGGCGATGAAATTATCGAAAACCGCCTCTCACAAGTCACTTTTTCGGCATTAGGTCAAAAAGCAGGCACCAAAGAAAAATACGCTTGGGATCCCGACTGCAAAAAACGCGAAGCCATTTGCGCACGTTGTCGAGAGCTAGCACCAGAGTTTGAATACGAAATAGGTGGAACCACTTCCATCAACGCCATTACCCCAGGCATGAACAAAGTATTCGGCATGACCCATCTCCTCGAAGAACTTAAAGTTAAAAAATCCGACATTCTCTATTTTGGCGACATGACACAGCCGGGTGGCAATGATTATCCTGTTGTCCAAATGGGTATCGACACCATCACTGTTCGCAGCCACGAAGACACCGCCTACGCATTGCGTGGTATTCTAGGTGTGTTATAATATCCTTATGAATATATTGGTGGTGGGCAATGTCATCAAAGATACTTATCTCAATCTAGACACCCGCACAGAACAATTAGAGACCGACAGCCACAACACGCC
The DNA here is from genome assembly GCA_902761145.1 of uncultured bacterium. GTDB lineage: Bacteria > Patescibacteriota > Saccharimonadia > Saccharimonadales > Saccharimonadaceae > Nanosyncoccus. The sequence continues at coordinate 148,602 of CACWJA010000003.1, forward strand.
GTGGTTAGATATTAGTTTCGACGCTAGCGAACATTATTTTTTCAACCACAATAGTAGCCTAGGCGGTGCTGCTATTTCTCTAGAAGTACTCACCAAAATGGGCTTATCTTGCCAAATAACCAACTCTGATACGCATTTAAACGCAGATGGTTTAGTATCCACTTCATCACCAGTTACCTACCGTTACATCCTTATAGCCGATAGCAAATCCAGCTATTTTGCACCCAGCAAGCGTCCACTCACCAAATTCACTCCACCTACCAGTCCAATTGATTATTTATATATAGATCGCTCCGCAGAATTAGATAATACCACCATCACTCAGATCAAAGAATATCTAGCTGACCATAACGCTACACGGCTCATCATTTATATTAATAGCTCCAATATACGTCACATCAAATCACTACTACCACACGCTACACTTATTATTCTAGAAAATACCAGTCACGAAGATCAGCCGTTGCTTACATCAGCACTAAAAGATACCCCCAAATCCAAAATCATCCAGCTATCCGATACTTCCTTAAGTTATCAGAGCATCAAAGAGCCTCTTTCCTTACATAGGCTAGACATCACCACTCACTTGTCGGCCTATTCTATCGCTGCAGCTACGATAGTAGGCGGATTCGCCCTAGGCTACACCGCTTCTGATACTACAAAATTAGCTCGTATCAATGTCGAGCATTCCAAACTTAATTCTTCCCTCAGCCTTTCCTCTATGCAAGATTTACTTTCAAACACACCAGTCCGCGCTAGCCTAGAGTTAACAGCAGCTAGTCTCATGCTACCAGGCAAAGGCATCCTGGCAGCAGACGAATCCGGTGGCTCCATCAAGAAAAAATTCGCCAAGCTCAACATCCCCGACGCCTACGACACCAGACGAGATTATCGCAATATTTTCTTCACCACTCCAGACATAGAAAAATACCTTACAGGCATAATACTATTCGACGAGACAGCTCACCAACACGCCGATAATGGCCAGACTTATATAGATTATCTCACGGCTAAGCGCATTATTCCTGGTATCAAAGTAGATCAAGGTCTAGTAACTTTCGATAATTCATTAGAAACATACACCAAAGGCCTCACAGGTCTAGAAGATAGATTATCTACATACTACAACGAAGGTCTTAGATTCGCCAAATGGCGCGCAGCTTTTAATATTCGTTTATCCACCAGTGGCGATATCCTCACACCCACCACACACGCCATCACGCAAAACTGTATTATCCTAGCAAAATACGCCAAGCTCTGTCAAGCCGCCAATATTATCCCTATAGTAGAGCCAGAAGTAGTTTATGACGGCTATTATTCATTAGCCGACAATACCAAGGTTACTGGGCAAATTTTAGACAAATTATTTATAGAACTTCAAAAAGCCAAAGTAAACCTACGTGCCTGCATCCTCAAGGTAAATATGGTCTTAGCAGGCAAGCACTATTCGCATCAGCCTACCCCGTCAGAAATAGGCCACACCACGGCAGAAGTATTGCGCAGCCACGTCCCAAAAGAGCTAGCGGGGATCGTATTCCTATCTGGTGGCCAGACCCCAGAACAAGCCACCATCAACTTAGCTGCCATCACCAAGTGCGGTCCTTTCCCTTGGCCTATAACATTCTCTTTCGCGAGAGCTTTACAAGACCCAGCTTTATATGCTTGGTCTGGAGATAATGCAAATATTAATAAAGCCCAAAAAGCATTTCTTGAAAGAGTCATAGCCAACGCCAACGCCCTCAATACACCATCCTGATATTAGCCACAAAAAGCACCTACGTATAGTAGGCGCTTTTTTATTATATATAATCTATTCTTGAGTCTCTTCCTCAGCAGATTCATCCGAAGCTTCCGCCGCTTCAGTCCCCTCAGCCTCTTCATTGGCGGCCTCTACTTGTTCTTCTGCCTCACGGGCAGCAGCCTCAGCAGCTGGGTCATATAGCGATGCTACTACCTGCTCTGGGTCCAGCTCTTTGTCAGCTAATTCCACACCACTAGGAAGCACAATATCTTTTATAGTCACTTTATCGTCGATATCTTTTAGTGCTGCCACATCTATCTCCAGCTCCTTTGGAAGATCAGCTGGCTTCGCCTTTACATCTAGCTCTTCAATCGCCTGATTAATAGCATAGTGGTAAGTTTTAGCCGCCTCAGACGCATCAAAATTCACTAATACCACTGGTGTAGTAGCTTCTACCACTTCCCTAGCCGAAATAGCTTGAAATTCCACATTTATTATTTTGCGAGAAACAGGATCTATATGTACATCTTTTACTATCGCAAGATGCTTTTTACCAGCCATATCCAAATCTATTGGCGAATGATATCCCGCCTTCTCTAGTACCTTCTCAGTAGCAACGTACTCAGATGCCAGCAGCACTGGTGTTTTACCACCATATAGTACTGATGGTATCTTACCTTCCGCACGTAATGATCCAAGTTTCTTACCCACCACTTCTCTTTTTTCTAAAGTCAATTTATATTCTGCCATAATATTCCTTTATTTATCCTATAATTGTATCACCTCTCTTATAATTTGCAAAGCTATACAGGATGCTGCCGTATGATTTGTAATTTTAGCGGGTAAAAATATAGCGACGGGGGCGATAGGGGTGGTGGTGGCTGGGTGGAATGGTTTATGGCGCCAAGCAGAAGAGACGCCCGGTGGCGTCTCTATCCTGGAATGTCTTCGCTTTATTTTTCATCCAGCTGTTTCATACCTCATACGATACGCTTATTACGCACTAAAGCATTTTTGCACTGTATTATAGTTTCGAATGAGTTTCGGAGAGGCAGGAAGAAATAAACCGCTAAACCTACCTAGCTACACAACGTAATGAATAGCCATTACTCCTATCGAAGAAGCTCTGAGGGGTCAGAGAGCCACTGACGCTGAAGTTCAAGCGGTCCGCACTGTTAATACCGTCCACCACACCGAACCAGTAGAGGCCACTACTCCCCACGCTACTGGAGCCACCCTCCCATTTGCCACCATAGACAAAGTATACTGGGCTATTTTGGATATTCCCGCTAATACCGGAGGTCAAATCTTGCATATTTACTAGATTTTGGTAAGATTTGTCGCCGCTATAGGTAGGCAGCCTCCAGCCAGCAGGACAGATGGATTGGTTTACGTCTTGTTGGTTTGTAGTATAAGCGATAGATTTATTCATAGCTACAGCGGCAGTCCAATT
>CACWJA010000004.1 GCA_902761145.1 uncultured bacterium
TTGAGCTTCTAGATCTATGCCGTGGGTTTCTATCGTGATAATGTTGAGTACTGCTTTGTACTCATCCTCGCTGATGGCGTAGCCGGGACATTCTTTGGAGCAGACTGTGTAATACCAGTTCCAGAATTTTGCCGCTGCCCTTTTGTTGTGGGCTAGGTTTACGACTATGTTGAGTGCTTTGTGGCATTCTTTCATTATGTCTGTGGAATATGATTCTTTCCAGGTCTCTCCCATTATTACTCCTCCTTACTAATAAAGAATATTTCTGCGGTATATTTTAATGTGCGATGTGATATTAGGTAATTATAACATGAAGCAAATAGGCTAATAGGTATTGTTGCATAATTCACCGTATTTCGGAAGCTACGCTTTGATGTAGTCAAAGATTATACATCAAAGCTCCGACCCTCTGGCGGAAAGAATTGCCTAAAGGCAATTTTTCCTGAATGTTCCTCAACACTAGTGAAGTATGCAATAATGTTGGGTGAATATTGTAAAGAAGAAACTTTTGATTATGTGATATAATAAGGTTATGGATAAATTATCGTATGATGGGCCGATAGTTTTGGCGATTCTTGACGGGGTAGGGTTAGCGCCAGATGGCCCTGGGAATGCAGTAAGTAAAGCCAGGACGGCGTTTCTGGGTAGAGCGGCACGTGATTATTTGCATTTGGCTCTTAATGCTTCAGGAGAGGCGGTTGGACTGGTTGCGGGGCAAATGGGTAACTCTGAAGTGGGGCACAATACTATGGGCGCTGGGCGTGCGATTAAGCAGGGTATAGCACATATAGAGGAAGCTTTTGCTAGTGGAGAAGTATTCAAATCCGAGGCTTGGAAAGGCGCTATAAACAGGGTGCGAGAAGCTGGTGATATTGACAATTCTGACGAAACGTGGTATAATAAGAAGACGGACCAGCATACATTGCATTTTGCTGGTATTTTTTCTGACGGGGGTGTGCATAGCCATATTAGCCATTTGGAGCAAATGGTACAGAAGGCATATGACGAAGGTATACGACGAATGCGTGTGCATGCGATATTTGATGGACGAGATGTGGCTCCGCAGTCTGAGCCGAAGTATATACAGAGATTTGAATCTTTTGTGGAAAAATTTCCCGATGCAGATATACGAGTAGCTTCTGGTGGCGGCAGAATGACTACGGTATCAGATAGGTATGAAAATGACTGGGGTATGGTAGCACGCGGCTGGGATATGATGGTAAATGGTGAGGCAGATTATTACTTTAAGTCTGCAGAAGAAGCCGTGCAAACTTTAAGGAGGATTTTCCCGGACGTGCAGGACCAAAATTTGCCAGCTTTTGTGATAGTAGACGAGGGCGAAAAGCCAGTAGGCAAAGTAGAAAAGGGTGACGCTTTTATATATTTTGATTTTCGGGCAGATAGAGCCATAGAAATAGCGATGGCGTTTACTTACTGGGATTTTCCGTATTTTAATCGTGGAGATTATAAACCCTCAGATGTATACTTTGTAGGGATGACAGAATATAATTCTGATACTCATGTGCCAGAGCATAGATTAGTGCAGCCGGTAGCGGTACGTGAAACTTTGAGCCAGTTTTTGGGTGAGCGAGATATATCACAACTAGCTATCAGTGAGACGGTGAAGTTTGGGCATGTGACGTATTATTTTAATGGTAATAGCTATGGCAAGGCGCCAAATGAAGAACATCTCCAGATAGATTCATATACAGAGCCGTTTGACACTAGACCATGGATGCGAAGTGCGGAGATTACGGACACCGTGCTAGATAATCTAGACAAATACAAGTTTGTGCGGATTAATTACCCTGGTGGCGATATGGTAGGTCACACTGCGGACATGGAAGCCACGATAGTGGCGATGGAGGCGATAGACCTAAGCTTAGCGCGGATAGCTGCTAAGGTAGATGAACTAGGCGGAGCATTAATAATAGTAGCAGACCATGGCAATGCGGAAGAATTACTAGATAAAAATGGCGCAAAGAAGACATCGCATACTACTAACAAAGTGCCATGTATCATATATGATAATACTGTGAATCGTGGCAAATATCAGCTGGCGCCTGTGTATGATCCGGGATTGGCGAATATTGCTGCTACTATGGCAGTGCTACTTGGGCAAAATGATTACCCTGAGAGCTGGGACACGGCGTTGATAGAGATTTCTGGAACATAGTCTTGTGTTGTGCGGGTAATCAAAATAACCTTTTCCGTCGCTCGGACTTATTTGACTTGTCATTATCGTCTGGACATTATATCATCTACTACATTTCGGAAATAATACTTTGATGAAACAGAAACTCTATGGCAAGGCAACCAAAATAATACTTTTGGGACACACTCGCTCGGCCCATCGACCATAGGTCGTCCACTGGGCGTCGTCTCGATATAAAAAGCTAGCTTTTTATATCCTCGACTCCTACAGTGTTCGTACAGGCGAGCTTCGCTCTCTACCTTCCTATTTCTGGTTGCCTGAAACTGCAATGTAGAAGAAGGTCGGGGGTCGGAAGATTGGGGGGCGGGGCGGCTATTTTACGAGACAAAGGATGGCAAGGCTGGAAGTAAAAACTGCTAAACCTACCTAGCAACGCACCGTAAAGAGAAGCCGTTATCCCTATAGTCGTCATGCTGAGGGAGTAGATAGCCGCCCATAGTGAAAACGAGTTTATACGAATTGCCGCTACTGTACACTACACTAGACCAGTAGTTGCCGTTGCTCCCAGCGTCTCTAGATCTACCGCCCCTGCTGCCACCATAGACAAAGTAAACCGGGCCGTTCTGGATATTGCCGCTAGTACCGGCGGAAAGACCTTGTGCGTTTACTAGGTTTTGGTAAGATTTGTCTCCCTCATAGGTAGGTAACCTCCAGCCAGCCGGACAGATGGATTGGTTTACGTCTGTGTGTCGCGAAGTATACGAGCTAGAGTCACTCATAGCTACAGCGGCAGCCCAGTTGTAGTAGTTACCGATGTGGTAGTGAGTGCCGCCAGATGTAGTAGATGGGTCTGTCACAGTTTCGTTATCTAGATTACCGTCCCAGTTTGTATTTAATGTGCCATCCCAGTAGAGGTCACCTGGGTCGTAGGATTCTGGAGCAGTATAAGAATAATTCCAAGTAGTGGTGCCAGTAGGATATGTAGCTTCACTAGAAGTAGGAGTCCAGGTAGTCCCTATGCTGGAGTTAGCGAGGTCTGTATCTGCACTAGTGTAGGTTCTGCCGGCTTCTATGTCTAGGTTTAGGTTTTGTGTCATCCAGATATTGCCGTCGGCAAGTTTGGTAATCCAGTATTTCTTACCGTCTCTGCTATCTGTAGCCTGCATAGTGTCGCCTACATTGGTTAGCGTCTCTTTTATCCTTGCTGTTTCTTGCATTGTAGGAGGTTTTTCTGGCGCTGGGGCAGTAGAGGGGTGAACTAGAGTATATTTGACCTTGCCGTTATATGTACCTGCTGGTTGGGTAGGGGAGATGTAGGCTTGGTAGGTGGTAGAGATAGAAGAGCCAGTAGTAGAAGTGTCTGGATTAGTGATAGTATTTAATGTGGCTACCTTAGTGTAATCGTCTGGGGCTGTGTGGTAGTTATCATAACTATTTTCTATAGTAGCTGTAGTAGTGCCTGGTACTGTGGATAGTTTCATAGACCAGTTGCTAGTACTTCCTGAAGTAGATGTACCTGTAGAGATATTGTAATCATCTGAGATACTAGATTTTAGTGAAGTATTGCCATATTCGTCATTAGTGTAGCCTATAGCATAGACTGCATAGCCTCCTTGATCATTACAAGTGACATTTAGAGTAGTCTTACCTATATCGGTGCTATTGACACCATTTTACCTACTGTGACTGATGCATCTAGACTGCTGCCGGCTGAGCCGAGATCTTCGTCATCTGCATGAGCGTAATTTAGCTCGGTAGTGTAGATCATGAAGCAGATGGCTGCCAGTGTGTATATGGAGATGTTTAGCAATAGAAGTGGGTGGATGGAGGAGTGATCTTTTTTTGTTGTGTGTTTGATGCTCATTCATAATAATTACATATCCTTGGTTGCTTATGGTTATTATAGCATATTTTGCTGTAATATTATTGTAGTAAAATAATAATTATTTGCTATAATCTGGATATTATGATAACAAAAGCTATTATTCCGGTAGCAGGGTGGGGGACTCGGCGGCTACCTATTACCAAGATTATAGAAAAATCAATGCTTCCGGTGGGGAATCGTCCGCTGGTGGATTATTCCGTGCAAGATCTGATAAAGGCGGGTGTAAAAGATATATATATGGTGATATCTAATGTAGAGCCGTGTCAGGTGCGGGAGTTTTACAAGGACAATTTAGCATTGAATCAGTATTTGATGGATCGTGGCAAGGAAGATAGGTTGAGGCTGGCTAAGACTTTGCCGGATGATGTGACGATACACTATATTGCGCAAGATCCGGCTGATAAATATGGTACAGCGGTGCCAATAGCGATGGTGGTGGAGGAATACAATATAAATGAGCCAGTGCTTGTGTTTATGGGCGATGATTTTATTTGGAATCCAGGCGGCGAAAATGCTGCAGAGGCACTGATAAAAGCAGCTGGGGAAAATGAGAGCGCAATACTGGGCGTGGAGATTCCACGAGAGAAGGTAGGCAAATATGGGGTATTAGCCGTAGAAGATGGTAAATTAATGAACGTGGTAGAAAAACCTACGCCGGCAGAAGCGCCGAGTAATTTGATAAATGTATCGAAATATATAATGACGCCAGACCTACTAAGGCGAATAGTGCGGTACGTAAAGGAAAATGATTTTGGGCCAAAAGACCAGGAGTATATGGTAACGGACCCAATAGATGAATATATCAAAGATGGCGGTATAATGCGTGTAGCGCCTACAACTGGCGAATATCTAGACGGCGGATCGGTAGAAGGGTGGTTGCATGCAAATGAAGTTGTATGCAATGGTGTTGATAAGTAGGTTTTGCCAGCTTGGACTTTTTCATTGCTATTTTTATAACGCAAGTCAAGAAAAAATTTTTCCTAATCTCGGGAAATTTTTTCATTGTTGAGTTGTAAAAATAGCATTCAAAAATCTGGTCTAAATCTCATTTATGCTGGCAAAACCTACTTATCAGCACCTTTTGTATCACCGAGCTCTTTAGCCATGCGTTCGAGACGGCGGAAGTCGGTCTTGTTGGCTTTGGTGAGTGGGAGGTCGTCTAGGAAGATTACTTTGTGTGGAAGTTCGTAATCTTTGAGAGTGATGCGGCGGCGGCCGAGATTGAATGGTTCGGCTGATTTGGCTATAATCTGCTTGCGAATGTCTTCGTTGTGACCGACTCCGTCATTAGTAACTACAAAAGCATAGGCGGCGAGCTTGAGCTTGGGGTCGGGGCCTTTGACTACGTAACATTTTTTGACGAGGTCGGATTTGGAGACGGCAGCACGGACTACTTCGTAGTAGACTTTGGCTGGGAGATTATTGATGAAAAATGTGGCGCGACCGACTAGATTGACAAAGCCAGTCTCGGTAACATAGGCGAGGTCGCCTGTCTTGACGAATTTTTTGCCGTGAATAGTAATGATTTTGTCTTCGGTGAGCTCAGGGCGATTGTGGTAGCGGCTGAGGATATGCTTGCCGGTGACATAGAGAATGCCGGTTTTGCCGAAATTGAGCTCCTCGCCAGTGTCTGGATTTAGCACCATTACATGGACGCCGGCAGGGACTTGGCCTACTGAGTCAGGATTGTAGGTGCGGTTGCCGACGGCGGTAGAGATGAGACCTAGGGCTTCGCCTACGCCGTAACCATTGCTGATCTTAATGTTTTTGAGGCCGCGAGATTTGAAGAAATCTAGTGCAGCTAGAGAGGCGGATTTTTCTAGGCGTTCGCCGCCAGAAGCAAACATCTTTAGGTTGCTAATATCGGTGTCTTCTTTGAGTGAAGGCATAGCCTCAAGAAGTGGTGGAATACCAAAGATAGTATTGGGGTTTTTGCCTATATAGTAATCTAGGTTGGTGTCGTCGATATCTGGAGTAAGGATGACTTCGCCGCCACCGCAAATAGGTGCAATGGTAGAGACTACTAGCCCATATGGGCAGTCGAAATGAACATAACTCATCCAGGAATGTAGCTCTTTGTCCCACATTTTGACATCGGAAGCGACTTTGGAATAAATAGCGGAAGCGATTAGGGCCTTATTGGTAAAGACCATTGGCTTAGGGCCAGAAGTAGAGCCAGAAGTAAAGGAAATAAGGGCTTCTTTGCGAGCTGAGAAGAAATTTGAGGGTATTCGGCCATGATATTTGTCAGCTATCTTGGTGATAGGCTGGCGATCTAGCCAAAAGCCGTCTAGGGCATGGAAATCTATATCTTCTAATTGTTCGTCGTCTGGGCCGGATTCATCTATGGTGCGGCCGTCTAGATTGATGACGTGTTTGACAGATGGGGCATCGTGTTTGATGGCCTCGATGCGTTCATCGGAATACTTATAAGTGATAAGTAGTGGGGATTTGAATTCATCTAGATAGTGGATGAGAGTGTCGCGGGCGGTTTTCTCGTCTAGAAAGCTTACAATGGCGCCGATACGATTGGCTGCTAGGAAAATAAGGACATTTTCGTACATACTACGGCCAGTGGCTACGGTGATAATATCGCCAGATTTGATACCAAGAGCCAGGAATGCCTTGGCTAGAGTTTTGCGGTCTTGCTTGAGCTCATAACGGGTAAAGTTTAGCTCTTTCTGATTGATAACTATGTCGTCGTTGTGGCCGATACAAGAAAGATCGAATAGCCCAGAGATGCTCAACGGTGGCACTGCTGGGTCACGTTTTTGATGCTTGATTTTTAACATATTATTACCTCGCTTTTTTCATTATAGCATAGTTCTCCTGTTATATAGTTGTACAATTTGCTTGCATATAAACATTTCATATAAGGTACATTATCTACTGTGTTTCGGAAGCTACGCGATGTGAAGCCTAAAGATTTTACCACATCGCTTCGCCCCTAACGCTCGCTTTACTTCGCTAGAGCGTCCCAAGGGGCTTACGGCGGAAAGAATTGCCTGAGGGCAATTTTTCCTTAATGTTCCTCAACTACAGTAGATAATAGACTTTTACTTTGTTGTTCTGGTGTAATGTGTTTTGATTATTTTGATTTGTATTAAAAATGTTTGACATGGGTCTAGCAATGTGATAGCATAATAAACATAAAGGTTATATAAAATAAAAAGGAAAACAAAATGTTTAGATTTGTACCATTGTTGGTGTTGGTCACCGGAATACTAATATATGTGTGGCGTAGCCGCAAAGCGCACCGGAAATTTGACTAATAATAGACGATTAATATATGGCGTTATAATTATATTGAATATGTTATAATGATATTAACATAAGTAGAAAGGACAATATGCAACCAGGACAAGAAATAGATATACCAAATAGGCCGATAACAAGAAGGCGGCCGGTGGCTGCACGGCCAGCTAGTGCTGCTGGGGCGGGGGCAAGTGTGCCAGTGGATAATGGACCGACTTTTGGTAATGGTGCGTCCGTAGTGGGCGCAAAAGGGGGCAGAAAGACTGGCTGGATATTAACTACGATATTATTGTTGCTAATAGCTGCTGGTGGTGTAGGGTTTGGTGTATGGGCTTATATGGATGGTAATACACAAAAAGACCAGCTAAATTCGCAGATAAGTACTTTGCAGCAGCAGAATAATGATTTGCAGGAGCAGATTGAGGAAATGGCCGCGAAAAACAATACTACTGGTAGTGCTGGCGATAACGCAAATATGGAAGGTGATACATTTGCCAGTATGGAAGAGTCGGATTTTATAGTTTTGGATGAATGGGGGGTGAAAATAAGGATAGGAACTCCTTTCGTGTACGTAGCTAAATCTATGAAAGAAGATTGTGATGGTAGTACTTGTTCAATCCGGATAACAGCATTGACGGAAGAAATGAAAGAGATTGTTGATAAATATCCGGATTTGGGGGTGGAAGATATCGTTCATGATTTGGCTATAGTGAAGACCAAAGAAAGTGAGCTAGAAAGATATCCTGGCGAAATGATAAAGCCGATATTTAATGATGGAGAATATAATTATTTTGTATTGGTTCCGAGTGGCTTGTCTTTGTCTTCCGAATTGAGTATTGATGAGAGTAGTTTGATAACCAAGGCTTTTGATGCTTTTGTAGAAAAAGTAAATACTGCGGAAAATTATTCCAAAATCTAGAGCTTAAAATAGGTTAAAAATAGTGAATTGGCACTCTTGCATTGTGAGTGCTAATTTGTTACAATAGGAGTATTATGCAAGAAGAATTTAGTGAAATAATGAATCGGTTGAGTGAAAATGCGCGGTTTGCACTGCAAAAGGCGGATTTTTACAGTAAAAGATATAATAATGGCTATATGGGGACGGAGCATTTACTGCTTGGTATTATGAGTATAGATATGTCTACTGGGGCAAAAATGATTCGTGACCAAGGTGCTACACTGGAAGAAGTGGAAAAAGCGCTGAATAAGACTGCGGTAGAGGTGCCGGGAAGTGATATGGCGATGATGTCGTTATCTGAGGCGGTAATTTTGACACTAAGGATGGCGCAAAATTATACGCGTGAGCAAGGACTTACTGTAATAGGGACAGAACATATTTTGTATGCGCTACTGAGCCAGCCAAACTCTAGGGCAAGTCTAATATTGGTGGGATTAAAAGTAGATACAGAGAAATTGTTAGACGAAATAGAAAGATTGGTAGAAGAGCAAACAAAAGATGAAAAATTAAAAGCTGAGAAAGCAAAATATTTGAAAAAATCTCCGCTGAAATTTCTGAGCCGCTATGGTAAAGATTTGACAGAAGAAGCCAAGGAGGGGAAGTTGGATACAGTAATAGGGCGAGAGAACGAAATAGAGAGAGTAATAACTGTACTATCGCGCAGGACTAAGTCTAACCCAGTGCTGATAGGTGAAGCTGGTGTAGGCAAGACGGCAATAGTAGAGGGGCTAGCTACGAGAATAGTGAAGAATGAAGTGCCAGGTAACTTAATAGGTAAGCATATATATCAAGTAGACTTAAGCTCTGTGGTGGCGGGGACGAAATTTCGTGGGGAATTTGAAGAGCGAATAAAGGGCATAATAGATGAGGCGACTGGCGATGATTCGGTGCTACTATTTATAGATGAGATACATTTGCTAAGTGGTGCTGGGTCTAGTGAAGGTAGCATGGATGCGGCGAATATATTGAAGCCGGCACTAGCGCGTAATTCTATAAACTTAATAGGTGCGACGACGCTGGATGAATATAGAAAGAGCATTGAGAAAGATAAGGCATTGAGCCGAAGGTTTCAGACCGTAATGGTAGAAGAGCCAAGTGCAGCTGTGACTTTAAGAATATTAAAAGGTATAAAGAAACATTATGAGACTCATCACGGTGTAGTGATACCAGATGAAATGCTAGAGACAGCTATTACTATGAGCCAAAGATATATAAATGATAGGTTTATGCCAGACAAAGTGATAGATGTGATAGATGAGGCAAGTGCTATAGCTAAGGTGGCGGCTGATAAAAAAGGTGGTGGCAAATATAAAAAAATGAAGATAGAAAAAGCTGCGTTGGAAAATAAGATCGCTGATGCGGCAGAAAAAGAAGACTACGAAAAAGCCGCCAATCTAAAAACTGAGCTAGCAAAGCTAGATAAGGAAATAAAAAAGCTAGAAAAAGCTGGCGTAAAGAAAATGGAAAATCCGACACTTACGGAAGAGAATTTGGCTACAGCGGTATCATTAAAGACTGGTATACCGGTGAGCAAAGTGCATGGTAGTGAGATGAAAATGTTGATGAATCTAGAGGACGAACTGAAAAGATCTATCATAGGGCAAGATGAAGCGGTGGCGGCAGTGGCAAAGGCGATACGGCGCGGCAGAAGTGGCATTACTGATACTAGGCGGCCGATAGGATCTTTTCTATTTATGGGGCCGACTGGCGTAGGTAAGACGGAGCTGGCGCGTGTGATAGCTAGAGAAGTGTTTGGTGGAGAAAATGCGCTAGTAAAGATAGATATGAGCGAATTTGGTGAAAAACACAACGTATCGCGGCTAGTAGGGGCACCGGCTGGATACATAGGCTATGATGACGGTGGTAAGCTGACTGAAGCGGTACGACGCAAACCATACTCGGTAATACTATTTGATGAAATAGAAAAAGCACATCCAGATGTATTTAATTTACTACTACAAATACTTGAGGATGGTGTACTTACGGACGGACAAGGTAGTAAGATAAAATTCAATAATACTATAGTAATACTTACGTCAAATTTAGGTTCGGCAGATATGTATAGGGAGAGTGAGCTTGGGTTTACGGCAAAGACCGCAAAGGATAAGAAGGCTCTAGCAGAGGAATACGAAGAAAATAAATCTTATGCAATGAAAGCTTTGAAAAAGGTGATGCGACCAGAGCTAATTAATAGACTAGATAATATATCGGTATTCCATGCTTTGGCTAGGAAAGACGTAGAGAAAATATTTGACAACCTAATAAGTGATCTAAGAAGGAGACTCGCGACAAAAGGAATAGGTATAAAGATAGACGAAAAAGCAAAGAAATATTTGATAGATGAAGGGTATGATCCGAAGAATGGCGCAAGGCCATTAAGGCGCAAAATAGAGGACGAGGTAGAATCGCTAATATCTGAGCAGATAATAGCGGGCGAATTAGAAAAAGGTGATATACCGACACTAAAATATGTAAATAAGAAATTAAAATTAGTAAAGGAGTAAAATGACAAAAAATTATTTAGTACCTACAGTAGTAGAAGAAACAAATAAAGGGGAGCGAGCTTATGATATATATTCACGGCTGCTCAATGATAGAATTGTATTCATCGGTGAGGACGTGAATCCGCATACGGCCAACCTAGTAGTAGCACAGCTGCTGTATCTTGCGCATGAAGATTCTAAAAAGCCGATCAAGCTATATATTAATTCTCCAGGTGGCAGCGTGTATGATGGGTTAGCTATAATAGATACGATGAATTATATCGAGCCAGATGTAGAGACGATAGGCATAGGACTGCAAGCGAGTATGGGGGCGATGCTGTTGTCGTGTGGGGCGAAAGGTAAGAGATATTGCTTGCCGAATTCTAGAATAATGATACATCAGCCGTCATCTGGCACAGAAGGCAAAATTACTGATCAAGAAATAATGTTAAAAGAAGGTATTTTCCTGAAGAAACGTTTGGCGGAAATATTTGCCAAGAATACTGGTAAAGACATAAAACAGGTAGAAAAAGACATGGATCGTGATAACTGGATGAGCGCAGAAGAAGCGAAAGAGTATGGCATAATCGATGAAATAATAAAATAATTATTCAGCAAAAAGTATTGGAATTGTAACTTGCTTATGATAATATAGTATTATCATGAAGAGCGTAGAGTGGGGGAAAAATAGACAAAAAATAATGGCGTGGGCTATGGGTGCGGCGTTACTATTGATTGTTGCTATTTGCGTGGTTGCTATAGTTGTAACGACAATGAGTAAGAATGATTCAGTAGATGTCGGCGTGGAAGAGCCTGAATATGGTGATGTTTTTGATAGTTGGGGTAAATATGTAGCTAATAAAGATATGGAAGGTTTGATAGAATTGACGAACAAGCAGCTTGAGGCTACTGACGACATGGAGACGAAAGCTGTCATATATGCATCGCGGGCGGGGATACTGTATGACTTTGACGTCGAGGAGGGTGCTAGCAGGTATAAGGATCAAGTATTATTTGATGTGTATAAAGCTGAGGAGTTTTATCCTACTGGTGATACCGCATACTTGATATATGTGTACGAACAGGCGTATGGTAATGATACAGTGGCAGAAGAATATCTAAAAATAGCAGAAGAGCGTGGTGAGGCGATACCACCAGGGAGAGGATGAAAGGATGACGGGCGAAATAAAAATAATCTTGGGGGTATTGGTAGCGTGTCTTTGGGTGAACGTGTGTTGTTGTGCAAAGGATTCTAATGCGATGACTTGTGCAGAGCTACAGAATAAGGGTAAGCAGTATAATGAGTCTTTATATAATGCTTGTGTCGGTAGCGGTGCGAGAGGTGCCTTATGGGTGAGTAGTAAGCCTGGTGGAAATGAGCTGGAATCGATAGTTGAGTATGATGGTAGCGACAGTGAGATTACTGTTTATGTGCACGGTGTTGTGATAAATAATTCTTATAGTGTTGCTGCGAATGCTACTTGTATGATAGTCTTTACTGGCGACAGAGAAAAGAATGATACGTATAATGCGGACAGCAAGGGGCTTAATTGTGCTGCCGGTAAAGCTGCGTATAATGGAAAAAAATATAATTCTTTAAAGTTTGACGCTATAAGTTGGCCAAATGATACTAAAGGTGGTTGGAATAGTTGGGGAGCCTATATGGTGAGGGCTGGGGTGATTAGAGGTAATGATTTAACTTCCGAAGTAAAGAGTATAAAGATAAAGTTGGCTGACGCCATTGCTTCTAGTGATGATTATGAGGATGAAGATGGTCGGCGTATTTATAAGACGAATCTTAATTTTTTCCGGTGTTATGGCGGAAATGAAACAAAAAATGGTTCGTGCTACTCTGATCAGTCTGTTCTAAAAATAAGTACTCCTATTCCGGACAGTTTTCAGGGTATTTCGACGGTAGTCAAGGGTTACGATGCGGATCATAACGACTGGAGTCATGTCGGAAGTAGTGACAGGAAAGGCACTGATTACATGCCGGGAGGAGATAATAATAAGGCGGTACTTGAAATAAGTGGATGCAATGATGGGTGTCAGTGGGTGAGGTTTGGTCATGGACTGAGAAGACTATCTGGGAATGGAGGGGTAAAATATAGGGTATATAGGTATGTCAATGATGCGTCTATCGATCCTAAAGGTTGGGTTGTGGGAAATGAAAATAAGTTTGAGGCAGTAAGTGGGTTTAACGGCACTAGCCAGAAGGTGGTACGCTCCGAATTACAGACTATGTATACGGGGCAATCAATATGCGAACAGATGGGATTTTATAGGGATGGTGAATCTGGTTTGACGGGTACTATGGCTTGTGCTTTTGCGGTGGGAAACGTAGACACGACGTTGAATATTAAAGTGAAGAATAATTCTTTGGGTCAAACTAATTATGCCGGGACAACGTATGCTAGACCTGGTGATGACATAGATTTTTTGGCGACTTATAATCCACGAGTGCAGGAATTGGTAAACCGTGTGCCGGAAAAGATGCAGATCAATGGAGTTTGGAAAACTAATGCAGATAAGAAGACACTGAAGGATGCCTATAATGATAATAATGGTAATGATGCGGATTGGAATAATGCCTTTACGGTGCATAGCGAGGGATTTTCATCTGTAGATTTTAGTAAAACTTATAATTATGCTGTTGGAGATTCGGATGAGAAATCGGAGCGTATTTTGCCGTATGCTACTGGAGACTCGAGCGATGAAATGGAACATGTTCCATCGCATACTGTGTCGCAAGGTGAAGTAGGGCGTGAATTGAAAGAAATTGTAAATATTAATGAAAATGAACAAGGAAGTACTACGCCGAAGCAAGTGAGATACTTTAACGACAATGGAAGTTTGACGGCTAATGTGATAACCGACAAATACGATGTAGAGAATAATACCGATTTGGTGGCTAATGTAGTAGTGCCGTATAACTTCAGGAACGTTCCAAGCGTAGAAGGTAATCATATTATGGCTTACGCTGGAGAAAATTATAATATACCCTATAAAATAACTACTGAACTAAGGGCTAACGGTCTGGTTGGTGGAGATCCTTATGCGACTATTGTGGAAGATGCACAATGGAAAACTGCTATCTGTACTGACAAATACGATATTAATAAGTGCGCCTGGAATGAGCCAGATGGAGGTGATTTACATACTGATATAAGTGCAGTATTTAGTGCATCTGAAAAAACTGGCAATGTATTTGCTCTTATTCCGGATCTGCCAGCTGGAACTGAAGTCTATGTAAGAGTGGCTGTATATCCGGCAGCGAGCAGTGAAACTAATTGGTGGGATCCAGAAGGTAATCATGAATGGGCCTATTCCGATGCAGCGCCAATAACGGTTGTTAAAAAGCCTAGTTTCCAGGTATGGGGTGGTGATATCTTTGTAAAAGATGGGGTAGATGTTGATGACATTCCTTTGGCTAATAAGATAGTGCTAGCGACGTCGTTTGAGGAGCATGCTCCACGTAAATTTGGCTCATGGGGTGAACTATCCGTGGAAACTGGCTCTGGTAATACAGGTAATCTATTTAGTGGTGCTGCATTAGGGTTTGCAGGTAATGTTGGCGGAGAGTTGAGCCCGAACTATTCGTTCTTGGGTGATAACGATAAGACAGCTAGTTATTCTGGGCCTGGTAACAATGGCTCGGGCATAAATCCTGGCAGTAGTAATTCTAGTGGAGGCGGTTTGAACTATTCTGGTGGAAGCATGATTGATATAGGAGTATTGGTGGGTAAGTTGACTGGGAAAATGAAGGAAGAAGATGCGGAAGATGTAGAGACGGTAGGTGCTCCTGATGCGAATCTGAATCCTAATTCAGGTGAAAGCAAAATGTATAAAAACGAGAACGGGACTATTACGATAGATGGAAATATTGAATACAATGGTAGCTATAGTACCTTAGAATCTATCCCGAAAGTAATTATTTATGCAAATAATATAATAATTAATTGTAATGTAGAAAGGATAGATGCAATACTAATAGCCAAGGAAAATATTGAGACTTGTCCATTTGCCGAAAGCGATGAAAAAAAGAATAATTTGGGCAGTCCAGCACGTTCTGTTCAGTTGCGTATAAATGGTGCAGTGATAGCTGGTGGTAGTGTATCATTTGATCGTTCTTATGGTGCAGGTACAGGTGCGAACTCTATGATTCCGGCGGAGATTATAAATATGGATCCATCGTGGTATTTGTGGGCTGCGGATTCGATAGGGGTTAGTGGTGCATCGATGGAACATGATGACACCGAAGGGCTGATGATACCTACGTATACTTGTGAGCTGCCGCCTAGATACTAACGTGGTATAATGAGTGATATGAAAATATTGTGGACTGATGGAAGTGCGGATCCTAATCCTGGGCCAGGTGGTTTTGCTGTGATTGAAATAAGTGATGGGGCGGGTAGGCCGGTAGCGTTGGGGGCAGAAGAAGATAGCACTAATATCAGGATGGAAGGTAAAGCTCTAATAGCAGCGATGAAATATGCCGGAGAAGCTGGGTGTGAAATTCATACTGACTCTGAGTTTTGGATAAATGTCTTAACGAAGTGGGCGCCTACTTGGGAAAAGCAAGGCTGGAAGAAGAAAAGTGGTCCTATAAAAAACTTGGAAATTGTACAAGAGCTTTGGGAATTATATACTAGGTATTCGGTAGTACTTAAATGGGTAAAAGGGCATGCAGGAATAGAATATAATGAGATGGCGGATGAGTGGGCGAATAAGGCGAGGCAGGGTGCAAAATTGCCTTAAATATGGTATATATTATATATGAAATTATCTGAAGAGCTAAAATATCGTGGTTTTTTTGCTAAGACTACTGTCGAAGATGCGTCGGAGCTAGACGAACGTAAAACAAAGAAATTTTACTGGGGGGCTGATCCTTCTGCGGATTCTTTGACTATAGGAAATCTGGCGGCGCTAATGATGTGCGCGTGTTTTGTAAGACACGGTTATAAGCCATATTTATTGGTGGGTGGAGCTACTGGACAGATTGGTGATCCAAAAGAAAATGACGAACGCGAACTAAAATCTTTGGATGAGGTGGAACATAATAAAAAATGCATTAAGGCACAGATTGAGAGAATCGTGAGGGCTGACGATGTAGTGATGGTGGATAATTTGGACTGGTTCCGCGAAATGAAATATTTGGATTTTTTGCGGAAAGTAGGTAAAGCTTTTTCGATGACACAGCTACTAGATCGCCAGTTTGTGCAAAACCGAATTGGTGAAGGGGGTGCAGGAATAAGCTATGCGGAGTTTTCTTATACATTGATTCAAGGATATGATTTTTTGCATTTGTATCGCGAGCACGGTGTGGACTTACAGCTATGTGGCGCAGATCAATATGGAAATGCTGCGTCTGGGATTCATTTGATAAAAAGATTAGAGAATGGCAAAGCGGACATATGGTCCACTCCTTTGATAGTGGATCCCGTGACTGGACGGAAATTTGGTAAGTCGGAGGGGAATGCAGTATGGCTGGCGGCTGCTGATAATGGTGGCGGTAACTATACATCTATATTTGACTTTTATCAGTTTTGGCTGAATCAATCCGATGAAGCGGTGGAAAACTTGATAAAAATCTATACGCTGCTCGAAAAAGATGAGATTGAAGAAATATTGGCTATACACCATGAACATCCAGAAGAACGGAAGGCGCAGAGAGCTTTGGCTTATGGTGCTACCGAGGTGGTGCATGGGAAGGAGAATGCGGACGCAATAGTAAATCTTATTAAGGTATTGTTCGACAGGAATACTAATTTTGCGGAATTTTCCGAAGATGAACTTTCTGAATTTGCCGAATATTTGCCTGTAGTAAGTAAAGGCAGTATGTTGGTGGATGTGTTGGTGGACAATGGACTTGCAGAGTCAAAGAAAAAAGCACGTGAATATTTGGCTCAAGGCGCTATTACTGTGAACGGGGTAAAAGTGCAGGAGAACGTGGCGTTATCACAAATAGCTATCATAAAAAAAGGTAAGAATAAATTTGTAATCGTAAAATGAAGTATATTGCGATAGCTGGTAGACAGTTGGATATATCATTGGCAGAAGTTTATGCGCTATTTGGTAATGCTAAAGTCAAAAATAAGTACATTATAGAATTCAATACTGATGTAAGACCAAATATAGACAGAATGGGTGGTAGTTTGAAATTGGCTGAAGAATTGGCTGTAGCACCTATGCATTATTTGATGGACCTGCCAGAGGGGAAGATTACTTTGGGGGTATCGGATTATTCTGGCACAGCTAATCGTAGAAATATAATGATGGAAGCTTTAAAATTAAAGAAGATTTTGGTAAGGCATGGGCGCAGTGTGAGAATTGTAGAAAATAAGGAAGCTGTGCTTTCGACTGCAACTTCGCTGCATAATGGACTCGGCGGTAAGAATGAGCGGAAAGTTGAGTTAATCAAAAGCGATGGTAAGTGGTACAGGGTGATAGGGGTGCAGGATATAGATGCGTATGCTAAGCGTGATCAGATGCGGCCAGCTAGGGATGCTAAGGTAGGAATGTTACCGCCGAAATTAGCGCAGATTTTGATAAATCTTTGTGGGCCGCTGAATGCTGGCGCGTGGGTATTGGACCCTTTTTGTGGAACTGGCGTAGTGTTGCAAGAGGCGATGCTGATGGGATACAAAGCTTATGGTACGGATATTAGCGAGAGGATGGTTGAGTATAGCAAGAAGAACTTGGAATATTATGGACTTGATGGATATAGGCTGGAAAAAGGAGATGTGACGTGCCATCGATGGGGTGAAACAATAGATGCTGTAGCTTGTGAAGGGTATCTAGGCAAACCCTTTTCGAAAATTCCTTCAGAGATAGAATTAAAAGAACAAAAACAAGAATGTGGCAGGATTTTTGTGGGGTTTCTAAAAAATTTAGCTTTGCAAATCCGAACTGGTGTGTCAGTAGTGGTAGCTATGCCGGCATGGTTGCGCGTGAATGCAGAGTACGAAAGGCTTTTTTCGGATAAAATGATTGACGAAATTGAGAATATGGGGTATAATGTAGTAAATAAGTCGCGTGAGGGGTTGCTTTATCATCGTGATGGGCAAGCTGTGGCGCGAGATATAATAATATTAAGGAAAAAATAGATGTCACATGTAAAAGCAGGCGGTACCGCTAAGAATGTCCACAATAATGCCGGTCAGAGACTTGGTGTGAAGCGTTTTGGTGGACAGAAAGTAAAGAATGGTGAAGTATTGGTACGTCAGACTGGTGCCACTAAGATTGCTGGTCCGGGTACTTATATGTCACGTAATTTTACTATCCATGCAGCAAAAGATGGTGTAGTTACTTTTGTGAAGACCAAAAAGACGCATTTTTCGGGTAAGAGTTTACCTCGCGTAAGGGTTGAAGTACGCTAAATATCCCCCATTCTGGGGGTTATTTTGTGCTATAATTTTGTTATGGTTAAGAAGAAAAAGATTAAGATTTCTTTTCGTGCAATCCTTTCCGTGTTGACCTTAGTGTTGGTGGGATATGTGATTTATCAAAACTGGCCAGATATTTTAGATACAGTTAATCATTTGGATGATGCGAATATATTTGTATTATTACTTTTGATACCTGAACAATTATTTATGTATTATGCTTGTGGTAAAATATTTTTTTCGTACCTTAGCAATAGACAAAGTGTGAAGAAGTTTTCAAATAAAGATGTTTTGTTGATTTCTACTGAATTGAATTTTGTGAATCATGCAATACCTGCTGGTGGGATTGGTGGGTTGGCATATTTAACATATAGATTGTTACCATATAATGTGTCGGCTGGGCAGGCGAGTTTTTTGTATATTTTTAGGTATGCAATAACTACTGTAATAAACTACGCACAGGCCTTGATAGCTATAGTCATTTTATTGATTCTTAATGCTATCCCTGATGATGCGAAATGGATTATACCTGTGTCGCTATTGATGAACATGGCAGTATTTTTCTTTTTGTGGTTTGTGGTATATATAGCAAGCAGTAAAAAACGAATCGAATTTTTTTCGAAGACTGTGGCTAAAATTATGAATTCGGTGGTGAAAATCGTAAGTTTTGGGCATAAAAGGCAATTGATGCGATACGAAAAAATTAGTAATTATTTTGCCGACATACATGAGAGTGTAAAAATGGCAAAAGAAAACAAGCGTTATCTGAAGAAGCCTGCGTTGTGGGGATTTATATATAGTTTTTGTGAGATAGCGACGTATTGGATTGTGGCGATATCTTTGGGTAGGCCAGAGCTGCTGCCGTTCATTATGGTGGGGGAAGCTATTGGGTCGGTGTTCGATGGGATTGTGCCATATGGACTATACGAACTGGGTATGGCGGGCGTGATGATAGCGTTAGGGGTAGACTTTCCGACTGCGACTATTGTGACTGTGATGACAAGGGTAATTACTCTGCTGTTTACAGTGATATCTGGGTCGGTACCGTACTATAAAGCGATTCAGAGGAAGAATAATGGAAGCTAGCATACAGCTTAGTCCAACTGAGTTTATTTCGGTTGTAAATCAGACATTGGAGTATGCGTATTCATCTGTATTGTTGGTGGGTGAAGTTGCGAGTTTTAAAGTCAATCAGGGGAAGTGGGTATTTTTTGATGTAAAAGATGAAGAATCTAGTGTATCATGTTTTATGACAATGTATCAATTGAGGGTTCCATTGGAAGATGGTATGAAGATAGTAGTGAGAGGCGTGCCAAAGCTTACCAAATGGGGAAAGTTTTCTTTTACGGTAAATAGTGTGATGCCTGTGGGCGAGGGTAGTATAAAAAAAGCGTATGAGTTACTAAAAAAGAAGCTAGCCGATGAAGGACTATTTGACGCAGACAAGAAGCGTGGAATACCGGGAGATTTATCTAGAGTAGGGGTAATATCCAGTACGGCGGCGGCTGGGTATGCGGATTTTATTAAAATACTCAATGAGAGATGGGGTGGTTTGGACGTGCAGGTGGCACATACTCAGGTGCAAGGTGCAGATGCATCAGATCAGATCATTAGAGCCTTGAGGTATTTTAATGAGAAAGGAGAAGTACAGATAATTGCAATATTGAGGGGTGGTGGATCGGCAGACGATCTGGCTTGTTTTAATGATGAAGCTTTAGTGCGGGAAATAGCAGCATCAAAAATACCTGTGATTACTGGGATAGGGCATGAAGTTGATGAAAGTTTGGTGGATTTGGTAGCTGATATAAGGGCATCGACACCATCCAATGCTGCGCAAATGTTGACCCCGGATAAAAGTAGCGTGAGACAAAAAGTTGATATAGAAATACAGAGGGCTAGTTTAATGATAAAGGATAAAATTGATAGCTTAAAAAATAAAGAAAATGAAAAGATTGTGCGGATTTTTGAAGCTATACAGACTAAGATTGAGGAGCATGAGAGACGGTTAGCTGAACGAATGAAATTATTGTCAGCTATGGACCCGGAGCGGGTGTTGCAACGTGGATATGCGATACTCAGAGGGAAAGTTGTGATAGGCAATAATATAAATATAGTTATGGCAGAAAAAGAAATAAAAGCATTAGTAAAGGAGATAAATGAAAGATAAGAAAAATATAAATAATAAGATTGAAGAATTTGACCAAAGTGTTGATTGGTTTTACTCAGATGAATTTGATTTAGATAAAGTAGAAGAAAGATATAAAAAGGCTATGGCATTGGCTGAGGACATACAAAAAGATTTGAGTGAATTAAAAAATAATATTGAAATATTAGAAAAAGATTTTACAAAATAGTATGATATAATAGGGTTATGGATAATAATCAAAGTTCGTCGCAGTCTGGTGGTTCGGTTGTTTCTGGCGGTGCTATGCCGATGGTGCAGCAGACACCTTTGGTGGTGGAGCCAAAGAAAAGCGCAAGTGGGTTGATAAAAACTATTGTAATAATAATACTATCTTTGATATCGGTTACTTTTATCGGATTATTTATATGGGTTTTTTTACAGTATAAAGATGTGCAGGAAAAAGCAGATTACAATATAAGTGTGGCGGTAGCAAAGGCGAAGGATGAACAGTCTGAACAGGATACTATTAGCTGCGAGAACCAAAAGAAAGAGCCGTTGCAGACTTTTTCTGGACCGGCAGATTATGGTCAGTTGACTTTTGAATATCCAAAAACTTGGAGCGTGTATGTGGAGTCTGATGCGGCAAATGGTGGTAATTTTAGCGCATATTTGAATCCTATACAGGTAAATACTGTATCTAAAGATACCATTAATGCTTTGAGAGTGTCTATATTGAATGACAGTTACGAGGATGTGGTAGCTAAGTATAGAAAGGAAATTGAGAAAAAGGATGCTAAGCTAACTGTGCAGTCTGTAGTAATAGGCAATGTAGAAAAGGGTACGGAGGTTACTGCGAATAGATATACCGGTACTATACCTGGTACGGACTTGAGTGGGTTTATTGTAATATTTAAGATACGCGATAAGACAGTAATAATGCAGACTGATAGTGTGTTGTTCGAAGAAGATTTTGATGCATTGCTAAGGACTGTCACGTTTAATAAGTAAAGTTTATTATATATCATCAATATACAGTGTTATAATAGTTGTATATGAATGAGGAGGTAGATGGTATTTTGTTGGTGGCACATGAGCTGAAAGCGCCACTTGCCGTGATGAGACAATTGGCCTTTGTATTTGAGGGTGCAGGCGCTAAGGATGAACATGTACGTGCTGAGATGATAAGAGTATCTGAAAGAGCTATTAGGCAGGTAAATGATTTGGCTAGGGTGCGTAGGTTAGAGGATGGGCTATTCACCATGGAACCAGTAGCGGTACGTGAAGTGTGCGACGCTGTATCTCATGAATTAAGTTACCTTTTGGGTAATGATCTAGGGAGTTTAGATGTGAAATATAAGAATAAGTCAAGGCTAGTGATTGCTAATCGTGATTTGCTGTATAGCGTAGTATATAATTTTTTGCTAAATGCAATACATTATTCTGATGATAAAATGAAGACCAAGATGATAGTGAGCGATAAACATGATAAGGTGAAAATAGTAGTGAGGGATTATGGGCCGGCTTTGCCTATAGATATATGGCGTAAGATAAAGAGTGGACGAGTAGACAAGCCGACTTCTATGGCGATGAGGCCAGGGTCTTCTGGGGTGGGATTATATATAGCGTCGAAATTTTCTGAGTATATGAATGCTAATATAGGAGTTGTGAGGCATCGTGATGGAACGAGCTTTTATATAGAGTTAATGATGTCTAACCAAGCGAGTTTGTTCTGATGATTTTTGTGATAGACGACGATCGAATTATGGCAAAATGCATAGTGAGCTATGTGCGTGAAGAGACCTTGGTGTTTGCCAATGCAATTGACGCAATGGATAAAATAGCAGAGGGGATCATTCCTAAGATGATTTTTTTGGATATATTGCTAGATGGGCCGGATGGATTTACTTTTTTGAATGAACTAGTGTCGTATAATGATACAGCTAAGATACCAGTGGTAATAGTGACATCTCTTGACATAAATAAGAACAGTTTAGCTACGTATGGGGTGGTAGGGATGTTGAATAAGGAGATAATGAGACCAGAGGATATTAGGGGATATGTCGAGCAATATTCGAAATAGAGATGTTAAAACTTTGGGATATGTGCTTCGTCGTACAAATTATGGCGAATCGGATAGGATATTGAACATTATTACTCCTGATGGAAAGATATCTGCTATGGTTAAAGGGGTTCGCAAGGAGAAGTCTAAATTGGCTGGAAGTATAGAAATGTTCACTTTGACTGAATATATTATTCATTTTGGGAAGAGCGATTTCGGTATTGTAACTGGTGCGAGAATGCAGAAATATTACAGTGAAATAATAAAAGACCTTGATAAAATAGAGCTGGCGGCCGGGATAATGAAAAGGATCAATGGCGTAGCAGAAGGGTCTGACAATTCGGATTTTTTTGACATAGTGGATCAATGTTTTAAATCAATGAATACGGACGGCGATATGAGAATGATAGAGGCTTGGTATTTGCTGAACGTAAGGAAGATAATGGGGGAAGAGGTAAATTTTTACCGTGATGTGAAGGGAGAAAAATTGGTACAGGAAAAAAAATACGATTGGAATATGCAGGAGATGGCATTTGACGAGGGTGTAAATGGTGAATATGATGCGGATGATATAAAAGTTTTGAGATTAATAGTAAGTAATAGCTTGGCTGTGGCGCAACGCATAAAATTACGCGAAGATATGGTACTGAGAGCTTTGCGACTAGCTAGGATGGTGGTATAATATCTTGTATAAATAAGGAGATAAAAATGGCAGACTTTAATAAAGTTTTGACACCTGGGGATTATGAAAAGGGTGAGTTAAACGTAGTGATAGAGATACCTACTGGCTCTAATCATAAAATTGAATGGGATCGTGAACATGCGTGTTTTATGCTAGACCGGGTAGAGCCTATGGCTTTTGCAAAACCATGTAATTATGGATTTATCCCACAGACTATTGATGAAGACGGGGACGAGTTAGATGTATTAATGATCACTGATCAACCTCTTACTACTGGCATATGGATGAAGGCGAAAATATTAGGCGTAATGAAATTTGTGGATGGTGGTGAAGTAGATGATAAGATTATATGCGTGCCAGCAGACGATCGAAATAATGGTGATGCATATAATAAACTAGAGGATTTGCCAAAGCAATTGATTAAGCAGATTGAATTTCATTTTAATCACTACAAAGACCTGAAAAAGGCTGGCACTACAAAGGTAAAGGCTTTTGAGGATGTAAAATCCGCAAAAGAAGTAATAAAGGCGTCAATCGAGAGATATGAAGAGGCGCATCCTGAGGTGCGGTTAGCCAAGAATGTAGACAAGGCAGTGAAACAGGTAAAAGGTGCAGTTTCGGAAACTATCGATGCGGCCAAAAAGGCTATAGAGGAAGCTGCAAAAGAATAGTTTATTACTATATAAAAAATACCTCCATTCACAAATGGAGGTATTTTGTGAAGTGAATAATTATTCGTCGTAGTCTTCTACAACTTCGTACTCTTCACTTTCTTGGACATCGTCGATAGTGCTACCTTTGAATATTTCGTCTTTCATTTCGGCGACGACATATTTGCCGTTTACATAGACGCTCTTGGACATTTCTTCGACTTCTTTTTTGAAATCATCTAGAGCGGCTTTTGCTGCAGATTCGTCGGCAAATACAGCGTATGCAGTCATGCTGGTGATTTTGTCGCCGTCACGACCATAAACGAGATGGACTTTTAGAGGGGCATTTGCTGCGTTTTCGGATATTCCTATTTCTTCTGCGCTAGATGTCATGACATACTTGGTGTTGTCTGACACGAAGTATGCGTCGGTTATTTGAGGTTTTTTAGTCGCAAAAAATACTGCTACAGCTATTACTACTACGGTAATTGCCGCTATACATACTCCGATGATGATGTTTTTGTTTGGGTTGTTTTTAGCTGATGTGGTTTTAGCTTTTCCAGCCATAATATCTCCTTATTTTATGAAGTCATTATAGCATAAGCTATTACAAGTTTGCAATAGTTTGGCGAATTTGTGTGGCGGTATCGCGATTGCGAATGGTGACGGTGTCGTCTGCGAGGGTATCAAAATCTATGACTATGCACTTGGGAGTGCCGATTTCGTCTTGTTTGCGATAACGTTTGCCGATGTTACCAGAATCGTCCCAGGTGACAAAAGTGTATTTGGCGCGCAGCATATCGTAAACTTTGCGAGCTTTGGCTACTAGCTCTGGTTTGTTCTTGAGAAGTGGGGAAACGCAATATTTGTATGGTGCGAGATTTTCTGGCAATTTTAGTACTGTGCGTTTGCTGCCGTCGATGTCTTCTTCGGTATAAGCATTGGAAAGGACGGCCAGGAATAGGCGCTCTACGCCGATAGACGGCTCGATAACGTGGGGAATAAATGTCTCGTTGGTGATTTTGTCGCGGTATTCCATAGATTTGCCAGATTCACGCTGGATATTGGCGAGGTCGAAGTCTGTGCGGTAGGCTAGGCCCATCAGCTCTTCTTCACCACCTGGGTAGTCGAACATAAAATCTATAGTGCGTTTGCTGTAGTGTGCACGGTCGCTAGCTGGGACTTCGTATTCGTGGATCTTACTGCTATCTAGGCCAATGACGTTTTCGAGAAAATCGTGTTGCATAGCGCGGAGCTTCTCAAAATTCTCCTCCCAGGTAGAGGGATGGACGAAATACTCTATCTCCATTTGACTGCATTCGCGATCACGCAGGATAAAGTCGCGCGGGCTGATTTCGTTACGGAAGGCTTTGCCTTGCTGAGCGAGGCCGAAAGGTAGGCTAGGATAAACAGTATCGACTATATTTTTGTAATTAGTAAAGATGCCTTGGGCTGTTTCTGGACGGAGATAGGTTACAGAGCTATCGTCATCTATGGCGCCAACATGAGTAGAAAACATCATATTGAACTTGCGGATGGGGCCCCAAGACTCTTTGCCACAGACGGGGCATTTGGCGTGAGTGGCGAGGAATTCTTCGGTGGTGACAGACTCGGAGATGCCATCGGCGATTTTGTCGGCGCGAAAGCGGGATTTGCATTCTTTGCACTCTACTAGAGGGTCGGCAAAGGTGGCTAGGTGGCCGGAGGCTATCCAGGTGCGAGGGTTCATAAGTATGGCGGCATCTATGCCGTACATATCGTCACGGCTATCGACGAAATAATTCCACCAGGCGTTCATAAGGTTGCGCTTTAGCATGACGCCAAGGGGGCCAAAATCCCAGGTGCCGGCCATACCACCATATATGTCGCTGCCTTGGAAGATAAATCCGCGGCGTTTGCATAGACTAACTATATCCTCTAACTTCATGTATATATTATACCATAATGTAAATGACAGATAGATATTAGCTAGTCAATGAAGGTGCATTTGATTTTGTAGTCAACATGCTATGATGATATTTGCACCAATAACGAAAATGCGCTTAGGCTTGATAATGGTAAATTAATTATACTACTATTGAGTAGGAATTATGCATCTGACTGCTTTGCCGGCACTTTGGGTATTGGATGCTCCGCCTGGATGTACTAGGTTATTGTAGATGGAAAGGATATGCGCCTCATCACCGCTATCGTCATCTGCAGTGGACGTCCAATAATAGCCGATATAGCCGCGGTAGCTTGCTGATTCTTCGGCTTTCCATAATCCGGAATAGATGTAATTGTTTGGGAAGGAGCGCCACTTATTAGCGGCCGCAACCGTCATTTGGCGGTCGCCAGTTCCGCCCATTACGGTATCTAGGTGAGAGAAGGAGCCGTTGGTGTTTGTTTGATCACCTATTGGTAATTTCCATCCAACTGGGCAAATATCGCCATTTACTGTAGTAGATGTAGTTTCTTGCTCGCTGTTGCCGGCGGTTGCAGAGTACCAGTTGTAATAGTTGCCATAGGAAAAGATGTTGTCATCGAAATGTTGATGAACATCATAGGTGAAATTATGGGTAAACTCTGGGGATACTGTAGTTTGAGTAGTATTAATTGTGTTTAGACGAGACTGTTTAGGGCATGATGACATTGCGCTATTCGTGCACCAGGTATAAGATGATTCGGACAATCTGTTAGAAGTGATTTGCTGATCATAGTCATTGACGAGTGGTAGTGATGGATTATTGGTGTTGTCTGTGGAGAACTCTGATGTGGTAGATTCGTAAGTAATGGAGTTGTCTAATCTCAGGTTTTCTGTCATCCAGCAGTTGCCGTCGGCTAGTCTTGCTATCGCATAGGTTTTTCCGTCACGACTGTCTGTAAGGGCGGTAACGGTGTTTTTTGCTGACTTTTAGCGTACCAGTGATATTGTCGTAGGTCGTGGCGGTGAGGTTGGAGCAACCTTGCCAGTTTTGAAAATATACTTGATTATTGTTGCTATCTCGTTCTGCTGGGGCCCAGGTGGCGTAGAGATTTATGCCTTTTTTGGTCGTATTGTTTACTGTGATTGTTTGGTTGGGGCCGTAGATAATAGGATCATTACTATTGTCGTTGTCTGTGAGTTTGCTCCAGGCGCCTTTATCTCTGCTCCAGCCTACAAAACCGTAGCCGGATCTTTGAAAGTTGGATGCTAAGAGGTCTACGTCTTTATCTATAGTGGATAAGGTGGTGTACTGAGTGACATTGTCCATGTTCGTGACAGAAGATGCGTCGTTGCCTTTATAACAAATAGTTCTTGCTGGGCATGGGATTTCCCATTGTGCGTATAATGTTACGTTTTTGGATTCTGCTGAGGCGGTGTAGTTTCCTTGTGGAGCATAGGAATTGCCGGTGCCATTTGATGTGGTGTTCCAGTTAATTAAAGTGTAGCCAGTATTAGTATAGGTGTTTGGCCTTAGCTGTGCAGTGGTGCCTGCTTCTATGATTTGCGGATCCATAGTTTCGGTGCCGTCGGCACCGTTTTTATTGAAAGTGATTACGGTGGTATAAGTCCAGATAGCATAGAAGGTAATGTTGCTATTTGCGTTGAGATCGATGTCCAGGATATCTTGCTCGGTGGTATAGGTGGGTTCTGTGGCATCTTGGTTTTCACTCCAACCCTTGAAAATATAGTTGGTATGAGTAGAGGTAAGTGGGGCTGGTTCGGTATAAGTGCCAGAGTAAACTATGTTGGTTTTTTCATCGGTAATTTTACCATTTGTGTAGGTGGGGATGCACTGTAATGTGTTGGTAGTATCTGTAGTAGTGCCATTAAATACTAGTCCGTTGCCGTCGAACGTGATTGTGGCCGGAGCGCCCCAGGTGGCGTAGAGGATCTGGGTGTTTTCTACTGTCTGGTCTATACCAAAGTCATCATCTGGTTGGAATACCCTGGTATCATTAGGACAAGTTTGATAGCCTGTGGTTTGGTTTTCTGTGGGTTGCACCGTGCACCAGCCAGTAAAGACGTAGCCTGCATGAGTGAAGCTTCCTGTAGACGTATCCGTGGTGCCTATGGCGGGGACTTTAGGACTAAGTGGTACTGTTATGGCGTCTCCGCTATGAGTGGTACCGGCTTGAGCACTGGGCATGTTGGTGACTTCGGCATCTGTTGAGGCTTGGGCTGGCTTATTGGCGTCGTATGATACGCTGTATGGTACTGGATTGCCTACTGCAGTGATAATGTAAGACTGGTTGTTGTAGTTAGTAGAGTAAGTACCAGCATAGGTAGAGTAGTCTGTACGCATACCATAGTCTATGGTGTATTCGTCTGCTACTAGTGAACCGTCACCAGCAGTAGTGTTCTCTTGGTTAGGAGAGTCTGTAGTAGCTATAGTATCTCCACTTACAGGAGCTGGGTAGTAGTTGATGGGGGATGTGATAGTGATGTTCTCATTGGTAGAAGGGTCTAGTGTGGTGGTGGTAGTAGTGTTAGGCATAGAGTTGTATTTACTAGGTGCATAGCCCCAGGTGTTGTTTAGGTCTACTCCTTCTACTGTATTGTCTATGTATTGTGATTCTGATACTGCTTGGGGGAGGGAGTTAATAGCACATTTGGCAGATGTAGGAGTATTCTCACATTGTTCATTGTCACTGATTAGTTTATCTGCAGAAGAGGAGTTAGGATTACTTGCTTTAATACCTAATGTATAGCCAGTGATGTTATTAGTGGTTACGTGTATTACTGCAGTATTAGCTTCTACACTATCACTAGCTGTACTAGCAAAGGTACCAGAAGAAGAGGTAGGAGTAATGTCTAATGGTAATACACTACCAGACAGAGAGATGGAGAGAGTGGTGTCAGAAGCGATACTGGTGGTGGTGAGAGCATGGGAGTTGTCAGTAGAGACTGGAGGGACAATGAAACAGAGTACATAAAGTACTAGCAATAATATACACGTATAGCTAGCAAAGCGAAAGGATCGCCTGCTTCTAATCAAATGTTTAATTTTTCGTTTATGATGATTCATGGTCTCCCGCATTTAATACATTACCATTATAATATGGTTATTGTTAATTGTTGCAAAATTATTTTTGGAAATGTTTTTGTTAAAATGCAATTTTATGGTATAGTAGTAATATGACAGATGCTAAGAAGAAGAATTGTACTAGAAGGACGTTGTATTATTTTTTGAATGCCACGAAGAAATATATGGGGCTGGCTATAGGTGGGGCGATAACTACTCCTATGGTGATATTCTTAAGGAACATTCTTACGCCACTACTGCTTGCTGATATGATACAGATAGTGTCTGATGGGATACGCGGCGAAGAACTATATCAAGCTTTGATACCTAGAGCTATACTACTGGTGGTAGTGGCATTACTGAGAAGTTTTGTGCTGGGGCCGCTTAGGATGTGGTGCGTATGGAAGATGGAAATCAAGGCTATGTACGACCTAAGTTGCAAGGCATTTGATACGGTGACTGCACAATCTATGCAATTTCATTCGGATAGATTTTCTGGATCACTAGTATCACAGACGAATAAGTTTGTAGGTGCATATGAACGGCTGATGGATGAGTTTTTCTGGAATATTTTTCCAGTGGCTTTGGACATATTAATGATAATGATAGTAATGATACCGAAAGCGCCACTATTTGTAGTGGGCATGGTGGTATTTATCATAATATATATAGTAGCAGCGGCGATATGGTTTAAGAAGTTGGCACCGATTCACGAAAAAGAAGCTAGCACATCGAACAAATGTACTGGGCAATTGGCTGATTCGGTGTCCAATGTCGTATCTGTAAAATCGTATGCACGAGAAAAATACGAGAGTGCTAGATATGCTAAGTATCAGGGTGAGTGGTATAAAGCAGTATTTGATAGCTTAAAACAAAATACGAAGAGGAATTTTTTCTTTGACGGCGTGGGTGTGGGGTTGATAATACTAGTAGTGGTATTTATGATAGGTGCACAAGATTGGTTTGGTGTGTCGGTGGCCACGCTTGTACTGATAGTGAACTATTCGCAGAATATTTTGGGTGACTTATGGTCTATACATTCGGTGTTTAAATCTATGAATAGAGTATTTGGTGATGCCAGGGAAATGACGGAAATATTGGATATGAAGGATGACGTAGTGGATGAACCTGGTGCGAAAAAACTAAATATCAGTAAGGCAAAGATTGATTTTGATGACATTACTTTTGAGCACAAAGATGCTAAGGCGCCAATATTTGAGAATTTTTCGCTAGAAATACAGCCTGGAGAAAGAGTTGGGCTGGTGGGAGTGAGTGGATCTGGTAAAAGTACTCTTACTAAGCTACTACTAAGATTTGCAGATGTAGAGAAGGGTGAGATATTGATAGATGGGCAAAATATTTGCAATGTGACACAAAAAAGCTTACGCGAAGCGATAGCATATGTGCCACAAGAATCCTCGCTATTTCATAGGACGGTGTTCGATAACATTGCCTATGGTAGACCCAATGCTAGCAAAGATGAGATTCTAAAGGCGGCAAAGCTGGCGAATGCAGATGAGTTTATTCGTAAGTTGCCGGATGGCTATGAAACAATGGTGGGGGAACGTGGCGTGAAACTATCTGGTGGGCAAAGACAAAGAATAGCGATAGCTAGGGCGATATTAAAAGATGCGCCGATATTAGTACTAGATGAAGCTACTTCGGCACTAGATTCGGAAAGTGAGGCGATGATACAGGGGGCACTAGTGAACTTGATGAAAAGCCGAACCGCGATAGTGGTGGCGCATAGATTATCTACCATTGCTGGGCTGGATAAGATTGTAGTGCTAAGCGAAGGTAAGATTGTAGAGCAAGGTACTCATGCAGAGCTACTGGCTAAGGGTGGGGAATATCACAAGCTGTGGTCGCGACAATCTGGTGCTTTTCTGGATGAGGAGTAATCGGTAGACATAGGATCGACGATTCGTTTGGCTTCGAATAGCACAGTGGGCACAGCGGGGGGAGGTGTGAAATCCGTAGGCTTGAGGGGTAAACGAATCTTAGTGTGGTAGCTTGAAATTAATTGTAAGCCAAGCTGAGATGTGTAATGGCGATCTGTGTTGAGTAGCTTGAGGGCGAATTGTTTTTGGAGAATGAGATAGAACGAATCTGGCGGAACTGGAGCTTCTATGAGCTTATGAATGATTTTGGAGCTGAGATGGAATGGGGGATTGCTGAAGACTTTGTATGGTGCAGTGGGTAAGGTATAGTCTAGAAAATCTTGTTCTACTATATCCACATTGGTAATGTGTTGCCTGGCGAGATTTGCGCGGAGTTTGGCTGCGGTGGCGTGATCTGGCTCGATAGCGATAATGTGGCTAGCGCGACGAGCCAAGGCGCTGGTGATAACGCCAGATCCAGCGCCGATTTCTATAACAGTATCGCGTTTTTTGATATTGGAATGACCAATAAGCATGAGTGCTAGGCGCGGTGACCTAAGGAAATGTTGGGAGAGTAGGTGGTTACGCATTGTTGATAAAAAGATCTGTAGTATCGCCAGTGGCGAAATCTTTGACTTGGAGGCTTTCGGATGCTACTTCGGATTCGCCTATGACGATGCCGTTAGCGGCTATCTTGGCGGCATAGGTGAGCTTGGCGCTGAGCTTTTTGTCGGTAAGAACTACGGTGGCGGTATGTCCCAAC
Source organism: uncultured bacterium (assembly GCA_902761145.1). Classification (GTDB taxonomy): domain Bacteria; phylum Patescibacteriota; class Saccharimonadia; order Saccharimonadales; family Saccharimonadaceae; genus Nanosyncoccus. Next base: position 31,269 of record CACWJA010000004.1, read on the forward strand.
TGGCGTAATTTTTCGGCAACTTGGAGGGAATAAATGACTTCATTGTCGGATACTGGGATTATGGCGTAGTCTATAGGGGTGTTAGACGCTGTTGGCAATAAATTGCATTCGTTTAGTACATAAAATAGCCTGGTAAGACCGATGGAACCACCAACACCAGGGAATGATTGTTCGGAGAAATAGCCAGTGAGATTGTCGTAACGGCCGCCACCGCAGACGGAGCCGATGGATTTGTAGTCTGGAAGAATGAATTCGAACACGGTACCAGTATAATAGTCGAGGCCGCGAACTATTTTCATGTCGGCGATGATATGATCGCCGAGATCCATGGCTTCTAGCAGGTGAAGGACGTGATCTAGCTCGGTGACGCCTTCTTGGAAGATAGGGTGATCTATATCTAGGCTATTAAGGCTATCGATGACAGATGCGCGATCGCCATGTAAATCTATGAATGATGTGAATTTGGCAACTTCGGATTCCGAGAGACCGATCTCGACTAAGTTGTCGTGGGTTTTTTGTGGTGTAACTTTTTCGGTATGGTCTATAATGCTATAGATATCAGTGGATTTGTCGGAAAGTCCTAGTGCTGAAATAAATCCAGTGAGGATCTTGCGATTGTTGATGCGGGCGAGGACGGGGGTATTGAGGCCGAAGGAGAGAAATGCTTGAAGCAGGGTAGAGATGACATCTGCATCGTAAGAAATAGATAAATCGTTGCGGCCAATTATGTCGATATCGCACTGGTAAAATTCTCGGAAGCGACCTTTTTGGGCGCGTTCGCCACGGTAGTTGGGGCCGATTTGTGATACTTTGAAAGGGAAAGCTAGGCTAGATTCGTGTTCTACGACGTACCGTGCGAGTGGTACAGTGTGATCAAAACGTAAGGCTTGGTCGGAGCTATCGGCTGATTCGGCGGTTTTGATGACTTTATAGATTTGTTTCTCGGTGTCGCCGCCAGCTTTGGCTAGCAAGATTTCGGCGCGCTCTATAGCTGGGGTCTCTATGTCTAGATAGCCATGGCGATGGTACACTTCGGCAATTGTATTTTTGAGATTATTAAAAATAGCTTGTTCCCCTGGCAAAAGTTCTTGCATGCCAGAAATTGGAGAAGTGTTTAGTTTTTTCATATCTATAATTATATCATATGTAAACAAAAAAGGCCTAACGGCTCTATGGGGTAATTGTATTGTGCTTTGTTGCTTTTGTTAATGGTGGGCGATACAGGAGTCGAACCTGTGACCTCGTCTACGTCAAAGACGCGCTCTAGCCAACTGAGCTAACCGCCCATGTATAGCAAATGGTGATGAATCCAATTTGTTTTGTGAAATTTAGATTTATCTTTTTCTTAAAATCTTGGTGGTGGATAAATTTCACTTTCGCGAAATTTTAACTCACCTGCGATTTCTCGTAAAAGCAAGCAAGCTTTCTTTTATCTCAAAATCTTGGTGAGTCGGGAGGGGCTCGAACCCTCGACACCGGGCTTAAAAGGCCCGTGCTCTAACCTGCTGAGCTACCGACCCAGGCATAGTTTGTATTATAGCATACTTGGACAGTGTTTTTCAAGGGCTAAAATATTGAACAGACAACTATTATTTAAGAAAGGATAATGAGAATCGGTAAAATGTTAAAGGTGATGTGTGGGCGTGATGAGGAAAATAGGCAGATATCAATACTAGGTAGAGGTAAAGTTTGACTATTTTGAAAAATAACATAAGACTATTGACAAAAATAAGTATGTGTGGTATAATGTAGTGATAAGTTTGAAAAAGCTTAAGAACTTTAAGAGGATGTGTAAAAGAATTTCACCTGGGATTTTGTGGCTCGTTCTGTTTATTTGTGAAGTAATTGGAACGAGCCGCAAAAAAGCCGCTCAAAAATAATTTTTAGGCGGTAATCCCATTCCGCCAGAAGGAGAAAGCTTATGAAAATCAATAAGACAGAAACTAATGATTTTATCCATGCGATGGCGGGCGATTGCGTGCGTCCCTGCACAAAGCTGCCCCTGGACAACATTGTTTTTCCCAAGTGGTCGGATCTTGGCCTTTTGGGGATGATCTTCTCTCAAAAGATCAAAACCAAGGAACAGCCTTTTGGTTGCGATTACGATGAGGCCGTCTATCAGGTCGTGATGCGCGTTATCAATGGTAAAGTGTTGATGACCGGCGGCCGTCCGGACGCCTACACGTGGAAGCAGTCAAAGGTGGAAGGCGCCCTCTCGGATATTTCGAAGGTTCGCCTGATCGGCACAAACAGCGCTTCGGCGGTTGTTAACTTGTCTGAGGTGATGGCTACCATTGACGATCCCGACGAGAGGATGATCTTTGCGGACATGTTCTGCAGCCTCAATAAGGATCTGTTATTAGTCAGAACCGAGGCGGAAGGACGTCGGTGCATTGAGGTCACCCAGGATCTCTACGAGCTTGGCTTGACTGTTTGTGTTGACTCTTGGATGGAACTGGACGAGAACGGCGAAGCTAACGCTACATTGCTCAATGTTGGCGATTTCCTGATCGTTGAGGAGAACGGAGATGTGTACTGCATTAGAAGGGAGGAATTCTTAGAAACGCATTCTATCAACTAATTGAAACCCCCGACTTCCGCACAGCCAGTGCGGGTAGAGCCGGGGCTCTATTTTTTTGAAGAAGTTTAGGCTAAAATGTTTGAGGTGTTAATAGATATTTTAACATGGATGAAAGCTACATTTTTTTGGCAGTTTTTTGCTGCAAAAACGGTCCAAAATTGCATACTATTTTTGCAAGGTGCTTAACAGAAATTTACCACTAAAAAATCGGCGAAAATGCCGAGTTATATATAATCTGGTGGGGGCGAATTGCCCAGGTATTAACAATCTATAAGAAGAATATTCGGGTAAAGTTAAATAGTGTTATAATGGAAACATGAACATTATAGAAAGGTAATTCAATGGAGCAAAATATAGATACCGATGAATCCATAACGCCAGTGCTTAATAATAAACAAGATAGCCAAAATGATCTAAAAACTAAAAAATTTCGAAACCTGCCTGTTGGCGTGATTTTGGTATTGATTTTGAGTATAGTGATAGCAGTATGTATGTTAGTTATGGGCGGGGGTATTACGAAACAACCATCAGAGACTGAAGCTCGCCAGTTAGCCTTCGAATATCTGAACACTAAATATGGTGATGGCGCTTGGCAAATACATGAGAGTATACGGGATGCTGGCTATACACTTAATGGTTTTGTTAAGAGTGAATATGATAATGGTTATATTTTCCGCGTAACTTCTGCTTATACTAATGGGATTAGTTTTGTCGTCGATGTTGATGATACTGGAATAATTACGACAGACTCGTTTTTGCCAACATATTATAGTATTAAATACGGTTTGAATTTCACGGCGCCGGAAGAAGGTAATATAACGACTTACGAATATGATGATTTAATTAAGAGAATGGTTTATATTACCGATTATCATTATCCTTATAATGATTATGAGTATAGCTCCTCTGGTTCTATTCTTCAGCGGCCAAAAGCCCGTATTGGAGAGTTCGAAATGGAAAGTTTTTATGATCCAATCAGCGTCATGCGGGCTCCAGAACAGAGCAAGATATTGGACATTATACCAAGTAATAGCAGCATTCCTGATATTATGGATATCATTAGGGCAGTGGAAGATTATTATTCATCCGGATTAATCAAAAATAATGATGGGCATGAAAAAGAGCTTTTTTCATTAGTATTTGAGGAAAAAGCGAGTAGTGAAATAATTGAGTCGTTCATTGCTGACCATATTTCATCGGTTGATGGATATGAGCCAATGTATAAATATAGACAAAAAGAAGTGGAATAATAAATAATGTTAGGTTTTTTGTCTATGTTTGATTTTAAAACCATATAGATGTTTTGCCTGTACGATCAAGTTGTTTAGGGTATTAACAGACATTTAACAGGGGATGAATGGCACATTTTTGGCAGTTTTTTGTCATAAAAATGCTCCAAAATCGCATACTATTACTGCAGGGTACTTAACTGAAACTTACCACTAAAAAATCGGCCATTTTGCCGATTTAGATAAAATCTGGTGGTTCCGACTGGACTTGAACCAGTGACACAAGGCTCTTCAGGCCTCTGCTCTACCAACTGAGCTACAGAACCATGGTTTTATTATATCATATAATTTTGGTTTTTGAAAAAAATAGCCCCCACTAAGGGGGCTACTGGTGATTATTTTTTCTCTGTGTTATGCCATATTTTAATGATTACCATGACGAATTCATAGATTAGACGTATTACGATAGGGCCTAAGATTAGCTGTTCGAAGAATTGCCATATAAAATCTCCGCCTAGTGTTAGCCAGTTGAACGAAGCAAGGATGCAGTAGAAGGTGCAGGCGTAGTAAAACATTTTGATTAGGGCTTCTATTTTCATGGTCTTGAAGGAAAGAAAATCTTTGAGAAGTTTTGCTGTGGGATTTTTGGGGTCTGCTGCTGGGCGGACGAATAGGAAGTAAAGCAGAATTGCTCCTACGATAGCCAAAATTGGTGCAAGTATCATCCATACTTCGGCACCGCTGTTGCTCTTTGTGCTGACTGTATCTAAAAGTTGATATAATTCATTGTTGGACATTTGTTCTCCTTTATTATTAAGTTGATTTTACCATAAAAAATTACGAAATGATAAAAAATGTATATAATATATGATATGAATAGAGTTCCATTGGCTGAAAGAATGAGGCCAGATAGTTTAGATAAAGTAGTAGGCCAAGAGGAAATTATTGGTGAAGGTAAAATATTGACCGAAATCGTAAAAAGGAAAGAGCCTACTAATCTGATATTTTGGGGGCCACCTGGTACTGGTAAGACTACTTTGGCTAGAATAATAGCTAGGGAATTTGGGGCGGATTTTATAGAAATTTCGGCCGTGACGGCTGGGAAGAAAGATGTGGAGAATGTAGTGGCACGCGCAAAGGTAAATTGGAATCTAGGTACGCGCACGGTGCTTTTTGTGGATGAGATACATAGATTTAATAAGGCACAGCAGGATGCTTTTTTGCCGCATGTGGAGAGTGGGCTGATTACGCTTATAGGAGCTACTACGGAGAATCCTTCTTTTGAGGTGATATCACCGCTTCTTAGTAGATCGCGCGTGGTAATAGTGGCGCCACTGGCTAAGGATGCCATCTTGGAAGTACTTAAACGAGCGATTAAGGCGGAAAAAGCTACAAAAAGAGTATCGAAAAAAGCCATAGATATGTTGGCCGAAATGTCTGGTGGTGATGCGAGGTCGGCGCTTGGTGATCTTGAGCTCGCTTTGTCTCTAGCGGAAAAAGTAGATGATAAAGTGGTGCTAGAGGCGGCTGGAAAAAAGATGCCAGGATATGATAAAAAAGGTGATAAACATTATGATACGATATCGGCATTTATTAAATCTATGCGTGGTGGAGATGTGGATGCTGCGTTGTACTGGCTGGCAAGGATGGTGCAAGCTGGTGAGGATCCGAAGTTTATAGCACGGAGGATGGTGATATTTGCGTCGGAAGATATAGGGCTGGCTGGTAATGGGGCTCTAAGCCTAGCGACAGCTTGTTTTCAGGCGGTAGAGCGAGTAGGCATGCCGGAGAGTGGGCTGATATTGGCACATGCGACAGTGGCATTGGCTAAATCTAAAAAATCTCGTGCTACTACCGATGCATGGTATACTGCTCTGGATTTGGCTCGCAAGGCGCCAAATGAACCAGTACCAGTATGGCTGCGCAATGCGCCTACTAAGCTAATGAAGGATCTGGGATTTGGGAAGGGGCAAAAATGGGAGGCTGGATTCCACTTAGACAAAAACTATTTGCCGGATAGTATAAAGAATGAGAAGATATTTGGAGTGCAATAAGTGATAAAGAATAGGAGTTGCATTATCTACTATATTTTGGAAGTAATACTTTGATGGAGCAGCAATTATTTGGTTGCTTGAAAATTCCTCTGGCAATTATTTTTCTTCGAGGCCGGACTGGAAGTAAGCTAGTACATAATCCCAACCCCAAGATAGGTCAAAGCCGGAGCTGGTGTAATCGTTGAATTTGAAGTATGGCATGCCACGGGCGAGCTTGGCGGATTTCTCGGCGTTGGCTTCGATTTCACCTAGTGGTAATTCGTCACGGACGCAGGTGGCGAAATCTTCGCCAAGGCCAACTTTTTTGCCGATATCTATCCAATAATCCTTGCCGAGGGTGGACATTTTGCCGACGCCTGATTTACCAGAAGATTTGAAAAATTCCTTCCAGACAGTGGAAATAGCTTTGCTATAATAATCCCAGAATTTGCCTTCGTTTTTGGCACAGTAGGCGCCAAGTGCGGAATTGCGTGAGCTGGTAGGTTTGGTCTCGCCGTATTCGTATAAAAAGTCAGATAAGCGGACTTCGAAAAGGATATCATTATCGGCTAGGTATTGTTCGAATTCTTCTTCGTGCTCTACGATGGCGTTCTCGAAGGCTACGCAGTAAGGGCAGACAAGATCAGAATATACTATGAAGTAATTTTTAGCATTAATGTCTCCTTTGGTCATGGCGACGTCCCAGACTTTTTCGGCATTGGTGGGCTTGGCCGTCATGCTGGCAACGATGGCCGCAATGATTACCCCTACTACGGCGATAATGCCGAAGATTCTAACTGCTTTTTTCATTTTGCTCCTTTACTCGTTTTTTCGCTAGATATTTTTCATTTATTATTATAACATAGGCTTCCTCCCCTAGGCGTTTGAGTGACAATACGGCTATGATGATGGCGAGCCACGTAATGATGGTGGAGATGGTGCCAGTAATAGCAAGACCGCCGGTGGAAAAAATAGTACCGATTAGCGGAGTAAGTAAGGTGGTACCGCAGGTAGGGCAGCCGGCTCCTAGAGCGATAAGGCCAGTAATGATACCAGCTTTTTCTAGATTGGCGGAGTTTTGATGACGCTTTTTGTCCCATAATAGTACTATTAGCCCGATGAGGATGCCCTGGAGTATGGATATAGCGAATATCGGTAGCCAGTCTAGAAATATTTGATTAATGCCAAATATGGCCAAGAAACATTCGCCTATGACGCGAAGACTAGCAGGGAAGCCGAGTGCGGACATTAGCTCGAATTTGGTAAACCCGCCTGATAACAAGTTCATTAAGAAACCGAAAAACAAGAATGATGGTACAAAACCATACCAGAATTTTTTTTCGCGTGTGGCTAGTAGTATACCTTTGCTTGCCAAGGCGAATCCGTCTAGCCATTTCCTCCAATTCATATATATAAGTATAGCATATGTTTAATGATAATAGATTTATCTTTTTGGATTTACGATCTCTATCTTTATATATGGAGTTACGATGGTAATCAAAATAACCCCTTCCGTCGCTCGGACTTGTTTGGCTTATAATTTTCACAACGTAGGGCAAGAAAAAATGTCTTTAGTCGCTAACGCTAGGGACATTCTAAATCTCATTATGCTCCGGAAGGGGTTATTTCTGATTACCTGGGATGTAATAGAAAACGCATCCTAATATAGCGAGCAATATTAAATGTGGTGAAGGTCGGAGTTTCGACTGGCTGTGAACTACGTTCTCTTGGTTTAGATACAATATAATATACATTGCTATTGTCAAATTAATCTGTTCGGTTTTTGGGGTTTTACCTCTGTAAATTGGCTAAAGAACATAAAAATATTACAACATAAAGATTTTGAAAAATCAATGTTGACAATGATTTTGCATATGCTAAAATGAAAGTAGGTTTGGACTGGATCCGACGTTGAAAGCAGCCTGAGCCTGGAAGATTGGGGAGTGTGAGTTATAAGTGGTGATAGTTGAGTTGGGAGTTGTGGTTGCTAGATGTGTTTGTAGTTGTATATGGGGGTGTGGTCGTAGGTTCATCCGTGTAGGGGTGGACTTTTTAGCATAAGTATGGTATAATATAAGGATGAGGCTATCAAGAAAAATTGATCGAGCTTTAAATATAATAATAGCTATATCTGTAGTGACTGTTTTTGCTGTAATAATGGGTACAACGCGCCATGTTACTTTTGCCGATACGAATGGCGTATCGGAGACTTTTGTTAGTGATGGGGCTAGGTATGTGACTTTTTATGATGATGGTGATAAGTTGATAGTAAAAACAGAGGCACACACTGTGCGTGAAGCCTTGGAGCGAGCTGATATTGAGTTGAATGATGGCGATAAGGTAGAGCCAGGGTTAGAAGCAGAGATAAATTCCGATAATTTTCATGTCAATATTTATCGTGCACGACCAGTGATAATAAAGGATGGCAAGAAGAGCAAATATATAATGGCGGCTGGAAGTGATATTGTTAGTATGGCCAGAGATGCTGGTATGACAATATATGATGGTGATGAAATACGATTGGTGACTAATACGGATTTTTTGGAGTCTGGTGCGGCTAGTATGTATGAAATAATTCGTAACGGCGGTAGAACTATAACAATGGACGAGGAGATACCTTTTGCTGAGCGCACAGAGAAAGACTATAATCTAGCACCAGGGGTGAGTGAAGTGCGACAGCTGGGTGAGGTTGGCGTAAAGAGATTAGTCTATAACGTGCAATATGTGAATAATGAAGAAGTATCGCGCGAACTCGTAAATGAAGAAGTGGTGCGAGAGCCAGTAGAACGTGTGGTGGCGGTGGGGGTGAGTGCTATAGAGCGGTCGCCACTAACTGTGGGCAAGGGGCGGAATTATTACACATACACCAAGTCTGATGGTACTACGGTGACTCGGCAGGAAACTTACTATGATCTAAATATGTCTATAGTGATGGGTGCCTGTGGTGGTGGAGATTATACCGTACGCGAAGATGGGGCTAAGGTAGACAAAGATGGGTATGTACTAGTGGCGGCGAACCTTAGCCTATATCCACGCTGCTCAGTGGTAGAGACTAGCCTTGGCCCGGGCAAGGTATACGATACGGGTGGATTTGCCGCTAGCAATCCAGAGCAGTTTGACTTGGCTACAGACTGGACTAATAGGGACGGTAGATAGATGAAAAATAATAAATCCCTGGGCCAACATTGGTTGAAAAACCGCGCTATTTTAGATGAAATAGCGGCACTGACTGCCAATGATAGCGCGTGGCTAGAATCCGATAATACAGAGGCCGAGCCAAAAAAGCTGGCTAAGCTAGCAGTGGAGATAGGGCCGGGGCTGGGCACGCTGACTAGTAGTTTACTTAAAAAATTTGATAAAGTGATAGCGGTGGAATATGATGCTAAATTAGCGCAGAATTTGCCAAAATCTTTCCCAGGGAAAAATCTAGAAGTAGTAAATGCAGATATATTGCAATATGATTTTGCTACTATAGCAGAGCCATATGTGGTGGCTGGGAATATACCCTACTATATCACTAGTCCAATCATAGAGAAATTGATTACTTTGGATAATGCGCCAGAGCGAATAGTACTGTTAGTACAAAAAGAAGTGGCGGAGCGGATAGCAGCAGTGCGCGAGACCATGCTATCACTAATGGTGAAAAACCGTGCTAATGTAGCGCTAGGGCCAGTGGTAGGCAAGCAAGAATTCACGCCGTCGCCGAAAGTAGATAGCCAAGTAATAATACTAGTGCCACATGCGCCAGTAGTGTTTCCTGAGGTGTTTACGCTGATACGGCGAGGGTTTTCCGCGCCGCGGAAGAAACTCATACATAATATAGCCGGGCTAAAGCCGAAGGACGAGCTGGTGCAGATATTTGCTAAGTGTGGCATCTCTGTGGATGCTCGGCCTGGGGATCTACATCTCCCAGAGTGGCAGAAGCTATATGATTTGATAAAATAGCTAATTATATGCGGAGGTTTCCCAAACCATAATTTTTATTCGCTCTACGCTGCACGCGGGGATAAATTTTTATATATTTTTTAACGGAAAATTTGCGGTCTCACGCCGGATGGGGGGTCTCGCTCGTCAAATTTTCCTAAAATCTATAAAAATTTTCTCCGGTTTGCTTTATGCTTATAAAAATTAGGTTTGGAAAACTCTGGGACTACTGGCTTAATGTTCCTCAATATTGGCGAACCATGTAATAAAAACCTGAAGTTACAAACACGTTGCAGCCACCCGCAAATAATGCAATATCTTAGCTATTTCTGGTTGCCTAAAACTGCAGCTTCCGAATTGCAGTAGATGATATAACATCACATCATCTGTAAATAAAAATAAGAGTTATAATGTTAATATTTGTCTTGTTTTATAAAAATATGCTATTATATATTTATAAACATAATAACAATGATTATAGCGAGGAAATCATGAAGAAAAAACAATCCAAAATATACTTATTCCCAGCAGCAATGTTGGGTATTACTGCTACTGCTGGAATGATAGCTAATATACCAGGAGCTAATGCAGATGATAATCCAGCTATAGACGATACCATCAATATCACAGTAGATTCATCCTGTACTATGGGCCAGACAGTTACATCTACTCACACTACAGCACTAAACCCAGGAGAAACTAACACTACCATAGGACAGTCTCGTATAGCAGCATATTGTAATGACAATGAAGGTTATGCTATATACGCTATAGGCTACACTAATGGTGAATATGGTAATACTAATCTAGTAAGTACAGACGGCAATCATACCATCCCTACAGGCACATCAGGAGATAACTCCTATTGGAACATGAAGCTCACCCAAGGTATAGCTACAGGCACTATCAGCTACCTGCCTACCATGGTAAATGAATTCACTACCAATGCCACCATCCCAGATGACTACACTAAAGTAGCCTATAGAGACTCTAGCACTATCTCACAAAACCAAGATCCTACAGAGTCAGGCTCTTACTTCACTACTACTTACTCAGCCCATATAGACACTACCCAACCAGCTGGCATCTACAATGGCCAAGTCCAGTATGTGATGGTGCATCCGAGTGGTGCGCAGGCGCCAGAAATCCCGCCTACTTATATGCAAGATACGGCTGCTATTAAGAATAAGCTAAAAAATAACGGTGATACCATGCAGGCGGTAGATAGTAGAGACGGTAAAAAATACTGGATTACCAAGTTGGCTGACGGTAATATCTGGATGACTCAAAACCTAGACCTAGACATAGACTCCACTAAAACCTATACTCCAGCAGACACCGATATTCCGGCCAACTGGACGCCAGTGCGTAGTACTACAAATAGCACTACGTGGGATACTAGTACCACTGGACGAACTGTCCCCCATTCCTACGACCCAGGCAATCTTTACTGGAATGGCAATGTAACTACTAGTACTAGTGGCACTCTTAGCAACAGCACCACAACAGATCCATCCGCTACGTCTGGTGGTACTCACTATCATGTAGGTAACTACTACAACTGGACTGCTGCAGTAGCTATGAATAGCTCCAGCTCATATACTTCAAATTATCGAGATGTAAACCGATCTATCTGCCCTGCTGGCTGGAGATTGCCTACCTATAGCGGTGATAAGTCTTACTATAGCCTAAAGAATGCCCAAGGCTTAACTTCTGGCACCAGTGGTAATATCCAAAACGCTCCTACCTATTTCGTATATGGCGGCGGCTGGTATGGCGGCTCGAGTTTCGTAGGCTACGACGGGGTCTACTGGTCTAGTGTAGTGGCCGATAGTACCTACGCGTACCAGCTCAGCTTCGGTGCCGGTGGCGCTCTGTACCCTCAGGGTAGCTACGGTCGCTACCGTGGCTATTCGATACGGTGTGTAGCTAGGTAGGTTTAGCTATTCCTACCTCCAGTCTCTCCGAAACTCATTTGAAACTGCAATACAATGCAAAGATGCCTTGATGCGTAGCATTGTAGTGTATGAAATAAAAGACGTTTGAAACAAATTGGAATGAAAGCGTGAAAAATTGAGTAGAAAATACAATTTTCACGCAAAGTGTAATGCGCGATAGATGTGGATACTAATGTTGGCGGAATTTGCGGCGGGAGCGGGCGCGGAAGATGAGCGCAAAGATGATGCTAAAAATAGTAAAAGCGATAAGGACTAAGAACCAGACTGGGCAGAGTATGAGGACTCCAGAGAATGTGGTATCAGCACCATTGTAGGTGACTGTCTGGGTGACTTGCACAGCGCCGAGGGCTGGTAGGCCTTCCAGCTGGCGGACGAGGAGGCGAGTGGAGCTAGGCATAATGACTTCGCTAAAAGTATCGGGCTGATCGGACTTAGGGAAGATGCGCTCGCCAGTGACGTTATTCACTACGGATAGCTTGACACTGGCTGTTTCGTGGACATTGCCGGTATTGGTGATAGTAGTAGCTATAGATATAGGAGTTACAAAAGAAAAGCCTGGCATGGAGGTGTCTAGTACTTCGCCAGAATGGGTAGTCTCGCCAGCGACGTCGGCATAGATGATGCTGGCCATGCCTACTACACTGCTAATGGAATTATCTACGGCAGAAGATTGGCTAACTACAATGGTAGCATACTGGCCGCCAGCGGGTGCGTCGGCTGGTACGGTGATAGTAAATGGTATCTCGGCAGTGGAATTAGGTGCGATGGTGCCAGTGGGGGTATCTAGCTTGACCCAATCTACTATCTGGGAGAAATTGGACACAGTAGCGAGATCGGCTTGGTATTCTTGGCCAATAACACTATATGGGGTGACACGTGCAGAAAAATCGAGATCGGCGGTAGAGCCAGATGGGTTGACGACTTTGATGCTGCCAGAATAAGTTTGGCCAGGTGTAAGGGAGATAAATTGGCTCATAGGAGATACAACAAAAGTATTCTGTTCCATAGGGCTATTATACCATGATCGCGCCGTTTGCTGTATTGTCGCATAAATCCACCGTATTTCGGAAGTTTCGCTTTGATGTAATCAGAGATTATACATCAAAGCTCCGCCCCTCCGGCGAAAAAATCTAAGATTTTTTCTTAATGTTCCTCAATACTAGTGGATTATGCGACAACGTTATAAAATAGTGGTATAATGACGATATGTTAGATGTGAAATTTATACGAGAAAATAAGGAGCTGGTAGAAAAATCTGCACGAGAAAAGGGGTACAAGGTAGACATAGATAAGCTACTAGCAGTAGATGATGAACGCAAGGCTGAGCTGGTACAAGTAGAAGAGCTGCGCAAGAAACGCAATGAGATAGCAGCCAAGATGAAGGGTGGCAAGCCAGATGCTGAGCTGATAGAGGCTGGTAAAGCCGTAAAGGTGGAACTAGCCGAGCGTGAGGAAAAATTATCCCAGGTAGAAGCTGAGCTAAAAGCAAAGATAGCCTTGGTGCCAAATATAATATTATCCGATGTACCGCTAGGGGATGAAGATTGTTCTGTAGAGGTACGCAAATGGGGTGAACCGCATGAGACTGGCGTGGACCACCTGGACTATGCCGTGAGTCGTGATTGGGTGGATTTTGAACGCGGCGCCAAGGTAGCGGGGGCGAAATTTTACTATCTCAAGAATGAGCTGGCTTTGCTGGAAAATGCTCTATTGCAATATGCACTGAAGAAAGTATTGGCGCATGGATTTACTTTTATGACGGTGCCGGACATGGTAAGCTCTAGAGTGCTGGAGGGATGTGGGTTTAACCCGCGTACTAGCGATCAGTCTGATGAGTATTTTATAGAAGGCGAGGACTTAGCTATGATTGCTACGGCAGAAATGCCACTTACGGGCTATCATATGGATGAGATAATCGACGAAGACAAATTACCATTACTATATTCTGGATATTCGGCGTGTTTTCGCAAGGAAGCTGGCGCGTATGGTAAGTATACCAGAGGGCTGTTCCGGGTACATCAGTTTAATAAGCTAGAGATGTATGTATTTTGCTTGCCAGAAGAAAGCGAAGAAATACATGGGAAAATATTGGCCGTAGAAGAAGAAATATGGCAAGAGCTAGGTATACCATATCATGTGATAAATATTGCGGCTGGAGACCTAGGCGCGCCGGCGGCGAAAAAATACGATATAGAATATTGGTCGCCAGTGAACAAGAAATATCAGGAGATTACTAGTTGTAGTAACTGTACAGATTTTCAGGCTAGAGCGGTAAATGCTAGAGTACGACGCAAAGACGGTACGGTAGAGTGTGTACATACGCTTAATGGTACTGCTATATCGCTAGCCAGAGCAATGGTGGCAATGATAGAGAACTACGCTAAGGAGGGTGGCAAGATGTATGTGCCAGAGCCTTTGAGGCCGTATTTAGATAATAAGGAAGAAATATAAAGGAGGAATATGATAGATAAAATCGATATACGTGGTGATGGCTACAGGGTAGAGGAGCCACTAAAAAAATACGTAGGAAAGCGTATAGGCAAGTTAGATAGATATTTGCCACGTGGTAGCAAAAAAGATGTAGTGGCAAAAGTAGTGGTGTCTGAAATAGGCAAAAATAAGAGCGAAAAATACAATATATCTGTAGCGATGGAGCTAGTAGGTGGCAAGGTGATAGCTGCGCATGATGAATGCAGCAATGTGTTTGCTGGTGTAGATTTGGTAGAAGCTAAGCTGATGGGGCAGATACGGCGTTATAAGCTAGAAGTGCAGCCGCATCGTCAGAAGAAATCACTGAAAAATCTCTTTATCAAGAGAAAATAGTATGGTACAATAGGGGGTAGATTGGAGTTATATGGTGAAAAAAGAGAAGAAGCCTACCGATAAGTTGGCAGATAAGACTGCGTTGACCAAATTCTTGCAAGGGATTTTTGGTGATGCCCAGAAAAAAATATTGAAGCGCATGTGGAAAAAAGCGCAAGAAATAAACAAGCTCGAGCCAAAGTATGAGGCAATGAGCGATGAGGAGCTGGCAGAACAGACGGAGATATTCAAGAAAAAAATAGACAAAGCTCTAAAAGTAGCACGTGCAGAGCAGGGTATCAATAAGACTGGCAAGAAGCGTCCACCAGTGGATGACACCAAGATATTAAATGACTTATTGCCGGATGTTTTTGCGGTGGCTAGAGAGGCTTCGAAGCGTATATTGGGGCTAAGGCCATATGATGTACAGCTGATAGGTGGCATAGCGTTACATGAGGGTAACGTTGCTGAGATGAAGACTGGTGAAGGTAAGACTCTTGTGGCGATGCTTCCGGCGTATCTAAATGGGTTAACTGGGCGTGGTGTACATGTGGTAACAGTGAATGACTATTTGGCACAGCGCGATGCTGGGTGGAACGGGCCGATATATGACTTCCTAGGGATGAGCGTAGGCGTGATTATAAACAACGCTTCTTTTGTGTATGATGCTGAGTACGAGAATACAGATCATGACGACGAGAGATTTAAACACTTGCGCCCTGCTACGCGTAAGGAAGCTTATGCGGCCGATATTACTTATGGTACGAATAATGAATTTGGATTTGACTACTTGCGCGACAATATGACTAGCGAGGTACAATATTTGCGCCAAAGAGGGCTGAATTTCGCGATAGTGGATGAGGTGGACTCTATACTTATAGATGAAGCGCGAACGCCGTTGATAATATCGGCGCCAGCTGGTGACAATCCGGATTCGTACTATCAATTTGCAAAGATAGCGGCAAGGCTCAATGCGGACGATTATATACTAGACGAAAAACGTCGTAGTGTAACTTTGACGGACAAAGGCATAGAAAAGGTTCAGGATATATTGGGCGTGGATAATCTATACTCTACTAAGAATACTCGACTAGTGTATCACCTAGAGCAAGCAATACGTGCAGAGGTAGTGTTTAAGCGCGATAAAGATTATGTAGTAACTAACTCTGGTGAAGTAATAATAGTAGATGAGCATACTGGACGTTTGATGCAAGGGCGACGATACAATGAAGGGTTGCACCAGGCGATAGAAGCAAAAGAAGGTGTAGTGGTAAAACAAGAGTCTATGACATTAGCTACTATATCATTCCAGAATTTCTTCCGGTTGTACACTAAACTTTCGGGGATGACTGGTACGGCGTTTACCGAGGCGGAAGAATTTCAGCAAATATATGCGCTGGATGTAATACAAATACCACCTAATAAGCCGATAGCACGTGTAGATAAGGATGATTTGATCTATAAGACTAAGGCTGGTAAGCTAAAAGCTATAGCGGATGAGATACGCAAATATCATGAGAAGGGGCAGCCAGTGTTGGTGGGGTCTGGATCTATAGCTAACAATGAGGAAATAGCTAGGTATTTGGATGCCCAGAATATACCGTATGAAATACTTAATGCTAAAAATAATGAGCGTGAGGCAGCCATTATCGAAAAAGCTGGTGAAAAAGGCGCTATTACGCTAGCTACCAACATGGCAGGGCGTGGTACGGATATTAAGCTGGGCGAAGGCGTGAAGGAGCTAGGTGGATTAGTAGTGATAGGATCAGAACGGCATGATTCTAGGCGCGTAGATAACCAATTGCGTGGCCGTGGTGGTAGGCAGGGCGATCCTGGTACTACACAGTTTTTTGTGAGTTGTGAAGATGATCTGATGCGGATATTCCAGGGCGACAGAGTAAAAATGCTAATGACGCGGCTAGGGGTGGATGAAGACACACCAATACAGACTAAAGCTATATCAAAGACATTAGAGGCGGCGCAGAAGCGAATAGAGGGATTTAATTTTGATTCACGTAAAAATGTGGTGCAGTATGATAATGTGATCAATAGGCATCGCAAAGTGGTATATATGATGCGTAGAAAAATCTTGGAGGGCGACGATATATACCCAGAAATAAAGCGATTGATGCGTGATGAAACTAAGATGTTGACCGAGTTTTCGTCGAGAGTGAATAAGAAGTTTGACGAAGAGTTTAAAGCCGTATTTGATTTTGATGATGATTTGATACATGGTATTGGGCTGATGCGTAAGGAGAAGGATCGCGAGAAACGTGCTTTTGAAGCGGTGGAAGAAGCCTATAAAAAGAAAGAAGAAGAATTTGGTTCTGAGACGATGCGTAAAGTAGAGCGTGAGGTATACCTGAAGGTGCTAGATACTTT
The DNA here is from genome assembly GCA_902761145.1 of uncultured bacterium. Taxonomy (GTDB): domain Bacteria; phylum Patescibacteriota; class Saccharimonadia; order Saccharimonadales; family Saccharimonadaceae; genus Nanosyncoccus. The sequence goes on from CACWJA010000004.1 coordinate 48,178, forward strand.
ATGGATGCAACATCTAGAGAATATGCAGCATTTGCGTGAAGGGATACATTGGCGTAGCGTAGGACAGAGGGATCCGTTGGTAGAATATCGCAGTGAATCTCAGAAGCTCTTTGACGGATTACAGAGGAACTTGCGTGAAGAAGTATTAAAGATACTATTATCTATTACTCCAGCAGAAGCAGCAGAAGATAACGTGACGGATGGCGAAGAGTATGAAAGTGAGCTTACCAAGATGGCAGAAGGGCAGACTGAAAAGGGTGTGAATGAAATATCGGCTGGTGATAAGAATATGGATGATGAATTTCGTACGAAGGTAACTGTACATAAGAATGTAAAGCCTGCTACTAGTAGAAATGTGATAAAGAAGAAAAATAAAAAGAAGAAATCAAAATCCAAGCGGAAATAGTTCCGATGGCGGTATTATAACATAAGCGCTTTGAATTGTCAATAGTTTAGGTGAAGCGAGGTAAAAATGAAGCATTCTGTAGAGGAAATTAAGCTAAAAAATGGGGCGAAAGGATTATTAATAGATATCCCTGGCGCCAGTGTAATGTCTACTCGAATACAGTTTCGGGCGGGCATGATGTATGCCAAGAAAAAAGATGTATATGAAATACCACATCTAGTGGAGCACTTGGCTTTTGGCGCAAATGCTAAGTATAAGGACGAACAGGCATATGAAGCGGAATTCACCAAAAATGGCGCATATCATAATGCTTGGACTAGTGATATATCTGTATGCTACGAGACAGAATGTGCGGATTTTGAGTGGGAAAGGATAATGGATCTGCAGCGAGTATCTATATGTCAGCCTAAGTTTAATGAGGAAGAATTGAAGAGCGAAAAAGCCAATGTAAAGAGTGAACTGACGGGATATATGAACGATTACTATAGATTGCTGTGGCCACGGGTGCAACAGACTGTAGGAGAGGACATACTTGATTTGTCTGAGCGCATTAAAACTATACCCAATATTGAATTAAAAGATATACGTGAACATTACAGACGTACTCATACGGCTAAAAATATGCTTTTTATTATAGCGGGCAAGATGAAGGGTCGTAAGCATAAGATAATGAAAATGTTGAGCGATTGGGAACTAAAGGAAGGTGAGAAATTTGAGATACCACAGGCTGAATTGCATGCTGGTGAGGCGGTATCAATACGGCGTAAGGATGCAAATAATATAACATTTGGGTTTTCGCTGGTAACACCTAGACATTTGGAACCGAGCGAGGTGTTTGCTATGAATTGTCTTAATCATATATTAAACGGTACGACAAATTCAAAAATATTTGGGGCAGCTAGAAAGCGTGGACTAGTATATGGGATGGGTAGTTCGGTAGCAAGCAACACAAATAATTCGTATTGGGATTTTGATGGAGAGGTAAATGTAGAAAATGCAGAAGCATTGTTTGAGCTAATACAGACAGAGATGATGAAGACGCTGAATGGTGAGATATTGGATATGGATTTTTTGGCGGCAAAATCGTATGCGCTTGGAAGATTCCAGATGGGGGCACAGACTCCGTCTCAGATAGCGGATTATTATGCGGAAAATTATTTTACTAATGAAACTGTGGAAAAATATGATAATATGCCAAATTTAATAAAATCTATTGATAAATTTAAGATGATAGAGCTAGCAAGGGAATTTGCTGATAGTGGTATAAAAGGGTTTGCGGCGGTGTCATCCACAGAGAAGGCGTTTATAAATAGTCTAGAGGCGAGATTGAATTTTTAAATTCATTTTTTCTGGGGGAAAAAGTTACATGATACACATATTACCCCACACACTACATTTCGGAAGCTGTGTGATGTGATAATCGAAGATTATATCACATCACTCCGCCCCTTCGGCGGCCAAACTTGCTAAAGCCAAGTTTGGCCTTAATGTTCCTCAATTGTAGTGTGTGAGGCAATATGATCTTGCTTTTTGAATTTGATTAAAGGCTAGGTTCGATCTTAATATTCTTTGATGAAATGGATTATATAGCTTAAGAAAGATTTTTTATGATATCTTGATATTGATTTCCGCGGTCGTAGACGTTGTCGAACATATCGAAGGATGCGGCTGCCGGGGACATGATAACTACGGTTGGAGTGATAGCTTCGGCAAATTCTCGAGCGGTGGCTACGGCTTGATCTAACGAATCTGCTATCGTGAATCTATTGTCTGCGTAACGATTGGCTAGCTCGTGACCGGATTCGCCTATAAGGACGATATGCTTGATATTTGGCGAGCTGATGATACGGTAGATTTCTGGTAAATCTTTGTTATTGGTCTTGTCTCGGCCACCAAGAATTAAAACGATATTGTCGTCTGGGAAAGATTCTATGGCTACTCGGGTAGAGGAAGGGTTGGTGGAGAAATTGTCGTCGTAATATTTTACGCCATTTAGCTCACGAAGGAATTCTAAGCGGTGAGGTAGGCCGTGGAAATTGCTGAGACCAGTGGAGATTTCGGAAGAATGTTTGTCGATAAGATCATCAGGCGACAGGTGATAATAGCTAGCTACGGCTGCAATGGCCGCCATAGCGTTTTGCTGATTGTGTTTACCAGGGAGATGGATGGAGCCAGAAATATCTGCGGGAATACTGTAAGGATAGGGGACTTTGTGGGCGATGGAAAGATTGGAAAGCTTGACTGATTCTGGATTGGCAGAATTGAAGACAAGGTAATCATTGGCGGATTGATGACGGCAGATGTTGGATTTGGCCGCTAGGTAATCGGCATAATCTTTGTGAACATTGAGATGATCTGGCTCTAGATGACCTATGACGGCGATATGAGGGGATTTTTCTAGATCCCAGAGCTGGAAACTAGACATTTCGTAGACTACTATGGAGGTGGGCGAAAGTTGATCTAGTACTTCTATGGCTGGGGTGCCAATATTGCCGACGAGATGGGCGTCTTCGTTCATGACATCCAGGATGGACTTAATGAAGGAGCAGGTGGTACCTTTGCCTTTGGTGGCAGTTACGCCGATGATGGGGCAAGGGCAATGATCGAAGAAATACTTAGTGAGGCTGGATTCGTTCGGTAGCCCTAATGGCGGTACACTAGGGGAACGCAAGATTATATCGTAGGATGAAAAATCTCTATGTTTGATCTCGTCATACGTGAAGTTTTCAAAAACGTCGCATTCGGCAGAGAAGTGTGTTTTGAAATATTTTTCGGCGGATTTACCTTCTACGCCGTATCCTAATAATGCTATTTTCATAATTTGATTATATCACGGGCTTCGGGGATGGAGTGAGTATTCATCAGTTTGGTACGGAGGTCTTTGGCGCCAGGGAAATTATTAACGTAGATTTTGAAGAAATGTTTTAAGGTCTCGTAAGAAACATAATATTTTCTTGATTGTATTTCGTACAAATCTAGATGCATTTTTAAGAGTTCCATTAATTCTTCTTTAGCGGGTTGATGGTTGGTGAAACAATATGGGTTAGCAAAAACGCCCCGACCAATCATAAAGCCATCTACTTCTGGATATTTGGCGTGTAATTCTAGTGCGTGAGTGCGATCTTTAATATCGCCATTGATGATAAGCTTGGTGGCGGGGCTGATTTGGCTGCGTAGTTTAGTAATGTCTGGAATTAGTTCGTAGTGAGCGGGAACCTTGCTCATTTCCTTTTTGGTACGGAGATGTATGGTGAGAGCGGCGGGGTGTTCGGCGAGTAAAATTGGTAGCCAAGTGCGAAACTCTTCAGAGTTGCTCCAGCCGAGACGAGTTTTGATGGATACTGGTAGAGTGGTAAATTTTTTGGCATTTTTAAAACATTCTACGGCGAGATCGGGCGTGAGAATCATAGCGGCGCCACCGCCAGCTTTGTTGACGTGCTTGTCTGGGCAGCCAAAATTGAGGTCTACGCCAGAAAAGCCAAGGTTATCAAGCGCCTGGCAAGTTTCCGAAAAGTGGTCGGGATTTTTGCCCCATATTTGGGCAATGATGGGATTATCTGAGGGAGCTACTTCTAGACGTTCCAGAGCATTGTGGCGGCCTTTTTCGGAGGCGTAGCTAGAGACATTGGTAAATTCTGTAAAGAATAGATCTGGGCGGCCGGCATGGGCAATAACCTGGCGAAACATAATATCGGTAACGCCTTCCATAGGAGCCAAGATCAAGAATGGTGTTGGTAGGGTATCCCAAATATTCATTTTATTATTATACCATTTTTTGTAATGTATGTAAAAGCCCCGATGTAAAGGATCGGGGCTGGATAGGATTATTCTTGTATGTACGTTGGTGTAATGTTATAGCCATTATATGATTCATATAGAATTCGAGCCGTTGCCGTTTGCATGTCTTTGGGTGAGAACAAGAAAAAGCTTCCTTTTGCGTCTTCCAGAAGATAGACTCCGCACATTTTTTCGAAATGTTCAGTGCAAATTCTGTAGGTATCTATAATGCTCAATCTTGATGGTCTTTTGATGCGTATAATGTTTGCGGATGTAATGGTGCGTTTGCTGCCGAAATCTTCGAATCCTCTGATTTTGAAGAATCCGTTTGTTCTAAAGGAATCTTGATAACCATAAAGAAATTTTACGAAGGATTTGGCTAGTCTCTGATGTTCTATGGGGCTGTCACTTTTATCGAAGACAAAATCCCAATTTTTTAATCTTTTCAATAATATCACCTCTTGAAATGTATAGAATAATCCTGTTAAAGTGCTGTATTATAGTAACATAAAATTATCAAAAAATCAATCGTGATACCCGTGCAGAGTATGCTATAATTAAGTTGCTCGTGCTATACTACGGTCACTGGCATAGAGAAAAGTTAAAAGCTGCGTGGTATTGTCATTTATGCCCGTAGCCAGGAGCCAATAAAACAGGCTCACATAAATGACTCTAATATTATTAATAAAGGAGTCAATTATGAAAAATTTTAACAAAAATACAGAGCAGGTCGAAGTAATGGCGCTCTTCGGATACGAAATGACACCCTGTCAACCGCTAACTTTTAGGCGACGTGGGGAAAGCGAAACCGAAGTGACGGAATTGCTTCGTACGCAAATAAAATTTGCGGGCGGAGTGGCATTACATATATTCGATGTGCTTGTAGGCCGGGAGAAAATGCGGCTTGAGTTTAACTCACGCGATTTGTCCTGGTACCTCACACAATAGTACTGATGCCTTGAACTTTTCTTTGAATGGGATAAGTTTTGCGAGGCAGTCAGCAAGAAAATTAAGTTGGAAGTAAACCCCAACTTAATTTTTGATTAGACTGGCATGTTCGTGCTATGAATAGATAAATGATATAATGGTAGTATGCAAGAGCTAGAAAAGAGATTAGCAGAACTTGAAGCAGAGTTTTTGAAGACTTATGAAAAATTGGAGATCGCAGAGAAGCTGAAGAAGATTGTTGGGTTAGAGAAAGAGGTGGCAGATCCTGATATTTGGAAAAATATAGAAGAAGCGACTGCCAAAAATCAGGAATTAGCAAAATTGCAAAATGAGACTCAGCCGTATGAATTACTAAAAACGCAGATAAGCGATATGCGGGAGTTGATGGAGCTATCTGGTGACGATATGAAAGATGAAATTGAGGCTCAGATAGAAGCGATGGAGGGGCAATTTGTGGAGTTGAAAAAAGCTTTGAGATTTACTGGGCCATATGATGGAAAGGATGCTATTGTGCGAATTACATCTGGAGCTGGCGGAACAGAGGCCATGGACTGGGCTGGGATGCTAGAACGGATGTATCTTAGATATTTTGAAAAGAATAACATGAAAGCGGTGAATTTAGAAAGAGTGGAGGGTGAAGAAGCTGGAATAAAAACTGCGGTGTATGAAGTGAGTGGTGCGAATGCTTATGGGCTACTAAAGTCGGAGCATGGAGTGCATAGATTGGTGAGATTATCGCCTTTTAATGCAAACAATCTGCGGCAGACTTCTTTTGCATTAGTAGAAATATTGCCAGTAATAAAGGCTGATACAGAGGTGCAAATAGATGATAAAGATTTGCGAATAGACGTATATCATTCTGGTGGGCATGGTGGGCAGAGCGTGAATACCACAAATTCGGCGGTGAGGATTACGCATTTGCCTACTAATACAGTGGTAGCAATACAAAATGAACGAAGTCAGCTGCAAAATAAAGAGAAGGCAATGGAAATACTAAGAGGAAAGTTGGCGCAAATGCAGCTAGAGCAACGTGCGGCTAGTCTAGCGGATTTGCGTGCTGGAGAGTCGGCTGGCTGGGGGCAACAGATCCGGAATTATGTCTTGCAGCCGTATAAGCTAGTGAAAGATACTCGGACAGGATACGAAGAGACGGATCCAGACGCGGTATTGGACGGTAAGATTGACGGGTTTATTGACAGTTATTTAGAGGCGTAGATTGGTACGTTGATATTGACAATTACCTCTACGTGTGGTATAATATGTGCTGCTGGACAGAGACTTATGGGTCTCTTGATACGCAAATTAAAATGATGTGGAAGGAGGGCTGTACTTACTCTAGCCTCTAGGGTTAACAGAGGTTTTTTATGTTCTGCTGTTTAATAAACTTGCAATGATTGTATCGGGAGGTAATTATAGTGAGAAGAGCTTGTACACTTGAAAGCTTGGATGAGCTTGAACTGTCTGCAAGGACAAAGGCACATATCGAAAAAATAGGTATTTCTCTTGATGAAGTGGTTCGGCGTGGTCGAATTACGGACTATGTTATCACAAATGGGCCAGGCCCATTGTCGAATAGTGATGTTAAGAGAATTACGACAAAGTGGAGACGGGAGTTGGCGTTGGCGCTTGACAAGGCCGGATTCACTGGCTTTAACCCTGATCCGCAGATGTTTGCTGTGGGACGTTTGTATCATGCTATCTTTGACAGTCCCGCAGTGACCTGCATAGACGAAATAACCAATGAGATGTATGAACGTACCTTCTTTTAGTCTGGCTGGCCTCGGCGCAAAACCGGGGCTTTTTGCTGAGACTAGTTGGGGAGTTTTTGTGCTTTGAGCCCTTTTTTTAATGTTTTTCAATGTCGGCAAATTATGTAATACTGTCCATGCGGTACCATTGACTTTTTTGGATAAGTGTGATATAATAGGTTTGTTTGGTAGTGCTTTTTGCTCTTCTCAAACAGTACTTTACAATGTTTTCCCAGAAAGGAGTGATATGTATGGGAAAAGTTGTTATGTTTGGCAAGGAAATTATCTTGTTGGATGCAATTGCTAGCAAGATAGAAGAACAGCGGCTTTCCAGCGCATATGACTGGGCTAAGGAACGACAGCGTGAGCTTGGGTTCGTGGCCCAAAATCTTCGTCTGGAATTTAAAACCGGCGATTTCATAGATGATGGAGATGGGTTTATAATCTCTATATTCTACAAGAAGTCGACGGGAGAGGCTTTGCTTCGTCGTGATTGGGAGGATAAGATGCTTACTCAGATAGACATCCTGTCTAATCCGGAAGAGGTCTCTAAAGTGGCTCCGAAATCTTGGAGACATATGATCAAGAATGGACTGCGATTAAAGCAACTTTGGGAAACTACGAGATAGGTATCCAGTTGCTGGGTCCACAAAACAAACCCCCGATATGGCATCGGGGGTTTTAACATTCTAAGAGTGTAATGGGCTAATCTTTGAATGAATTAATAGCGTCTTCGCGGGAACTATAAATCACCCCGTTTTTCCCTAGGAAGGTTTGTTGTGTTGGTTTTTCTGTACGTGGCGTATCATTAGAGACAGGAGTGACTGGTGGCATGTCATTTCTGACTTCGGTGCTAGAAAGTGTTTTGGGCTCAGACTCTGTGTTGGAGGCTTCGTTTGTAGTTGTATTGCCAGCTGTGTCGGTTGCGACTTCTAGAGGCGCATCTTGAGCCGTGGGTGGGGTATTTACCGCTTGGGAGTCTAGTGCAGTGGTTGCCGTATCGGGTTTGGCCGCCATATTGATGAGTATGTCATAGAATCTATCGTCGGCCTCTTTTTTGGCGGAGATCACCTCTTGCAATGTTTTTAGCATATCATCAGTGTCGGGGTTAGTTTCTAGTGGTGCAGGGCTGCCTTCTGGTGGCGTAGGATCTGTAGGGTCAGTTTCTGCTTGAGGAGTAGAAGGTTCGTCGTCATACCATCCTGGAAAAGCGGCTTTTTCTTCTGCTTCTTGAGCTTTTTCGGCAGCTGCATATACATCGTTGACGCGCTGACCTACTTGTTTGTTATAGTCGGCTGCGTCGAGATCTCCTCGCTCTCTGCTGTAACCTCTTGGATCTGTGCCGTAACCGTTTTCATCTGATGTGGGGCCAACTTGTTCTGAGATGGTTTCGTCTGCCTGTAGTTTTGGTTCTGATTCTGCCGGCAAGATTGGCTCATCGTTGTTGGTGTTTGCTGGTGAACTGAAAGTATTGAAATTTTTGTCCATGGAAGAACTCCTTATTAATTATGGTTATATTGTAACATATTATTGGTATATGGTGGTAAAAATTGCTATTGGTAGATGGTTCTAGATGGTGAAGTAGTGGTTTAGTTGATTTTTGTGCAAAATTATGCTATAATATGTGTAGCTGTGTTTACGGCTTAAATTTGCACATTAAATAGAAGGCATGAAAAACCAGAGGGCATAAGTGATATGTGAATACTTAGGAGGCGATGTACGATGAGGATGTTGAAAAAATGGAGTTTTGCTATAACTATGATGCCAGAAATGGATAACTCTATGAAAAGTATGCGGCGTTTTCTTGATTTTATCGATAGCGGTAAGAAGAAAATTGATTTTCGTGATCCGATAGGCATAACTGGAGAATTGTATGGTAGTAAGGCTATATGTGATGGTACTATTGTATATCCGGTGAGGATTCGTAGAATCGAACGCGTTGAAGGATTTCGTGGTCTGATTGCGTCGTTTCGTGTGATGATATGGCAGTTTGAAAGGGTTGAAGAAATTTATCGCGTGTACACGAAAAGAGGGATATATTACATAAAGTTATGTGATTATTCGGATGATACAAAGGCTATCTTTGACGATTTGTTGGAGGGAGCAAAAAAGCTGGATGAGCTGCGCTGTGAACCTTTTAGGGTGGCTTCTATTTGAATGTGGAGCCTCGACGATCGGTCGGGGCTTTTTGCTTGGTATATGAGATGAAGTATGATATAAGCATTGACTTTTTGAAGATTTTGTGCTATAATTGGAGCGTCGATCTATTGATGATTGGCTTGTTCTTTTAGTTGCCGCAATCTGTGCAAAGACATCATGCATTTAGGGGAGGTGATTATGTATGTGTCTGAATAATGAATACATCACAGAAAAACGTTTGGACGACATTGATGATACTGTGCGTCAGGATGAGCATGATGGTGAAATAATTTATTATTTTCGCCCTAAATGCTATAGGCCTAGCAGTGTGGCTCTGATGGATGTAATCAATGGTTTGATTTTCGCCAATAATTGCTCCGGTGGAGACTTGTCTAGGATCGCTTATGGCGAAATCCGTATCTATTTTAACCCAATGATCCACTGCTGGCGCGATCGTAAGATTACTAGCGACAAGATTATTGAAACGATTAAAAATCCAAATACGCAACTTTAATGGCTCCGCAAGGGGCCATTTACTTTTGTTTTTTGCTCTGGTAGTATTATTGTTATGGATGGAGGCGAAAAAATGAGGGATTTTAATAGACCTGGCGTAACGAGTGGCGGGTCTTGGAGAAGAGAAATTGTTAATAGGGCAAAGGGCTATAGTATTGAGGAAAGGGCCGCGATATTGCAAAAAGCGATGTATAGAGCTCAGCCTACATTTGATGATTTTCGTGGATGTCCAGGATATTCCAATGATATGCTAGGGCGAGATGCGCAAAAATTAAAAGAAAAAGAGGCGAGGATTGCTAGGAACAATAAGGGAAAAAGCGGTGAGGCTTGGAGTGATCGGTGGTCGGCACAGGCTGAGCCGATTCTTACTTATGTGATGAACACTGATAGTTTTTTATCCACGAGGGATTCTTTTGCTTTTTTGGCGCATGAATATGATGACAAGTACAATGGCACAGATATCGTATTTTGTGTGATGGGAAAAGACAAAAGATATATGACTTTTTCGGTGGATGTAGCTACTGGTACTAGTTCAGATAATATCCGGAAAAAATTTGACGAGAGTGCACAGTCGCATGGGGGAACACCGCCGATGGCGGCCTATGTGAAATATTGCGTTCATGGGGGTAGGCATTGGAAAGAATCGGAGGCGCCACAATTTATATTAGGTATGATGCCGTCTAGACTTGATGATGCTACCGGAGCGGTAGACATTAAAGAAGGTCTGATAGCTGGGCGAGAGGCAGATCCGAAGACCGACTTTAAGTTGTTGTCCGAGATGAGAGAGCAAATAATAATGCAATTGGCTATATTAAAAAACGAGAAGAATCCGGCAAACGAGAGCAGGATGAATAAATTGAGAGAGCTGATATCCGCCGTAAATACAAGATTGGCGGAGATATGTGGCGTGAAAGGGGACACGAATGAGGAACGTATAGCTGATTATGGGAGAAAATATAAAAAGATGATGGGGCAGATGAGGGAGGATCTGGTATATAAAAATATAGTGGATGAAGCAATAAGAAGGACGAACATGGCTCGAGGAAAAAAGGTAAGGAATGCAGCGTAAATTAGTGGTTATAGCTAAAAGAACGAGCTGAGAAATAGAGCCAATACACTTTTTGAGGACTTTATGAATGTATTGACTTTTTGGGGCGCATGTTGTATAATATAGTTAGGAAGATAGCTTCCGGGAAGTATTTTGTTTCAGAATTATTATGTAGGGAGGAATAATAAATGAAAAGAAATAAGCACTTTGCAAATCCTGCGGAAGAATTTCTCTTTGAGTGGGAATTCGTGTTTCCGGACGGAACGTCATTGGCTGTCTGTAAAGACTTTTTTGGAACTTTTTTGGCCAGCCTGACGGTACGTAACCCTCGTTTTGCCGGCGTGCTCTTGAACTACCCTGTGGCTATTTCTGGCCGCGTGTATAACACGGATCGGTTCGAAGAGGGGAAAACCATCAACACAAACTATATCAAGAGTATCCGGAGGGTCCATATGACTCTGTTTGACCGGATCGCCCTGTGGGCTTGGTGGCCCAACCTTACTAGGGTGAAATACCTTGTCACTACAGAGGACGGAAATGTCTATACGATTTGGTTGCGCGATGCATCTGCGGTCACTTTGGAGGTACTTGACACCTGTATTTACGACGAATTTGACGACGCTGGTCTTGTACTGACTCCGCAATAATTACTCTATTAGCTCTGGCTGCAAAGTCGGAGCTTTTTCTTGTGAAAATGAAGCTATTGTTACGTAATTCGCCGTTTTTTTTGGAAGATTATACAACAATGACAATTTATGGTAAAAGTATTGACAAAAAAGAGTATGTGTGATATAATTAGAGCAATGATGGAGTTGATCCATCATCTAGCTGTTTTACAATTTCTTCCATAGTCTTTTTATTGTATTTGATTATAAAGAGAGGAGAGTGAGCTATAGTGTTTAGTTCTGGCTTTGTCTGACATCATGCAGAGCTAATAGGCCAACAGGGCATTAGGCCTAGACGCTCTGCGTATGATTCTTCTATAGGTAGGAGGTGAGATAATGACAAAGATGACAAAGAGCCTTGTTATGGGAGAAGAATTAGTAACATTCTTTTGTTGTCCGTGCGTGCCTAGAAAAACCGGCGTAGAAGACACGAACAGCAAGAATCGTACTATTACCCAGTTGTCTGGTTTTACCTAGCTTTGGGGGTTGTTTTGCGTAATTTGGGTCTAGGGATCTAAAGCTTGACAACTCCTGCGGGTAACCGCCAATAGAAATTGATGAGACAGCGTTTGCGGCGAGCGCCGCGCTTCGCTCCGGCTAAAGCCGGAGCTTTTTTTATGGTAAAAATACATGAAATGGGGCTAGGCAAAGAGTAAAAAGTATGCTATAATGTGGGTATTACCTAGACATAAGGTGAGGTCTGGAGTGTTTCTTGTAAAGGGACGCGAAGGAAACCGGCCTAAAAGTCTAGTTTTAATAGTGCAGTTTTGCCTGTTGTACAGAGGCAAAACAGCCCATTGGTAGTAATAGATATATTATTGCCAGCATTCGCCTAGAGGGCGAGAATAACAACTAACTAATAAAAGAAAGGAATAGGATGCAAGTCATTCTCGGCACCAAAATTGGTATGACCCAGATCATCGGTGAAGATGGCGTAGTGACACCTGTTACTATCCTCCAAGCTGGCCCTTGCACAGTGACTCAGATTAAAACTATCGATACCGATGGTTATAACGCTGTGCAGGTGGGATATGGTCAGGGTAAGAATCTGAGCAAGTCGGTAGCCGGCCATGTAAAGAAGGCTGGCGAAAATATAAATCCTAAGGTCCTAAAGGAATTTCGTATGGAAGAGATTCCTGAAGGTATGAAGCTAGGCGATAGCCTAACGGTCGAAAGCTTCAAATTAGGAGATAAGGTGGCTGTTACGGGTACAAGCAAGGGTAAAGGCTTTGCTGGTACAGTAAAACGACATAATTTCCAAGAATCTCGCAATACGCATGGATTTAAGGGTAATATCCGTCGTGTCGGATCTATTGGTTCGATGTATCCTCAAAAGGTATTTAAAGGTAAGAAGATGCCTGGCAGAATGGGTCATGATCAAGTTACCGTAAAAAACCTTGTAGTAGCGTATATTGACGCCGAAAATAATCTAATAGGCCTCAAAGGTGCTGTACCTGGTCCGCGCAAAGGAATAGTAAGCGTGGAGGGAAAGGAGTAATATGGCTACACTTAATAAAGATATATTTGGATTAGAAGTAGAGAATCATGAGTTGGTAAAACTTGCTTATGATAGGTATTTAGCCAATTCGCGCTCTTCACATGCTAAGACCTTGAAGCGTGGTGAAGTACGTGGTGGTGGTAAGAAACCATGGAAGCAAAAGGGCACTGGTAGAGCACGTTTTGGCAGTACTCGTAACCCTATTTGGCGTCATGGTGGTGTAGCTTTTGGTCGTACTGGCGAAGAAAACTTCACCAAGAACATGTCGAAGGCCGCGAAGCGTTTGGCTGTAAGACAAGCTTTGTCTATGAAGAATGCTGATAAAGCAGTATTCATACTAGACAAAACCGTAAAACTAGACGGCAAGACTAAGACTGCTGTAAAAGTACTTGAAGATATGAATCTAGATGGTAAGAATGTATTGGCTGTAGCGGCAGAAAAAACACCAGAAATATTACGCTCTACCAATAACTTGTCAAATGTCAAGCTAGTACGTGCTACTTATTTGAATGTTTTCGATATCATGAATGCTGATGCGATAGTATTTTCGGAAGATGCTTTGAAGCAAGCCGAAGAATGGTTACTAGGAGAGGAGAACTAAGATGGCGGAAAAGAATACTAGCAAGAAGATAAATATGATTGAGCCACGTGCGACAGAAAAGAGTTATCTTGAGCAAGCCAAGCGTATCTATATGTTTCCTGTAAAGAAGACTATGGGCAAGCAAGAGATAGCTGCTATGGTAGAGAAAGAATTCAACGTAACCGTAACAGATGTAAGGACATTAATTCGTAATGGCAAAAAGACTAAATACAGCAAAGGTAAGCATGCTTACCCTGGGATTACGCATCGTCAGGATAAGAAGATTGCTTATGTAAAATTGAAAGAAGGCGATTCAATCAAAGTATTTGATGAGCCAGAAGATAATAAAACCAGCGCAAAGGAAGCCAAAAAGGCCGAAAAAGAGGCCAAGAAGGCAGACAAGAATGCAGGGAAGGAGAATAAATAATGGCTATTAAGGCATATCGCCCGATTACGCCGGCACAGCGTCAAAAAACCACACAGGATTTTGACCAGATTACTACGAGTAAGCCAATGAAGTCGCTTTTGAAAGCAAAAAAGCAACAAGCCGGTAAAAATAATCAGGGTAGAATAACAGTACGTCATCGTGGTGGTGGCGTGAAGAGGCACTACAGAATAGTGACTTATAACCTACCGAAGGATCTAACTCTTACGGTAGAAGAAATAGAATACGATCCAAATCGTAGCGCAAGAATAGCGCGTGTGAAAGATCAGAATGGTACTTATTATTACGTACTCGCTGATACAAAAATGACAAAAGGTACTACTTTTAAAACTGGTGATGAGATAGAAGTAGAGGATTCTTCGAGAATGCCTTTGGAAAACATCCCAGTAGGTACTTTTGTGTATGCAGTAGAGTTGACGCCTGGCAAGGGCGCACAGATGGTGCGTGCTGCTGGTGCTTCGGCGCAGTTGATGGCTAAGGAAAACGGCTACGCTACGCTAAGGATGCCATCTGGTGAGGTACGCAAGGTGCTAGTAAAGTGCGAAGCTTCTGTAGGCACAGTGTCTAATTTGCAACATCAGAATATAAAAATTGGTGCTGCTGGTAGACGACGTCGCAAAGGTATTCGTCCAACCGTACGTGGCGTAGTAATGAACGCTACGGATCACCCACACGGTGGTGGTGACGGTGGTAGACACGGTTCTGGTAAGGCACCACGTACACCATGGGGTCAATTGACTTTGGGGTATCGTACTCGTCACAATAAGAAAACTAATAAAATGATCGTGCGCAGTCGCCACGAAGGAAAGAGGAAATAATGTCGAGAAGTTTGAAGAAAGGTCCATTTGTGGACTACAAGCTCGCAAAGAAAATCGCCGCACTTTCCAGCGAGGATCGCACCGTGATCAAGACTTGGGCAAGGCAATCTACTATCTCGCCAGAGATGGTGGGGCGTACTATAGCCGTGCACAATGGTAAAGTACATGTACCAGTCTTTATTTCGGAAAATATGGTAGGGCATAAGCTTGGCGAATTTGCGCCAACTCGTAAGTTCCGCCGTCACGGTGGTAAAAAGGCTGCAGAAGCTGCAGCTGCGAAAGGAAAGGGGTAAAATATGGCAGAAACATACTTTGCACATGCATATGAAAAAGGTATTGATTCTCAGCCTCGCAAGACCAATGTAGTGGCAAGCTTAGTGCGTGATCGCTATGTGGCAGATGCTGTAGTAATACTTGAAAATACCCCAAGAAGAGCTGCACGCGCAGTGCGAAAAGCTATTGAGTCTGCAAATGCAAATTTGTTGAACAATTCCAAAGTTTCAATAGATCCTAAGACTGTACGTATAGCAAGAATATTTGTAACAAGTGGCACAAGAATGCGTAGGTACAAGCCAGCTTCTCGTGGCCGTGCGTTACCATACGAAAAGATTAGTAGCAATATATTCGTCGAGGTCGCCGGCGAAGAAAAGGTAAAGAAAACTGCTTCTGAGGACAAAAAGGCAGCTGAAAAGAGCGCGTCTAAAAGTTCCGATAAAACAGAGGTAAAAGCGAAAAAGGAGAAAAAGTAATATGGGTCAGAAGGTTAATCCCATCTCTTACCGTCTCCAGATTAGCAAAGACTGGTCGTCTAAGTGGTTTACCCGCAAGGCGGACTTTCGACGCTGGTTGGTGGAAGACGACAAGATTCGCAAATTGATAGAAAAGCGATATGAAAATCGCCCAACTATTGCGCGGATTGATATTGAGCGTTCTGCTAATCTTACTACCATTACTATCCACACGGCTAAGGCTGGGGCAGTGATTGGTAAGCAAGGTGCAGGAGTTAATGAGCTCAAGAGTAAACTAGAAAAAATCGTAGATGGACCAATTCGTATCAACATAGAGGAAGTAAAAAGGCCAGAGCTAAGTGCTAAGTTGGTAGCTGAGAATATTGGCTTTCAGCTGGGCAAGCGTATGAATTTTCGTCGCGCTGTAAAAATGGCTTTGCAATCCACTATGAATGCTGGTGCCAAAGGTGTACGTATAGAAGTAGCCGGTCGGTTGAATGGCGCTGAGATGAGCCGTCGCGAGAAATTTATTGAAGGATCAGTGCCACTACATACTTTGAGGGCTGACATTGACTTTTATTGTCATCATGCTCAGACTATTGCTGGTATTGTAGGTGTAAAGGTTTGGATCTATAAGGGGGAGAAGTAAGATGGCTATATTAGTACCAAAGAAAGTACCACATCGTAAGGTACGAAAAGGCAAGAACGAAGGTATTGCTACGCGTTGTAATACCGTGGCTTTTGGTGAATACGGATTGATGTCACTAGACAACGAGCGTATTAATAGTCGCCAAATCGAGGCGGCTCGCCAGGCTATCACTAGGTATTTGAAGCGTGGTGGTAAAATCTGGATTCGTATATTCCCACATACACCAGTATCAAAGAAACCTTTGGATGTAAAAATGGGCTCCGGTAAAGGTGAACCACAGTTCTACGTGGCAAAGGTAAAAGCTGGAACGGTGATGTTTGAGGTGGCAGATGTAAATGAAGAGCAAGCACGTGAAGCTCTCCGACTTGCATCACACAAGTTGCCAGTAAAATGTAAAATTATAAAGAAAGAGGAGTTTTAAGATGGCACATACTTTGATAGGAACTGTGACCAGTGATAAGCGTGATAAGACCATTACCGTCTCTATAGTGAGCCGTGAAACTCATCCACTGTATCGCAAGCAGTACACGAAGACTCGTAAATATACTGCACATGATGAGAAAAATGAAGCTAAGGTGGGTGATCGTGTAGAGATAGCTATGACTCGTCCTATATCCAAGACCAAGGCCTATGCTTTGGTGAAAGTGATAGAGCGATCACATGGCACAGTCGAACTAAAAGAAGATGTAAACAAAGCATATGAAGCTGAGAAAATTGGCGCAGACGAAATAGCAAAAGCTGAGGCTGCCGAAAAAGCTACTAAAGAAGCTGAAGAGGAAGCCGAAGCAGAGGCTGAAGGGGAGGAAGCGTAATGATACAACAAGAAAGTAGACTAAAAGTAGCTGACAACAGTGGCGCCAAGGAGCTAGGAGTAATCCGCGTACTTGGTGGTACAAGAGCCAGGTATGCTAGAGTAGGTGATATTGTTACCTGCTCAGTAAAGGAAGCTTCTCCTACTGGCAATATCAAGAAAAAAGCCGTAGTACGTGCTGTAATAGTGCGCACACGTCAGCCAATTCGTAGACCAGATGGATCAACTATCCGTTTTGATGAAAATGCTGCAGTGCTTGTAAACGACGATAAGACACCTAAAGGCACACGTGTGTTTGGGCCTATCCCAAGAGAGCTACGTGACTTAGGATTTAATAAGATTATAAGTTTGGCACCGGAGGTACTATAAAATGGCACAGAATTTGAAAATTAACGACAAAGTAAAAATTATTTCTGGTGACAACAAAGGTACCGAAGCGAAGATCGTAAAGATTGATCGCAGGGCTGGTAAGGCTATGCTAGAGGGGATAGGGCTAGTAGAGCGTCACATGCGCAAATCTTATCTTAATCCTGCTGGTGGCAAAAAGACTGTACACGTAGGCATAGATTTGTCAAACCTTAGCCTAGTAGAGGCGGCAACATATGATAAGACCGCTGCCAAGAAGGCTGATAAAAAGAAGAAAGGAGCTAAATAATGGCGGAAAAGAAAACGGCTACCAAAGCTGCGGCAAAAAAAGCTGAAGCCAAAGTACAACCACGTCTCAAAGCTCTATACAATAACGAGCTGAAGGCAAAACTTCAAAAAGAGTTAGGACTGGATAATATCAATCAAGTACCAGAGCTTAAAAAAGTAGTAGTGTCATGTGGCGTAGGTAAAAAGCGCGAAGATAAGAGATTTACCGAGACGGTAGCTTTGACGCTAGCCAAGATCACAGGGCAGGCACCTACATCTAGACTTGCAAAGAAATCTATTGCTACATTTAAGATCCGCAAAGGAATGGGTGCACCAATAGGATACCTTACGACACTTCGCAATGACAAGATGTATGAATTTGTTGATCGCTTGATCAATATCGCATTGCCACATGTACGTGATTTTCACGGTGTGAGCCGCAAAGCTTTTGATCGTCAGGGCAATTACAATCTGGGACTTAAGGAACAGACTGTATTCCCAGAGATTACATTTGAAGATGCTACAGCTCTACATGGGCTAGAAATAACGTTTATTATAAAAAATGGTTCAAAGGAAGGAAGTACTAAATTGTTAGAACTCTTTGGAATGCCGTTTGAGAAGGAGGGCAAGTAAGATGGCAAAGAAATCTGCTGTACTTCGTGACGAAAAACGGCGCAAGATGAATGAAAAATACAAAGCCAAGCGTGCTGCACTCAAAGCGGCTGGAGATCTAGAAGGTTTGCAGAAGCTTCCACGCAATGCATCGCCTACACGTCTCAAAAATCGTGATATGCTAGACGGGCGACCACGTGGGTATATGCGCCAGTTTGGGCTTAGCCGTATTAACTTCCGCGAAAAAGCAAGCAAGGGTGAGATCCCTGGTGTAACTAAGAGTAGTTGGTAGGAGAAAGGAGAGAAATATGTCATTACAATCAACAGATCAAATAGCAGACCTTATTACACGTATTCGTAATGCGGTAATGGTAGGCAAAAATGAAATCCTCGTTCCTACTTCCAAACTGAAGGTGAAGGTAATAGAGGTGCTGGCTAAGAATGGTTATGTATCTGGCTACGAAGTAATAGCTGGCGAGCCACGTGGCACGCTAAAAGTTACGATCAACGAGCCTGGTACTATTGCCAAGATCAATGAGATCACCAAGGTATCTAAGCCAGGGCGTAGAGTATATTCTGCTGCGGATGAGCTACCAGTGATAAAGTCTGGCCGAGGTATGATAATTGTGTCTACTTCGAAAGGTCTAATGACTGGACGCGAAGCTAAGAAGAATCGCTTGGGTGGTGAGATATTAGTAAAGGTTTGGTAGAACTAGGTATCACCATAAAATAGCAGGTGTCGCGAGGCGCTTGCTATTTTTATGCTGAGATATATTATTTGCTGTATCTTGGAAATTATGAACGAATGTTGTACGGCAGTTATATCATCCGCAAATAAAATGAGGACTATAATACTAATATTTGTCTTGTTTTATAAAAATATGCTATTATATATTTATAAACATAATAACAATGACTATAGCGAGGAAATCATGAAGAAAAGACAATCCAAAATATACTTATTCCCAGCAGCAATGTTGGGTATTACTGCTACTGCTGGAATGATAGCTAATATACCAGGAGCTAATGCAGATGATAACCCAGCTATAGACGATACTATTAACATCACAGTAGACTCATCCTGTACTATGGGTCAAACAGTGCTACAAGGCAATGAAAGCCTAAATCCTGGTGGAACCAAAGTAGTAGGAAGCTCTCGCATAGCAGCATATTGTAATGATAATGAAGGCTATGCTATATACGCTATAGGCTATACCAATAGTGAATATGGTAATACCAATCTAATAAGTACAGACGGTAATCATACTATCCCTACAGGTACATCAGGAAATAATTCATTCTGGAACATGAAGCTTACTCAAGGTACAGCCACAGGCGCCACATCCTACCTGCCTACCATGGTAAATGAATTCACTACCAATGCCACCATCCCAAACGACTACACCAAAGTAGCCTACAGAGATTCCAGTACTATCTCACAAACAGAAGACCCCACCAAGTCAGGCTCATACTTCACTACTACCTATGCAGCTCACATAGACACCGCCCAGCCAGCTGGCATCTACAACGGCCAAGTGCAGTATGTGATGGTGCACCCTAGCAGTGCGCCAGCACCAGAGAAGCCAAATATTGGCCAGCTTACTTATATGCAAGATTTCGCGAGCCTATCAGAACAAGAGAAAGCGAGTATTATTAATAATACCGACGCTGGAGTTCAGTATATACTCATAGATAATCGTGACAATAAGACTTATTATGTAGCAAAGATGAAAGACGGCAATATCTGGATGACTCAAAACCTAGACCTAGACATAGAAGCCGGCAGAACCTACACTAGTGCAGATACAGACTTAGCTAATTCTACTATCGGCACTACCTGGACACCTACTGTATCTACCAGCACCACTTCTAGCTGGACTGACTCTTATAGCGCTCCATCTTCCTACGACCCAGGCAATCTTTACTGGAATGGCACTATAGATACTAGTGGTGGCACTCTTAGCAACAGAACCACAACAGATCCATCTGCTACGTCTGGTGGTACTCACTATCATGTAGGTAACTACTACAACTGGACTGCTGCAGTAGCCATGAATAACTCTTACTCATATAAAACCGAAAAGCAAGACGCAAACCAATCTATCTGTCCAGCTGGCTGGAGACTACCTACCTATAGTGGCGACAAATCTTATCTAAGCTTAGAGAATGCCCAAGGCCTAACTGCTGGCACTAGTGGTAATATCCAGAACAGCCCTACCTATTTCGTATATGGTGGCTTCTGGGATGGCAGCTCGAGATACGTAGGTAGCAGCGGGCTCTATTGGTCTAGTGTGGTTAAGAGCAGTAGCAGTTCGTACCTACTCTATTTCTATACCAATGGCAATCTGGCCCCTCAGAATTACAGCTATAGGGATAACGGCTTCTCGTTGCGGTGCGTAGCTAGGTAGGTTTAGCAGTTTCTTTCTTCCAGTCTTTCTGAAATCCTAGATAAATTTGAAGTATAGATAGTGGAATTCTGGTTACTGCCTGGTAAAATAGACTGTTAAAAAACAGTAAATATAGCTACTTATGTGTGGCTATATTTTATGTTGGGATGTTTGGACGTTTTGAAATACTTTTTAGCATCTTATAATCCTAAAAGTACCAAAAAATCTTGACTTTTGGGGATAGGGTTGTGAGTGAGTGAGGTAGAGAAATGCTCGCATGCGCTAGCTGGAGATTTAACGGGCCTATGCTTGACAGTGCTGGTGGGCTTGGGATACAATCAATGGTAAATATAATAATCTCTTTGTGACTGAAGGTGTGGGAGGCTTTTAAGTCGTCGGCTCCAAAGAAAAGGAAGGACAAAATGAATAAATTTTTCAAAGGAGCCAAGGCGGCGGTAGGTGTGATCTTGGCTGTGGCGGTGGCTTTGCCTACCGGGCTTATCGATATGGTAAGCGCTGCGAGTGACGCAGCAATAAAAAATCCAGAGGATGTGACGCTAGCAGATGGCGTAGTGCTATCCAAGACTGCAAAAGCAGTGGATGGTGCGGTGAATACCTGGGATGTAACCCTAAGGGTAGAATCACCAAAAACTAGCACTACATCAGATACAGTGATAATAATTGACCGCTCTGGTAGTATGGAAGGCGAAAAGATGTCCAAGGCCAAAGAGGCGGCTAAGACTCTGGCGAAACAGTTACTTTCTGCTGGGAACACTGCAAATAGAGTAGCAGTAGTGTCTTTTGCTGGAGATATAGAGACTAATGTAGGATTTTCCGATAGCTATACAACCGTGGCTGGAGTTATCGACGGGCTGGAGGCGGATGGTGGTACCTATACTCAGGCGGCTATTCGCGCGGCGGCAGATCTACTAGGCACATCGACAGCGAATACCAAGAATATTGTATTGATGTCTGATGGTGAGCCTACGTATAGCTGCAAAATTAGCAATCCAGATAATTATTTGATAGATGGTGGCCCAAGTGGATTTGCCCCAGGCGTAACAAAAAAACAGACAAGCACAAATGTACCAAAATCGCAGTATGATTGTAATACTAGGATAGAAAATGGTACAGAAATGTGGTACCGCTATGCTCGTAAGGATTTAGGCTTTGGCTGGGAGGAGTATGATTATTATAATCATGGTAATTCTGCGATAGCTGAAGCGGGATTCTACAAGGCTAATAATAGCGGCTTGTATACTGTAGCTCTTGATGCTGACACAACTGGGAAGGATGTATTGGCTAAGATTGCTGCACCCGGTAAGGCCTATACTGCTACAGTGGATAACTTGACTACTATATTTGATCGAATAGCTGGTAAGATTAATGCAGTGATACAGTCTGCACAGGTGAGTGATGCTATGGGTAAGGGCGTAGTAATAGCTAGTGGGTCTGCTACTGGTGCGGCTGGAGCAAAAGATCTTAGCTGGACACCAGATTTTCATTATGATACTGAGAGTGGTAAGTATGTAGCAGAAATTACTTATCGGGTAGAGGCGACTGATGATATACTGAATAACCTAGACAATGATGGCTATGCGCCGCTAAATAAAAAAGCTACTATTACGTATAACGGTAGTAATATTGCAGATTTTCCAGTGCCGGCGGTGAAGCCTATGACAGTGAGTATAACAAAACAATTAGTGGGCCAGACCTGTGCTGGGTGTGAATTTGATATAGAACTAACTTATCCTGGTGGAGCAACCAAGACTTATAGTATAAAAGATGGCGAAACCAAGACTATAGCTGGTGGGCTCAAGGTGGGCGACTATAGTGTAAACGAGGTAAGAACTACAAATAACAATGTAGCGCTTGAGAATTATTTGACTAACTATAGCCAAAAGACTTTTGCGATAAATAAAAACCGTGTGAATCCTGTGCAGATTACCGTTACTAATACTTATGAGACTACTACTGTAAGTGCGAAGAAGGCGTGGGATGACGACAATGACCGTGACGGTAGGCGTAATAAACTTGGTAACCTATCCGTGGGGGTAAGAGATGGTGATAAATTTGTAGCGTATCAAGCTGTAGACGCCACTAAGACGGAGCAGGATTTTGTATTTGCGGAGCTACCAAAATATCGTAACGGAACAGAAATAAGGTATACAGTGGCAGAAGCGACAAATTGTGCAAACGAGTGCAAAGAATATACTGGTGACAATGTAAATAGATATACTGTAAGAAAAAACGGTAATACCATTACCAACGTACATACACCAGAAAAAACTACGCTTAGGATAAAGAAGATTTGGGATACCCAGGCAGGACAATTGCCTGCTAGTATGCCAACATTCATCACGGTGGCATTGTCAAATAATGAGAACGATAGCGTGCGAAATATAGAGCTAGCTGGAACTGGGTATGGTGAATGGAATTCGGACGCTATAGAAGTGTTAAAGTATAAGAATGGTGGTGAGTTGATACAATATGAGGTAAAGGAAACAAAAATTGGTGAAAGTATACTAGGTGGTGACAAGAAGGATACACTGTATATGTATGATGGTAATAAGCTGGAAGGAAAGTGGACGGCTAGCTATACAAATCCATTTGACGTGAAGAATACTTGGACGCCAGCTAAGTCAGTATATGGTGGTGAATCTGAATTTACTATCAAGAAAATAGACGAGAATGGTAATGCCATGAAGGGGGTAAAGTTTGACGTAAATACCAATCAATATACCACTGATAAGAATGGCGAGATAAAGATTGAGATACCATCGGTGACCAATGCAGCAGAAGATAATTTGAAGTACGATATTGTCGAGACAAAGACTTTGGAAGGCTATGATTTGATAGCTGGTAAGGAAACTTTGAATGTGACAAGTACTAGTAAATGGGTAAGCGCCGATGAAAAAACGTTGACTAATAACTACGTGAAGGAATATGCTTTTGTAGCTAAGAACAATCCTGGATATGCATGGAACGATGGGATGTATATAGTAACTAACAATCGTAGTGTAGCGGAGTCATTGACGGTGAAGAAGGAATTTAGTGGAGTAAGCGCAGAGGCTTTGAAAGATATTACTTTTACAATAACTGGACCAGCAGATTTTGGTGATAATGGTGAAATGGTGTTGAAGTTTACAGATGATTGTGAGGCATCAGGAAATGAAGCTACGTGCGTGGTAAAGGCAAAGGTACCAACTGGCAAATATAGTGTAAAAGAAAATAATGCGGAGATAGATAATTTTAGCCTTGAGGTAAGCGGCGATGAGGCTAGCAAAAACGTGAAGAAGGGTGACAGAGCTGTATTTACAATTAAGAATACATATGACGTAGATGAAACCTACTATAGCGTAACAAAGGTATGGGATGACAATGATGACCAGGATGGTAAGCGTCCAGATGAATTGATCGTGAAACTAAAAGCAGATGGGAAGACTATTAATACGGTAGCACTCACGGCTGATGACGAAAGTGAGGATATGGACAATGTTTGGACATACACGTGGAACGAACTGCCAGTAGCTAATAAGAATGGTAAAGTAATAAGCTATACTGTAGAGGAAGTACTGGACTCTGAGGATTATGAACAAACCGAGATGATAGGTGGAGCTAGCGCTACTACATTTACTAATACTCACGAACTAGAGTTAATAAATAATGATGATGACGATGAAGAAAATGATGGTAAATTGACTGTAACTAAGATTTGGGATGATGGGGATAATGAATTAAATACTCGTCCGGATGCTATCGTGGTAAATCTGTATGCAAATGATAAAAAAATAGAATCAGCAACCATAATGGCTGACGAAAGTGGTGAGTGGAAGCATGTCTTCGATGGACTATACAAATATGCTGATGGCGAGGAAATAGTGTACTCTGTAAGAGAAGCTTACGTAGATGGATACAAAGCACAGGTTGAAGGTGAGGACTTGGCTGAAGGATTCACTATTGTAAATACTAGTACGAATCCTTGTGCATTTGGTGGTTGCGGAAATGTAGCGGTGGTGGAATATAAGACTGTGGCCACGATTGCGACGCCAGAGACTGGTAGATTAGTGAAGAACGAGTATGGTGAAACTACATGCGATAGTCCAATCGTAAGCATGGCTATGTGCGGATCTACATTGGTAATAGCCGTGGGTGGCTGGCTGATTGTAAGCAGGAAGAACAGAGCAAAGATTGACAAAAAAGCATAAGTATGACATAATGGAAAGATAGCTATATAATCCCCCTTTAAGGGGGATTTCTCTTGAAAAATTATAAAAACGTGATATAATGGTGTGTAATATTAATATAAAGGAAAGATATGAGTCGTATCGGAAAACAACCCATCGAAATTCCGGCGGGAGTGACAATTACGGTCGGCGATAGTGAGATCACTGTTGCAGGGCCGAAAGGTCAGCTCATAGTGCCGGTACAGCCGAAGACGAAAGTCACGGTAGAAGGAACTACGGCTACTGTCACACGTAGTGATGACGAGCCAAAATCTCGAGCCTGGCATGGCTTGCAGAGAGCATTACTCAATAATGCTGTTACTGGCGTAACAAAAGGTTACGAGAAAAAGTTAGAGATAAATGGTGTAGGGTTTCGTCTATCTGGCGGTGGCCAGGAGATAGAAATGGCACTTGGATTCTCTCACCCAGTAAAATACAAGGCTCCTGAAGGGGTGCAACTTACTACTAATAAGATGGAGATCACAGTATCTGGCATCGATAAGCAAAAAGTAGGCCAAGTGGCTGCAGAGATTCGTAGCCTAAAGAAGCCAGAGCCATATAAGGGTAAAGGTATTAAATATGTCGACGAAGTAATACTTCGCAAGGCAGGAAAGGCGGGTAAGAAATAATGAATAAAGCATTTAGAGCTAAACGTACACGTGCCAAGATTCACGGTACAGCTGAGCGGCCACGTCTTACAGTGCATTTTAGCAATAAAAATATTATCGCACAGGTAATAGATGATGATGCTCAGGCAACATTGTGCTATGTTACTACTATGGGTAACAAGATGACTGGTACAAAGACAGAACAAGCTGCTAAGATTGGTACGGAGATAGCCAAGAAAGCCAAAGCCAAGAAAATATCTAAGGTAGTATTTGATCGTGGATCAAAATTATACGCAGGCCGAATGAGCGCTGTTGCAAGTGCGGTCCGTGAGGAAGGATTGGAAGTATAATATGCCAGAAACTGATAAAAAGGCCCCTAGGGTAATAAATAAATCCGGCACTCTAAAAATGGAAGATAAAGTTGCTGCTACTAGGCAAACTCGTGATATCTCCGGCAAGAAGATGAATCGTCGCAATAGACGTGATAGAGTGCGTGCAGAAGCTGGGCCAAAAGAATTTGACGAAATAACTATAGCTGTAGATCGCGTATCTCGTACCGTGGCAGGTGGCCGCAGAATGAGATTTAAAGCTCTAGTAGCTGTAGGTAATCATAAGAATAAAGTAGGCGTGGGTGTGGCCAAAGGTAATGACGTGACTACCGCCGTGAATAAGGCCGTATCCAAGGCGAAGAAAGCCATGATTACTTTCAATATGGACGGTGAGACTATATGCCACGAATCTCGTACTAAGGTAACTGGTGCTGATGTATTGATGAAGCCAGCTGCACCTGGTACTGGTATTATCGCTGGCGGCACAGTACGATCTATCATTGGTCTTACTGGTGTGAAGAATCTGATTTCTAAGTCGCTAGGGTCTACCAATAAGGTAAACATTGCCTATGCCGTGATAGATGGTCTAAAGAGCCAGGTGCCACGCAGTGGGTGGATTGGTGCTAAGGCTGATAAGGCTGCCACTAAGACTGAAAAGTCGGCTGCCAAAAAGTCTACAAAAAAGGAGACTAAATAATGAAATATAATGATTTGACAGTAGAAAAAAATACTCGTCCTTCACGCAAGGGTCGCGGTATTTCGGCTGGTCAGGGTAAGACTGCTGGTCGTGGTACTAAGGGTCAGAAGGCTCGTGCTGGACATCGCAAGATGCCAGCAGGTTTTATGGGCGGACAGAGAGCAATAATGCAGGCTGTGCCTAAGTTGAAAGGTTTTAAGAGTCATCATCCAAAAGCCGAAGTAGTGTATACTGATAGATTGAATGAGCTATCTGGCAAGGTGGATAATTACGCTTTGGCGGAAGCCCAGCTGATATCTAGTCCATTTGTAAAGGTAAAAGTTATTACCCGCGGTGAAGTATCTAGCAAAGTAGATCTAGAGACGCAATTTGCTTCGAAGACTGCGGTAGAAGCTATTACTAGGGCAGGTGGGAGCTTCAAAAAAGTTGCTATGCTTCAAAGGCCAGCTAGCAAAGAGGAAGCCTAGAAGATTGTATTGCAAAAATAGCCCGTATGGGCTATTTTTGTGGTAAAATATATAGATAAGTAACAGTGGAGTAAAAATGGAAGAAAAAGAGCTAAAAACAAGCCCAAAGCAGCGGGTGTTTATAATAATTATTGCCGTAATAATGATTGGCTCAATTATCGCGAGTTATGCGGCTATAATAATAAATGGAAATAAGTCTTCTAACGCTACAGGCGAGAATAAAATAGATGAAGCAAAAATAGCGCAGTACGAAGAGGCGTATAGTAGTGTGCAAGCGGAGTTGACGAAAGCGGCTCAGGATGATTATAATACGTTTATCCAGTATAAGGGAGAAATAAAAGCTTATAATGAAACTTCTGCCAATGAAAATGGGGTACAAGCACAGGATCTGCTAAAAGGTAGCGGAAAGAAGCTAGCTCAAGATGATACGGATTATTTGGCGTATTACGTAGGGTGGTGTGCTGATGAAAGTGTATTCGATTCTACTTTTGACGATGCAAAGAATCCTACTGGGTTTAGTAAGGTATTGGATCCGTCGGCTGGAATGATAGAGGGGTGGAAATTGGGCATAGAGGGCATGCATCTTGGTGGTGTGCGAGAGATAACCATACCGGGTGACCTTGCGTATGGTGATAGCATGGAAATATGCGGTGGGAAAAATAAGCCGTTGAAATTCTTGGTGATGGCTGTAGCAAATGAAGATCCATTGAAGAGTATTGCTAAGGAATACGACGACGCTTATATGAGATTACAATATGCAAATTATGGCATAAATTATGATGAGGTGATGAAGAGCCAAGATTAATCGTAATTGGCCTTAACGGAGCTGAAGGGTATCGCTGTCACTAAGATGGCGATATTTTTATGATATAGATACAGTCTGTAGGATGATTGGCGGTGCGGAAAAACAATATAAGACTGTGGTTTAGGTAAAGATGCTATATAATATAATGTATGAAGACTTTTTTCTTTTATGATCTTGAGACAAGCGGTTTGAATGCTCGGAGTGATCGTATAATGCAGTTTGCTGGACAGCGTACGGATATGGAGTTAAATCCAGTGGGCGAACCTGTAAATATTTTGGTAAAGATGACGGATGATGCGCTGCCTAGTCCAGAAGCGATAATGGTAACAAAGATTACGCCGCAATCTACATTGAGAGATGGTATATTGGAAGCTGAGTTTGTAAAATATATTGCAGAGGAAATATTTGTGCCAAATACGATAGCCGTGGGGTATAATACGGTAAGGTTTGACGATGAATTTATGCGTGCTATATTATGGCGAAATTTTTATGATCCTTATGAATGGGAGTGGAAGGACGGCAGGAGTAGGTGGGATATACTCGACGTGGTACGGTTGACGCGAGCTTTGAGACCAGAGGGCGTAGAATGGCCGGTGCGTGAGGACGGAATGCCGACGAATCGGTTGGAGCTAATCACAAAACTGAATGGGGTGGCGCATGAACATGCGCATGATGCTCTTAGTGATGTATATGCGACCATAGCGGTGGCAAAGCTAATACGTGATAAGCAGCCGGAATTATTTGAATATCTGCTAAAAATGCGTGACAAAAAAGAGGTTCGTAAATTGGCAAATTTGGATAATAAACAACCTTTTGTGTATGCATCCGGGCGATATTCGAATGAACATAATAAAACTACTGTGGTATTGCCTATAGCACCAGGGCGGAACGGAAATGTTTTGGTATATGACTTGAGATATAATATACAAAATTTGGATCCAGAGAAAATATTTCCTACAGTAAAAGAACTATGCTACAATAAATGCCCTGCGGTGGCGCCGCTGGGAGTATTAGAAAAAAATAATGGGTGGACAAAAATCGGTTTAACGCGAGAAGTAGTGGAACAGAATATGAAGACATTATTAGCGCACCATGAATTTGCAGAACAGATGCGTAGTAAATGGGAAGAACAGCCAGAATATCCACGGGCGGTAGAGCCAGAAGCGGCGCTATATGATGGATTTTTGAATGATACCGATAGAGTAAAAGTGGCAGCTGTAAGGAATGCGGATGATACGAGGCTTGCGGATTTTCATCCAGAATTTACTGACCCGCGATTGCCAGAGCTATTATTGCATTATAAAGGGCGGAATTATCCAGAGACACTGAGTGAGAGCGAGGCTAGTAAATGGGAAGAGTATCGGCGAGTAAGATTAGAACGTCAAGCACCTAAATTCTTAGCCAGTCTAGAAAAAGAATATCATAAAGATGAGTTTGTGGGTGAAGAACTGAAACTCTATTATGAAAGTCTTTGCGGATACTAGATAATATAACCTTGCTTTGTTTTATGGTGATAATAATGCCATAGATTTGGGATGATGCTTGTGGTATAATAGGACTATGGATAATAATAAGATAATGATAGTGGGCACTGGCAATGTGGGGGCGAGTATTGCGTATGCCATACTCAACCAAAGAACCGTTATTAACGAAATAGTGCTGACTGACATTATTGCCAAGGATGCTGAGGGCGAAGCAATGGACTTGAGGGATGCTTTGGCTGTTGCGCCTAGCTATGTAAAAGTAAGGAACGGTACTTATAGGGATGCAAAGGATTGTGACGTGGTAGTAATAACTGCTGGTGCGGCACAAAAGCCAGGTGAGACAAGGATGGATTTGCTTAATAAAAATGTGAATATTTTGAAGGGAATGATAGATCAAATTATGGCGAGTGGGTTTGATGGAATATTCCTAGTAGTGACGAACCCGATGGATGTCCTTACTTACTATGCTATGAAGTTTTCTGGGCTGCCGGCAGAACGAGTAATAGGATCTGGCACGGTGTTGGATTCTGCTAGATTAAGGCAAAGAATTGCGAATTATATGAATATAAATGCGAAATCGGTACATGCATATCAGATTGGTGAACATGGTGACACTGAGGTGACTTTGTGGTCCTTAGCTGATGCTGGTGGGCAAAAAATTAATGAGATGTTGTCAGAAGATGTAAGGAAGGGGATTTCTGAGTATGTGCGTGATGAAGCGTATGACATTATAGAAAAAAAAGGTGCAACGTATTATGGTATAGCTACTTGTGTGGTGTCTATTTTGAATAGCATCTTGAATGATGAAATGCGGATAATGCCTGTATCGTCTTATGATGGGTTTTCGAAGACTTGTTTTGGATGGCCGTCTGTAGTGGGACGTGAAGGCGTGGTGAGAAGATTAGATCTTAAAATATCAGAACGTGAAGGCATAGAATTGCAAAAGTCTATTAATGCGCTGAGGAAAGCAATAGATCACGTTGGGGTATAGCTGGCATGATAGGGGGGGTTGCGAAAAAAAGCATAAGTGATAAAATTATAATTAACAAAGGTAATAATAAAAGGAAATAATAATGGAACCAAATACTAATCCACTTGGGAACCCTGGGCCTGCTTCTGGTATGCCGTCTGGTTTTCCCCCATCAAATAATCCTCCACAGGGGACTTCGGCGCCGGCTGGGGCTGCGCCGGCAGCATCGACTAGTGTGTCACAATCTCAGATACCTGATGCTGCACCTATGCCAGATGCCGGTAATGCCTCAAATGTATCTATGGGGGCGGGTGATCCTTTGGGAGCTACGACTTTCTCTGGTGCGGACGGTGTTTTGACAGGTGGTAATAATGCTTTTTCTGCTCCTGAGCCAGTATCTGCTAGTATAGCGCAGGCGGGTATGCCAGACACTGCTGTATCTGTAGCGCCTTCAATTGATTCTACTAATGCTACTCCTGTGAATCCTGTTCCAGGGACATTGCATGATGATGCAACGACACCATTATCATCGCCCAGTGATGCTGGGGCTGCGCCGGTTGCTCCTATAGGGCGTCCTACAAACATAGATGGCATTAATCAGGTAAGGGTCCCGGATGTGCCTGGAGGGCAGATTGCCTCGAGTCAGTCGAATCCTTTTGCTGGAGCTAACGATCATCAAACTCCGAATGTGTCTTTTAATGATCCAGCTGTAGAACCAAGAGCGCCTTTGGGGACACCAATCGTCGCTCAAGGATCACAGCCGCAAAAAAAGAAGTCTAACAAAACTGTATTAATAATACTGTCGGTGGTGGCGTTTATTGTAGCAGTGGGCTTAGCGGTAGTATTAGTAATGGAAGTAACTGGTACTGGGCTATTTGCTGCAAATAGTAGTGGCGATGACAATAAGGAAAAGATAGAGCCGCAGTCAGGAAATGGTGGGAGCGACATTGCTAATCCTGGAACTGGTGGAACTGTTGGGACGAATGGTATTGGTGGAGATGGGAATGGAACAGGAAGCAACAGCGGTACAGGGAATGGTGGTGGATCCGGTGGTACTTCGAATGGGCAAACGTCGGATACTATAATTTCTTGTGATACCACTACTATGAGCGAATATGATGGATCTACTGTGGAGACTAACGTCATTTTTAACATCGTTGATAATAAAATAAATGATATTACTATGAGTGCGACTATGACAGATGCTGAGGGACATGAACAAAGCCAAACACAGACCTATACATTTGAAGAAATGCTTAGCGTGGGCACCTTTGATGAACAAAATGGTCTTGTTGCGGCCGATGGAACGCTTTTGGTGTCGCCTCAAGAAGTAGCGGATTATATGCAGTCCAACGTGGCTGATGGAGAAAGCACCATTATCTGTACTGTGCGATAACCGGGTATTTATAAAATAGACGTTACTTGCTAAAATCTACAAAGTATTGTAATATATATTTATGAGTAACAAAGTATATATTACTACTGCTATACCATATGTCAATGGAGCTCCCCATGTGGGCCATGCGCTTGATTACTGTTTGGCGGATGTTTATGCTAGGTATTCGAGATTGCGGGGTTTTGAGGTTAGGTTACAGACTGGTGTAGACGAACATGGTAATAAGATATATCAAAAAGCTTTCGATATGGGTGTACCAGTTAATGCGTATGTGGATGGTAATGCAAAAAAATTTAGAGATTTTATAGAAAAACTTGATATATCGTACACTGATTTTATTCGTACTACGGACGAGGCGCATGCAAGAATGTGCCAAGAAATATGGCGTAGACTTCTGTCGCATATATATAAGGCAGAATACGAAGGATGGTATTGTGATGGGTGTGAGAGATTTATCACTCAGAAGGAGTATGATGATAACTCTGGCGTGTGCCCAGATCACCAGAAAGAATATAAGAAGATATCAGAAGAAAATTATTATCTTAGAATTTCAGATTTTAAAGACAAAATTCATAAGGCGATTGAATCTGATGAATTGCTAATTTTGCCAGAGTTTCGAAAAAAGGAAGTATTAAAATTACTTGAAGAATCACCAGATGTGTCTATATCACGTTCTGCGGAACAATTGTCTTGGGGTATACCTGTTCCTGATGATGAATCTCAAGTAATGTATGTATGGATAGATGCTTTGTCGAATTATATTACCGTATTAGGTTATCCAGAAGAGAATATTGACACATGGTGGCCTGCGGAGGCACAGTTTGTCGGTAAAGATATTTTAAGGTTTCATGCTATTATTTGGCCGGCGATGTTGATGGGGCTGGGGTTGCCACTTCCGAAGACTATCATCTCGCATGGATTTGTGTTGGTGGATGGACAGAAGATGTCCAAATCTATTGGTAATGTGGTAGATCCAATAGATGTATTAAATAGACATGGGGTAGATGCTTTTCGGTATTATTTCTTGAGGCATATAGATACTTTTAGTGATTCTGATTTTACGTGGGAGAAATTCGAGGCTGCCTATAATAATGAGCTTGCTAATGATTTGGGTAACTTGGTTCAGAGATTGGCTACTCTAGCTAGCAAAAATCATATAGCTATAGATAATGACTCTTTGGAATATAAGTTTGACAGCGAGTATACCAAATGCATGGATAAGTTTGAGTTTTCTAAAGCTTTTGATTATGTCTGGGGAAAAATACAAGGGCTTAATAAGAGAATCGATAATGAAAAGCCTTGGGCTTTGGCGAAAAATGGTGAGGTGGAGAAAACGCAAAAATGTTTGCTTGGGCTGATGGGCGATTTATTGAATGCTAACTATATGCTAAGTCCATTTATTCCAGGTACCACCTCAAGGATTTATGAGGTTTTTGCTGGTGAAGAGATAGCTCCGCCTAAAACGCCTTTGTTTCCTAAAGATTAATCGCTTTGATTAAATGAACAAAAAAAGAACTGGACCAATTGATCCAGTTCTTTTAAGGATTAATCCTCAGAGAGTTTTTTGTTGAAGTCTGAAAGGAAGAAGCCTATTGTTCCGCCGATCATTGGGAATAACGCATAGGCAGCTAGGGCTTGGCATATTCCGCCGAATATTTCTCCAAAGTTGTCGCCCACGGTTGGGAATATTTGCATCATGACAGCGGCAGCTGGGTTGAATATGAAGTTGCTGCTAAGGCCGAGGAAAGCTGCAGATATTACATAGCCAATGACTACTGCAAGTGCCATTCCGCCTGCAACCATTGCTGCGAAAGTAAATACGCTACGCTTGTAATCTAGGGCTCTTGCAAAGAAGAATCCTATGATGGTGGCACCAAGCAGTTCGACAAGGGTAACTAGCCAAAACTTTCCTTCTGCGATAGCAGAGATAGTAGGAATATCATAGGCTGTTTCGCCGCCAGCAAGGTGGAAGGCATTGAAAATAAGCCAACCAAGCCAAGCTCCGATAACCTCAGCTATTATATACATGATGCCACGTATTACTGACATACGGCGAGTAGCCATCATACCGACTGTGACGAGTGGGTTGAGGCATGCTCCCGAGAATGCATATACTGCGATAAGTATAGCGATAATTGCGAAAGCATATGTAGCTACGTTGGCCAGTCCCATGAGTGATAGCCCAAATAATAGCATCGTGATAAAGAATGTGCCTATTATTTCGCCAAGCAGTGAACCATAGAACTTGCGCTTTTTGAAGATGGTAAGAATGCTCTCTTTTTCTTCGTATTTTTTTGCGAAGAAGCCGCGCTTGCTGGATGTAGTTTTGACGGTGTCTTCTGATGTGTTGGTTTCGGTAGACTCATCCTCTGACTCCGTGTCAGTAGTTTCGATTGAGTCTTTTTTAGTGGACTCAACTTCTGACTTTACGACAGACTTTTCGGCTGAGTCTTTTTTGGTCGATTGGGTCTTTCCTGACTTTTTCGACGATTTTGATTTTTTTGTCGCCATTATAGCCTCCTTTTTATAATATGTGTTTTATTATAACACAAATATCACGTAAAGTTTGTGTTATAATAAAAAAAGTCGAAATAATTTATTTAGGAAGGTAATCAAAATGGGCGTAATAGTAAATAAAAACAATTATAAGAATGATGAATTATCACGTAGGATAGATGCTGATCTTCGCGCTAAGGCGTTGGAGATTGCTGGTGGAGCAGGTGAAGAACGAGATGACGATATTGACTTTGCTGAGGATTCTGAATATGTGCGCGATTTTAAAAAAACCGGTAGGTTTGGGTGGGTATGGATTGTGTTGATACTGCTTGCTGTGCTGTCAATTATCTCAATCGTTTTTTTGTGATATGTTTTTGAAGCAGTCAATTGAAAAAAACATAAGTGTGATATATAATTATTGCCATGAGTAACCGTTCTTATATTGACGATAACGGAAAAGATCCTTCGGTTAGTGCTGTAGAACAGTCGGAAGAGGCCGGTATCACGCCGGGGTTTTTGGGCGGTAGCGATTGGCCTGCCGGTGCGGCGTATAAGTTGAATGGTGAATATTACGATGGGAATGACAAAAAGATAAAGCCTAATAAGAAAAGAACGGGCCTAGCTAGCGAATTGTCTTCTGCGGAGCGTAGTGCAGAGAATGACATCTTAGATCAGCCGAGTGATGATTTGGAAGGCAATGAGCATAATGAGGCTTCTCCTAGGGGCTTTTACTCTGGGCGAGGGAAGATGGATAAAAAAGGAAGAGGTGGAGATAAAGATAAAAAGAGTGGCGGTATGGTCCGACTCAAAAAGGGTGGGCCAGTCGGATTGATCATTACGGTAGTTCTTGGAATCGTTGGTGCTATCAGTGGAATGCAGCTATCTCAGCCGTTTAGCTTAATTGCGCAATTCCAAGAAACATTTAATTCTATGCATACTTCTGCAAATATGAGGACAAAGCGGATTTTTGGATTGCAGTTAGGCAAACAAGTTAAAGATCCGGTAAAAGGCACTATTTTTGGGAAAACTTTGAAAATAACAAAAAAGCAACAGGAAAAATTAAAACAACACGGGATTGAATATGATGATGATTTTCAGGGTACTGGTAATAGGGTTTTGAAGTTTGATGATGGAGATGACATAAAAATAATTGCTGCTGATTCTGCAGCGGCAAAGGCGATTGGTGATTTAGACGGCGTTGATTCAGGCCTCGGTAAGGCCTACAATAGCAAGGTGTTTGTATTTGACGATATTTATAACGAAAATACCGGTTTTCATCATGCATACAATAAAGGTTCGTTAAACTGGCGCGGCCAGATAGCAAATTGGTTTGGCACGAGGGTGGCCGCTTTTCTAACAAACAACAAGTTGACACGTAATATGTTCAATGATTATGAAGATCAGAAGAATGCTGCTGACGGTGATGGGCTAAAGGCAATGAAGGATACTTTGGAAGAAAAAACTGGTAGTATAGATAATGAGGGTGAGAAAGTAAGAGAGGTTGGGGAGCCGGACACAGATGAAGATAGCGATGCTAATTTTAAGAAAAAAGATAGTGATGTGGATTCTGGAAAGATGACAAGGGGTAGTACAGAAGATTTAGGGAAGAAGATGGACAAAATAAAAAGTAAATTCGCTAGCAGTGCCAATGTGATTTGCGGAATATCAAGTGCCGTCGGGGCGATCACTATGATGGTAACAGCCGCAGAGGCATTGCAAGTGATAAATCTTGCTACGTCGTATTTTGAGGCAATTGATAAAGTCAAAGCGGGGAAAGGTGATGAAGCGCCTATCAACGAGCTTGCTGGAACTTTAAATGAACGAAAAGTTAGCAAGTATAAAGAATTGGAGAGCGTGTCTGTTGACGGTGACGGTAAGTCTGAGGAAGACTATTCTGCAACTATCGTGGATACTACTTCCACAAAATCCGCGATAGAGTCTGAAGGTGTGGCCGCTTTGTTTAGTGGGAGAACTGTCAGTCCTAACGACGCGAGCGTGCAAAGTTTTAATTTAACGTCAAGTATAAATAAAATAATGGGGGGAATCAATTCGAGTATGGCAGTATTTCAGACTTGCACTATAGCTAAGCTTGCGGTTTCTGCGGTTCAGTTTGTGGATGCTGCTATAGATTTAATTGGATGTATTGCGGGTTTGGTCACAATAGAGACTGGTGTAGGCGCCGCTGCGGCACTTGCGGAATGCGGACAGCTAATAATAGATATAGGAGTTTCTGTTGGTAAGAGTGCACTGATTAGCGCGGCTATTGCGGGTGTTTTTTCAGCCATTGCGCCCGTACTGACCAGTGCATGGACGCGTGATTTGATATCTGATATTGGTGGTGAGGATTTGGGCAATGCGCTTACATCTGGGGGTAATATGTACCTTGGCGGTGCACATAGGGCGAACGGCGGGTCTCCGGCATCTTTAGAAGAATATAAACAGTACGCAGTGGTTCATCAGCAAGTGGTTGCGGATAATGCCCGCTTTGAGCGTGAGAGCTTGAGCCCTTTTGATATTACATCGAAAAATACTTTTCTTGGGACTCTTATGACAAAGTTTTCCGGATTTGCTACGGCTAGTTCGTTGGTGGGAGTAATGTCCTCAGGAAGTTCGATCATTTCTTCTTCCGTAGCATCACTCAGCCCAGCCGCTTCAGCCTATGATATAGCAAAAACTTTGCCAGATAGTCTGGATGATTATAAAGATACATGCCCATATCTGTATTCGATAGGTATGATTGGTGATTCGTATTGTAACCCGTATGTTATTACTGATACTAGTACGATTAATGATAATCCAGCAGACATAATAGATAAGGTCGATGAGCTTGGCGGCTTGTCTGACGATACAACCAGTGATGGGAATGTTAAAATTTCTGGAGATTCTGATTTGGCAAAGTATATAAGGTACTGTGATAACAGGAATTCAATGTTTGGGGCTACAGACTATAATATTGCAAATGATATTAATTCTGCGACTAGCGCAAATACTGGCAATACATATGTAGATGCAGCAATAGATGGCGCAATCGGTTCTTTGCCTTTAATTGGCGATGGTATCGATATATTTGAAAATGTGAACGCTTTGAGTCATGTAGGGTATATTAGTGGGGAATCGTGCGTGGCAGGAAATAATGTAAATGCTGTAAGCTCGCCAAATTGGGATAAAGCTAAATATTATCAGAGATTTATTGAGGATCAGTCTTTGGCTGAGTCGATGGGGATAATCGACAAGTCTGCTGTCACTGCGTATTTGGAAGAATATTATGAAGAGCACCCGTTGGATAATTCTTACGAGGGTGTAATAGCACGATATTCTGGGTTGGATAAGGATACCGTCTCAGATATCTTGTATATTGCGCGATACTATGAGTATGTAAATGATTATAATCCTGCAGAAAGATATGCATTTGGAAAACCTGCAGTAGAGGTAGAGAATGAGCTAAGATTTGATAATAATAATGTTGTGGCGAAAAATGTTTGGGCGACACTTGCGGATGCGATAAGCTATGCAGATCTTAGAAATAGAAGTTACGCGGTATAAGTAGGATCTTTATTGGGCTTAGCTTTGCAGAAAAGCTCAAGTAGGAGTATAATATATAGTATATATGACAGAGATTGAGAGCTTAAAACAGGAGTTAAAAAAAGTTAATGCAGAATATGCTGGGATTCGTAATGTTCCAGCGGAGGAGCGTGCAGAATTTGGACGCAAGATCAACGCAAAGAAACAAGAGATTTTAGCAAAGATTGTTGCGACAGAAAAAAAGATGCTAGATACCCAAGTAGAGCCGATAGATGTGACGGCTTTTTGTGCGCCAAATGAGTCTATTCCAGAGGTGTATTCGCAAGAGTATGGCTCTCGACATCCATTGGCTACAGAAATAGACCGGGTTTGTGAGATATACCAGATGATGGGGTT
This sequence comes from uncultured bacterium, assembly GCA_902761145.1. Taxonomy (GTDB): domain Bacteria; phylum Patescibacteriota; class Saccharimonadia; order Saccharimonadales; family Saccharimonadaceae; genus Nanosyncoccus. The sequence continues at coordinate 85,979 of CACWJA010000004.1, forward strand.
TGACGTGGTGGAGAGCCGACAGTTGGACGATGAATATCATATGTTTGATTCACTTAATTTTGCTAAGGAACATCCAGCGCGAGATGGCTATGATACTTTTAGGACGGAAGAAGGATTGATCCCGCCGGCACATACTTCCACGATGCAACATAGGGTACTAAAAGAATACCGTGATAAATTAGCACAGGGTAAAAATATTGCAGTTGTGGTGCCAGGGAGGGTGTATCGCAATGAAGACGTAGATGCTACGCATGAACATACTTTTTACCAATGCGAGGGGGTGTATGTGTCGCGTGAGTGTAATATGGGGCAAATGCTCGGTATTTTACGTGAATTTTTCGAGAAGTACTATGAACAGAAGTTGGAGATACGTACGCAACCTGGGTATTTCCCGTTTACGGAACCAAGCTTAGAATTCATGATTGAGAAACCTAAGTCGTTAGGTGGCAAGAAGGGCGATTTCTTAGAGATGCTGGGGTGCGGTATGATTCATCCGAATGTACTCAAAATGGCTGGAATAGATCCTGCCGAGTATCATGGATTTGCGTGGGGTGGAGGAATGGATAGACTGGTGATGCTAAAATATGGGCTGTCTGACGTGAGGGCTTTTGAGTCTGGCAATTTGAGTTTCTTAAGGAATTTTAGATAAGGAGTGGCTATGAAAATATCATTGAATTGGTTAAGAAAATATGTAGATATAGATATCTCGGATGAGGATCTTATAAGAACGATCGGCGCACGGCTAGTAGAAGTAGAGGGGGTGATAGATGAGACACATAAATATGACAGTATATATATAGTGCGTGTAGAGAAGGCTGAGAAGATACCAGATACGCATTTGACATTGTGTCAGGTAAATGTAGGTGATGTGGATATACCTAAAGTCCAAAAAAATGAAGACGGGCTAGTGCAGGTGGTGTGTGGAGCACCGAATGTGCGAGAGGGAATGCTGGCGGTATGGATCGCTCCAGGTGCCGTGGTGCCGGCGAGCGTACACGAAGATGCGCCTTTTGTGATAGGTAAGCGCAAAATGCTAGGTAAGTATGAATCTAATGGGATGCTAGCTGGAGCGGATGAGCTGGATTTTGATGACAAGCACGAAAAAATAGCAGAGGTAGATTCAGCGGTGGCGCAGCCGGGTGATACGTTGGCGGAGGTGTTTGGTTTAAATGACAAGATACTTGATATCGAGAATAAATCACTTACGCACCGACCAGATTGTTTTGGTGTGATAGGATTTGCTAGGGAAGTGGCTGGAATATTGGGAAAGAAATTTGTAGAGCCAGATTTTTTGCATGAAGAAACGGTGTTTCCAGAAGGATTTTTGACGGTAGAAAAAGACGGGCCAGCAAGCCGTGATGCTACTCTTGATATAGAGATTACCAATGCTGAGATTTGCCCACGGTATACTGGTGCGGTGCTGAAAGTCACGGATGCCACAGCAGAAGATAAGTACTTATCTGAGATACAGATATTGATAGCAAAGTCTGGCATGATGCCCGTATCGCGCATAGTGGATGTAACCAATTACTTGATGTTACTGACTGGGCAGCCGCTGCATGCATTTGACTATGATAAGTTTTTGAAAGTGGGTGGTAAAGATACTGCTAAAATATTGGTAAGGGAGGCTCAGCCTGGTGAGACGCTGGAGCTACTAGATGGCAAGACTATAGAGTGTATACCTAGTGATATACTAATAACTTCTAATGGCGTACCAGTGGCATTAGCTGGTGCGATGGGCGGTAAAAATACCGAAATAGACGAAAACACCAAGAATATTTTGTTGGAAGCGGCGACATTTAGCTTATATCACTTGCGTAAGACGCAGATGGTGCATGGGATATTTACTGAGGCTATTACTAGATTTACCAAGGGCGTGCCAATGAGTGGTACTTTTAATGTGCTGGCGGAGGCGGTAAAAGAGATGAATGCTAAGCCGCTAGAATTAAGAGATAAAGCATGCGTACCTTTTGCTACGAATATGGTGGAAGTATTAGTGGAAGATATTAATAGACTGCTGGGCACAGAGTATAGTAGAGGTTTGATAATAAAGACTCTTGAAAATGTAGGATTTATGATAGTAGATGCAGGAGATAGCCTGCAAGTTACGGTGCCAGCGTGGCGAACGGATATACATATCAAGGAAGATATAATAGAAGAAGTGGGGCGACTACTGGGATATGACAATATAGTGCCTACTTTGCCGCTACATCAGACGGCAGAGCCTAACAGAATGTGGGAGCTAAAGAAGAGAATCCGAGAAATGATGTGGCGACTGGGCGCGAATGAGCTACTTACGTATAGTTTTGCGGCAGGGAGATTACTGGAAAGGGCCGGGCAGGATCCGAAGAATTCGTACAAGATAGTGAATTCTATCTCGCCAGAGCTGCAGTATGTGCGGCAGTCTATAGTGCCGAGCTTATTAGATAAAGCTTATGTTAATCAGAAGATACCTTTCGATACGTTTGCATTATATGAAATGAATAAGGTATATCAGAAAGAGTGGGGGATGAATGATGAAAAAGTGCCAGTAGAAAAAATGCAGATGGGGATGGTGCTGGCAGAGCGAAAAGGTATTGGGACCGCGTATTATAAGGCCAAGATATATATGGCGAATATTCTTGACGAGCTAAATATTACTGCAAAGTATTTGCCAATGAAAGATGGCGACGAAGCGGTAAATCGGCCGTTTGAACCAAAGCGGAGTGCTATAGTGATAGCGGATGATGGGGCTGTGCTGGGTGTGGTGGGAGAATTTAAAAATTCCGTACGGCGAAGTTTCAAACTAGCGGAATATACAGCTGGATTTGAGCTAAATCTTGACACAGTACTACAAAAAATAGGTGGTAAAAGGGATATTTACTTAGGTGAAGTAGAAAAACGTGATCTTACGGTAAAAACCACTGGTACATATGCCGAGCTTATAGATAAGATAAATACACTATTAATGCAGAATAGCGTAAAAGCGATAATTACGCCGATATCTATATATCAGCCAGAGGGCGCAGAAGAAAAGAATATTTCGGTGCATCTGGAATTCCATCAAAAAATTGATGATAATATAATGGAAGAGTTGGAAAAACTATCTTAGCCGTAGATTAAAATGAACTTAGTTTTTCAAACCATAATTTTTATAACATGTGACGGTCACCCGCAAACAATGTGATAGTCTGGCCATTACATGATTTGCCGTATTTCGGAAGCTACGCTTTGGTGCAATCGAAGATTATACACCAAAGCTCCGCCCCTCCGGCGCCAAAACCGCACCTAAAGGTGGGTTTTGGCTTAATGTTCCTCAATACTGGCAAATCATATAATGGTGGTTTATTACTTCTCCGACAATTAATTGTAAAAAATAGTGTCAAAATGCTATTGATTTATGTTTATTATTTTTATACAATATTGTTATGGTAAAAAGGTGTGTTAACACTAGATAACAGAGGAGGTTGATGAATGAGATATTTTTGTGCTTTGCATGATAAGGCAGTAAAGCAAGTAAATATGAATAAGCAATTAGATAAAGTGAAGCTGTTGTGCACCGCTGCTTATGCTGGTGTAGCTGCTATGGCTATATACGCATTATGCTTTATCTGCCCACCAGTACAGGATAACAACTCTCATGCTATTACGGGTACATCCGTAGCTTCTGATACCACCCTATCTATCTCTCTATCTGGCAGTGAATTACCGTTAGATATTACCCCTACTTCTGCTTCTGGTACTTTTGCCAGTACTGCAGATGATGATACGAAAGCTAGCACTGCAGTAATACATGTAGCCACTAATAACATCACTGGCTACACCCTAGGCATTAAAGCTTCTAACCCAGTATCATCATCTGCAGACAAACTCATTAGTAATAACGAGAAATGTGAAAATACTCCTACTAGTACTAAATGTGCTATTAATTCTATATCATCCCCTACTTCTGCAGTAGATTATGCAGATAGTGATAATACTACACTTAACAACACCTGGGGCTATGCACCTAGTCATTACAACTCTACTCCTAATACTACTATTACCACCACACAAGACCCTAATACCAATGAAGATATTACTACTACATCCATCATCAACTACTACCCCGCTCCAGTAAACGGAGATACCATAGCCACCACAGATGCACCCAACCAAGAAGACACTACAGCTAATGACGGTACTTTACTAACAGACGAATACACCATAGACTATGGCATGCGTATAGACTACACTCCCTATGCCGGTAACTACTCCACTAATTACAATAACCAATCCTATATCATCACTGCTGTAGGTAATCTAGTACCATACAGTGTCTCCTACAATGCTAACAAACCAGAACAAGCACAAACAGACACTACAGTAGATAACATGCCTACAGCCCAAGCTGATAATGTACAAGGTGGAGATACTGTAGCAGTACCACTAAGCCAAAAAGTCCCCACCATAGGCACAGTAAACCCCACCACAGGAGACTACGAATATGCAGGCTATGTCTTTAATGGCTGGTGCACAGTGCAACCAGAAGAAGACCAAGTCACTGGCTACCAGACTTGTCCAGACGACGCCAGAGTATTCCAACCAGGTGATAACTTTGGTATAGATCAGACAGTAGACAATACCCAGATACTCTATGCCGTATGGGGCGCGCCTGCAAATGTAACCTTTGATAGTAATGGCCTAATCTTTGACGACACCACCACACCAGAACCCACTAATACACTACAATATATCCCCACATATGAAGGTGGTATCATCACAGGAAATAGAACAAATACTATCTACACAGGTACCTATAAAACTCCAACCTTGCTCACCGCAGAAAACTATATCTTTAAAGGCTGGAGCACAGACCAGGATGCTGCAGAAGCCACCTATGCAGACGAACAATCCATCATAAACGACCCAACCTTGAACGCAAATGATGAGATTACCCTCTATGCAATTTGGGCATACGCTACAGTGATTACTTTTAATGGTAATGGGGCAGATAGTGGTGTTATGGAACCTATCACTATAGAGGTAGGACAAACTCAGGCCCTACCATCTAGCACATTCACTAAGGCGAGCTACTATTTTGTTGGCTGGAATACGGCGGCAGATGGAAGCGGAATACCATATAAGAATCAAGACAATTACATCGCCGCGGTTGGATCTAACAATGTCGTATTGTATGCCCAGTGGACAGACTGTGCGCCAAATCATATTTGTTACAATGATAATGGTGCTAATAGTCCTACCTCTATGTCCGCCCAATCCGCCTCATCTAACACAGAAACCACCCTCTGGGCCTCCAACTACAAATATGACACCAATAATGACGGCCACAACGACTATGGCTTTGCAGGCTGGAGTGAAGATAAAGACGCTGCCATGGTCCTAACCAAACCATCACCACTGGAGACCTAAGTGCAGAAGGAATGAAGCTCTACGCCGTCTGGATAGCCCCACTAGAAAACACTTCCTTCCAAGACTTCACTTGTCCTACTAATGAAGATATGCCTATAGGCACCATTATAGCCCTAAAAGACAACCGAGACAATGAAGTCTACACTGTAGCTAAGCTAGCAGATGGTAACTGCTGGATGACAGAGAACTTAAGACTAGACAACAATACCACTATTAACGCCACCAATACCAACAACCCCATCAGCACCTTTACTGCCCTCAGCCCTTCTTCTGATAGTTGGTGCACAGACAATTCATCATCTTGCTTTAACCAAAGCTTACTAAACACCAACAACATTGCTAACACTGTCTCACCAATGACCGGAACAAATGCCAACATCTATTCCTATAGCAACTACTACAACTGGTACTCTGCTACAGCTGGTAATGGTACTAGAAGTATATCCTCCGGTACAGTAGCTGGCGACATCTGCCCAGCTGGCTGGCACTTGCCGTATGGCGGCAATACGACTAGCGAAAAAGGCGGGAACACTAGTGGTGGATTCTATTACCTTAACCAGCAAATGGGTGGCAATACATCTGCCACAGGCTCCAACAACTGGCGCTCCTTCCCAAATAACTTCGTTTATTCCGGCTACTGGATCGGTTCGTCGGCGTATAGTCGTGGTTACAACGGCCGCTATTGGTCGTCTACTGCGCTCAATACGTACCTCGCTTACTACCTATACTTCGACAGTAGCAGCGTGGCTCCCACGGATAGCGACCGTAAGGGCGACGGGCTCTCTGTACGCTGTGTAGTATCGCAGTAGCGGGTCGGTTTAGGGTTCCTCCCTTTCCGAGCCCCGGAAACGCAAAAATGGATTTTCGTTCCCCTTGGCTTTAAGCCAAGGCGGAATGGAGATCCAGTTTTTGCCAGATTTGTCATGACCCTACGGGCATGACAAGTCCAGAGCCAAAAAAGTTTTCCACAAGCAATAGGCGTGGATGGTGGGCGAAGTATTGTTAGTATGGGCAGGAAATGGTGGAGAGGTGCATTTCTGGGCTTGATTTTGCCGTAACAGGGGACATAACAAGCTTATGGAGGAAATAGCGTAAGTGTACTAAGGTTGTATGGATTGATATGGAGTGATGAAAAGATTTGCAGAAGTGTGATGTTTATGCTAATATGGTAGTATGATATTGCTGGATAGTGTAACCAAAATATATCCGGGCGATGAGGAGCCGGCGCTAGATGATGTGTCATTGCATATAGAGCCGAATGAGTTCGTATTCTTGGTGGGGAAATCTGGTGCTGGAAAATCTACATTGATGAAGATGATCACCAAAGAAGAGACGCCAGATAGTGGTAAGATAGTAATAGGCGGAATAGATCTGGACTACGTAAAAAAACGTCATATACCAGGATATCGGCGGCGATTAGGAGTGGTGTTCCAAGATTTTAAGCTGTTGCCGCGGCGGACAGTGTATGAAAACGTGGCTTTTGCATTAGAAATAGCTGGGATGAGTGGCAAAGACATACGTAAGACTGTACCGAAGGTGCTGGAGCTGGTAGACTTATCATCGCAGGCGAAGAAATTCCCAGCTCAATTATCTGGTGGGCAAAAACAGCGGGTGGCGATAGCTAGGAGTGTAGCCAGGCAACCGAAGATACTGATAGCAGACGAGCCGACGGCAAACTTAGATAAGCTTACTACTGGCGAGATAATAGATCTGCTAAAGAAGATTAATGATTTTGGCACTACTATACTAGTAACTACTCATAATGAAGGTATAGTAAATAACCTGCAAAAGCGTGTGATTACTTTGAAGGATGGCAGAATAATAAACGATCAGAAAAATAATGGCATATACAAGCTAGATGACACGCCAGTGGAGCGACCATCGGTGCGGGTGGTGCAGACTCCAGGGCATGCATTAAAGAGGAGAAGAAGGGTGGTAATGTAATGGCAGAAGAAGAGGATAAAGGCAATATTAAAAATAGTATTGAAGAAAATGGTGCAAATGATGCCGAAAAAAATACAGTAAAAAATGCGATAAAGAGTGTAAGCAATAAGAAGTTGAAGAGGGTATCGAAAAAAAGCCTAAAAACTATGCGCAAGAATAGGCGGCGGCATCCTGTGCGTAACAAGGTGAGGGTGGTGAAGTATGGTACAAGTGGTTTTGTGCGGAATATTTGGCTGTCTACTGCAGCGACGGCTGTGATGTGTATTACGCTAATAATACTGTTTGTGACAATAGTGGCTAGTGTGATACTTACTAGTACTGCGCAACTGATGAAGGATAAGATAGATATAACGGTGTATCTAAAACCAAATACGCCAGTGGAGACTTTGGATGAGCTAAACCGTATAATATCTGCTGATAAAAATATTAAAAGCGTAGAAATATCTACATCTGAGGATGAATATAAGAAATTTTTGGAAGAGAATGCAGATAGTGATGATGTGTTAAATGTACTAGATGAAGAAATGGAAGAAATAATGATCGGCAAAATGCAGGCGACGATGCGAATAAAAGTGTACGACGTAGATAATCTAGATAGTGTGAAAAAGATAGTGGAGGAAAATGAGCTGTTCGTAAAATATGTAGATAAAGATAAAGTCCCAACTTATGATGTAAACAAAGCAGAAATAGCTACTATCACGTCGTGGGCGCAGATAGCTAGGACGGGCGGAATAATACTCGCGGCGGTATTCCTTGTAATATCCGTATTAATAATATTTAGTACGATAAGGATGGCGATATTTTCTAGGCGAGAAGAGATATATATGATGAAGCTAGTGGGTGCGGAGAAGAGCTTTATCCGTGGACCTTTCTTGATAGAGGCAGAGATGTGTGGGATGATATCCGGGCTACTGGCTGCTACGGTGAGCTATTTTGGCTTTATGGTGTTAGCTCCAAAGTTAGAGGGGTATGGTATAGATGTAAGTAATATTACAGAGATATTAGAATCTAACAAGCTGATACTGGTGTACTTAATCTTTATGGCGGCAGGGATAGTGATAGGTAGAGTATCGGCGAGACTTGCGATATCGAAATATTTGCACAAGACATAAAACCCATGATATAATGGTATTATGGTAATACTTAAAAACAAAAAAGGAATTTTGACGATAACTGTTGTGGCGGTGTTGCTGGTAGTAACCGTGATTAACACTCTGGCCGTACGCATGGAAGCAAAGGGGCTGTCTAAAGCTTGTCAGAACTCAGCGGCGTGTATGGAAGCTGTGGCTAAGGAAGAAGAGGCAAACAAGAACGCTGCGGCTGCAGCGGAGTCTGCGGATGCTTTTCAAACGAAAGTAAATGAGCTGAGTGTAGACATTAGCAGTAAAGAGGCCGAAATCGCCGAGACAGAGGCCAATGTAGCGGCACTGAGACAACAGATTGCCGAGACAGAGGAGAAGCTTGGACAGGAGCAGGAGGCATTGGCTGAACTACTTGTAAATATGCATTTTGAATCTGATAGTGAGCCTATACGCATATTGGCTGGCGCTAGCTCTATATCTGACTTGGCCGAAAGGGCTGCGCGTGAAGAAGTAGTAAAACAGCAGATAAGCGCTACAGCCCAGGCCGTGAAAGATACGAAAACACAGTTAGAATCTGATAAGGCGGAGGTGGAGACGCTTCTGGCTCAGCAGCAGGCTACAAAACAGGCTTTGATGGAAAAACGTACAGAGCAGCAACACTTGGTGGAAAAATATAACGATGATGCCGAGGCATATGCCGAAGTAGCTAAAGCTGCACAGGAAGCACAGCGTGAAGCAGAGAAGGCTGAACAGGAGGCCCATCCTGAGCGATATAGAGGCACTGCCTATGTAGGAAATGGAACAAATACATATCCTTGGCAGGCTGATTGTCCAGAACAACAAGATTTTTATGGTACAGTGATGGATGGTCACTATATAGGTGGATATGTATGCGAGTGTGTGAGCTATGCTGGATGGAAAGCGTATGAGGCGTACGGTATAGTGCTAGCCTGGGGAAATGCATATAACTGGGATAATCGTGCACGTGCGGCAGGATACGTAGTAGACAACACTCCAGAGGCTGGTAGCATAGGTCAATTAGATGGTGGTCCGTATGGACATGTATTTTGGGTAGAAAGCATAAACGGCGATGGGTCTATAAGCGTAACGGAATATAACAATTCGTATGCGACGTACTTGTACTCTGGTGATTCTCATTTTGGTGATTTTGGTGCTAGAACGATACCTGCGTCTGAAGTGTCGTATTATAATTATATCCATCTTAAACAATAATATATGGTAAAATAGATACATGAGCAAAAAAGTAGAGTGGAAGGAAAAAAAGACTAGCTTAGGCAGTGCCATTATAATGTCTGTAGTGATGGCGGTAGTTGGCTGGATAGTTGGTATAAATTGGAGTCAGATTGCGCGAGAATGGGGGCCGTATTTGGGGATCAGTGATGATAACGCTAGTTCTTCGATGGACTGGTCGGCTTTGAATGAAGTATATAATAAACTTGCTAGTACATATAATGGTGATGTGCCCACGGATGAAATAATAGAGGGCGCAAAGAAAGGGTTGGTCGCGTCGCTCGGTGACGTGTATACGGTATATATGGACAAGGAAGAAGCTGCGGATTTTTATGATGATTTACATGGTAATGTTGGCTCTGGCATAGGCGTAGAAATGGGACTACGTGATGGGTATGTGCGCGTGCTTCGCACTTTGCCTGATAACCCAGCACGTAAAGCTGGTATGCTGGCTGGCGATATAATATACAAGGTAAATGACGAAGAAGTATACGCTATGTCTGCTGATGAAATATCAAAGAAGATACGTGGTGAAGCTGGTACAGAAGTGAAAGTTAGCGTAGTACGAGATGGTGAAGAAAAGACTTTTACCATGAAGCGTGAGACTATTAATAATGTATCCGCATATGTAGATTATGATGGTAAGACTGCCATAGTAACTGTGACTAGATTTGACGATAATACTGGCACTATGGTGCAGGGATTTGCTAATGAATTCGAGAAAAAGGGCGTAAAAAAGGTAATCTTGGATCTACGTAATAACGGTGGTGGGTATGTGTCTGCTGCAAGAGATTTGCTAAGTCTGTGGTTGGATAATGAAGATATATTAATACAGAAGTCTAAACATCTGAAAAACGAGACTACTACTAGCGCGTCTGGCAAGGCGATACTTAAAGACATGAAGACGGTGGTGCTTGTGAATAAATCCACTGCATCGGCGTCGGAGATAGTAGCGGGTGCGCTACAAGATTACAATAAGGCAAAAATCGTAGGTGAGACTACATATGGTAAGGGCGTAGTGCAAAATCTATATGAGCTGTCTGGTAATACCGTATTAAAGGTGACTACGGCGGAGTGGTATACGCCAAAAGACCGATCGATCAATAAAACTGGTATTACTCCAGATATAGAAGTGGAGAGAAGTTATGAAGATATTAATGCAATGCGTGACCCGCAGATGGACAAAGCAAAAAGTTTGTAATCTATTAGCAGTTGTGCAGGGGGTAGAAGAAGGACATTTGTTGCGATCGGGGGTGATATTGTGAGAATAGTAATAGCTACGGCGGTGTATTATCCGATGATAAATGGTGTGGCTGTGTTTTCCTATAATTTGGCAAAAGGGTTGGTGAAGCGTGGGCATGAGGTGATGGTGATATGTCCTTCACAGACAGGCCGCAATTACACTAGAACGGTAGATGGTGTAAAAACTGTATATCTGAAGTCTGTAGACGCTAAGGTATATCCGGATCAGATACATGCGGTACCGGAAAAGAAAAAAGTCTTAGGCATAAAAATACCGCATGTAGTGTATAAGCATGGGCTTAGAGTATCTGTTTTTCCTCAGATAGAGGTGAAGAAGGCATTGGATGGGTTCCATCCCGATGTGGTGCATGTGCAAGTATCTGATCCTATAGGGTTGTCTGTGGTGTGGTATGCTAGAAGGCATGATATTCCGGTGGTGACAACGGAACATAATCAGCCAGATGTATTTACTGATCCTTTGAAGATGCCTGGATTAGTAAAAAAACCAGTGAATTATTTATTGTCTTCGTATTTTAGAAATAGACAAAGTAAAAGTGATTTTGTGACGATGCCGACCGAGAAAGCTATAAAAGAACTTATTTGGTCGCGTAAAACGGAGTTTCCGGTGCCGGTGGCAGCGGTTAGTAATGGTGTAGATCTTACGAATTTTAGACCTGGTAAACCCGCTTCTGAAATATATAAGAAATATAATATCCCTAACGATAGGCCTATTGTACTATATGTGGGTAGAGTAGATCCCGAAAAGAAGCTGGGGCTAGTGATAGATGCGTTTAACGAAGCGTGTAAGAAAATTCCGACAGCATTTATGGTGGTAGTAGGTGATGGAGTGGACAGAACGAGGATGGAAGGTAAGGCTAAGAAGATGGGACTGTGGCAAGACATGCGGTTTTTGGGAAAAGTATTGCCGCCGGATTTGTATGAACTTTATAAAATAGGTGATGTGTTTGCTACTGCGAGCGAGATAGAGACGCAAGGCATAGTACTAATAGAGGCAGCGGCGTGCGGCTTGCCGCTGATTGCAGTAGACAAGGGGGCAGTAAGTGAAGTATGTATTAGTGGTAAAAATGGGTTTTTGTGTGAACCTGGTAATGTAAAAGAGATTAGCGATGCGATGGTAAAAATTTTGTCTGACGCTAAGCTTGGCAAGGAATTTGCAGAAAAATCTACTAAAATTGCTAGCGAACATGATTTTGAGAAAACTTTGGATAAGTTTATTAACATCTATAAGAGTGTGGTAGAAAAAAAGTTTTCTGATAATAGTGCTTAGGGGTATTGCTTATAATTCATTATTATTTCGGAAGCTGCGCTTTGACGCAATCAAAGATTATACATCAAAGCTTCGCCCCTCCGGCGAAAAGAATCGCCCTGAAGGCGATTTTTTCTTAATGTTCCTCAATAATAATGAATTACGCAATATATCCTATTGTTAAACAACGATGTTGAGGATTTTGGCTTTGGGTACGAAAATGGTCTTTTTGATGCCGGGTTCGGTGTATTTTTTGATCTTGTCGTCGGCAAGAGCAATGGCGACGACTTTTTCTTCGTCGGCGAGATTGGATGCGTCTATTGTAATTTTGGAACGAAGTTTGCCGTTGACTTGTATGATGATTTCGGCTGTATCGCTAGTGAGGTATTGGTCTTCCCATTTTGGCCATTCGTCGTCTGAAGATAATTTTTCTAGCATTTCGGAAGCTAAGTGCGGTGCGAAAGGTTTGAGTAGCTTGGCTAAGACTATGAGATCTTCTGTAATGGCGCCGACTTTGTAGAGTTCGTTGACGTATTCCATAAGTGCGGCTACAGCTGTATTAAAATTGTAGCGATGAATATCCTCAGTGACTTTCTTGATGGTACGATGACGAGTGGTGACGGTATGATCTGTATCGCTCACTGGGGTGGCAAAGCATAGTGTCCAACAACGATTGAGGAACCTATATACGCCACCTACGGAGCGAGTATCCCAAGCAGCATCTTGATCGTATGGGCCAATGAACATTTCGTAGGTACGAAGAGTATCCGCACCGTAGCCATCATTGATTACATCTAGTGGGTCTATGACGTTACCTTTAGACTTACTCATTTTTTTGCCGTCTGGAGCATTGATATAGCCATTATAAAGAAGACGTTTGATAGGCTCGCGGAAAGGCAGATAACCTTCGTCGGCAAAGAATTTGCACCAGAAACGGATGTATAATAAGTGCGCTACGGCATGATCGGCACCGCAGTAATAATCTACTGGTTCCCAGTATTTGATAGCTTCTTGGCTCCATGCGGCTGTGTTGTCGTGAGGTGAAGCGTAACGCCAGAGATACCAGGACGAGCAGGCATAGCCGTCTAAGGTGTCTGTTTCGCGGGTCATTTCTTCTACTTGACCGATGGCTTCGTTGTAGATGTTGACTTTGAGCCAGTCGGTGGCTTTGGCTAGGGCGCTGCGGCCGGTATTGTCTGGCTGATAATCGTCTACTTCTGGAATGAGTACTGGGAGTTGGTCTTCTGGGATAGGGTGAGGATTGCCTTCGCTGTCGTAGGCGATAGGGATAGGGCAGCCCCAGTAGCGTTGACGAGAAATGAGCCAATCGCGCATACGATAGGTGGTTTTGAGCGTGCCGAATTTGTCACGATCGCAGAGTTCTGTTTCGACGATTGGGAGATCGAATTTTTCTGCGAATTCGTGGTCGCGGTCGTCCATAGCTGGTACCGCCATGATGGCGCCAGTACCGTAACCAGCTAGTACGTAGTCTGCTACCCAGATAGGGATCTTGGCCTTGGTGGCAGGATTGATGGCATATGAGCCAGTGAATACACCTGTTTTTTCTTTGTTTTCTTGACGTTCGATTTCGGATTTTTTGAGTGCGGCAGCTTTGTATGCTAGGACTTTTTCGCGGGTATCGTCGGTGAGGAGACTCTCTAATTGGCCGTATTCTGGAGCAACTACTAGAAAGGTAGCACCATAAATGGTATCTGGGCGGGTAGTGAATACTGTGATGTGGGGTGCGCCACTTTCTACGGCAAAGTCTATCTCGGCGCCGACGCTACGACCGATCCAGTTTTTTTGCATTGTTTTGATTTTGTCGGGCCATTCTAGGTGGTCGATCTCGTCGAGTAATTCGTCGGCGTATTCGGTGATTTTGAAGAACCATTGCTTCATCTTCTTTTTTTCGACTTCGTGACCGCAGCGCCAACATTTGCCGTTTTCAACTTGTTCATTGGCAAGGACGGTTTGATCTACGGGGCACCACCATTGGTAGGATTCTTTTTGGTAGGCGAGGCCTTTTTTGTAAAGCTGAAGGAAACACCATTGGGTCCAACGGTAATATTCGGGATCGCTAGTGTTGATCTCGCGGGACCAATCGATAGCAAAGCCTAGGCGTTTGGCCTGTTTGCGGAAGTTGTCGATATTAATCTTGGTGACTTTTTGTGGGGCGGTGCCTGTCTTGATGGCGTAGTTTTCGGCTGGGAGGCCAAAAGTATCATAACCGAATGGACGCAAGACATTGAGCCCCTGCTGAGCGTGGAATCGCGCAAGAACATCTACGATGGTAAAATTGCGGACGTGACCGACATGAAGACCAGCTCCAGATGGGTATGGGAACATTTCGGCGAGCATTACTTTGGGGGTGCCTGGGGCTTCTTTAGCCTTGAATGGGGATGTTTTCTCCCAGATTTGTTGCCATTTTTGTTCTATCTTGAGCGGTTCGTATCTTTCCATGTGAATATTATACCATAAAATAGGGATAGTAAAAGCGCCGCGTTAGTAGCGGCGCTTCGGTTTAGAAGTGTTTGAGGGCATGCTGTGCAACGATACGCAGTAACTTGTCGTTTTGTTCGAATGCGTGGTGAATCTCAGGGTTGATGTATGGCGGTAAACATAAGATTGCTCGTTGTATCGTATCGAGCGTAGGCGGGAAGATTACGTATTTTTCCTTGAAATCTAACTTTGCGAGCTTGTAGGCCTCCTCAATATAATAATCGTTATTGGGGCGTAAGGCAAGAATTTCGGTGATGCGCTTGATGAAAGAATAATCTTCAAGGGCGTTCCTGAAGCCGATCATTTCTATTGGCAAATATATATAGCGATCATATGGTGCGGTATCGAAAAACTTTCTACCTACACTATTGCTTGATACTCGCTGTTGGTGTACAGCGGCAATGGCCTTGAAGATGATTTCACCTTTTTCCTCGTCGGGGATAGATTTTCGATCAATCTGATTATGTAAATCTTTACATGATTTGACGGGGGTGTTGTCGTGTATGATAATCTCTGTGAGATTGTCTGGAGATACGATCCCGATTTTCATTAAGGATCGAATGATAGACGTAATGCCGGCGACCATAGGGTCCTCGATCTTGACGAGCTTTTCGACCGCGTTTATTGGGAATGGGGAATTACGGTAGGGTGAAATGGTTGGAAAAAACTTGCTGACTTGGGATTTTGCGACATCCCAATAGATGCTGCTGACTTGTTGCATAGCTGTCCTCCTTAAGGTGCAAATAGATACATCCGTAAAGATGCTCATTGTTAATGATATAATAGTTTTGTTAATTAGTCAATAGCTAATTTTATTTATGTAACGATAAAAATATTCCCCAGCCATCGGCTGGGGAAAGAATAATTTTAGCAAGTGGGTGATCTGATATGTTTTTCTCTCATTATTGTCTGGCCTCTCTAAGCTTCGTTATTTTTTGAAGTTAGTAAATGTGGGGTTTCGACAGTGAACCATCCTGCCTTGCCCTCCTCGGAAAGGTTGCACGAAACATGAAATGCTTCGTTGATCCAGCTAAGCTGGTGTAACGGCGTGTAATTTTATTTGACTAAGTCAAATAACAGTTGATAGGGGAGAGTGGGGCTTCTACAGCGTGTTTGATTGAAACACAAGTTAATCACTCCTTGTAATATACTAAGCTTTGACGATATAAGCGTTGGGCCCATTTTTGCGCGGCATATATAGCGTTTCGCGCGTGGTGCCAGACAGCATCATAAGCTTGCATTTGTAATTATAGCACATACTTTTAAAAAAGTCAATAGTTTTGTATGATTTTGGTGAAAAATGCAAAAAAATGATATACTATGATGGTGAGAATGATTTTGGTATTAGATAATATAAGGTCTACTTATAATGTGGGGGCGATTTTGCGTACAGCAGAAGGATTTGGGGTAGAAAAGGTGATATTATCTGGCTATACGCCTAGAGTACATGATATTAATCTTTTGCCGCACTTAAGGGCAAAATTGGATAAGGAGATACATAAGACAGCACTTGGTGCTGAAGATATGTTGGAGGTGTATTCGTGTGGTAATATAATTTTGGAGCTGAAGAACTTAAAAAAACATGGTTGGATGATAGTAGGGCTAGAAAATAATATTGGTGAGCCGAATTTGGTAGAATTAAATAGTTTAGAGATGAACAAAAGACTATCTGATAAGGTGGTACTGGTGTTGGGAGAAGAAGTAAGGGGGATAGATTATTCGCTGTATGATTTAATTGATCTGTTTGTAGAAATACCCATGAAGGGTCAAAAGGAATCTTTTAATGTATCTGTGGCGGCGGGAATTGCCATTTATGGTATAATGAACTTATGATAAAAGTATATACTACGCCAACTTGTGCGTATTGTCATGCGTTAATGGATTGGTTTGATGATATGGGGGTGGAATATGAGGAGACGGATGCGACTAAGTATCCCGAGATTACTACTGTGCCGGTGACGGAGATTGACGGTGAACAAATAGTGGGGTTTGATAGGCCAGCAATAAGAAAAGCTTTGAAAAAGCTAGCAGCGTAGGAATTTAGCATAAAACATACATGTTCTTTGAATGGGCATTGTTTGTATTGGATTATATTTTGTGATACAGGATGGCCGATATATGACTGCGGTCTTGTTTGTAAAGGCTTGCTAAAAACAGAAAAAGGTGATAGAATGAGTAAAATTATCTATTAAATAAGGAGCAAAATGCCTGAACCTAAAAAACAGAGTAGCCCACGGAAGACGGGCTTGAGAAGGAGTCACTTGAGGCTAAAGTTGGCTCGGAGAGTAAACAAGGTTTCTCCAGTAAAAGCTTTTGAGACCAAGAAAAAGACCCCAAATCTTAAAGTTAAAACCACGAAAAAAGTATTAAAGGAAAAAGAAGTTTAAAAACATGGCAAGTAATCGACATTTAGGTAGAGTTATTGTTCTACAGAGTTTATATGAATATGAGCTAAGAACCCTCGCACACGACCCGGAAGTCGATTTGGATGTGGTGGTTGCAAAAAATATAGAACCGTACGAAAAAGCCCTTGGGGATACTGAATTTGTATACAATTTGGCGCACAAAGTAGTAGAAAACTTTGCTACTTTGGATGAGGCTCTGCAGCCGATGGCTCCAGAGTGGCCGATAAGTTCAATTGCGGCGATTGATCGCAATATACTGAGGATGGGGCTATATGAGCTTTCGGAATGCAGGGATGCTATTCCTCCTAAGGTAGCCATAAATGAAGCCGTCGAGCTGGCAAAAGCATTTGGGAGTGAAAACTCATCAAAATTTATAAATGGTGTACTCGGTACAGCATATAAGAAGCTCGGGATTGTAGAAGAGAAAAATGAATCAAGAGAAAAAACAGCCAAGAAGGCCGATTCAGAGAATGATGAGGCAGGGGGAGCCGATGGCGAAAAGATCGTTGAAAGTGCCGGAAGCACTACCAACGAATAAAGTAAAAGAATCTGCTTTTTCAAAGATAAAATCGGCAGTATTTAGAAGAAAAGTTGCTATCCAAGAGATAGTAAGGGAACCTACGTCTGGTGGGATTGTTTTTAGGTTCACAAAAGACAAGAAAGATATAGAGATTTTGTTGATTCAAGATTCGAAAGAGCGTTGGACTATTCCAAAGGGGCACATTGAGCCAGGCGAGACGGCGAAAGTGACGGCTAGGCGAGAGATAGAAGAAGAGACAGGGCTTAAAAATATTGATATATTGGCTTGGCTTGGTAAAATTCATTTTAAGTATCGTAGGTTGGATAAATTGGTGCTAATGACTACGCAGATTTATTTGGCGCAGTCTTTGGATGGTCATGAAACACCAGTGCCTGAAAAATGGATGAAGGGTATACGATGGTTTAGTTTTACAGATGCTCTTGAAGCGATAGAATATGACGATATCGGAAAACTGATGTTGATTGCTAAGAAAAAGATACGTGCAGGAGAATTTCGGTGATATTAGCGTGATTTAGATAATAATTAAGGTCGGGTTTCTAGTAAAAAGGTTTTTTATCGGAAATTCGGGTTTAATGATAATAATATACAAATGATTATTAAAGGAGGAAAAAATGGATACTACACCTTATCAAGAATTTGCGAAGGAAAAATTAGGATTTGAATTTAATGATATTGATTTATTAGTGACGGCGTTGACGCATCGTAGCTATGTAAATGAGCATAAAAAAGTACATGAACATAACGAAAGGCTCGAGTTTTTGGGCGATGCGGTGTTAGAGCTGGTGTCTTCGGATTTTTTGTTCCGAGAATATAATTATCCAGAAGGGGTAATGACGGCACTCCGGGCTGCTTTAGTACGTACGGAATCAATAGGTGATGCGGGGAAAGAGCTTGGGTATGAGCCATTAGTGAGGCTTTCGAAAGGCGAGAAACATGGTTCTGAGCGGGCTCATGATGTGATTCTGGCGGATTGTTTTGAGGCTGTGATTGGTGCTATTTATTTGGATCAGGGATATGAAACGGCGCGTGAATTTATTGCGAAACATATTTTGGCAAAAATTGATGCCATATTGGATGAGGGGAGTTGGCGTGACCCGAAGTCATACGTGCAGGAATTGGCTCAGAAGTATGATGGTATTACTCCGACATATAAAACATTGCGTGAGGATGGCCCAGATCATGATAAAACTTTTACTGTTGGGCTATATGTGGGTGATACTATAAAGGGAGTAGGTAAAGGGCATTCTAAACAAGAGGCACAAACTAATGCGGCTCGCGAGGGTGTGAAATTGTATCAAAAGTTGCGCAAATAGCAGCAGAAATAGGATTAAAAAATTCCCCGATTTACTCGGGGAATTAGATTACTCATTTTTAATGAGTTCAGGTTGGTTGCCGATATGTATCTTGACGTGGATGGTTTGGTCGATCTTAATGGATTGCCAATCTTCAAAACTTAAAGTATAAACTTCGGTTTTGGAACTGTCACGGTTTGCAAATGCAGTGACGGTGTATTTTTCTTTGGTGCCATTAGTGCGAAAGTTTTCGGCAAGGGTTGGTGTGGCGAAATATGGGGTATCGGTGTGGCCACTGGTGGTTTCGTAGTGGTCGAAGAGCCAGCGTTCAATATCATACCGGTATTTGGTCTGATAAATTGGATCCTGACGGTAGACGGGTTTTGCTTCTTGATAATACTCAGTCTTATAATCTGTGACCCACCTAGTGATTTCCTCGAAGGTAACCGTCGCCGTTATCGCGGTAACCGATTACCTCTTCATGCCCGCCATTGGGCATTTCGCGGCTTTTTGTTATATAGTCGTAGTGATCGAGTACTTCTTGGTGAGTGTAAATGTCTTGATATTCGCCGGTTTTGCGGCCGCCGGTGGGGATATTCCAACCTTCTTCGTGTACCGTGCGGTATTCTTCTATGATGACTTTTCTTTCCCAACTTTTGTCAGTGATGGTTAATTCGCTTTCCTTAGGGATGAAGATTAAAATGAGTGTCACGATGATGGCTAGAATGCCACTACTGATAGCCACGTATTTCCACGGGATGCGTGAGAGGAATTTAGTCATCAGAATCACATCCTTTCGGTATAATACTGGATCTTTCTGGATGAAGGCAAAAATAATCCTTGTCTGATTGGTTACGGGAATGCCCGCAGCCAGGGCAGACGGATTTTTCAGCTGATATCATCGAATCACAGTAACTGCAGCGCCAGTTTGGCCCGGAATTGTGATAATCTTGGACATATTGCCGATCTGAGTACTGGTTGTGAGGGTTAGGATGAAACTTGACATCACTACTGCGGGGGTGACCGCAGTTTGGGCAGGTATCAATGTCTCCACGATGTTCATTGTCGCAATATTTGCAAGTCCAGTAACCGTAAAATATACGTCCCATACTTAGCCTCCTTTGTAAATTTTGTAAAATGCTTAATGGGTTACATTACGGTGTAAGTTATAACATAAAATTGCGAATATGCCTAGTTTTGAGCCTGGCTTTTTGGATGCTTATGGTACAACGTTAAGTGTGGGGTTCTGATGCCTATGGAGGAAGTGAAGCCTATATGTGCACTTTTATAATGAATTTTTTGCAAAGATTAAGGCTCGGTCTTATTATAAGGCGTAAAGGAGTGAAGATATTTGAGAGAACTTTTGCAAGGTATGAAGTTTGCTGTATTGGTAGTACTGGATGGAAGCCGATTTCGCAGGCGGAATATATAAGATTTGAAAAAAGTAGAGAATGGTTACGCTCTTACCCCTGACATATGTCAGGGGCTCTTTCTTTTTGTGAAAAATTGTGATATACTTAAGTAAGTTAATAATTAAAGGAGAAAAGATGCTAGCGATTCGCATGCAACGTAATGGCCGGGCGCATTACCCTACGTACCGGATAGTCGTCCAAGAATCACAGCGACACCCTTTGTCTGGGCGTGTTGTGGCTGAGGTCGGCAATTATAATCCTGCTACCAAGGCACTGACTTTGGACAAGGAAAAAGTGGAAAAATATTTAAGTAATGGCGCTCAGCCATCTAGCCGCGTGGCTTTCATATTAAAGAAAAATGGTGTAAAGATGCCTAAATGGTATAAGGAACCAACTCAGAAGAAAGCCGTAGCAAAGCATGCAGATAAGTTGCGCAAGAATCAACCTAAGGAAGAACCTGTGGTAGAGGAAGCTGAGACTACTGCCGAAGAAACGCAAGAATAATTACAAAAAATAGCTCTTTACGGGGCTATTTTTTTGTGCTATTATTTGAAAAAAGATAAGGAGAAAAAATGGCAACTATCGACCAACAATTCGTAGAATATATCGTAAAGACTTTAGTAAACAATCCTGATAAAGTAGAGGTGGAGCGTACTATCGATGAGAAAGGTGTTTTGCTGACCCTGACTGTTGATCCTGAGGATATTGGCCGTGTAATAGGCAAGCGCGGAGTGACGGCTCAGGCTATTCGCGTGCTCCTTCGTGCGCTTGGCACCAAGCAAGACGCTAGATTTAATTTGAAGATTGTGAATACTGATGGCGATGAAGGAGTATCGAGATCTGAAAAGGTTGTTGAAGAAGAAGATGTTGAAGGGGAAGAAGAAGACGAAGGTAATGATGAAGAAGAAGAGAACTCTTCTGAGCTAGCTGAGAAGACGAGGGCAGAATTAGCCGATCTCGATGATTTGGATATATAATTATTCCTAGCGAAACCCGCTGTTTTAGTGATTTTACTCTTATTTGCTGATAATTGTTGAGTGAAGAAGTGGCTAATTTGGCGGGTTTTTGAGAATTTATTTATAAGGCTAATTTTGCGAAAAAGTGTTGACATTGTAAAATGATTGTGTATAATTGGATATAAGCTAACTAACTGCGAGTCGGCTTATAAACACAATAGAAGTTGAGAGTTTATCTATGTCTAAAGAGTGCCTTCCGTTGGGGCATTTTTTGGTTTGACATTGACTTTTATATAAAACTATGGTATAATGAGGGGATGGTGGGATTTTCGTGCTGAAACTCATGAAAATCCTAGAAAATAGGCTTGAAATTTTGAAAAAAATCAGTATAATTGGTATTAAGAAGTAGTGTGTCGTGTTTTGTAATCTTATGGGAGCTGGCGACTCCCTGGGGGAACCGGCAGTAGTCTTCGGCGCTGGGGCAGTTTCATTGATCGATGCGAGGTGATATCAATGAATGGGACTGTCGTCAAGAAACTATTAACACTAATAAAAGGGGAAAGATGGCTACAAAACCTAAGTCAGGTGAGAGAATTTTTTTCACCGAAGGAGATCAAGCTCTTCCAATTCCGGATCTGACTGTACATCAGAAAGATTCGTGGGAAGATTTTGTCAAAAATGGACTGAGGGAGGTTTTTGCTGAGTTGAATCCTATAGATGATTACACTGGACAAAAGCTTTCTTTACGTTTTAAAGATTACTATTTTAAAGAACCAAAGGAGTCTGAGGAAGAGGCGAAGTACAACCTCGCAACATATGAAGCACCTTTGCATATACTTGTCGAGCTAGAAAATAAGACTACTGGCGAGAAGAAGGAACAGGATATTTATTTTGGTGATTATCCTTGGATGACTGAGCGTGCTACATTTATAATTAATGGTACAGAGCGCGTGATAGTGTCTCAGTTGATAAGATCAGCTGGTGTGTTCTTCAATGCTGAAACTATAGGTATGAGAAGATATTACGGCGCCAAGGTTATACCTGGTCGTGGCGCATGGCTTGAATTTGAGACATCCGCCAATGGTACTATATCTGTGAAGATAGATCGTAGACGAAAGATACCGGTGACCACATTCTTGCGTGCACTTGGTATGACCAAATCTGAGATAAAGAAGACTTTTGAGAAAGTAGATAACGGAGAACGTAAATATATTGAAGCGACTCTGGATAAGGATACTACATCTAGCCAGGGCGAGGCATTGCTTGAAGTATATCGTCGAATTCGTCCTGGTGATTTGGCTACAGTTGAAAATGCTAAATCAATGATTGAAAAGATGTTCTTCGATCCAAAGCGTTATGATTATTCTAATGTTGGTCGTTTCAAAATGAACCGTCGATTGCATAAGAATACTTTGAACGATCCTATGCATCGTACTTTGCAGATGGATGATGTAGTAGATATAGTTTCTGAAATAATTCGTCTGAACAATACACAGGAGCCTGCTGATGATATCGACTCGCTAAGTAACCGTCGTGTTAAGTTGGTGGGTGAATTGGTGCAGCGTCAATTCCGCTTAGGCATGCTAAGATTGCAACGTAATATTTTGGATAGGATGTCGATGGCAAGCCTTGATGAGGTGACTCCATCGCAGCTTTTGAATTCACGTCCTGTAGTGGCTGCTGTTAAGGAATTTTTCGCTACATCTCAATTGTCACAGTTGATGGATGAAGTAAATCCATTTTCAGAATTAGCGCATAAGAGGCGTTTGAGTTCGATGGGTCCTGGTGGCTTGACTCGTGAGCGTGCTGGATTCGATGTGCGTGACGCACACCCTACGCACTATGGTAGGATTTGTACTGTAGAGACGCCAGAAGGTGGCAACGTAGGCTTGGTGCTTAACTTTGCTACTTATGCAAGGATCAACGAGTATGGTTTCATTGAAGCGCCTTACTTGGTAGTGAAAGACGGTAAAGTTACGAATGAGGTAGTATATGTAGATGCTGACACAGAGAATGATATGATCATTGCTGATGCTTCAGTGAAATTAGATAAAGATGGTAAGTTTGTAGAAGATTGGGTTTCTGCACGTGTGCACGGTGCACCTTCGCAGGTGGAAGCCAAAAATGTAACGCATGTTGATGCTGCTCATAAGGAAATTCTTGGTGTATCTGCTAGCTTGATTCCATTTGTTGAGAAAAACCGCGTTGACCGCTCTTTGATGGCATGCGCAATGCAAAAACAGGCGGTACCTTTGCTTCGCCAGGATAATCCGGTGGTAGGTACTGGTATAGAAAGAGAGGTTGCAAAGAATACCTCACAGTTGGTAATGGCGTCCGGAACAGGCGTAGTGAAGAAGGCCGACGGTGACAGTGTGATCATAACTTATGACAAAGGTGGTGATGTAGAATATAAATTGCATCATTTTGAAAAGACTAATGACGATCGTTGTTACAATCAACATTGTAGGGTGGCGAGAGGCCAAAAAGTAAAGAAGGGTGATACCATAATAGAAGGCGCGTCGATAAATGATGGCGAATTAGCATTAGGACGTGATCTATTGGTGGCATTTATGCCATGGCGTGGATATAACATGGATGATGCCATCGTAATATCCAATAGATTAGTTGAGGATGACACTCTTACATCTATAAATATTAAAGATTTTGAAGTTGAAGTACGTGATACGCGGCTTGGGCCAGAACAGGTAACACGTGATATACCAAATGTATCGGAACATTCTTTGAGACATTTGGGTGAAGACGGTATCGTAACCGTTGGCTCAGAGGTAAAGAATGGCGACATACTA
This sequence comes from uncultured bacterium, assembly GCA_902761145.1. Classification (GTDB taxonomy): domain Bacteria; phylum Patescibacteriota; class Saccharimonadia; order Saccharimonadales; family Saccharimonadaceae; genus Nanosyncoccus. The sequence goes on from CACWJA010000004.1 coordinate 110,068, forward strand.
GTGGGTAAGATTACACCAAAAGGTGAGCAGGAATTATCTAGCGAAGAAAGATTGCTCCGTGCTATCTTTGGTGAAAAAGCTAAGGATGTTCGCGATACGTCAGTACGTATGAATGGTTCTTCTACTGGTAAAGTAGTAGATGTGAGAGTTTATACGCGTGAGCAAGGTCATGAGCTTAAGGCCGGTGTGATAATGCAGATTAGAATATTTGTGGCAGAAATGCGAAAGATAGGCGTAGGTGACAAATTGGCCGGTAGACACGGTAACAAGGGTGTAGTATCGAGAGTACTTCCGGTAGAGGATATGCCATTTATGGCTGATGGTACTCCAGTAGATATCGTGCTTAGCCCAATGGGTGTGCCTAGTCGTATGAACCTAGGACAGCTCTTTGAGACGCATCTTGGTATGGCAGCGAGAGCTTTGGGCTACAAGGTCGCAACGCCGTCGTTTAATGGTGTGCCAGGCGAAGTGATAAGCGATGAGCTTGAGAAGGCTGGTTTTGCCAGGGACGGAAGAGTGCAGTTGTATGATGGTCTTACTGGTGAGCCGTTTAATGAACGCACTTCAGTAGGCGTGATGCATATGTTGAAACTTCATCATATGGTGGAAGATAAGATTCATGCTCGATCTACTGGACCATATACTATGGTAACCCAGCAGCCACTTGGTGGTAAGGCTCAGAATGGTGGTCAGAGATTTGGGGAAATGGAAGTCTGGGCACTAGAAGCTTATGGCGCTGCTACTACGTTGCAAGAAATGCTCACAATTAAATCTGATGACGTCTATGGCCGTGCAAAGGCTTATGAAGCTATCATTAAACACGAACCTATTGAGGGGCCAAAACTCCCAGAAGGTTTCAATGTGTTGGTGAAAGAATTGCAAGGCTTAGGGCTTAAGGTTGATTTATTGGATCACGGTGAATCGGCAGATGCGGGCGACGTGATAGAGAAAACTTCAAAGGAAATAGAAAAGTCTAAGGATGATCAATCCATCTATGATCAGCATAAAAAAGACACAGAGCCACAAATTCTCGACCTTGATAATGATGAGGCTGAGGCGATGATGGCCGAAGAAGGTATGGAAATAACAGAGGTAGACGAAGATGATGGCGTCGTCGACCTAGGAGAGGAGTTCTAATATGGCGTGGATGGATAATTTTATCAGCGCTTCGGATTTTGACTCGATTAGATTAACGGTAGCGAGTCATGATGATATATTGAATTGGAGCTATGGCGAGGTAACAAAGCCTGAAACAATTAATTACCGTACACAAAAACCTGAACGGGATGGATTGTTCTGTGAACGTATATTTGGTCCAACTAAAGATATCAATCCACATGATTCAAAAATAAAAGGTGTAAGAAGTCGTGAGGCAGCGGTAGATAAAGAGGGTAATTTGGTAACAAAGTCTATCACTCGTAGAGAGCGTATGGGTCACATAGCATTGGCGGCTCCTGTAGCACATATATGGTTTATGCGTGGAGTACCATCTGCATTATCTTTGCTTCTTGACATGACGGTAAAGAATATTGAGAAAGTCGTATACTTTGCTACCTATCTAATGACTGATGTGAAAGCTGATGAGATAGCTAAAACTTTGGAGAGTTTGGAAGGTCAGACCATAGCAGCACGCGATGCGATAAAGCTTCGTTATGAAAAGGAAGCGAAAGCTGAAAATGCGGACGTAAAAGCACTTGCTGATGCTCAAAGTAAAGAGCTAAAAGAATTGGAAGACGACTATCAGTCGCGTAAATCTACTTTGGAATCTTTCAAGAAGGGTGGCGTAATTACAGAGATAGAATATCGTAATCTGCCAGAAGAATATGAAGATTTGATCACCGTAGAGATGGGCGCTACGGCCATTAAGAAGTTGCTTGACGAGATAGATCTCGACAAGATGATAGACGAGCTTCATAAAGAGGAAGAAGAAGCTAAGGGTCAAAAAGAAAAGAAGATACAAAAGCGCCTGAAGACTCTAGAGGGGATGCAGGCTGCTGGCGTCAAACCAGAAGATTTGATCCTTACGGCTATACCGGTAATTCCACCAGATCTTAGGCCAATGATAGCATTGCCTGGTGGTAGATTTGCTACATCTGACCTTAACGATTTGTATCGTCGTGTGATTAACCGTAACAATCGTTTGAAAAAGTTATTAGATCTGAATGCTCCTGAAGTGATTTGCCGTAACGAAATGCGCATGTTGCAGGAAGCAGTAGATGCTTTGATTGATAATTCTGCGGCTCATGGATCACATGGCGCTAGCTCTACGAATGGGCGTCGTAAATTGAAGTCTTTGTCTGATTTACTAAAAGGTAAGCAAGGGCGTTTCCGCCAGAATCTTCTTGGTAAGCGTGTAGACTACTCTGGGCGTTCCGTGATTGTAGTCGGTCCAGAGTTGACGCTTAACGAGTGTGGGTTGCCAAAACAAATGGCATTGGAGCTATTTAAACCATTCGTGATCTCATGGTTAATTAGCAATGAGTATGCTACTAATATTAGGGCTGCTTCGAGATTGATAGAAGCAAAAGAAACTATTGTTTGGGATGCTTTGGATGAAGTGATCAAGGGCAAGTATGTGTTGCTCAACCGTGCTCCGTCTTTGCATAGGTTATCTGTACAGGCATTTCAGCCGAGGTTGATAGATGGCAAAGCTATTAAGTTGCACCCGTTGGTAGCGTCTGGGTTTAATGCTGACTATGATGGCGACCAAATGGCTGTGCATTTGCCATTATCTGATGCGGCACAGGCAGAGGCGAGAGAGTTAATGTCGGCGGGCAAGAATCTATTAAAGCCTGCTGATGGTGCCCCGGTGCTTGCTATTTATCAGGACGTAGTACTAGGTGCCTACTATTTAACTTATGATAAGCCCGGTACTGATCAAGGCGACCCGAAGGCGTTTTCTAGTGTGTACGAAGCTGAAATGGCATACGATCAAGGAATTATCGCCTTGCAGACGCCGATCAGAGTATTCACTAAAAGAGAAATTCGTGATACTACTTTGGGCCGCGTGATTTTCAACGAGATATTGCCAAAAGATTATCCATACGATAATTCTGTACAAACTAAAAAACATTTATCTAAGGTGATGGCGGATATATTTGATTTATATGGATCCGATGTAATGGTCAAAACGGCTGATGCTTTGAAAGATTTGGCATTTGAGTATGAGACTATTGCTTCCATATCTACAGCTAAGGATGATTATCCTACCTATGATGAGATAGACGACTATATTGCTGAGGGTGACGCTAAGACTGCGCTTATTCAGCAACAATATAATGATGGCTTAGTGACGGAAGAAGAGCGACATAAGTTAACCGTGGCTACTTGGCGTGACATAGACAAGCAAATTTCTGAATTCCTACAGAGTAAGTTAGCGGAGATGGATACTGATATCGCGGTGATGGTTAACTCTGGAGCACGTGGTAATATTTCTAATATTAAGTTGGCTTCGGCAGAAATCGGTATCATGGTGGACATTAATAACAATGAGATCGAGTTGCCGGTAAAGTCTAGCTACAAGAAAGGTCTCAATACCCTAGAATCGTTTATTGCGACGCGAGGTGCACGTCAGGGGCAGGTGTCTACGGCTTTACGTACTGCTGACTCTGGGTATTTGACGCGTAGGTTGGTGGACGTATCTCAGGATGTGTTTACTACTGATAGCGAGGCAGAGGATCCTGGTTTCACGGTATATCGTGATGAAACAGAGTTGTCCGGAATAGGATTTGCTGCTAGAATTGTCGGTCGTTATACTGCTGAACCAGTGCCAGGGTATTTGGAAGCTGATCAGCTTATTACTAAAGAAATGGCCGAACAGATAGAAGCTGATGACAAGATTACCGAAGTAAAAATTCAGTCTATACTGTCTACTACTGCTGTGGATGGTATACCTCGTAAGGCATACGGCGTAGATATGTCTACCCGTGCGCTAGTAGCAGCGAATGAGCCTGTGGGCGTAATAGCAGCGCAGTCACTAGGTGAGCCTGGTACTCAGCTGACGCTTGATACTAAGCATGGATCTGGTGTGGCTGGGTCTGGAGCTATCGCTAGAGGTCTTCCACGTGTAGAAGAGCTTTTGGAAGCACGTACGCCTAAAGGTCAGGCCTTTGTTTCACCGATAGACGGCACTGTTGAAATACGCGAGGATAATAATCGATATATAGTACAGATTACTCCGCAGTCCGGTGAGTTGAAGCGTATTGAGCTTAATGGCCGCAAGCCAGCCGTGAAGGATGGTCAGAGCGTAAAATCTGGTGCTACATTGGTGAGAAAGAGCGGCGATAAGGAGGCTATTAAAGCTTCAGAGGATGGAATTGTGGAGTTGGTCAAGGATGCTATTATCCTGGTGGGTGCGGCAAAAGGTTCTGCTAGGATAGAAATTCCGGGCGACGCTGAGATGGTAGTGAAGTTTGGTGATAATGTAATGGCTGGTGATAGGCTTACCGTTGGTTCACTTAATTTGCAAGATCTACTCAAGTATAAGGGGGTTGAGGCTACTGAGCGTTATATCATGAACGACGTCTTGAATGTCTATGCGGCGCAAGGCCACGAGATATCGCCAAAGCATTTGGAGATATTGGTACGTCAGATGTTCTCTAGAGTACAAATCAATGATCCAGGAGACTCGGAATTTGTATCTGGTGATATAACATCTAGGGCTGCAGTAACATTGGCAAACAAAGAGTTGGAAGCGGCTGGTAAAGAACCTGCTACATTTACCAATCTGCTATTAGGTATTACGAAGGTATCTATTTTCTCAGACTCGTTCTTGTCTGCGGCGTCCTTCCAGGATACTACCAGGGTGCTTATAAATGCAGCTATCAATGGTAGAGTAGACCATCTGAAGGGCCTTAAGGAAAATGTGATTATTGGTCGCAAAATTCCTGTGGGTACTGGTGTAGCACCGCTTGAGGAATTTGAGACGCCAGATTCTAAAATTCCTACCGAGGCAGATCTAGAGAACTTGTAATTATAGTTCACTAGGCACAAAAAATCGCATTAATAATGCGATTTTTTGCTGGTCTAGATGGGAGACTGTATTATGGTAGATAAGCTCCGTCTTGCTGGTGGCTGTCTACTTGGGATAGGTGTATTGTAATTCGGTATTAAGTGTGATAAGATAGGGTGAGAACAAGAGGTATTATGCATTTTAAGACTATATTCAAATCATTCAAAAATAAAGACATGCTACGTAGAGTATTGATAATACTTGGTATATTAGTGGCGTATAGGTTGCTGGCACAAATACCAGTGCCGATGGGTGACGCGTCTACTTTTAAAGAGGCAGTAAACAATCTTTTAGAAAAGTCTGATTTTTCGAATTTCCTGAATTTGATATCTGGTGGCGGATTGGCTTCTTTTAGTATAATCTTGGTAGGATTGTCGCCATACATTACAGGTTCTATCGTGGTACAACTTTTGACTAAGGCTATACCTTCTTTAGAAGAGTTATCAAACGATGGTGAGTCTGGGAGAAGAAAGATCAACCAGTGGACTCGTATGCTGACAGTGCCTCTAGCCATAATTCAATCGATTGCATATATATTCATATTGTACCAATCGACATTGGCTGCTAATATTTCTACAGATTTTACTCCTACACTTGGCGATTGGGCTTTGTCTGTGACGGCTATGACGACTGGTTCGGTAATATTGATGTGGATGGGTGAGTTGATTACTGAACAGGGCATAGGTAATGGTATATCTACGTTGATTTTTGCATCTATTATATCTCAATTGCCTACTACGATGGCTTCGCTTGGAGCGGCTCTGTTTGATACCAGTGAGGGTGCGTTGAATTTGTTTGGCTGGTTGGAGTTGCCAGTAAATCCGACGATATTCTGGATACTGCTAGGGTTTGGCATAGCAATGATTGTTGTAATATATTTCTTAGTAAAGCTGAATGAAGCGCAGCGAATAATTACCATTAATTATGCGAAGAGAGTGCATGGCAATTCGTCTTATGGTGGGATCAAATCTATCTTGCCTATAAAAATGATTGCGGCAGGTGTGATACCAGTGATTTTTGCAACAGCATTCTTGTCTTTGCCTGCATTGGTGGGTCAAGTGATATCTTCTGTAGATCCAGGTAATAGTGTAGGCGAGACTCTCGTAACTGTATTCTCGGCGCCGTCAGCAAACAACTTTGCCACGATGTATCCTGATGGCATTACTGCGCAATGGTTCGTGTATCCTGCTTTGTATTTTGTGTTGGTTTTTGCTTTTACCTACTTTTATACTTCAATTATATTTAATACGAAGGAGATTGCAGATAATTTGCAGAAGCAAGGTGGATTTATAGAGGGTATTCGACCTGGTATGGCTACAGCAAAGTATCTCGGTAAGGTAGTAAACCATTTGGATTTGTTTGGTGCATTGGCTCTGGGTCTTATTGCTATGCTACCATTCATTACGGATTACATTTTTATCGTGATAACTGGTGCTCCTATTGGCTTATCTATATCTGGTACCGGGCTTTTGATTGTAGTGACGGTGGCACTTGAGAACTTAAGGTCGTTAGATTCTCGCGCATTAATGATAACATATGACGATTATAGCAATGAGTCTTAAGATAAAAGGGTGGCGCAAGATAATAAAGTGGACAGTGTGGGGGGCGCTTGGTTTACTATTACTAGTATTCTTTGTAAAAGTAGCTACTTATGAAGCGAACTATTATAGCGAAAAAGAAGGCAGCGAACGCGCTGTGGCTGAGACTGTTGTGGATACGGGGGAAGAATTAATTGAAGAAGAGCCAGGGGAACAGGAAGTTCGTGAATATGTAGTTGCAGCAGACAGGCCACGATACCTTCGCATTAGTAAATTAAACATCAATAATGCCCGTGTTTTGCCTATGGGCGTGAATGCTAAGGGTGAACTTGATACTCCAGTGAATATTTTTGATGTGGGCTGGTATGAATCGTCTGGCAAACCTGGGCAGGGTGGTACATTGGTGATTGATGGACATAATGGCGGACCACATGTGCATGGCGTATTTAAGAACTTACCTAACTTAGCGGAAGGTGATATTATTACTGTGGAGCGAGGTGATGGTGTAGTGTATAATTATTCTGTCGTAGAGAATGTCTCTGTACTACTAGATGATGCGGATGCATATATGGGTACAGCAGCGAAATCTCCACAACTAGGCAAGGAATCTGTGACGCTGATATCTTGCACTGGTGAATGGTCACAAAAACAGCAGACTTATTTGTCGCGACAGTTTGTGCGAGCGGTATTAGTGGAACAGTAAAACCGTTTATGATATAATAGTATATGTAGTATGAGATTAACATACAGAACAAAAAAGATATTAGATTGTGTGATGGTCATTTCGCTGATCGTGGTGGTAAGTGTTGTTTTTGCTGTTCTTAGTAGATCGACTTTTGCAGAGGGGAATGATTCATCTGTGGCGCAAGAGGTTTTGAGTGCTAAGTACGTTACATTTTATGATGGTGAGGATAAGCTTACAGTAAAGACAGAAGCACGTACAGTGGCAGATGCGATAGAGCGTGCAAATATAGTGATTAACGATGGTGATAAAGTAGAACCTGGACTAGACACTGAAATAATGGCTGATAATTTTCATATTAATATATATAGAGCTCGTCCTGTAGTAGTACGGGACGGCTCTGTCGAGAAGTATATAATGACAGCAAACTATGACTATAAGGATATAGCAGCAGATGCAGGATTAACTTTGTATGATGGCGATGAAATGGAGATAATACCAAATGTTAGTTTTCTTGAGAGCGGCATGAGCACTACGTATGAAGTGACAAGAAATGGCGGTAGGACGTTAACTATTGAAGAGGAAATTGGTTTTGGCGAGCGAACCGAGCGCGATGTAAATCTTGCTAGTGGTACTTCTGAGGTTCGCCAGTTAGGTGAGGTGGGCGTGAAGAGGGTTAGCTACAATATTTTATATATCGATAATAAAGAAGTATCGCGTGAGTTGATCGGTGAAGAAATAATACGCGAGCCGGTGGATAGGGTTGTTGCAATTGGCGTAAAGAAATCTATTCCACCGGAATGGGGGTCTTGTGCGGATTGGGCGCGAGCTGCTGGCGTGAGTGAGGCGGATCTATCTGCAGCGTTGGATTTGATTTACCATGAAAGTGGCTGTAGAGTGGATGCAGCGAACGCATCTGGTGCGTATGGCATACCGCAAGCTTTGCCGGGTAGCAAAATGGCGTCGGTAGGCTCTGACTGGGCGACAAATCCAGTCACTCAGATAAAATGGATGATAGGCTATGTAAATGGCAGATATGGTGGATGGCAACAAGCTTTAGATTATTGGTATAGTCACGGTTGGTATTAGGCCGTTTGGTTTTTACGATAAAAGTTCTTTACATTTGTATCTTTTTGTGCTAAGATAGTAGTGTAATTTATGGCTAGTCAAAAGGAAGTGATAAAGCTCACAGGTAGTGTTGTTGAAGCATTGCCAAATACCCAGTTTCGGGTTGAACTCGAGAATGGCCATGTTATTGTTGCCCATATGAGTGGGAAGATGCGAAAGAACTATATTCGTCTCGTCCCGGGTGACAGAGTGGAGGTTGAGTTAACCCCTTATGATCTTACAAAGGGCAGAATCAGCTTTCGACTCAAAGATTAATATTAACTAGTTGTATTTTGTTGATTTTGGTATGCGGAATGCTACCGGATGTAACTTAGTACAGCATAAAAAAGAAAGGAAAGGATTTTAACACCATGAAAGTACGTGCAAGTGTTAAAAAAATCTCCCCTGATGACATCATCGTGCGCCGAAAAGGTGTATTACGTGTTATCAACAAGAAAAAACCTAAAAATAAGCAAAGGCAGGGTTAAGATATATGGCTAGAATAGCTAGTGTTGTGATCCCTTCCGACAAGCAAGTATGGATTGCTCTTACTTACGTGTATGGAATTGGACGAACAACCTCAAAGAAAATCCTTGCGGAGGCTAAAATCGAGCCTACCACTCGGGTGAAAGATCTCACCGAGGCTGATGAACAAAAAATCAACGATATTATTTCTAAGAAGTATCACGTTGAGGGTGATCTCAGACGCCTAGTGAGCAACAATATTAAACGATTAAAGGATATTAATTCCTACAAGGGAATGCGTCACAAGGCGAAGTTACCAGTCAACGGCCAGCGTACTCGTACGAATGCACGTACTCGTAAGGGTAAGGCGATCGCGGTCGGTGGGGCACAACCTAATAGAAGAAGGTAAAACTGTAAATACTGTAGAAACTACTACTAAAGCTAAGGCTAAAAAAGGCAAGCGCATAGTGAACGCTGGCGCGGTGCATATCCAGGCTACTTTTAACAACACTATTATTAGTGTGACTGATAAGACTGGTGGTGTGCTTTCTGCGTCGTCTGCTGGTGCAAATGGATTTCGTGGCTCTAAAAAAGGCACGGCATTTGCGGCTGGAGTAGCAGCTGAAAAAGCACTAGAAATAGCAAAGAAAAATCATGCTCTTAATTCCGTGGACGTATATGTGTCTGGTATAGGATTGGGGCGTGATGCAGCCGTGCGTGCGGTTTCTGCAGCAGGGATTAGGATTGATAGTATTACAGATGTAACCCCTATCGCACATGGTGGTGTGCGTCCTAAGGGAGAAAGGAAACCATAATGGCTAGAGATCATTCTCCAATCGTAAAACAAAGTCGACGTGAAGGATACGCTTTGGCGCCTAAGGCACATAAGGTGATGGCGAAGAAGTCTGGTATTCCAGGTGAGCACAGTGGAATGCGGGCACGCGGTGGTAGCTTGTATCTAACACAGTTGCGCGAAAAGCAGAAAGTACGTAGAATGTACGGTTTGCTAGAAAAACAGTTTGCAAAATTAATGAAAGAAGCTGTAAAGGCTGATGGCTTGACTGGTGAAAAATTGTTGGAATTTCTAGAACGAAGGGCTGATAATGTGGTGTTTCGTGCTGGATTTGCTTTGACACGCCGACAGGCTAGACAGCTAATGAGTCACGGACATTTTCTATTAAATGGTAGGCGGGTAGATATCCCATCGATTCGCCTTAACCCGGGTGATGTTTTAGAAGTACGTCCTAAAGCAGCAAAAACTGAATACTTTAAGAATCTTCCGAACATTTTAGGGGCATCGAATGTAACACCACTTTCGTGGTTGAAGGTCGACGCGAAGAAAATGAAAATTGAAGTAACTGGCTTGCCAAAACGCGAAGAAGCTGAGGCTGGCATAAATGAACAATTAATTGTTGAGTACTACTCACGCTAAGGAGGAATAAATGACTACAAAAACTATTCATGAGGCAGCTCTTGCTGAGGTAAAGGAATTGGCAGAGAACAGTGCCGAGTTCGTAATAAAGCCACTTTATTACGGGTATGGTAATACTTTGGGTAATTCACTTCGTAGAGTACTTCTTTCCAGTGTGAAGGGTGCTGCAATTACTGCTTTTTCAGTAGAAGGGGTAAGCCACGAATATACTACTATTCCTGGAGTACGCGAGGACGTAGTAGATATTATGCTAAATCTTAAGAACATCCGATTTAAGTGTCACACTGACGCTCCAGTAGAAGTATCTTTGGAGATGAAGGGTGTCGATCAATCTGAAAAAGATGGTGACAAGCGTGTGGTTGCCGGTGATATCAAATTGCCATCAGAAGTAGAGATTTCTAATCCTAACCAGACTATTTGTCATATAGACGATCCAAACTATGTACTTAAAATGCATTTTATTGTAGAGTCCGGACGTGGGTATTTGACTATAGAACGTGCTAGCGAGGAGAGAGTTCATAGTGATATGATAGCTGTGGATGCGGTATTTACTCCTGTACTTAGAGTGCGTTATAAGGTAGAAAATACTCGTGTAGGTCAGGATACGAATCTACAACAATTAACACTGACTATTGATACGGATGGAACAATTACACCAAGAGAAGCTTTTGAAGAAGCTGCCGCTATATTGGTGAATCAATTTACAGCTCTGGCTGGCGGGAAGAGTGTCGAGTCTTCTCCGGCGCCAGGATCGAGCAAAGACGAAGACGATGCTGGGCTAATGTTGCCTATCGAAGAGCTTGAACTTTCTGCTCGAACTGCCAATGCTTTATTGAATAACGATATTCGTACGATTCGTGATTTGGTAACATTGTCTGAGACTGATATGAAAGATTTGAAAGGTTTTGGGCAAAAGGCATTGGACGAAGTAAAAGAAAAGTTAACGGAGTTAAATATATAATATGCACCGCCACGGATATAAAGGCCGCAAATTTGGCCGTGAGACCGATCAAAGGCTTGCGCTCGTAAGAGGATTACAATGTTCTTTGATAAGGTATCAAACAATAACAACTACGCTTGCGCGGGCTAAGGAAATTCGTCGTTCTACCGAAAAGTTGATAACGATGGCTAAGAAAGGTGGTCTGCATAATCGTCGAATGATTATTGCTAGACTAAATGATCTTGAAGCCGCAACGCTATTGATGGATTATATTGCTCCTCAGATAAAGCGTGATTCTGGATATTTGAAGATCGAACACGCTGGTTATCGCAGGGGCGATAATTCGGAAATGGGCATAATTAGCTTTGTAGATGAAATTTCGTTTGACGAACCAGAAGTAAAAGAGCCTGCAAAAGCAAAAAAGGAGGGTAAGTAATGAAAACTTATTCACAAAAAGGTTCTGAAATACAGCGTGAATGGTGGCTAGTAGATGCTTCTACTATGCCACTAGGGAAGCTTGCAGTAATAATTGCTGACAAACTTATGGGAAAGAGCAAAGTAACTTATACTCCACATATCGATAATGGTGACTATGTAGTAGTGATAAATGCTAAAGACTTAGTAGTGACTGGCGACAAGATGGTCCAGAAAAAGTATTATCGACATAGTGGATTCCCTGGAGGATTGACTGAACTAAAGCTTGAAGAAGTGATAGAAAAAGACCCTGCTGTAGCAATAACTGCTGCAGTAAAGGGGATGCTTCCGAAGAATAAATTAGCTGCAGAGCGACTAAAGCGTCTTCGTGTATTTGATGGCGCAGAGCATGCTCATACAGCGCAAACCCCAAAGGAGATTAAATAATGGTTGCTACGAAAAAATACACCTATGGTCTGGGGCGACGTAAAGCTGCTACAGCTACCGTACGACTATACAAGGGCAAGGGCGATATTAAAGTGAATGACAAGCCTGCGCTAGAGTATTTGTCTGGTAATAAAACTTATCTAGCAGAAATTACTGATCCATTGGCCCTTGCTGGCAAGCGAAACGAATATGATATCACAATAGTGGTAAAGGGTGGAGGCTTGGCTGGGCAAGTAGATGCTATAAAACTAGCCATCTCAAAAGCTTTGGTCACAGAAGCGCCTGATTTAAGGCCGGTACTAAAGAAAGCTGGTATGATGAAGCGTGATCCACGTGAGAAAGAACGTAAGAAATATGGCTTACGATCTGCTCGTCGTAGAGAACAGTTCTCGAAGCGTTAAAAATAAGCCCCAAGGGGCTTATTTTTTGTGTTGCAATAGTTGCCTGTTTACTGCATTAGTGCTAATTTCGGTAAAAAACCATAACATATTTCCCACAAATTAATATAAGCATGATACATTAATAAGTAATATATAACTTCAATAGGTGTGTAGTTGTATGGGAGTTAATCTAAATAATAAGATAAGGAGGTGATAATCTATTATGGCTACTACAACCACTAATATCAAAATAAATATAGTAGAACCAGGCGACTCTACGCCAGTAGATCCAGTACCTATGGATCCTGCTGATACAACAAATATAACTACTTATATCACTTCTTCTACAGACATTTCTACTCCAGATACAGGCTTATTTACTCATGGTATAGGTAGTACAGAAGCTACTATTATCACAATAAGCATAGTAACAATATTAGCAGTGGTAGCTACAGTACTACATTATAAAAAGAAACATAATAAAGCTACAGAATCATCCTCCAAATCTAAGTTAACTAATATCATATCTACCATAAAATCCAAAAAGAAAGTATCTATCCCACTAGCAATATTAGCACTAGTAGTATCATTAGGTACATTAGCTACACTCTTAGTAAATGCAGGTAAAAGCAACACCAACGCAGCAGAAGGAAACACGAAACAAAACGAAAATTCTACTTCCTCCCTCACCCTAGACGTAGATAGTGAAGAACTCACCATAGAAGTAGGAGATACACCAGTCTTTGCATATCTTCCAGTAAAACTCACTGTAGAAGAAGCAACACAGGCGGGTTATACACTAACTGTCTATACAGACAACACTGACTTGGTATCTACTACTAATCCTAATAACAAGATCCCTATGAATACATGGGGACTAGCATTAGATAATGAACCAACAGCTAAAGACAACAAAGTATACAAAACATTATCTACAGACCAAGCTAATCCTACACTAATCACAGACAAAGATTATTCAGAAACAGAAGCTAATGATACTACTACCATTTACTATGGCTTCTATATTGCTCCAGATATTCCTTATGGTACTTATACTGGTGGGGAAGTGGAGTATGAGGCAACCCAAAACAGAACAGATTTAGCTACGGTGATATTTGATGGGAATGGATTGTATTTTAATGGCGATGAAGCTCGGACTAACAATGTGGTAATGTATGATACGAGCGCCATTACGCCATATACTGAAAAATATTCGTATACGCCCAACCTGAACGGTGAAGGTGAAGTGTTAGATAATTCGTATCCTAATCGTATGTATCCCGTTGATTCAGACGAAACATTTGTCTATGAATTTCCTGGCGCTGACAAAATTAAAGTGAACATAGTAAAGACTGATAATGACGGTTGCCCTAAAGATGAAAATGATTATTTTACCTTCTGAGCCGGTAACTACCCAAATTATACCGCTAAAAGTTATGAGACTACTAACCCGGTATTGGCTTTTGGCAATACAACTGGTAAGTATGTATTTGAGGATTATAATAACGTACAGACTTATGTTGATGGTGATACTATTACCTTTGCTTATACTACCGGGCCAGCAAGTGGCTCAAGAGGTTGCCATTCGGGGTATGGTTATTATGCTATCCTGACTGGTTATAACGCAGAGGGCAATCTCATTGGCATTATTGGAAACGAAGCCATATTCGGCGAATATGCTTTGCCAGAGTCTGGCGAACCATATAGGTTTCTTGGATGGAATACAGATAAAAATGCCGTTGTACCAATTTACTATAATGAACAAGAAATTGCAACAGATTTAAATATAGAGCCGGGCAGTAAAATTACTCTTTATGCTATTTGGCAGAGAAGCGTAGAAATAACTTACAATGGTAACGGCGCAGATGATAAAACCAACATGGACGATGCAAAGCAATATGGTTATGCGGTAAATCTAGCCTCAGCCAATTTGCAGGTAGATCTTCTCCCCTCTAACTACCAAAGAGAAGGTTATGGTTTTGTGGGCTGGAGCACGGACCCAGATGCATGGGATAAGCTCACAGATAATGACGATACCAATAATTCTACTATCTATGGCCCGAACCAGACTATTACTATAGATGAAGGCTTGATAGCAAAAGCAGGAGAGAACAGAAAGCTAATAATGTATGCCATCTGGGCTCCAGCCGAAAAAGATTCACAAGGAAATCCAGTATATCTTCAGAATTGGACAGGATGCAGTAGTTTAGATAAAACTGTATACAATTCAGTTACAAATACTCTTACTGTAGGTAAAAATACTATAACAGCACTTACGGATAACAGAGATAATAATGTGTACACTATAGCTAGGTTAGCAGATGGTAATTGTTGGATGACTGAGAATCTTAGATTGGACAATAGTGTTGCTATTACTAATATCAACACTAACAACCCATACACGGTAAATGGTAATGCAGTCATAAAAAATGATGACGGTAATAGCTCTGATCATTTATCATCGAATAACAATAGTTGGTGTAGATATGGCTATAATGACACTGTACAAATTAAAAGAGAGTGCACTAATCAATCCTACTTAAATATGAACAATACTACGTCAGCTGTTGCAACCTTAGCATTTGAGCAAGATTTTACTATTTATGCGCACGGTTATGATCTAAATGAAAATATTTACTCTTATGGTAATTATTATAATTGGTATTCAGCCATGGCTGGAAGGGGAGATTATGATGGGGATGAAGAAAACATAGATTATGATTATGAGAATCCGGCTTCTCAGGGGAATAGTGTTTATGGGCCATCGCTGAATGGCGAAGTAAAAGGCAGTATTTGTCCTATAGGTTGGGAACTCCCGCGCGGCAGGTTGGGGAGTGATGCTTCGTTCCCTAACTTAGATAAAATAATGGGGGGCACAGGAAGTTATATTGGTTCGTCTGGGGACAAGTGGCGTTCTTTCCCAAATAACTATGTATATAATGGTAGCTGGAACGGTTCATCTGCGCAGCAACGTGGCTACAACGGGAATTATTGGTCGTCTAGTGTATATCGTTATTCTGGCCCAAGCAAGAATAATGGGGTTATGGTATATCGTTTATCGGTAATGCCTGGTAATTCGGCTCACGCAGATGTTTCATCATATGAAGACAGACAGAATGGATATTCTGTGCGCTGCGTAATGCCAGTACAGTAAAGCTATGTAAGGTTTTCTTTTTCAAACTCTCGATAATGCAGTCCTATCATTAAAGTGGACCACAAGACTTGTGGGTGTATTTAGATATTCACAAGTTTAGATACATGAGCTCTATAATTATCCCGTTACCCATCCTATCACTAAGATTTTGAAGTATAGCAAGCGGCGAACATAAGCCAAACTATAGCTAGCTAGCTCTAGAAGCGAATATATACCCTTTCTAGGGTATATATTTATTTTTAGCTATAGCGGTACATAACAATAATGTATTAGCGAAGAAGAACTAAAAAATATCCGTGTCAAAAGTGGTGCATAAATTAGATTTTAAGATATAACAATAAGCAACAAGCATAAAACTGGTGCATAGCTAATACGTCAGTCTACTCACTATCCTCACAAATATAAAGAAAACCCCCGTTAAAACAGGGGTTTTCTTTACGCCGCCGGTACTCCAAGGTGACGTCTTGATGTGGTGGAGCGTGCGGGAAGTATATTCCCGGGACACTCCTTAAAAATATAAATCCGAGAATAAATTCTCGGCTTTCTATTTTTGGTGGAGCGTGCGGGAATCAAACCCGCGACCTCAGCAATGCGAATGCTGCGCTCTATCAGCTGAGCTAACGCCCCACTAAAAGTATTATACCATATCTTAGATGCCTGGTACAGGGAATTTGAGAGCTAGGGTTCGGACTTCGGAATGGATGGTTTCTAGCTCGGCGGCAAATTCTGAAAGCTTATCTTCGGTGCCAGCTTCTTTGCAAATGTCGGCAACTTTTTTCATCCAGAGGGCCAGGGTGATCATCTCGTCTTTACCGAGGCCACGGGTGGTGATGGCTGGAGTACCAAGGCGTACGCCAGATGGACGGAAAGCTCCACCTTTGTCTGTAGGGATGGCATTGGCATTAAGGGTGAGACCTACGGCATCGAGAGCCTTTTCGTAGACTTTGCCATCGAAGCCAAAGCTTTCTTTGACGTTGGCTAGGATAAGGTGGTTGCTAGTGCCGCCCCCTTGTAAGATGAAGCCTAGCTTAGCGAGCTCTTTGGCTAGAGTTTTGGCGTTGTCCACTATGGCTTTGGCGTAAGTTTTGAACTCTGGTTGTAAAGCCTCGCCAAAAGCGACGGCTTTGGCGGCAATGACGTGTTCAAGTGGGCCGCCTTGGGTGCCAGGGAATACAGCGCGGTCTATTAGGATAGGTATGTTGGCTAGAGTCTTCTCTGGCTTTTTGAGCGGGGAGGCTACGTTGCCTTTTGATAAGATAAGTCCGCCACGAGGGCCACGCAGAGTCTTGTGTGTAGTGGTAGTAACGACATGAAAACCAAAATCTAGAGGATTTGGGTGTACTCCACCAGCGATTAGGCCTGCTACATGTGCCATATCAGCCATCAATAAACAATCTGGGATCTGTGCGGCGATGCGAGCTACGCGGGCAAAATCTGGGATTTTCATAAAGGCAGAATAGCCTATAAGGATGATCTTAGGCTGTTCGGCGAGGGCTTTTTGCTCTAGCTCGTCATAGTCGATATCACCGTCTTCTGTGACTCCGTAACTGATGAATTTGTATATTTTGGCAGAACGTGTAACAGGTGAGCCGTGTGTGAGATGACCGCCAGCTGGCAGGCTCATAGCTAGGATTTTGTCGCCAGGATTGCACCAAGCAAAATATACGGCTTCGTTGGCATTGGCACCAGAGTGTGGTTGGACATTGGCATGATCTGCATGGAATAGCTTGCAGGCACGATCGATAGCTAGTCTTTCGATGCGATCGATATTTACTTGACCACCATAATAACGGTAGTTTGGCAAAACTTTGCTGGCGATAGCGGATTCATCCCACTCGGTAAAATTTGGGCTGTCGGCACGGCCTACGCCGGTGCCGTCAAAATGAGGGTAGCCCTCGGAATATTTGTTAGTGAGAATAGAGCCCATAGCGGATAAAACATTGCTAGAGACGTAGTTTTCGCTAGGAATGAGTTCTAGGCCTTCGCTTTGGCGTTTTTTTTCTTTGTCGATTAGATCGAATACTGGATCTTGCATTTAGTTATCTCCTTTAAAAAATTAATTTAACGTATACTTGGTGAAGATGTAGGCTAGATCATCTTGCGTCCCTTTCTTTATTATTGTTTTGGTGTATTTGGTTTTGTCAAAATCGGGGAAGAAAACATCTGCCCGTGAAGCGGCGGAATCTATTTCGGTAAGGTACAGTGCGGTGGCGTATGGTAAGAATTCCTTGTAGATGGTGCCGCCACCGATGATGAAGATTTCTTCTGGAGTGTCTTTGTGCGTGGTGATAAAACTGGGTAGATCTGTAATGGTGACATCGGCATTTGGTACTGTATGATGGGAGATAACGATGTTTTCGCGGCCTGGGAGTTTGCCTGGGAGGCTTTTCCAGGTGCTATTGCCCATTACTATTTTGTGCCCCATGGTGGTGTCTCGGAAGTACTTCATGTCTTCTTTGATATGAAATACCAAGTTGTCTTGGGCGCCTAGTTCGCGATTTTTGCCAATAGCTGCGATGATACTGAACATTTTACTCCGTAACTGGCATGGCGATTTTGCCTTGATGTTGATAGTTGACTAGCTTGATATCTTTTAACTCTTTGGAATGATCAAACTTAAAGAAATCGGTAATATCTGGGTTGATCCAGAGCTTGGGCGCAGGGTAGAGCTCTCCGTCTTGGGATAGTTTTTCGTCGCGACGACGGAGTTGCTCTTTGATGCCATCGATTTGATTTTCGTAGATATGAGCATCATTGATGGTGAATGACATTTTGCCAGGTTTTAGACCCACGGATTGAGCTATGAGGTGGCATAAAACGGCGTATTGGGTGATATTGAAGGGTAGCCCCAGCGGTGCGTCGTTGGAGCGAGAATGTACCATAAGATTGAGTTTGTCACCGCTGACGATCCATTCATTGCTCCAGACGCAGCTAGGAAGTGCGGCGGTGGGGAGCCATTCGTTTTGCCATAGGCTCATAACCATGCGGCGGTTGGACGGGTTGGTTTTGAGAGTTTCGATGAGACTTTGAGTGAGCTGGTATTTGTTGACGATCCATCCATAGGCGGTACCGATGGTACCAGCGTATTCTTTACCTATATGACGGCCCATATAGTCACCGTTTTGGTCTATTTCCCATTCGTTCCAAATTTTGACGCCGCGATCGCGAAGCCATTTTACATTGTTGCTTTGAACTTGCCAGATCCAGAGCATTTCTAGCACGGCAGATTTGAAAGCTACAAATTTTGTGGTGAGGATAGGGAATTCTTCTTGTAGATCGAATTCCAAAAAGTAGTGTGGAATACGGATGGTGGCTGATTCGTTTTTGGCCTGAGAAATGTGATTTGGCATGGTGAGGGATGTTTTTTTGCTACGAGTGGAATTGGTTTTGTCTTTGTAATTGACTACGCGTTCGCCTTCTGTAAGGATTGTATTGCATAATTCTAAATATTGATCGTCAAATTTGCTCATTTTACCTCCGTTTATTAAATTATAGCATAGAAAAGCCTCGGACGAGTAAAATCCGAGGCTAGAGAGTGGAGGTGCAATGTGAAACATGAAGCACGTGTACGTTTGTTATGGAATATAGTCATACCATTTGCTGGTGACGGCGATGGTCTTCATAATGATGAGTGCTGTGAAGTAATGCCCGTAGTCCATTTTATGAAACTCCCTGTCAAAAAAGTCAATGGTCCACATTTCACTAGCATAGCGCTGATAGCGTGCTTCTAAAAGCCATACAACCGTGAGATGGTCAAATTTTCCGCGTGAGCATTTTTTCATGATGTTTGTTTCGCGAGCTGATGCTAGTTTGTCATCTTCGACCATCCAGGGGGTAAATCCTTTTTCTTCGAAACATAATGCAGCGAAGATTGCGGAAGCCTTGTCTGCTGCGTGGATTTGGCGGCCAGTGGTAGTGGAAAAGTTTGAGCGTGAATCTTCCAGAAGGTATTTGACATTCTGTTCAGTTTTGCATTCTCTCGATGGGGAATCGTGGGAGTATTGACGCCAATAGAGATCTTCTGTTTTAGCCAGAGCTTGGTCATTGCGATCGCCGTTGTCTGGGATGTCGGCAGTATAGATCTCTGGGAGATCGTGCCTGCGAATTACTTGCATTATTTCCCGATAAGTAAAACCATCTGTAGTTTGCGTAAAGTTAGGGCCGTACAGGAAGCTGAGCGCACTATCCATCATGTTTTCTACGAGAAAACTATGACTAGCTACCGATTCAAATGTATTGGGGCAACTGGTGAGATTGTATCTAAGGTTATAGGACCTAGATATAAGTGTAGAATAGGCTATTTGGGAGAGCTGAAGCATGATCCCGTAAAGCTCTTCGGCCGAAACGGCTACGTGTAGATTTGCTTTTTTGATGGCTTTTTGGTATTCGCCTATGATGTGATTTTTGGAGTATGCGCTATCGATTATGCGCTGATTGGGCAATTGTAACACCTCCTTATAAATGTACTCCACCCTTCTAGGCTATATTATAGCATATTTTAGGTTTTATAGAGTTAGCTTATTGTATAAGCATTGACATTTTATGGTAACTATGATATAATGGTAGATATTAAGCATATTGGGTTAAAAAAATGAAACGCTTGATAATATTGTTGTTTTCTAGTTTTCTGGGGATTGTAGGTGCCCCAGAAGTGTTGATGGCATCGGATGACTATGCTTTGTCTGGGCTTGATAATACTGGTATTGTCGAGACGGTTATCATAGAAGAAACCCAAGATGAACCCATTGCAGAAGAAGTCCAAGAAGAGCCTGTGGCTATTACTCCTCAGGAACCAGTTTTGCCAGATAACTATATTACTGTGGGTGGTAGGACTATTGAGATAATTGATTCTAACGATACTAGAAATGATGCTGGTAGACATGCGGCTAGATATAATAATACTTTTATCTATGGGCATAATTCGAATATCGTATTTGACGTACTATATGGGGTACGAATTGGAAATACTTTTACTATAGTATATAATGGTGCAGCTACTACATATATGGTAAGAAATGTGGTTATTTATAGAAAGACTGGCGATACTGCACTAAGGGTGGATGATGCTTCTTCCGGTATAAATGGTACGGACGTGCCGATGAAATACATTGCCAAAGGACAGGAAATGCCTGGTGGTGCACAGTACAATATAGCGTTGATGACGTGTTATGGTACGTCGTATGGCAATGGCGACGCGTCTCACAGATTAGTGATATTTGCTGACGCTATATAAACTTAAATATGATAAAATAGCAATATGGAGAAACGGAACTGGAATGGAGTTTTGGTGGGGGTTTTTTTGGTGGTGATACTTGGTCTGGTTCCAGCTTTGATGGTGGGAAAGGGATGGTCTATAGGTAGATCGCAAGAATATACTGGGTTGCCGCAGTTAGAAATTACCCTGAAAGATACTACGTTGGCAGAAGTATACGAAAACGGGAAGGAAGTAAAATACCCTGGTAATGATTTGGTGGTTACACAAAAATATAAGAAGGAAAAGTATAATAATGTTGAGCTAAAAGGGCGTGGTAATGCAACGTGGTGGCAAGTGAAAAAGCCATTGCAGCTTAAATTTGATCAAAAGGTGGATTTGCTTGGGCTTGGCCAGCGGCGTAAGTGGATATTGCTTGCGAATTATTCTGACATATCCAATCTAAGAACAGATGCGGCGTTTTATTTGGAGAGACTTTTGGGAGAAAAGTATGCTTATAACGGCGAGTTTGTGGACTTATATGTAGATAATAATTATGAGGGGCTGTATTATTTGACCAGAGCAATAGAGGTGGGGAAAAATGCGGTGGATTTGAAGGATCCTTTTGGGCTGCTAGTGGAGCTGGATAATGTATATGGAAAGCTAGAAGATAAATATTATAAGAGTGGGAATGGCGAAATATTTACCGTAAAAGATGTAGTGGCTGAAGATAATGCGGATGCGGCAATGAAAGATTTTTTGGATGATTTTAATAGCCTGGAAATTGCTATAAAAAAAGGTAATTATGATGCAGTGGAAGACCTTATAGATGTGGAGTCTTTTGCGCAATATCTTTTAATATCAGAATTTACTGCTAATATTGATTCTTATTTTACAAGTGTGTATTTCTATAAGGATGGCGTAAATGATAAAATCCATGCTGGTCCAGCATGGGATTTTGATAGGATTTTTAATGGTGGGGCTGTTGCTGTGGACAGCGATCTTACTAAGCGAGTGGATGCAAATGAGTATTTTAGTCCTGAAGACCAATATTGGCAATGGTCTAAATTGTATTCTAGATTGATAGAATTCCCGGAGTTTGAAGCAGCGGTAAGACAAATTTATTTCTCTCGCGTGGCTGGGCATAAAGAAGATTTTTTGCAGTATATAGCTGGTCAAGCTGAGAGAATAGAAAAGGCTGCAGAAAAAGACGGGAAAAGATGGAACAAAGAGAACTTTTCACAAGAAATAGATGTTATGCTGGATTGGATAAATGGGCGATACGCTTACCTAGAAAATGAATTTGGCGTTGTGGGCCAACGTAAAAAATGATATTATATAAACATAAGTAAAAAGGAGGCGATAAAATGTGTACTGGCGTTAGGTTTAATGGTAGTAATGGTGAAATGTATTTTGGACGAAATTTGGACTGGTCTGTGCCGTATGGGCAAAAAGTGGTAATAACGCCACGTGGATATAAGTATAATTCAGCGTTTCTTGGTGAGATGACTATGAAGGGCGGGGCTATTATAGGTATGGCCATAGTAGCTGATAATACCCCACTTTATTTTGATTGCGCTAATGAACAAGGACTAGCTATAGCTGGACTGAATTTTCCTGGCTACGCCAAATATGCGGACATGGCAATAAATAATAAGGTAAATGTAGCGGCTTATGAATTCCCGCTGTGGGTGGTGGCGAATTTTACCACCGTGGATGACATAGAGAAGGCGTTGAAAGATGTAATAATCGTGGCTAAGCCAATCAATGATCAGTATCCAGTATCACAGTTGCACTGGATAATTGGTGATGTTAAGCGATCTATAGTGGTAGAATGCACTGAGCGTGGTATGGAAGTATTTCATAATGATGTGGATGTGCTTACCAACCAGCCTGGATATGGCTGGCATCAGGAGAATTTGCGTAACTATATGAATTTGTTCCCGCAGATGCCAAAAGAAGTAAAATGGGAAAAGGCTAAAATGACTGCATTTGGCAGTGGGTCACTGATGCGTGGATTGCCGGGAGATTATTATGCGCCGTCTAGATTTGTGAGGGTGGCATATCTCAATACGCATTACCCTGCAAAAACTAGTGAAGAAGAAAATGTATCTAGAATGTTTCATACGCTTACTGGCGTAGCGATGATAGACGGTGCGGCCGCTATGGCAGACGGCGCGTACGAGAAGACCATTTATACTGGTGGGTATTCTGCGGCTACTAAGACGTATTATTATAATACATATGATGACCCGGCTATCCAGAAGGTGGCGATGGGCGAGCACAATCTAGACTCGGCAGAGCTAGTACAAATATAGGTACCCATAAATAATAATTAATAATAAGGAGGTAAAATGGTACAAAATAAAAAAAATAGTAAAAACAATAGCATGTTATATATTGGTATAGCTGTGGTGGTAATAATAGCTATTGTGATTGGTGTGGTGGTAGCCATGAGAAACAAAGGTGACTCTAATAATGGCACAGGAAGTAATGGTGGGGGCGGTACCTCGCAAACAGCTGGCCTTTCGGCAGCGGATTTAGCTAATGTGGATGTAACAGTGTCTTATGGTGATTATGATGCGATGGAAGAGCTGTCAAAAGCTATTCAAAATGGCGAGATGGTGGGTAAGGTGGTAAAGATAGATGGTATAGTGATGCATCCGGCTACTACATATAGTATAGGACAGGCCAATGCAAGTGGTTCAGCTAAGATAGGTACACAATTTGACATAGTAGATGCCGCAGCGGCGTATTATCCAGCCGATGGGGATCGTGTGGTGCTTACTGGCAAAGTGGTAGAGAAGCAGCCGCTTGTATATATGATCGAGACTTTGTCGGATTTTGTAGAGAAGTAGTTGGTGGATATTATAAATGTAAATAATGCTCCTATTAGATAGGGGTATTATTTATTATTCATGTACTTTGTCTTGATATGGCGGTTGTGCAAAACTTTAATAAAAACCATAACAAATTTCCCACAAATTAATATAAGCATGATACAATAATTAGTAATATATAACTTCAATAGGTGTGTAGTTATATGGGAGTTAATCAATAATTATAATAAAGCGAGGAGGTGATAAGCTATTATGGCTACAATGAATACTAATATCAAAATCAATATAGTAGAACCAGGCAGCTCCACTCCAGTAGATCCAACTCCTATAGATCCAGTACCAACAGATCCCTCTGATACTACCAATACAACAAATACCACTACCTACACCTCCTCCACAGACGTCTCAGTACCAGACACAGGCTTATTCACTCATGGTATAGGTGGTACAGAAGCCACCATTATTACTATATCTACCATAGCATTACTACTCACCATTATAGCTACTATAGTAACAGTACTATATAAGAAACATAAGAAACAAGGTAAAGTAACCAAA
>CACWJA010000005.1 GCA_902761145.1 uncultured bacterium
CTTATATAGTACTGTTACTATAGTAGCTATAATGGTGAGTAGTAATGCTATGGTAGATATAGTAATAATAGTGGCTTCTGTACCGCCTATACCATGAGTGAATAAGCCTGTATCTGGTACAGAGACGTCTGTGGAGGAGGTGTAGGTGGTGGTATTTGTTGTATTGGTAGTATCAGAGGGATCTACTGGATCTATAGGAGTTGGGTCTACTGGAGTGGAGCTGCCTGGTTCTACTATATTGATTTAGTGTTTGCAGTAGCCATATTGTATTACTCACCTCCTATTTATATATGGTTAGATTGATATTGTTGTATATAATGATATACAGACACCTTACAAACACTAATACTCACCTAGTATTAATGTTTGTATTTATAGCCCATTAATATAAATGAACTATAAATACTTACTTATATGTGTATGGTCTATATACTTATGGTTTTATTGTAGCAATGTGGGAGGAAAAGTCAAGGGGGGAAAAGTCAAGGGGCTGCTGTGCCCCTGGTGGACGGGGGTGAGAAATGTCGAAAAAATGCGAAAATTTTAGGCCTAAAGGGTGAGGCGGGGGTTATTGTCAAAAATGCGAGCGGTGAGCTTGCGCATGAGGCGACGCATGAGTTCGAAAATAATTAGCCCTGCGCCGATGATGATGGCCATAACGATGAGATTGGCCGGAGTGAGAATGACGAATTCGAAAAAGTCGCGAATAAGTGGAATGGCAAAGGCTGCCACCATAATACCGATGATAGTAATAAGGAGGCCGGCACGGAGCTTGTTAAGCGGACGGGAGATCCAGTAAATAAGGACTAGGTCAATAGTGAAGGTGACGAATACCGAGATAGTGGTGAGCTCCGGATGCGAGAAGCCTTGGATGTGAGAGACAATAGAGAGTGCCGCCATACAAAACGATACCGTGAGGCCCACCGGAAAGGAATAGGTGAGAATGTTTTTAGTGAAATTGTTTTTGATGCGATTGGTATTGTGCTCGAGGGCAAGAATAAGACCTGGGAAGCCGATGCAGGCGAAATTAAGCAGCGACATTTCGATAGGAGTAAACGGATATTCCATAGGCAGAATCACGAATATCACCGCGAGGATAGATGCATATACAGTCTTAGCTAAGAAGAGGGCGGTGGAGCGCTCTAGGTTGTTGATAGACTGACGGCCTTCGTCGATAATACTTGGCACAGCGGAGAAGTCTGAACCTAGGAGCACAAGCTTGGCGCTGCGGCGGGCAGCATCGGAGCCTTCACCGATAGCAATGGAACAGTCGGCCTCTTTCATAGCAAGAATATCGTTGACTCCGTCACCGGTCATGGCTACGGTATTTCCCTGCTTCTTGAGGGCGAGGATGAGCTCTTTTTTCTGTGCTGGCTTGACACGGGTGAAAATATTGTAATCTTTGACCAGCTTGGCGTAATTGATCCTGCCCTCGATGGTGGACAGATCTACGCCGCGGATATCCTTGATGCCTACTTGTGCAGCGATGGTTTCTACTGTAGTAAGGTTGTCACCTGAGATAACTTTGATAGCAATGTTATTCTTGTAAAAGTAGTTAATGATCTCGGAGGCGTCACGACGAAGCTCATCTTTAAGCAAAACAAAACCGAGGACGATCTCTGACGCGGTATCATCGGCTAACTTTTTATTCGCTGTGGAAGGTTTGCCTGTCTTAGCTTTTGAGGGAGTACATTTTATTACCGTGATGACGCGATATTCACCGGATAGTTCACTGGCCATAGCTATTGATTTTTTGTCATTGGTGACAAATTCGGCTGCGCCCATGAGGTACTTGGTGTCGCCGATACGGACGCCGGAATATTTGCGCTCGGACGAGAATGGGATTTCTTCGGCAGTACCCTTTATTTCGCGAATTTTGGTACCTAGAAGCAACTTTTCTTTCAAGGCGAGTGATGTGGCGGTATCGGAGCTAGAATGGCTTAGAATAGCCATAAGTGCTGTCTCAAGGGCATTTTGGGACTGCCCTTCGGCTGGGACCATGTCTACCACTTGCATTTTGCCGGTAGTGAGCGTACCTGTCTTGTCTAAACAAATACAATCTACACGGGCGAGGGTCTCTATAGAATAAAGATCTTGTACAAGGACTTTTTTACGGCTAAGACGAATGGTGGCGAGGGCTAGCACGCTAGAGGTAAGCAAGATGAGCCCCTCGGGGATCATATTGATGAGTGCGGCTACAGTGCTAGTGACCGCTACCTCTGTAGTGGTGCCTGGCACGCGAAATCTGGCCCAGAGTAAAAGAATGCCAATAGGAATAAGTGCATATGAAATATATTTAACAATATTGTTCATTAATGTGAACAACTTGGAATTGGCTGTCTTGATAGTATGGGCGGAGGACTCTAGCTTGTTAATGTAGTTATCCGCGCCGACGGCGATGGCAGTGGCCTTGCAGGTGCCAGAAACTACAAAACTACCAGATGTAAGTCTGTCGCCAGGATGCTTAGTGATATTATCTGATTCCCCTGTTATGAAGGATTCGTTTACTTCTACTGTACCCTCGATGATTTGGCTGTCTACTATGATCTGGTCACCCAGAGAAAATACGAGTAAGTCGCCCTCTACAACATCTTCTGCGGGGATATGCCTGGCTTGGCCGTCTCTGATGACCGTGGGCTTTTGCTCGGCCAAGAGACGCATTTTGTCTATGGTGCGCTTGGCACGGACTTCGTTAACTATGCTAATGAGAGTATTTGCTATGGCGATGAAGATAAAAAGCAGGTGTTTGTAGCTACCCACTACTATAACCATTACGGCTAGAATAATATTGACGATGTTGAATATGGTAAGAGTGTTGCGGAGGATGATCTTGCCTACGTTATTAGAAGTTTTTTGGGACGACTTATTGATGCGCCCCTGCGCGATTTTTTCTGCGACTTCTTTGTCTGTGAGGCCCGCTCGAGTCATGTAGTGATTATAACATGATAATAATGCATGAAGTACGCTCGATTTATATCATTGTTTCACCTTACAATACAGCGAACTGGCAGACCTTCCCTGCGACTACGCCCCATTGCTGTATAGATAAAGGAAGAAACCTGAAATGCTCTAGCGCTAGTATTATTATAACCACTTGACCCTGTAGAGGTGCTGGACCAATACATCATACCGCTCCCTCCCCACATAAACCTATCTGAAAATGCACCAGCGCGTGTGAAATTGGGTATAGTGCCCTGACCGATCTCGTTTTTGAAATTGGGTGCATATGCTTCTATGACGCCTTGATCCATTCCATAGGCAACTGCAAATTTATAGAAATCCGACTCTTCCGTAGCATAGGACCTGGTGTTCGGTAGTTTCCACCCTTTGGGACAAATGCTATATGGGGCATCTTTATTGTCTTTAGTGAACCAACTGCCAGAGCTAACAGTAGCGGCTAACCATGAATAATAACTGTAGCATGGGTGGTCGGCGGCACATGTAGTACGATCCTCATCGGAATATGGGGTATTATATACGAATGGAGAAAAATCATAATTAAACCCAGATTCTGATGAATTTGGCAAAGTGTAGTATGGGTTGTTCTCTAATAAAGAATAGCCGCTAGGGACGTCAGACGTCTCACTATACAGTGATGTCCCGCCGGCAAGTTCTAGATTTTGAGTCATCCAGATCTTGCCATCCTTTAGCTTAGCTATAGTATAGCTCCGCTCATCACGTTCGTCTTTGATGGTATAGTTCACTTCTTCCGCCATAGATGTTTTGACGCTTTCTAGGTCTGATTCCGTTATGGCGCCAAATTCTTGCATATATTCTAAATCTTCTATTACTAGTGGCTTTGGTTTCCCCACCGCATAGAAGGTAATGACGTTGTTATAAGTACCACTGGCTTGGGTGGAGGCTGATCTTGCGGCTATCTTAAAGTCTATAGTACTAGGAGCAGCTGGATCTGATATGTCTAATAATGGCTTTGTTTCTGTGTGCGAAAGACCTGAATATGTGGACCAGCTAGCACCACCATCTGTAGAAGTACTATAACCCCAGGTATTGTCTGTGTCTAGGGTTGGTAGGCTTGCTGATGTAGCTATACTGCTGAATTTGTTAGTTGTAGGTACTTGTGTAGTAGAGTTATCATGTACTAAGTCTGATGTATTGTAATATGGATCCGTAGATACTGTACTGCCTACTCCAGCTGATAGTACATAGCCATATGGAGTATTGGATGATACTGTGACTGATACTTTATTACTATCACTTGTAGTACCTGGTACTAGATTGTCTATAGTGAGAGAATCTGTAGATGTAGCTATGGATAACTTAGGATCAAAGGTAAATGAGATATTAGTACTACTACCATAGGTAAGAGCAGAAGACTCATCGTCTATAGCAGGAAATAGATAATTAGCAGTAGTATATATATACCTATTGCTAGTACAGTAATAACAGACGTAGCTAATAATACATTACTATTATTATGAAACTTCATATATATGGATGGTCCTTGTTATAGTATATATTATAGCATAAGTGTGTTGAATTCTAGCAATTTGATGTGCTTTATCTGGACCTACGTATTTTTTGATTGATTTTGCGGACTAGCTGATAGAGATGGTATTTAAATGGATTAATAATGATATCGTAAGTGCCAGCATAGGCTACTGGGCGGCCACCGAAGGACTGCTTGAACTTAGTGAAGCCTTTCCAGGGGTGGTCGTCTGGAGCGTCTTCTGGTGCGATGCCCCAGAAATCAAAATACTTGATTCCCTGCTCTTTGGCGTCAAATATAGCTGTAGTAAGTAATGCTACAGTAGCGGGAAGTTTTTTATAATCTATATCAGCAGCTGATTGCATGTAATAGCGTGTGTCATTATAATCGAAAAATAGACTAGCAGCAAGCACCTGACCGTCGGCTGGCTCGTGCTCTTCCCTATCCTTTCCCTCTGGATGGTGGTACTTTACTAGGTAGAGCGTGGCGAAGGGCTGGTCCAACTCTGCTTTTAAATATTCAGGGCTGAATGTGTTGAGGTTTTTCTTTTTAAACAGCTTATCCTGTAGGGCGATTAATTGCTTGATGGCGGACGAATCTTTAGTGGACTCCACCGAAAGGCCTTTTTTGGCAAAGGTGTTATAACGCGTGCGTGTACCTTGTGAAAAATTAGTTAGAAGAGTAGGCTTATCGGGGGTAATGTCCAGCACCCAGGTATCTTTGGGATTTAGATCTTTTGATTTGATTGTATTTTTAGGTAAATACTTTACTATATCTGGATTTAGTGGTTCTATCCTAATAAAGACTGCTTTCTGTTCCCTGGCGAGACTTTGTAGTGATGCTAGGGCTTTTTTGAAGCCAGCCTCTGTATCTGTGACGGGACCGTAAGGTAAATATAGGTAATTCCCTCCTGGGCGTTTGGTAAGTATAGCTAGATACTGATAGTCATTCTCTTTTTCGTAAAAGCATGTTTCACCAATGTCCTCTTGGAGCTTTTGCCATTCTTTTGACTGAGTGATGGGAATATTCATAGAAAACATTATAGCATAAACAAAAATTCTTCTCTGCCAATTGTGAAGTTTTTTGACATAACCATATTTTCATTATATGACTAAATCCGCTCAGGTATCTCTACCTGTCGGTGTGAAATCTTTCTCCCAATAGCATGTCGGGTTGCTAGTGGTTATTTCCATTGTACTGAAGCTGGGGATTTTTGTCAAGTCGGGTTGCTAGCCATGCGGTGTGCTAGGCATAAGAGGAAAGCCGAATTTCTTGCTTATTCTTTTTGTGGAAAAAATAGTGTATTTTGGTGGAAATTTTTGTGATTCTACTTAACCTAATCGTCACTATGGTAAAATGAATCTATATGGCATATATTCGGAAATTCAAGACGACTTCTGGTGCTACTGGCGTGCAGGTGTGCTATAAAGAGCGGGGAAGAGTAGTTAAAACTGTGCATGTGGGATCGGCTTCTTCTTCAAAAGCTCTTGAAAAGTTAATACGTGAAGCGCAGGGAATTATAGATGGCGACAAAAAGCCACTTTTTGATTTGAATAAATTTAACCTGGACTAACATCTAGGTATTGTTTGGTTGCATGGGTGATATAATTTGATAAATGACACATAATTTTTTTGACATAAAAAAGAGTAAGTTTTTAACTTTATTTAAAAAAATTAAATCCAATAGAGATTATCGTGATAAGGTAATACTTTGCATCAGTACTGTAGTAAATTATTTTTTTGCAGGGTTTCAGCTATACGGTGGCATAAGGTATAGGTCTGCCTGGTTTGCAGCATTGGGTGTGTATTATGCCGTACTGACATCTGTGAGGCTTTATCTTGGGCTCTCAAAAGCAAAGCGCGGTCGTAATGCGTGGAAAGTTTTCCATTTCTCTGGATTAGCTTTGATTATTGCAAATCTTGCACTAATCATAATGATTTCTATTATGATAGCAGAGCCGAGTATTACTACGTATGAGTACAGTACAGTAATAGCTGCTGGCGTGATTTTTTGGACATTTTATTTGTTGATTTCGGCCGTTGTTGTAATGGTAAGAAAAAGAGGGAAGCATGACGCAATAACCTTGGCAGGGAACATCGTACAATTTGTAGGTGCTACTGTATCTATACTGATGCTGCAGACAGCCATGATAGCGAGTTATGGCACGCAAGTCTTAGCAAATACGGAGGCGGCTTTGCAACAGGTAGAGGAGGTGGTAAATTTACCTACAGAGGTAAATCTTGTTACCAATGAGCTAATGGAGACATTTGTCGTTTCTAATAGAATTACTGGCATAGCTGTGGGGTTAATCGTTTTGGCAGCAACTACATATATGATAGTAAAGGGAAGGGGAGAATATCGCAGGTTTACTTAAAATATGGTAAAATACAAAGCATAATCGTTATTTAAAAAAGAAAGGATGTAATGAGTGATAATGAGTATCTAAACGAGGAGAGGTATCAAAAAAACAAGAGGGCGCTACTAGCGGCATCATTGTTTTTTGCTGTTGCTGGCCTATTAATTGGTGGTGGCTTAATAGTGGGTGGCATTCTTAAGCAAAACTCTGCTTCCCAGATTGATACTTCGATGTCCACATATTCTGCTAGCACAAATTATGACGATGTTTTGAGCCAATTTGAAGAGTCGGAAAAGCAGAGTAATGCTCGAATGGATAGGGTTGCAAAGAAAAATAATGAAGAGTTTGCCGCTTTTGGGATGATAGGTGGAGGTGCTTTTGCATTATTTACCTTTTTAGGTATTGCTGGAGTTCTCTTTGTCACAGCAAAGCGTAGAGAAATAATAGCTTTCCAAGCACAACAGGTGGCACCGCTAGCAAAAGAGGGTATAGAGAAAGCTACTCCGGTAATGGGTAAGGCCGCTGGAAGCATAGCTAAAGAGATTTCCAAAGGTATACACGAGGGGAAAGCTGAAGTGACAAAAGGGAAGAAAAATTCAGAGGATTAGCAGTGTTTTAATTGCTACCAAAAGGCCCTGAAAATGCAGGGCTTTTTGAGTATGGTAGGTAATTGGATGAGGTTGTAGCTCTATCTACATAAAGTATCTCTTTGCTGGGGAGTGTGCTTGTTGTTTTTATTTTGGTAGGTCCAAATTGTCTATTTTTTTGTTTTATTATTTTGATTATTTGCCATATATAGTATAATAAAGATAATGTTTAAAATGAAGAAAGGAATAAAAAATGAGTATGCACGAGAGTTTTGGAAATGACATTACAAATTCTCAATCTTATGACGATGAACAAGTTCCTAGCGTAGACAGCGCTAGTCAACTGACGAATCGCCGAGAGTCAGAACATCAATACCCGAACCAAGCTGAAAATATGCAGGAGACTGGTGAAAACTATTTTTTTTCTCCAGGAGACGTACCTTTCGCTGAGAGCCCACAAGAAGGTCCCGCAAGGAGTAGTGCTCGTGAAGGATATCAAGAGCGTGCAAAGAAAATATTAACAGACACTACTAATAATGAAATTATAGGGTCTATGCCCGAGAAGCATGAGTCGGTCGAGGAGGATGGCGTACTCTTTGAAGGGTTTGACGTATTTTTTTATGATGATCAATATAGCGATAAGGTACGGGTGCCTGTCTCGGAAGCCGGCGAGAAGAGAATCGCCCTGATAGATAGGTCACCAGATGAGAAGGAAGTAATAATAAGCGCTGCAAAAGAAGTAATGAATGGCATTAATCAGCAAAACCCTTCTCACAAAGAATACCTCGAAGCCAATGAAAAATTATATATGCTAGAAAGGTTATTCAGTGGAGAAAGTCTGGAGACGCAAATGGATCACGCGATGAAGTATTTGGCTGAAAAGGGGAGACGTGCTTTTAATGAGGCTGAGGCTATGGCTGGCGCAAAAGGCGGGGTGGTTGACATAGATGGCCCAGTTATGAATATAACTTTTGGACAGGAACTTCTCTTTTTATTGAGAAGCGTACGTAGAAACAGGCGGGTGCTTGCCAGAAAGAAACTCAGCCAGGAACAGAATGAACCACCAGTGGTAAAGACGCAAGGGGAAGAAGAATAAGGTAGATTCACGCCGTAAAACAGTCCCGTTGGATACGGGGCTGTTTTACTGGAATTTTACTACCGCTAAATGAGGTGAAGCTGGTTTTTAAGGCGGGAGATGAGCTTCTCCTTTTCTTGAATCTGGTCTTTGGTTTCTTTAACGAGGTGCGCGGGGGCTCTATTTACGTAACTTGGGTTAAGCATGCGGGCATTGAGGCTGTCTAGCTCGCGACCAACGGCGAGTATTTTTTCGGTGAGGGCATCGCGATATGCTTTTACTACATAGGCTGGTACATCTAGATATAGCTCGTGATTGGCCAGAGCCAGGCGAAGACCACGGGGGGCACCATCTAGATGATTGATAGAAGGGACCTTGGTGAGTGTGCGAACTAGAAGCTTGTTATCCTCTACGAGGCTATCTTTGTCGTATAATAGCCCGTATTTTTTGGCGTTATTAGTGCCTGGAAGGGCTTGTAGGGTAGCCCTAGCTTCGGACACTACACCTATGAGGCTGTCAAACTCGCTAGCGCTTATAGGGTCGTATTTGAGCCTGTGAGGCCATTCTGCGATTATAATGAAGCCTTCTGTCCATGATAAATTCTGCCAGATTGTTTCCGTGACAAACGGTGCAAAAGGATGAAGAGCGACGAGGATTACTTCGAGCGTCTTGCGTAGGAGGTCTGTATTTTTGAAGATTTTTTGGCTCTCGAGGAACCAGTCGGCGTATTTGTCCCAAATAGTCTGATATAATACTTCGACAGCCTCGGCAAACCTGTATTCCTGCATGCATTGCTCGACTTGATCGAGACAAGCATTGATCTCGCGACAGATCCAATCTTCGCCCATATTATCTGTGGTATAGGTGGAGCCGTCGTCTTCTGCTCCGCCCTCATCAACAATTGACTGTACTAGACGTGCAATATTCCAGAGTTTGTTACAAAGATTGCGACCCGCGATGACGGAATTTTCTGAGAAAGCTTGGTTCATACCGGCGGAGCGGCCACGGAGAATTCCAAGACGAAAAGCATCGGAGCCGTACTTAGTGACGAGATCCATAGGGTTGATAACGTTGCCTTTGCTTTTGCTCATTTTTTTGCCATGGGCATCAAGAACTAGGCCATGGAGATAGACTTCACGGAAGGGAACCTCGCCAGTAACATATAGGCCTATCATGATCATACGTGCCACCCATGCAAAGAGGATGTCGCCCGCGGTCTCCATGGCATTGAGTGGATAATATGGGTTGAAATTACCTTCGGTCCAGTCTGTACAGACGATGGGCCAGTGTGAGCTAGAGAACCAAGTATCAAATGTATCTTCGTCGCGGGTGTATTTAACTCCGCCGACTTCGATTTCTTTGAGGTGGGTACGGCGATCAAAGATCCAATCTGGCTCGTCGGTAGCGGTAGTATCGGCTTTTCTAAACATAGGGATGGCAATGCCCCATGGAATTTGGCGTGAAATATTCCAATCTTTGAGGTTTTTTAAATAATCTATGAGGATTTTCTGCTTACTATCTGGGTAAAACTTAATCTCGTTGGCTTCTAGATGCTCTATGGCAATGGCAGCAAGCTTCTTAACGTCAACAAACCACTGCTCTTTAAGCATGGGTTCGATGACTGTGCCGCATTTATAACAATGGGCCACCGAGTGGGTGATTTTTTTCTCACCACGGAGAAGACCTTGCTCTTTGAGATCTTTAAGGACTTGTTTGCGACATTCGGCAGTAGTGAGGCCTAAGTATTTTTCTGGGGTATTGATCATGGTGCCGTCTTCGGCGATAACTTTGATGCGCTCGAGATTATGGCGTTCACCCACCTCGAAGTCATCGAAATCGTGGGCGGGGGTGATCTTGACTGCGCCAGTGCCATATTCTGGGTCTGCATGCTCGTCGGTGATTACTGGGATTTCTCGGTCGGTGAGTGGCAAATGGACAGTCGTGCCGATGACATCTTTATAACGAGTATCCTCTGGATTGACGGCTACAGCAGTGTCCCCAAAGAGAGTTTCTGGACGCGTGGTGGAGACAACAATCTCGCCGCCATCATAGGTATATGCGATGTCCCAGAGGGTACCTTTTTCGTCTTTATGTTCTACTTCTATGTCGGCAAAGGCTGTTTGGTGTTTGGTGCAGAAATTTACCAATTTTTCACCCCTATAGACCATGCCGTCGTTCCACATTTTTTCGAATGTAGTGTAGGCGCGATCGATGACGTTTTCATCCAACGCAAAGGTGAGATCGTTCCAAGAGCAAGAGGCGCCGAGAGCACGAAGCTGCAGCTCCATATTGCCGCGTTGTTCGGCCACAAAGTCCCATACCTTGGCATATAGCTCGTCGCGACTATATTCAAAACGCGTGTGGCCGTGTTTCTCAAGCTCACGCTCATATACAACCCAGGTCTCGAATCCTGCATGATCGGCGCCAGGGACATACCATGTAGATTTACCCCTAAGACGATAGTAGCGGATAAGGGAATCCTCTACTGCAATAGTAAGACCGTGGCCGATATGGAGATTGCCGTTAGCATTGGGGGGTGGCATAACGATACTGTAAGTATTGACCGCAGAGCGGTCGTCCACACCGTCACCATCGTCGTCTACTGGTACGGTAGGGGTGGAAGGGGCGAAAACACCACTAGCTTCCCAAGCACCATAAATATCACTTTCATATTCTCCCGGTTCGTAACTACTTGCAAATTTCATAGTGTTATTGTAGCATATCTTGTGAAAATATGGTAGAATTATGGCGGAGGTTTGATTTTGATGCTCTAGTATTTTTTATAGGAGGTGCAATAGAATGATAGAGTATTACTCCACGGTAAAGGAAAATGGTTTTGGTTACGCACAGCAAGTAGCTGACGAGCTGCGACAGAAAGGATACACAATACTGGACGGTCCGTTTGAAACTATGATTCCGCGCGGCGAAAGAAGCGACGGAAGCAAAATAATGGTGCCTGGGTACAGGATCAAAGTAGACGACGGCAGACCCGTATGTACTCCCATAATAACCGAGTAACCATTTGCCAGATACCCCGCTCTAATGAGCGGGGCTGTTTTTGTATTCTAGCCGAGTGCGCATGGCCTCGAATTCTTCTGGGGTGGTAACCACTTCACGACCGTGATACCATGTTTCGTCGTATGGCTCTAGGTGGACGTGAGCATGGGGAACATCAGTGCCTACTACTTTCCAGAGCGTCCGCTGCCCTAGTATTTCTTCCATATGCTGGCTGAGTTTTTTAACGGTAGTCATGAGCGCCTGGTAATCTTCGTCTGGAAGATCATAGATTTTGTCTACTTCTTTTTTGGGTATAACCAATGTATGGCCTGGGGTTTCTGGATGAATGTCTAAAAAAGCAAAGGTCTTGTCGTCTTCGTAAATTTTGTAGCAGGGAATTTCACCTTGAATAATTTTTGTAAAAATGCTGGGCATCTAGCTCCTCCTTGTGGTTAAATAGTATATAGTGGAAAAAATTATTGCGAAAATGATACCGCCAATAACATCAGATATCCAGTGCATATTGGCAGCCACACGCCCTACACAGACGGAGACTAGAAGTAAGAGCATGAGGAGATCGATAACGATGCACATGGCTTTAGACCTAACATATCTTGGCAGAATAATAGCGACGCAGAAGAATATTGTAGCTACCACCATTACGTGGGTAGAAGGGAAGCTAGGCTCACCAGAACCATTCGGGCGTGTATTCCAAATAAGAAAACGGTCAAAAATATAGTATGTGACAGCCATCAGCGCAAGTGGAAGGATCATCCAAATGAGCGGCTTGTCTACCTTGGCAAGGGATTTTCGCTTAATCCATTGATATAGGCCGAGAATAGCAAAAACCGCTAGTACCATGAGTGAGGATACAAGAATAATATCACTTATTTTATCCCATTGCATAAGTTTATTATACAACAAAATGCTTGCTGAGCAGAATAATTATAATACGTCGGTGTTGTTATGTATTTCATCATATTACAGATACCACGGATGAATACTCTGCCTGACAGGATAAATGATCCCGCATAAAGTGTGGGGTGCGAACCTTGGGCTCGAACCTGTCAGATATTTCAGGATCAAAATAAGACTCCTCTGGAGTCTTTTTCTGATTCTGGTATGCCCGACAGGATGGTTAACCTCGCTTCGCTCGGTGCGAACCCTGGGCTAAAATCCCGACAGATAGACCAAAACAAAATAAGACCCTTTGGGTCTTCTTCTGTTTTGGTATGCCCGACAGGATGGTTAACCTTGCTTCGCTCGGTGCGAACCTACGGCTCAAATCCTAGCGAATAGATCAAAACAAAATAAGACTCCTCTGGAGTCTTCTTCTGATTTGGTATGCCCGACAGGATTCGAACCTACGACCTTTTGCTCCGCAAGCAAACGCTCTATCCAGCTGAGCTACGGGCACATATGTGGATGCGTTGACGACATCCACCAAGAAATTAATGGACATCACCATGTAGGTGACTTTATTATTATAACATATTTTTGGGAATTATGTGAATTATTTTTTACGACGCTTTTTGAGGCTCTTGAACAAGTTTTTATGAGCGCGAAAACCATATTTGCCCGTAATAGGGTCTTTGAATAAAAACGTTTTGAGTGGCTCTAATGTAAGAGTCATATAACACCCAAAAAATACAAATAATCCAATACATGATAGATAGGTAAAGACGTGATACATAGGCGGCAGAGAAATGATACCGTAGAAAGTGAACTGGCCCAGAATAATAGCGGCAAAAAATGTGGAGATATCTATAGGCAAAATGGGCTTTTTGGTGAATTTTTGATATGTATAGAAAATTGCGGGAATAAAGAATACTAAAACCAATAGGCTAATAAGCTTAGCGCAAAAGTAGTTTGGATTCTCGCCATAATAGTAGCCGTCAAAAAGAGCCCAGAGAAGGGAAGGGGTAATGGCTATTTTGACATGCTCCCAGGTGGATTCATTTACGGCAGCAAAAAGCCCGATGGGGCGCTGCTCGCCAGTAAGGTCGTACAGAAAATGGGCCAGTACACCAAGCGCTGATATCACGATAATGCTGAGCCACATAATAAGCGTATTATCCATATGGTTATTATATCATGCGACAGCGTGTTGTACGGTGATATGATCTATGGTAGAATAATAGACGGAAGCGTGGCCGAGTGGTTGAAGGCGCACGACTCGAAATCGTGTAGGCCCTTACGGGTCTCGGAGGTTCGAATCCTCTCGCTTCCGCCAGGGAACACATTTTGGAAAACGAATGTGTTTTTTATTGTCTCGAAATAGTATTTAAGATACGGACTCGGACCTTCGGTGCGAATCCTCTCGCTTCCGCCAGGGAACATCTAACAAAATCG
The DNA here is from genome assembly GCA_902761145.1 of uncultured bacterium. Taxonomy (GTDB): domain Bacteria; phylum Patescibacteriota; class Saccharimonadia; order Saccharimonadales; family Saccharimonadaceae; genus Nanosyncoccus. The sequence goes on from CACWJA010000005.1 coordinate 13,816, forward strand.
CTTCAGCATGGGCTATTTTGTTAGATGTATCTGAGCTTGTTTTATGAAGTTGACATTTGCAAATTTACTGCTTTCTCCAGTACGGGAGGAAATAGAAATTATTTAAATTTTTCGGTACCTGCCTATATCGATCTCTTGCCCACTATCAGCATTTATATATTTACCATCTCGTCGCATCTGAACGCGTATCTTTTGCGTTGGTTGCCCTGCCAACGCAATAGCAGATTCATATTGGCCCATATCCTGTGCGATTTCGGATTGACTTTGAGCGCGTATTTGTTGAAGTTGGTCATTGAGGTCATTCATCGATTGGTCTCTTTGTTGTTGAGCTGCTTGGGCTTGCGCCTCAGATTGTTGAGCGGCTGCTGCTTTGGCAGAATTGCTAGCCAATACCTCAAGTTCTCTTCTTGTTCCTTCTTTCATGTTATTTCTTACTGTCTCATTTTGTAAGGCATCATGAGCTAAGTTTTGTAGGTCAGCCAACTCGGCTCCACTGGCTCCATTGATGGTTCTTATTAGCTCAGCTTCATCCATAGAGGCAAGTGTAGATTGCTTCAAGCTTGAAACTTTAGTACCATTAGCGCCCAATGTCGCGGCAGCGCCATCTAGCACATTATTGGCATAATCAAATGTAGACCTATTATTATTTTTATAGTCAGCACCCCATTTGTTAATTAAGTTGGAGGCATAATCTCGTTTCGCAGTATCACTCACATCCCCGCTTCTCAAAGCATCTTCCATCGCTTCTCTTACATGCTCACGCCCTTTTTCGCCTTTGCGTGATAAAATATTCTGATAAGCTCTAATTTTATTTGAGTCTCTGTTTAAAATTGCCGTAGTCAAGCCATTTCTTAGGGCTACGTTATCATCTCTTAAGCTGCTATCGTTCATTATGATAGCTTCTTCGTTCTTTACAGCATCATCTTGAACTCTGGATTCAGCTCCGGCAAGCGCAGCCGTAAATCCATTGCCCATCATGCTATCTTCTCTGGAACGCGTCTCTTGATCTTTGACATACTGAGCGCGGCTTCTTGCGACACTTCGCCTGCCACCGCGTATAAATCTCTGGAAGCCGTTCAGGTTTCTTTCGTTTCCGTGCCTATCCACTCCAGCCCGGACTCTAGTTCGATGTTCTTGTCCGCGTTCTTGCAAACGTCTATTTATATCCGAGTTATTTAATCTGCGAGTGGCGCCGCCTCGCATGCGGCCACCGAATCCAGCAATAGTGCCACCGATAGAGCCCAGTGCAGCATAGGCGCTCTTAATAACAGTTGGGACGAAGAATATTGGAACAATACCGACAACCATAGCCGTAAATGCAGTGATAGCCTCAGAGTTGTTGCCTATAGTAAGCATTAACTTTGATGCAAAATTACCACCGCCTATAAGTAAACCACATATAGGATACACCAGCAACATCGCTTTCCATAAGTTAAACCATTTATCATAGATTTTTTTGGTGTTTGGTAACATATATAGTATGAACGCTATCGGGGAGACCACTGTTAGCAACACGATGGCGGCTTTGCGACCAGCTAATAGAATAAAAATGAACAATATCGCTATAAATACACCCAATACCGCAATGAACAAAGTAAGCAGGAGAGCTGGATTGGAATATATAGCGCGGGCACCTATGGCTGCTGCAGTTACGCCTACTGCCACTATCCCAACATCTGCACCTATATTAACGTCGGTGGCATCCATTACGGTCGTAGTAGCTGTCGTATTGATATTATTAAGAAGCTCCTGGACACCATTGCCAACAATATTAGATAAGTCGACGCAGATAAGGCAGATAATATACGAGAGGTTAATAAGCACTGCTGCAATTACGAGCTTTGGAAGTATTTTTTTGATACCATAGTTATCTATACCTACTCCTGTAAGCTGAGAGAAGATAACAAATAGTGTAAGTATGACAAATATGATATTAGCGAAATCGCGGAAGATGCTCCAAGCTTTTTGTGCGCCGCTATCGGCTCCGCCTTCCGTAAAGAGCTCTGGCTGAACATTCAGGGACGGTTTAACTATCTCGTCATATAGTTTGACCGTAGCGCTTTTCATCCAGTCTAAAATAGAACATACAATCCAGCCAAGGGAACCAGCTCCACCTTGGTTTTGACAGGTAGCCTCAACTTTGCTATCCGAATCGGTCGATGTGGGATCGGTTGGGTTATCAATGTCATCAATTTCGTCTATCATATTTTCCAAATCAAAATCGTTAATTTGATCTATAATGGCCTGCAACGACATATCTTCTCTAGTAAAGTTATACTCACCTGTTCCTGGAGCTGCCTTTGCCCCCGTGTATAAAACTTCGTGTTTTTCTCTAGCCCAACAATTCTTATCAACACTGTCTCCATGTTTGACTTGTACTTTCATCCATTTGTAAACAGTGTCTCCTGCGTAGTCGTACTCGGAGCTACATTGAAGTTCTACATCGTCTGAATTCAAATATTTGTTGTATATATTGTAAACTTCTGCCTTGGAAATAGTCAGTGAATAAGGGTATCCCAGTACAGCTTCTACAATTAGTGCCGATGTGCCTTTGTTGTATGTGGTATCGTAGGTGATCGTACTAGGCCCGCTGGTGCCACCGGATTCACCCGAGCCTGGTTCTTTAATGGTGAATTTTGATCGTCCCGTGTAGCCATTAATGGCGTTTTGCCATTTACCAATAAACTCAGACCATGTTATGTTTGGAATTCCATTATCATCCGTCTCAACCTCTATTTGATTAATAGTACTATCGCTGTTTCTCCTTAAACCAAACTTATATGTTGTTTTTGTTCCGAAAGCACCGCCACTAGTGTCCATATTGATCCAATATTCATTGTCAGAGCTGTTGCCATTAACATCCTTGAATGATGATGCTATCCGACCACCACTGGCAGTGTTGACGTTTGCGCATATTTTATTGTAGGTATCGGTTTGGTGGGGGCCCCTATCCGAGTCGCTGCTATCAGCGTTCATGACATGTATAGCCATACACTTTTCTGGCGATAGACTCTCATCATATCCGCTTTCATCAGTGGACGATCTACTGTAGCCATATTTAGTTAAATAATCAGCGGCGGCCTGCACATCATTATTTTCGAGTTTGGGAGAAGGGGCACTCATGAGGCTATTCCATTCGCTACCTTTCCCCATGAAAAATTCATAGCACGTTATCTTAGGACTTGATTCTTTAGTGCCCTTCATTATCGTATTGGGTATTGGCACTTTACAACTATCATCTTTCGAAATTGGCACTTGTGGATCGGCATCCATTAGGCCACGAATAGAAATCGATTCCTTGAACGCTGCCGACGCCATATGGGCAAGTTCGGTTTTGATCTTATCAATAGTGGAACTGGGCGCTGTTGCAGCACTCGCGACAAGTACGCCCAAAAGAGGAGGCGATATTATTCCAAGAATTAAGGATACTGTAATTTTTTTATTCTTTATTTTGATCACTTTTATCCATCCTTACTTTAATTAGTTTTTCACATGCAATCTTTACTTGATTTTTAGAGTCTACAGCATAGTTACGTATAGCACTTACAGCCTGCATCATATACCGATAATCCTGACTATTATAAAGCCCCTTCATTTCAATACATCTCTCATCAATATTATTGCCTGTAATACAACCATTGTTTTGATAAATTTTTATCATTTTTATAACACTACTAAGATAATTGTCTTGGTACATAATATATTGTGTCTCTTTTTCTGATATTCTATTTTCAAGTGCGAAGTATTCCGAGAAGTAAGCGATTGCCCCATCTTCTCCGTCTTGCTGATAGCGCTTTAATACCTCTTCTGCTGGAATTATGTTTTTTTCTGTGTATAAATACACAACACCTAAATCGCCGTCAATTTCCGTAATTAAGTCTTTTTCGTCATCTTCATCACGGTTACTGTTGACATATTTTTCCCATTGTTGGTGGAGCTGATTAAAATAATTCTTACTTTCTTCTGTCCCTTGTTGATCAAAATATTTGTCTATTGCGTAGTAATTGTCTTCAATAAAATTGGTCATCGCTTTATTTGCATCATCTTCGCCCGTTAAATATATTATGAATTCTTCAAAAGGGTTTTTTGCTGAATTGTTATCCATATTATTGATGACCATATATGCGATCAATAATCCGCCTACGACTACTAAGGTGAAGATCAAAATGAGAGTAACGATCAAGGGTTTTTTGGATTTTTTTCTCTGATGAGCCACTGCTGAAGCACTACTATTATCAGGTACGACAGCCTGGGCAAAAAACTGCGCTGTAGACTGTTGTGGTTGATAGGGTGGAGCGACAGTACCCGGCTGGTTCGGTAAGCCACCTGAGGCGAAGGTTTGAGCTATCAGTTGATCGGCTGGCTGGGGCTGAGGATTAGCATTTATCGCAGAATGAGGCACTACTGTCGACGAGGTTGTAGCGTCTGGAACTGGTGATGAAACTATAGGGTCTGTTACTGCTTCTGGGGTAACTGGAGCACCAACCTGCACGCCTGGCTGGGAGATAGGCTGCTGATTAATGTCAGGGTTCAACTGATCATGAGAGATAGACAGTAACGAGGCGTCCCTCATACTGGAGTCAACAGGCTCCATTGGCTGAGAGTCGGGATTGGATGGCGGAGTATTACTAGGATTTACCTGAGCCCCACCAGTATCGGTATCACCTCCATTCATATATACTATGTTAGCACAAACATTTTCGTGTTGCAATACTGCATGCAGTAATATATACAATGCAAAAACACACAATAAGAGAAGTTGCGGTTTTTGTGAATAGTGGTAGAATAGGGATATGAAAGAGCGTGCAAAAGCCAATAAAAAAGGGAAGAGTAACATAAAGACCAATTCACAAAAGATAAAAGCTAAACTTTTGAAGTCGTATTATGGTAACCCAGCTAAGGATATGAAGGTGATAGCTATTACCGGTACTACTGGAAAAGTTGTTGTAGCACATTATGTGCATGAAATATTGCGTGCAGCCGGGGAACAGGTAGCTGTACTGGCCAGCGATAGGCCTTTCAAAATGAGCGTATTGCATAAGTTTTTGAGTGATGCATGGAAGGCCGGGGCAAATTACGTAGTGGTAACTGTGCCAGCAGAAGGGTTGCGTGATAATATTTTCTACGGCTTGCCAGTAACAGTAGCTGCAATGACTAATTTTGTTACGGCTGGACTACACGATATGGAACCAGAAGAATATTTGGAAAGCGAAAAGTCGCTTTTTGCACTGGATCCGGAGATAGTTGTGCTAAACAGTGATGATGTAAATTATGACACTTTTTCTGATTTTAAAGGCAAAAAAGAAACTATCAAATATGGCCAAAGCGGAGCGGATGTAAAAATACTTAACTCAAAATTGTATCCTAAGGGTACTGAGGCTACGCTTTCTATTAAATCCGACATCGTGACCGTGGCGAGTTTTGTAACAGGCGAAACAGCAGTATCATACATGGCATGTGCTACCGCTATAGCCAAAGGGTTAGGACTAACGAATCACTACATAATTGACGGTATCGCTAACTACGAACCGTAATTAGTGAGAAGGTTTTAATAAAAAATAGCGCGATGAGTTGCGCTATTTTTGACCAGCAAAAGCCTGGGTTAGTTTTCGCTTATATCGTAGATAAACTCGTCTATGTCGGTATCTTCTTCGTAATTATATTCTTCTACTCCCGTGGTGCAGTTTGTACCTGGGGAACAGTTGTCGTATATCATTGAGGGGGATGACATCATCATTATAGTCTGTATGATGTCTGCGGCAGAAGTAGCCTCTGTGGGGGCAGTGATAGTGGGATTAGTATTATAGGAGAATTTGAGATCTGTAGTGGTGTTAATAAAACTGCTGCCTTGTTTGTCTGAGACTTTTAGTTCGCTGAGATAATAATCTAGGAATCCATCAAATTTGACAGAAACTGATGGGAATTGCTCTTCGAATGATTTCAGATCGTCAGATGAAACCTTAGAATAGGTATTAGAATTTACTTCTACGCCGCTACAGCCAGCTAGGTCCTTTATGAGCTGCGTGCTGGATAGGGAATTAGCAAAGTCTGCAAGCTCGGTGGTATTCAGAGAAAGATTGTAGAAGGAATCATTTTGTTGCTCCATTATTAAGAATGGAGAGTTGCTATAGATGCTGGTCATTTCACTCGAGTACTTCGATATGTCTCCTAGAATACCCCTTTCACATTCTATTCGCTCCATTTGTTGACTGAGGCCGAATTGAGGGAACCGCTGTGCTAGTTCTTCTAATGAAACTTTTATCCATTTATCTTCAAGAATTGCACTAACATTCTGAATGAAATTAATAGGAATACTGGTACTTGTAAACCCTAGGCCCATAGCCACAGCAGATATGTTTTCTTCGGTGAGAGTATCTTGGAGGCCTTTTACTTTAAAATACATCATGCCGTCACTTATCATTACGTCACTAAGCTCTAATGTGAGCGGTGAGGTAATACCGAGTATTGGCAAATTTGCCTGCATCGTGGCAGTGGTGGAATAATCTGAGTTTGACGAATTGGCATTAAAATTAATTACAATACTATTGTTACCGGGTAGTTGACTAGCAGATAGACTAACCTGTCCTTCTATGGTTACTTGCTTAGCGGTAAGTAAGTTACCAATAGCGCTAGCCATCATGCTGCTTGGCTGAATCTTGGTGACAATAATCGCGGCTGCAACACCGCCACCTATTAATACTAACGCAGCACATATCATGCCAATAATAAGACCTTTGCGAGACTTTTTCTTATTTGGTTGAGATACAGCACCGTCCATAGGATTTATCGGCTGGCCAGACATAGGAGGTATAGATGAAGCAATTGGCGGCTGCAGTGGCGCAGCTGGGTCAGGTGCTGGTGACTGCGAAAGATTATTATTGGTGGGTGCTGGAGGTTGATTGTCCATAAAAAATATCCTTTTATATTAGATAATATTATAGCATAAGTACTATTTACTGTGCAAATTTTTAAGTATCTGGCGGGCAACTTTGGTATCCTCAAATTCATGTGGACCATCAGCACGCAAAATAGATTTCTCATGGCCTTTACCTAAGATCAGAACTATATCATTACTTCGTGCTTGATCGATAGCAAGCTTAATTGCCTTAGCACGATCTAGCTCCAGTAGCAAATCTTTACCTAGGACTTTACCGGCTTTGGTGGCTCCATTGATGAATCCTTGGGCGATTTTCTCAGGGTCCTCGTCACGGGAGTCATCTTCTGTAATAATAACTATATCTGAGTACTCCGCTAGAATCTTACCCCGAATGGGTCGCGTGGATGGGTCACGTCGCCCAGCACCTCCATGCACAGAGATAACTCGCCCTTGGTGGCCCTCTATAGAGTGAAAAACTTTTTCCAAAGCGTCTGGAGCATGGGCATAATCAACTATTACTGTGAATGGTTGCCCTTCGTCCACAATATTCATGCGCCCTTCAACATTTTTGAGAGACTTAATGCCTTCTGATATCTGTTTGTCGGTAAGTCCAAGCTTGCGGCCAACCAGGGCAGCCGCCATGGAGTTATAGACATTAAATTCCCCAGGGATATTAGTTTCGATCGTAGTATCGCCAAACATGTATTTTACACCACTTACAGCTAGCTTAATATTAGTAGCTCGTGTCTCGCCGGATTTGATGCCGTATGTTGTGTAGCTGCGAGCAACAGATTTATAATATTTAGTGGCCGGGTCGTCTGCATTGAGGATGCTGTATTCTGCTTTTTTAAAAAGTTTTCCTTTGGCGGCACGGTATTTTGCTAAGGTCTTATGGTAGTCTAGATGGTCATGGGTGAGATTTGTAAAGACTGCTATTTCTATTGGTATGCCAAGTGTGCGAAACTGTGATAATGCATGAGAGGTAACTTCTAATACTAAAAATTCTACACCCTGCGAGCGGATATTAGAAATACGTCGATTAAGCGTAAAGGCATCTACAGTGGTCATATGACCAAGTTCTGGAGTAAGTGTATCCACGCCCCACGCTACTGTAGTCATTAGTCCGGTTTTATGGCCAGCGTGGTTTAGCATCTGCCAGATCATAAAAGCCGTGGTTGTCTTACCATTAGTGCCGGTAATTCCAATTACGCGGAGGTGTTTACCAGGGAAGCGATATTTACTACCAGCAATTAACGATTGTATAAAATGGTAGGGGAGCACTGCGGAATTATAGAATGGTATTTTTTCTAGTAGTTCTTTCATAATTGTATTATAACATGCAGGATATATATAGATTTGGTGCTTGTAGCTTATTTATCTATAATGCTTTAGCGACTCTATAGGATTCTTGGAGGCAGCCTTGATAGCTGGATAAATACCAAATACGATGCCTACGGTTAGAGTAGTAAGGAAAGTAATAGCAATTATCTCCCAACTGATAAATGGCGCGAACGGGGTGATAATTGATAAAAGAAATGCCAATAAATAGCCTAGGAGTAAGCCAAAAATACCGCCAAGTACCGATAAGATGAGAGCCTCAAAAAGAAATTGCATAAGAATATTGCGAGATGATGCGCCGACGGCTTTACGGATACCGATCTCATGTGTGCGTTCCGCTACGGATACTAACATAATATTCATTACACCAATACCACCCACGACTAGAGAAATTGCTGCTACAAGCGCTAACATACCAGATACGATTACAAATAATGAGCTGGATGGGTGAGCTATACTGTCGCCATAGGCAACAGAAAAGTTTTCGTCGCCAGATTTACTATCTTTGAGTTTTGACTTAATATTGTCAGCTATCGTGGCGAGACTATCGGTGTTGGCAGCTTTGATATTGATTTGCTGAATTTGTGTTGACCCAAGAATATGATCTAGACTTTCTATGTCCATAATTAAGGCGTTGTCTAGATCGACATTATCAAAGTTAATGGATTTTTCCGTCTCATCTAATACTCCAACTACCATAAATTTTTCACCCATGATGGTAACTGTTTTGCCCACAGTACTATTAATAGTATTGAATAGTGCCAACGATAAGGTACGGCCAAGCACTACACTTCCAGATTTGTTCTGATCTGTAAAAAATGTACCATAGCGGAGAGCTAGAGGCTCTATTTTAATGTAATCTGCGGTGGTACCCAGAATAGGTACTGATGGAAATGTGTTTTTTTCTGACTCTATTGTATTGGTAGAGGTAGCAATCGGAGCAACAGCGGCAGTGTCATCCATAGCTGCAATAGCCGCAGAGTCGGAGAGGGAAAGACTAGACTGTTCAAATTTATTGGATAGAGTAAGTTCGTTGATAATATTTGTAATAGAACTCTTACTGGAGCTAGGACGCACTACAATGAGATCTGAGCCAATATCACTAACTTCCGTCTTGATAAGATTAGTAATGCTCCCCATTAAAGATAAGATCAGGATAATACTAGCTACACCGATAGCAATACCTAGACAGGTAAGAAAAGAGCGGGTGCGGTTTTCCTTTATGGATGTTTTAGCAAGCTTAAAATGCGTACGTAATAATACTGGCATTATTTACTCCTCCGATGTTTTTTACGTTTATCTTTTTCTGTTGGCTCAATATCACCTAGAATCACTTCTGGTGCTGCTTTGCGTTTTTCTATTTTAACACTGATAGGTTGAGGTAGATTGTGATCGGCGACTGTCTTAACATCGGTATCAATCTGACCATCAAGCATATTAATAACCCTAGTGGCATAGGTGGTAAGGGAAGGGTTGTGGGTTACCATGATGATGGTATTACCTTCTTCGTGAATTGATTTTAGCTCTTCCATAACGATATGGGAGGATCTAGAATCTAGGTTACCAGTGGGCTCATCTGCTAAAATTATTTCTGGATTACCTACGATGGCACGGGCGATAGCTACACGCTGTTGCTGACCACCTGAAAGTTGATATGGAAAATAATATTCGCGTTCATCCAAGTGAAAACGTTTTAGAGTAGAGGAAGCGTTTTTCAAACGGGATGTCTTGGAGTATCCAGTATAAACTAGCGGCAGAGCAACATTCTCTATAATTGGTAAATCTTCGATAAGATTAAAATCTTGGAAAATAAAACCGATTTTCTTAGCCCGAAGACGCGCTTGGCGCTGGGCGGAGATACTAGCAACATCCTCCCCGTTAAGCATATATTCGCCATATGAAGCCCTATCTAGAAGGCCGATAATGTTTAGCAGTGTGGTTTTGCCACATCCGCTTGGCCCCATAATCATAATAAATTCGCCACGTTTTATGGTTAGATCGAAATCTTTCAGAGCAAAAGATTCCGTATCGCCATATCCGTAGCGTTTAGTCAAACCTTTCAGTTCGATAAGTATATTTTCGCTCACCTCTTTCTCCATGTATTTTGTTTTAATTTTTTGGCGGAAGCGAGAGGGTGTATAATCCTCAGTGCTTAGAGCCGCCTAGTTACCTTTATTCTTATATAAAAGCAGAAAACTTCGTTTTCGTATATCTCGTCTAAAACATTAATTATAATAAATTATAATTAATGTTTTATTCTCGATTTATGTAAAAGCTATGCTTTTACTGCTTTTATTGATAAGGTAACTTGGCGGAAGCGAGAGGATTCGAACCTCCGGTACGGTTGCCCGCACACACGCTTTCCAAGCGTGCTCCTTAAACCACTCGGACACACTTCCGTCTTAAAATTATTTTAGCATATTTTAAAATAAAAGAATGTTATTTTTTGCTTAAAATTACTAAATTTTCTATATGCGGAGTGCGGGGGAAGAAATTAAATGGCTGTATTTCAACAATTTGATACTTATCAAGAAGTATAGAAATATCGCGAGCCTGGGTGGCCGGATTGCAGGATAGATAGACGATAGAAGGTGGGGTGACTTCTAGGAGCCTATTGATTAATTTGTTGTCGCAGCCTGCACGAGGCGGGTCTAATATTACTGTGGTATCTGGGGTGATATAATCTAAAGCGTCTTCGGATTTTATCAATATAGATTTGACATTTTGGAGGCCATGAATATTATTGAGGGATTCTTGATAGGCGGATTTATTGGACTCCACTAAGATAAGATAACGATCGCGAGCTACAGAGAGACCAATAGTACCTACACCGGAATAGAGATCTAATACTTTGTCTGTAGTAATGTATTTTTTGATTTCTCTTAAGGCTAATTCATAAACTGGGAGGTTAATTTGGAAAAAGCCATTGGGTGAGTAAGAGTATGCATAGTCAAGAATAGTATCGGTAAGGGGAGGGAAGGACGGATGAGATTTGCCGTTTTCGTATAATCCGCCAGAAACTTCACCAGCCTGATTGCACCTAAGTAAGAGTGACTGATATTTGCGAGCTTCTTCATGACGAGAATTAAGCTCCGTTATGATTTCGGTGGCTTTTTGGAAAATCTCGGGACACTCGATGGAGGATTTACTAATTGGGACTTTACGATGGGAGCCGCGAGCGTGAAAAGCTAAGCTAATTTTATTAGTAGAATTATCCCAATACAAGGCATACTCCATTTTGTTACGATAGTGATATGGCTGATTATTGGTAACAATGGGGGGTACATCTATATTTATGTGGTGCTCGCGAAAGATTTCTGCCACTAGGGCGGATTTCTCAATACCTTCTTGATTCCAGTCTAGGATTTGCCAGGGGGAAGTCGACAAAAAGCAATCGTCATGCGGCTGAACTCTGTGTGGTGACGGGGAACCAATATTCGTGGCGATAGCTTCGTAATAGTGAGACTTTTTCTTGGCAATATCGTATTCCACAACATCTTCACCCGGGAGAGCATTCCAGAAAAATATCTTGCGGCCATCCGGCATGGTGCCGATGGCTTGCCCACCAGGGATGAATTTGTCTACATGAATCATAGTGGCATTATAGCAAATTATTAATTAATAAGCTATGAGTTGATAGTGGCCTCGCTTCCCCTACTTATGACTGTCTCAGGTTTTGAGATAATACGCGTTGTTTTACAATTATGACAAAATATGTTAAAATAAGTTTAATTATGTCGGCAGATGAATTGCTAAGGTCAAACGAAGAGATAGCACTTACTAATACTCAATATGTTTCCAGTGTGAGCGGAAAAAGTGCAAAACTTAAATCTAGTAAAAAGAAGATTTCTTGGGGCGCTACGGGGTTGGTGATAGCCATGGTAGCTGTAGCTGCTGTGTTTTTTAGTTCGGGAAACTTGATTCCAGCTAAGATACAAGAGAGACTAATAGAAGAAACCGACGTGCAATATGCAGATATGGTTGCCAGTAAAATGCTGGCTTTCCAGCAGGCGATGTATCAAGGTAATATACCAGACGATACTGCGGAAAATTTAAAGAGCGATGGTATAACTGTAGGATATATAGAAAATGGTGAATTCGTAGAAGATAACAAGAGTGGAGTAAGCAGCGTATTAAAAACAAGCAAAGAAATAATTACCGCGGATGATTTTATTACTAAAGTATATGACGATATTACTATTTATAATGCTATAAATAATGCAACATATGGTAGGGCTGCAGGATATTACGATGAGGAGGCTTATGAAATATTCGATGAGATAGGTACTTCACGTAATAATTACTCCAGTGATGTGAGTATTAGTGAAGTGATGGATAAAATGATGGGGGAGGGAAGCAATGTAAGGGTTAATAGTGTATCCTTAGTGGAAGAAACCAGGGAAGATCCAGACACTGGCGAAACTGAAACCACTTATGAATATATAGAAAACGGCGCAGTTGCAAGATCTAGCAGTGAGGCGGGTGAATTCATTGAATCTGTGCGCACAAAGATTACAGCATCCGACGAAACAGAGTCTACACTAGAGTCTGCAGATAGTCTAAAGGTGGCAGATACTATATCTAAAGAACAGCGATCTAGCTTATTTTATTTATTGTTTATGGAAAATGTTAGTAAAATGAAGGCTGGGGATGGCAATGATTCCCAAATACACGAAGCAATGAATTACCTATACACTTCTTCCGAGACGGAAGTAGTAGATGTAAAAACTGGCAAGGTAATAAAGATAAGTGGTACAGCACTAGATTCACCAAGCTTATATTCGGTACTAGCAAATAGTGACAATCTAAATACGGAGATGGTGGGGAATTATTCTTCGGATAGAATTATAAAAACCGTAGAAAATCAGATGAACAATAATAACGGCGCCTCCGATATAATAGTTGACACTGTGACGTCTACTGAAAACAACACGAAGGGTTCGGTGGGTAGACTTATCATTGATGATACCGCGGTTGGATCAGCCGAGATATTAAATAAAGTAGAGCCAACGGTAAATACCTCTCTTGTAGATAATTCTTATAGCAGTACTAGAGGTGTAAATGCTGGTGAATTCTTGGTAGAGGGAGCTATAAACGTAGGGAAGAGGCTAGCTAAGGCCAGTGGTGCAACGGCTGGGGACAAAGACGCCACGGTGGCATACCGAAGATTAAATTCTAAAATCCTCGCCCTAGAGGCTAAATCCGACAGAATGAAGCGGAGTCCATTTGATATAACATCTCGTAATACCTTTCTTGGATCTATAATATATAATTTTGCTGTAGCGAGCAGCAATCTTAGCGGAATAATTAATAAAGTAAATACCCTACCAGCCGTTACTGGCCAATCTATACTGGCGCTAGTATCTAGCACTTATGCAGATGGAGATGTTGGGTATTTGAGTAATTTGGGTGATTGCGAAACTTATAGTACTATCGGCGCTGTGGGGTCGGCACAATGTTCAGAGATTGCTACGTTTGACACATCCACGCTTAACGATCCATTTAATAATCAAGAGTTTATAGATTTTATAGAAGAGAACACTACTTTAGACAATAATGGTGTACGAAAAATAAATGACGATTCTGTGTTGGCCGATTTTATTATATATAATAATGAACGAAAAACACCACTAGGAGTAACAGATGGAGGTATACTAGATTCATTATCTGGCGGTACTGGATCTATTCCTTTTATAGGTAGTATTTTGGAGCTTATAGAATTATTCCTAGGTGCAGATGAGAACGACACGAGAATAGCTACTGGTGAAGCATTCGTGAACTCATCAGACAATGCTGACTGGCAGACATATAAATACGCACAACGATATGTATCGTTGGCACGTGCCACATCTATACTAAGGCAATACTCTACTGACGAAACAGCATATACTGATATGAAGTTTTTCGAAGGAAACGAAAACCCCGTAGTAGCATACAAGAAGCATTATTACGAGAATATCGCCAAAAAGTAACTATTGGTCGTTTTGGATATTAGCTATATCTTCTACACTAGTGATAATTACTTGGTTATCTTGAAAATTCTTTACCAAACATTTGCGGCGTACAGGATCCAATTCGGAGAAAACATCATCTAGTAAGATAATGGGGCGTTTACCTGATTTAATATAGATTAGATTCGCTTCAATAAATTTGAGTGCTAATATTAGAGATCTAGATTCACCACGTGAGGCTGAACCATCCGCGTGCGCATTATTGAAATTGAATACATAATCATCATGATGCACACCAAAGCTAGTGTGGCCGAGATAGTGGTCTTTTTCAAAATTAGCTTCTAGGATATTTAGATACTTACTCTCGTCAGGTGAAGGTACGCTAGTTTGATAAAGGACTTTTACACTATCCTCATTACTAGCAATAGAGCGGTAAGTGTCCGTAATATATGAATTAATTTCTTGGATAAATTGTTGGCGCATATTATACAAATCTGCACCATATTTGGATAACATGATATTCCACGAAAAAACAGAATCTGGGGATATAATATCGGATTTGAGTAGCTCATTGCGCTGACGGATCGCTTTGTCATATCTAGAGAGCGCTGATGCATATGAACTGTCAAATTGACTAAAAATCCTATCAAAATAGGTACGCCGCCTGGATGGGGCGTGATCTATGAGGTTAAGATCGGATGGCTGAAATAATATTACTGGGTATTTATTTTTGGCTGGTAGTCGGCGCGTTTTCTTATTCATAACAATAAAAGTCTTTACGGAGCCATCATATGTCACCGTGCTAGATTCGCCATTATTATAAGCTATCTCGGCTCTGTAAAAATCTGCACCACGCTTGATGATGTCATGATCTGTAGCACGAAAACTTTTACCCTGAGTAAGAATATAGATAGCCTCAAGAACAGAAGTTTTGCCGCTGCCATTTTTTCCTAAAATAAGTGATGTATTATCTGTACATTGTAAAAAATAGTTGGAATGATTACGAAAATTTGATAGTTTGACAGAGTTAATAATCATGAGTTTAGTGGCATTACAATATGAGTATAATTATCGGATTTTTGATTGCGAATAACTATCGGTGCAATACGATCAGAAAAATCAAAACGTAGGCTTTTTTCATCTAGTGCATTGATGGCATCTAGGAGAAATTTGGAATTGAGATTGATTTTGCCAGACTTATTGACTTCGGTATTAATAATAGAATCGTTTTCTCCGAACTCATTAGTGATAGATTTGACGGAGAAGATATCTGGCTCCATAGCTTCGCAAACGATAGCTCCACCCACTGAGCGAGCAAAGAGGGCAGCAAGTTTAGTGACACGAGTTAGCTCTTCGCGACCCAAGACTATATGTATATTGCAATCTTTAGGAATAAGCTTTTGGTAATCAGGAAAGCTAGCGTCGATTAATTTTGAAATTATCTCTATTTCACCAAGACGAAAACGTACGAGGTCTTCATTGAAAGTAATTTCTACTTCTTCTGCGTCGTCATTAATAGATCGTAATACTTCCTGGAGGGAACTAGATGGCACGATTGCTTTTACTTCGCTTTCTACATTGTTGATGATTTTTTTCTCAGCCAATCTGTAACCGTCGGTAGCGGCGATAGCTAGGGTGTGATCTACTGTATTAAAATACACTCCAGTAAGTGCTGGGCGAGTGAGGTCGTTGGAGCTAGCTACGGCTACCTGCCCAACGCTTATTTTAAAATCATCGGTATTGATCTTATAAACTACTGCTGAAGATTCGTCTATTTCTGGTAATTCTGGGAAGTCATCAGCGATCGTACCGTTGATAGTGGATGAATATTTACCTGCACTAATGGTGACTTTAGTATCTGTGGAAGAAATTTCAATAACTTCTCCTCTAGGGAGATTGGATACAAATTCGGCAAGTAATTTGGCTGGTACGGTAACTACACCATCTTCAGAGTCTGATACTGGTAAGAAATCCACTATAGCCATGTCTAGATTGGTGGTGACTAATGAAACCTTCTTATTATCTACCCTAATAAGGACGTTATTAAGTATAGGTAATGTGACTTTTCCTATAGCTATGCGGCTAACATTATTAAGAGCTTTGCTCAACTTGTCTTGTGTAACTTTTATTTTCATAAAAATCCTTTCTATAATTATATTAATAATAATTTATTTAATTTGTAGTAGTAATAATAGGGTGTGTGGAAAAGTGGAAAAGATTCTTTATATACAGGGGTAAATAAGCTGTGAAAAACTTGGTGGGAAACGTAGGAAAACTTGGTGGGAAACGTGGATTTTGCACACAAGGAATGGCTGTGGTGTAAAAATGCACAAAGTTTTGCTAGTAAAATGAACAAAGTTTTACATATAGATATACACAAGATTTCCACATGAACAAATTTTTTATCCATAAATACTCTCCTTTATTTCCTCGATTTGATCACGTAGGGCGTAATCTAGCTTAAGATCGGAGTCTATTTTGCGGAGACCATGCATGACGGTGGTGTGATTTTGTAAGCCTACTTCTGTGGCGATCTTGGTAGTGCTAAGATTTAGCTCTTTGGACAATAAAAACATAGCGACTTGTCTGGCGTTTTTGATATTAGAAACTCTAGAACGGCTACGAATATCTTTACTGCTGAGATTATAGTATTTGGCAACTTTATCTACGATTTGTTTGGCAGAAACAGGACGTAATTTTGAGGATTTATTGATACTAACGGAACCGTTTTTAATAAGCTCTAGTGGGGTAATACCCCTCACCTCAGACATCAATAGGATAGTAGAGAATTCGCCTTCTAGATCACGAATATTGGTATTGACGTTTTCGGCGATATATTCGATTGCTTCTTGCTCTATATCTACGCCAGATAATTCAGCTTTGGCACGAAGGATGGCACATTTGTCTTCGAATTTTGGCAGTTGGAGGTCAAAGGCTCCGGCCCAAGTAAGACGTGAGGCTAGGCGTTCGTCTACTGTTTTGATTTGGCTGGGGAGGCGATCGGATGTAACAATAATTTGCTTATTGAGTTGGTATAGGTCGTTAAAAATATTAAAGAATTCTTCTTGGGATTTTTCCTTATTAACTATAAATTGAAAATCATCCACGATGAGACAGTCTAGTTTGCGGAACTTGAGGTTGAATTCTTTACCTTTGCCATTTTGGATAGCATCGATAAAGTCTGAATAAAAATGAGAAATGGGAGTATAAAATATTTTAAAATCTGGGTGAAGCCGAAGGATTTCGTTGCCGATGGCTTGAACTAAGTGAGTCTTACCGAGACCAGGTCCACCATAAAGAAAGAATGGATTGTAGCGATCTCCTGGTGAGGCGATAATATTACGGGCGGCCGATACGGCTAGATCGTTATTGGAGCCGACGATAAAATTGTCTAGGGTGTATTTTTGATTGAGTCCAGTGGAACGGTAAGGGTCTAGATTGGATTTGGTTTTAGTGATATGAGACTTTATGGGTGATATATCTACGTGGCGGACTTCTCTTGGGTGGGAGGTAATCTTAGTGCTGGAAGATGATACTTCAAAAGTGATATTAGTAACCTGGACATTATTGTGTTCTAAGGCTGCTTTGATAATATCTGAATAGCGATTATTGAGCTGTTTGACAAAAAAAGAATTCTTAACACCTATGGAGATATTACCATTTTCTGCAGATAGGAGGGAAGTACCCTGAAACCAGGTGGAAAAATTAGCGGCTGATATTTGTTGCTCTATTTCAGCTAATACGTTTTTCCAAACGTCGTACATTGATTGACCTCCTTTTGAACGATTATATCATAAGAAGTGGAGTTTTCCACAGGTTTTGTAGGGACGATGATATTGTGTTGTAATATAATAACATTCAAACAGTAGTGAAGTTATCAACAAGTAGGGTGATATCTCTGGAGTGGATGTGGAAAACTTTTTGATAATTGTGGAAAAGTGTGGTATACTATATAAAGAATTTGGAAAAAATAAAAGTATAAGGAATTAATATGCCAAAGAGAACATATCAACCACATAAGAGGCAGCGCAAACAAGAGCATGGTTTTATGAAGCGAAATGCTAGTAAGACTGGGCGCAAGGTATTGGCTCGTCGTCGCTTGAAGGGGCGTGCTAGACTAGCTGCCTAGGTAATAACATAATACCCATCTCTGTATAAAGGATGGGTATTATTAATGCTATAGTATATAGTGATATAATTGACTAAAATATATTGGAGCTATATGTTAGAAAAAAAATATAGGTTTCATTCACGTGGTGGTGTGAGATATGTGTACCAAAAAGGTAAGACTATTCGCAAGCCGAAAATGTCATTAGTGTTTACTGATAACACTCGCGGGTTTACACGTGTAGCGGTAGTAGTATCAAAAAAAGTAGATAAGAGTGCAGTGGGTAGAAATAAAATACGACGCAGGGTTTATGAGGCGATTAGACTTAATTTTGATGATTTACCAAAGAAGAGGGATTATATATTTGTAATATATAACAAAAATATGGCTAAAATATCGTTTCAGGAATTAGAGAAGGAGCTAGGCGAGCTAGTTTCTGAGTCTATGGTGTGATATAATGAATATGATGGACAAGAAGAGTGTGAAGAAATATATTTACTGGGGGATATTTATTTTGTTTGTGATTGGGTCTATTGCGGCTGGAAGTCCACTAAACCTGATAGATATTATAGTGGTAAGACCGATAGTAAATATATTATTTGTGATATTTAATTTGGTGCATGATTTTGGCCTAGCGATAATAATATTTACAGTATTAGTAAAATTTTGCATGTGGCCACTTACGAAGCGACAGTTAAATCAGACAAAATTGATTCGTAAAATACAGCCAGAGTTAACTCAGATAAAAAAGAACTGCAAAGGTAATAAGCAATTGGAGTCTTTGCAGACTATGGATCTGTATAAGCGCTACAATGTGAAGCCTTTTGCCTCGATATTAACTTTGATAATACAATTACCGATATTTGTTGCGATTTTTTCGGCTATACGGGTAATAGCTACACCTTTGCCCCAGGATAATTTAAACAATCGTGCATACGACATAGTGGCATATGAGGGCTCTGAGATAAGACAGCTAGAAGAGAAGCAGAATGCATACCTAAGTGACTTACAGAACAAAGATATATCAGATGAAGAGAAAACACCATATGATTTTCACCCTCAATTATTTGGTGTGATTAATCTAGACGTGAAAGCTAGCGATGTGATGATGGGGAGGTTTAGCTGGAGTGCGTTGTTTATACTGATGTGTGCAATAATGGCGTCGGTGGTGCAATATTGGGCCACAAAGCAACAAATGCCGTCTGGTAAAAGTGAGAAAAAGAAGAAATTCCGTGATATCGTACGAGAGGCTAAAAATGGTAAAGAGATAGATGAAGCGGATATAAGTAGTATGACTACTGGGCAAATGTCTATGATGATGCCGATAATGATGTTTATCATTATGTTTAATTTAAACGGTGCTTTGGCATTTTACTATTTCTTGAGTAATGTATTTACGGTAGTGCAACAGCGCATAGTACTAAGGAGAGTAGACGAGGAAATAGATGCTGCTACGGATAAGGCAGTACTTAAGGAACTAAGAAATATAAAAGAAGCCCAAGTGGTAGAAAATAAAAAAACAGGAACAAAAATAACAAGAATCTCCGCCAAGGATAATAAAAAGAAAAGGAGATAATAAATGAATAAAGATGAATCAATAAGATTTGCTGCGAGATACCTAGAGGATCTGCTGAGTTTCTTTGGAATAAATGTAGCGGTAACATCAACAATAGATGATGAGGTGATACAGCTATCCGTACCATCTACATCGCTGAACTCTTTGTTGATAGGTAAAAATGCAGATAATTTGAGAGCGTTGCAACATGTGGTATCGATGGCATTAGTATCAAAAGATGCTGAAGTGACGCGGGTAAATGTGGATGTAGCTAGCTACAAGCAGCACCGGGCAGAGCGAATAGCTGAAAAAGCAGAAGGATGGATAACGAAAGTGCGACAGACGGGGCAGCCTATGACGGTGAATCTGAATGCGGCAGATAGACGTGTGGTGCATAAATTGGCTGGGGATTATTCGGATATTACCACCCACTCTGAGGGGGAGGGGCGAGATAGAAAACTAATAATAGAAAAGAAAAGTGACGAATAGTAAAAATATTCGTAATAAATATCCACTAGGCTAGCTGGTGGATATTTTGTGATAATAATACGGTAGATAATATAATTTATGAATAACATAGTAGTGCTATTTTTTAAAAAACCATAACAAATTCATCACAAATTAATATAAGCATGATACAATAATTAGTAATATATAACTTCAATAGGTGTGTAGTTATATGGGAGTTAATCTATATAGTTAAATAAATATAAGGAGGTGATAAGCTATTATAGCTACTACAAACACTAATATTAAAATCAATATAGTAGAACCAAGTAGCTCCACTCCAGTAGACCCAACTCCTATAGATCCAGTACCAACAGATCCTTCTGATACCACTAACACTACCACCTACACCTCCTCCACAGACGTCTCAGTACCAGACACAGGCTTATTTACTCATGGTATAGGCGGTACAGAAGCCACTATTATTACTATATCTACCATAGCATTACTACTCACCATTATAGCTACTATAGTAACAGTACTATATAAG
>CACWJA010000006.1 GCA_902761145.1 uncultured bacterium
CACGACAACTACTCCGTCGTCGCACACTCCTTTCTCTTTGTTGGACTCGCGCTCTGGCGAATCGTCTATGTCGTCTAATGCGCAAAGTAATTGCACTAGGTTTTTGACGGCTTCTTTTCGGTCTTCTACGACCGGTTGTTCCTTTTGCATTTAAGGTACATACTTTTCTTTCTCCACCCGAAGTGTTGCCGTTTTTTATGTCGGCAAGTATCACTTGTAGTGCAGAATCTGCGCATAAAATATGAGGGGCTACCCCCTCTTACCGGAGAAAGGCGCAGAACTCTGCACCGCAATTAACATAAGTATATTACATAAGTTCGAAAACACCAAGCATAAGCGTTTTGGAAGTGTGGGGAGATATGTATTTGGTGTTTCGCGTATCTGTTATTTGGCGAGTTCGAACTTGTAGGTACCGCATAACTTAAAATAAGACCATGGTATAATATATAATATGAGAATTAGAAAACGAGCTATATGTTTATTGTTGGTGATATGCTCTTCATTTATTATTATTTCTCCAAATGCGATTGCTACAAGAGGTAATTTATATACAGATTCTATAGTAACGTGCAACGGAAAAACTTATGGACAGCATAATGGGCATTGGCACGAGGCGAAACAAAATACCAAAGGCGCTTGGTACGCCGCTCATCCGAATGATGAGATGTCGGATAATCCTTGCAATAGTTCATTTGAACCTGCTGGCGGTAATGTGAATGATAAAGATGCGACGTCGAACGAAGGCACAGTGACGGATTCTATGAAAACGATTAACACTCCGGAGGACGCAGCTCGGAAAACAGAAAACCCGGAACCAGAAGAACAAAAAATGAATGAGACGGTAGAACTAAGGGTTTGGGTAGATAATAGTGATAGTCCTATCTTTTTTTCAAATAATACATATACTGCAAAATCTAGAAATTATTGGCAAAGAGGTCTCGACTTTGCTTATCAATTTTCATCTGAAAATGCCTCACTGAAGATTGAAAAGAATGGTGAGCAGATAAAAGAACCTATAGAACTTGATGAGGGCGATAATAAGATAAAACTTATAGTAGAAAGTAATAGTGGAGAAGAAGTTACGCTCGAAATAAATGTGAAAAGAGAAACCTTGTTTATTTCTTTGGCAACATTGGTTGCTATCTGCACTATGTCGATTATTACCTTAGGAGTGTCCGCAATTGCCATCAAAGCTTATATCATCGACCAGAAAAATAAGAAGAACAATAAAAAAATTCCAGTTCAAAAGTTTTTCAAGTCTCTTCTCAAAAAAGATAATATTATTAAGATACTAATCCCGCCATATTATGTAGCAATAAAGGAAAAACAAAATAAAAAGACTAGTAACTATTTATCATATTGGATAGCAATTTGGTTAATTACTATTATTTCTGTCGTTGCTTTCTTCATGAATAGCCCAGTTAAAAGTAGTAATAATGTCAATTTAACAAATTCTCCTAGTGTTACTTTTACTATTGAAATAACTGAACTGAATGATTCAGGAGCCACAAAAAATGAATCTGAGGATGAGTCGAGCACGTCTTTGAATAATGATGTAATGTCCGGGATAATAATTGCAGAAGCAACAAGCGCTCAGTATTCTAGAAATGAATACGAACCAAACTGGGACGTTGGAAGTGGATGCAATATTAGGGCAAGAATACTGCAACAAACGTCGTTAGTTGCAGTTAAAACATCTTCAAATGGATGCACGGTTATTTATGGATCCTGGGTAGATCCATACACTGGAGAAACACTAACTGGAAATCCATATCGAGGGGATGATGGTACGAGTAATGATCTAGATATAGATCATATTATCCCATTGAAATATGTAAACTCTCATGGTGGTTCGGAGTGGAGCTATGAACAGAAGAGATCTTACGGTTCTAGTTTGTCTGCTATGGAAAATGGTGTTTATGTAGCTGTATCTGCATCTGAAAATAGAAAAAAGAGCGATAGTGGACCATCGGAATATTATCCACCAAATGAGTCTTATAGATGTGAGTATGCCAAAAAATGGAGAGATATTGCGAGAGATTATGGAATTTCGCTATCTCTGAATGATTATAATATTGTCCAAAGCATATTGATTAAGTGTACTAGCTAGTATTGCAAATGATCTTTTGATTACCGTATTGATTTGCAATATTTTATCGTTTCGTGTCAAGAAAAAATCCCACCCCTATTTTCTGCACAATAACTTTCAAAACCCGATTGTGTCCAAGTGGATGCTATCTATTGACTAAATGATAGAATGTTTTGTTAGAAGGAATAAGTCTTCAATTCGTGGATCGCGTCGCGAACTGGCGATTCTGTAAGCTCCATACGCTCGAACTTGTCGTAGTCGCGCGAGTTGAATTTGCCGTTATGCTCGAGCATAAAGCTTTCGAGTTGCCTGGCAGTAACCGGTATTGGCTCGCCCGGCTTTACTTTCTTGAATGTGCGGCGTTTTGCCATGTTATCTCTTTTCGATTAGAAGTGCGCCTTAAGGGCGATATTATGCACAGTTCTTTTTATGCGCTTTGAGCTTTTTCATTGCCCAGTCGTAATGAGATGAGAGAACGCTCACGAAATATGAGCCGAGTACCGAACCGCCAACCCAAGGATACATGCCTTTTGTAAATAATTGCTCTTCGCTAAGACTTTCGGCTAGTTTCATGACGTCTTTATGTGATTTCTCAAACATCTTTCTAGCATCTTCGAGTGAAGTCTTTTGGTGTTTCTTCCAGTATTCAACATTCATATCGCCATAAGTCTTCCAAGTGTATGGTTCTGGCAAGAATGGTGCGTTACCGCCTTTATTCAGATTCGTATCTACAAATTCAAGTAGCATTCGGTGCCATTCATATAAATGTACCCAAATATCGCGTAGATTCTTGTCGCGCCCCCAGTGGCGTTCTTTCTTCGATGGATCGCCGGAGAAGTCGAACTCGGTGTTCATTTCTTTCTCGCTCATTGAATCAGCCATTTCGATTAGCTTAGCGTAGTATTCCTCGCCAGCTTTTAATAAATCCTGTTTGTTACGTGGCCTTGGCATAATAAGTCCTTGTTTACTACTTTAATTATATCATCGGGCGCAAGTCTGCCATTGACATTGTATTTCTTTTATTTTCTTCATTGTCATTGTTTTAGGCTTCTACGGCTCCAGTTAAACCATATATTCCTAAAAGTTCGAATCTCTTTGCCTGTATATGTATACCTCAGAACTCGCACGGCATCAGCACCGGATAGTCTTTCTTGGGTATAACCTTGATCTTAGCCGTGTATTCGGGGTGGTCAATGCACCAGTCCACGACCATGCAAAGCCGAGCAACAATGTCTACTCGCCCCTCACCAACAGGGGAACCTGTGGAAAACTCAGGTTCCAAGATGTAAAATAAATGGTGATTTATATTAGTATAGATAGAAAAAGACTCCGTAAGAGCGGAGCCTTTTAAATTAGAGCGTTTTCTCATACATTTCGCGGTAACGTGAAAGAGCTTGGTCGAAACTTTCGCCGATTACTATTTCGCCGTGAAGTTTCATGATCGCGCAGCCGAATTTTTCCAGTAAGGGGGAAATTTTGAATAATTCTCCCCATTGGCCGTAGGCCAGGTATTCTTTGCTGAGATAATCAAGCAGATTCGGTGAATACGTTACGTCTTTACAGTGACCGTGGATAATTGCTTTTGCCTCCGGGAAGGTCTTGAATGTTTCAAGAACCAGTGGAGTTTCTGATGACGGCGGATATTTTCCACACCAATAGACACAATTGTTCGTATCGTGGCCTGTGATGATAGTCAAATCTTCACGATTGAGATTGCCGACCATTGCGCCGGTTCGAGTGATTAAAATTTTTCCGTCGTTCATTATTAGGGCCAAGAATCCAGCCTTTGCATTCGTGTAGTGATCCTGTTGCAGGATATGCCCGAAATGTGCAAAAATCGGATAATTTTCGGAAACGATTTTCTGAAAATCTTGGCAGTCTATCTGTTTGCCGACATACCTTAGTTTTTGGTATTTATGACAGACACAATCAAGCACTTTTTGCCAAGGAGCCATGCTGATTTTCTGTAAGGTTTTGTCCGGCTCGTAAATGTATTCTGGCCAGATTACCTCGATGCCATATTCCGCTAAGGTTTTGAGATTATTCGAAATAATCGGATGCCACCAATATTGGGTGCCCATTGAGGGCGCCACTATTACTGGCTTCTTTTTGCCGATAGCGGCATGGATGATTGACAGTGCATAGTTGTCCGCAATCCCGAACGTTATTTTGGAAAATGTGTCGAAAGTGCATGGAGCAACGACTACGATGTCTTCTTCTGGAATTTGTTGGTAGCCGTTCGACTCGTAGCGAACCATGACGTTACTTGATATCGACTCGAAATCAAGGAAAGACATTGCTGCCGGAGTAGGTATCAGAATAATGTTGCTTGCTCCGTTGTTTTTTAGCATACTAAGAAAAACTGCAATAGTTGCTGTTCTGTGTGCGCCAGTCACAACACAATAGATAGTTTTTCCTTTTAACATTGTAGAACACCCCCTTCGTGTCGATGCTTAGGAAAATCTTTACAAAGAGTATTGGCGGTAGAGCTCGTAGGCCATCGCGGAGACAGCTACTGGAAGTGTGAGGAAATCAACTTTCGTTTTATCCATCGGAAGTTTTACAACGTCGTCAAGCATAGCTTGTTTTGCTTTTGTGAGACCAGAACTTTCTGTCCCAAAGACAATGACGATGTCCTGATCAAGCGGCAATTTGACGTCATAGAAAATTTTGTTAGTTTCTCCTGAAGTGCCGATGAGGTACTTGCCTTTTGAGCGCAAATCATTAACTGCGTCTTCAAACGTTTCGTAATGAGTTGGTGTAAACCCATCTTTAATGTTCCAGGAACGGACTTTCGTTTTTACTTTCGGCATTTCGAATGACAATGAACTGCCGGCGGTATAAACTTTTGCATCAATTGACTGTGCAATCTGGACGATATGTGCCATGTCGTATGGCGACCTAAGTGCGTCGAATAACAATTCAACTTTCTTCATAATGATTACTCCTTTCTACAGACCAGAATGAACGGATCTGATGTCACGACTGGGTCGTGAAAAATTTCGATGATTTTTTGTTCGTCTTCTTGTGAAAAGTCTTCGATGAATGGAAAACTTTTTACAATAGTGATGAGATTTTCGATGGACTCGTATTTCCTGGTGATAGTATAGCAATTGAAGCTTAAAATATGAAGACCAGCTTTACTCAAGCTATCAACATAGAAAGATGAGTCACGTTGTCTGATGATACGATTAGGAAATAGGGATGTGATTTCGCACAACCCTTTGCCTCGCCCGTATTCACGAAATACGAAGATGCCGCCAGGTTTTAAAATTCGGTAGATTTCTCCGGCGTGGATACGAGTGACATTCTTTGCTGTAAGGAGATCAAAACTTTTGTCGGCAAATGGTAAATGGCTTGCATCGGCTTTTGATATCATAGCTTTATTGCCGAGCTTTTTTTGTGCAAGCGAAACCATTTCCTTAGAGTTGTCGACCCCATGTAAGGTTAAGTGCAGATTTGGGTTTCGCCGAACGATTTCGCTAAGGACGAAGCCATTTCCAGTTCCAATATCTAGAATATGTTGTCCGTCTTTTAGGTAATTAGAAATTGAAGCGAAAAATAGTTCGTTGATGTCTATATTTTGATTTGGCTTTATTCGTTCGAGTTTCGCCCGAGCTGCTAAAGTTGCCTTGTTATAATCGTAATACATATGTACACCCCCTTCAGAAATACGCTAATTTATTAAAAAACGATTAAGTTAAGGAACTTAATTAATAATATTTTAACATAGATTTGCCAATAATGCAAGTTTGGCTTGCTGTTTATGGGAAAATATGTTAATATATTATTATTAGGGTGTCGTACTTTAAAAAGAAGGAGGTTGATCATATGAAGGCGACTA
This sequence comes from uncultured bacterium, assembly GCA_902761145.1. GTDB lineage: Bacteria > Patescibacteriota > Saccharimonadia > Saccharimonadales > Saccharimonadaceae > Nanosyncoccus. Next base: position 5,934 of record CACWJA010000006.1, read on the forward strand.
CCGATAAGCTTTGGCTGTTTGATTACAGCGATGGAGCAGCTTACGAAGCGTTTAGTAAGTGTGAGGACTCAGAAAAGAAGATCGCAGGTTATCTCGTGGGCAATTATCGTTTTCAAGGTCAGGATATTCTCGAAATTGGAGCTGGAAGTGGAAAATTCACACCGCTTTTGGCGTCTGGTAAAATTTTACACGTTGTTGAGCGTAGTAAATCTTTAATGGAAATTAATTATCGAAAAAACCATGCAAGAAACATCCGCTTTTATTTTAGCGATATGAAAGATATATCTTTTGCAGAAAAAAGCATTGATATAATTTTCGGCGGATGGAGTCTTACGTCGATGCGTGACTCGTTTGACCAGATTCTTCCAATATTAAAGAGGGTCTTGAAGGATAACGGGAAAATAATTCTCGTTGAAAATGCCGGCGATGATGAGTTTTCGGAGATCGCCGGGATTGAGGAGCTCTCGCTTGAGATGCGCAATTTTTATCGTTCTATTGGGTTTGAAGAAAAAGCATTACTCGATACGACGATAGTTCTCCCAAACGAAGAAGTGTTCTATTCTGCATTTCCGAACAAGCTTCATGTTTCACTCAATTCTTTGACGATTCGTCATAGGGTTTTAATACTCGAAGCAAAAGCACAAAAATTTTACGGAGGTGACTGTAATGAAAATAGTTGAAAAGAAGCCTGGACATGACGAGAAGTTGTCGAAGCTTCAAGTCAAGTTGAGCAACCCGCTTTCGCTTTGCTGGCAGGTTACAAAAAAATGTAATTACCACTGCCCGTTTTGCCTAAGTGGTGAGCAGGACCCGAATGAACTTCCGCTCGAGAAGATGAAGGAAATCATCGATATCCTTGCTGATGCAAATCTTGTTAGGATCGATTTTACCGGTGGTGAACCGTTCCTCCGTCATGATTTCCTTGAAATATTATCTTATGCGGCGGGAAAAGGAATCGAAACGCTTACTACTTCGAACGGATCGATTTGGAGCGAAAAAATAGCAGAAACGTTGCTTGCAACGAATACGTTGCTATTGATTTCGCTTGATGGCAATGAAAAAACGCACGATAAATCTCGTGGTAGAGGTGCCTGGGCGCACGCAGTTGAGAATATCAAACGCTATCGGAACACTGGTGTTCCGATCCGTGTTAATTATCTGATTCGTAGAGATAATCTCGATCAGATTGATTACATTTATAATCTAGTTAAAGATCTTGGCGTTGAGCGTTTGTTCTATATTCTTATTGCCCCGCAGGGAAAAGCCTATCAGAATGATGAGCTTCTTTTGACGGATGAGGAGCGCAAATATTACTTAAATCTCATCCAGAAGAAAAAAGCTGCATCTGGTGATGAACCTTTCATCACTATTCAGGATTATGCAACAAATCTTCACTCTTGCTTCCTAATCAATTCGCGTGGCGATATTGTCTCTCAGGGTTATTCTGAAGATGACTGTATTGTTACAGGGAATATTTTTACAGATGGATTGCAAAAATGTTGGAATAATCCGGCATTCAACCATCGTGGGCACTTCCTTCAGTATGCATATATGTTTGATTACTATATGTAAACAGAAAGACCGGCTTTGCCGGTCTTTTTTAGTTTTGATTAGTTAAAAGTTCGAATCTCTTTGCCTGTATATATACCTCAGAACTCGCATTGCATTAGTATCTGGTAGTCTTTCTTAGGTATAACCTTGATCTTAGCCGTGTATTCGGGGTGGTCAATACACCAGTCTACAACCATGCATAACCGAATAAGTATGTCTACTCGCCCCTCACCATGTGAATAGGCCCTAATCAGTATATTCAAATAAGAGAGTTCCGGCCGTTTTTTCTTTTGAAGAACTATCTTTAACCGGTATTTCACGTTGAAGAACAAATTCAAGCCTATCGCTCTCATATTTAAGTAGATGCGGAAAAACATCAAAATCATAATCACCAAAATAATCAGTTACGACTAAAATGTATTTTTTTTCCTTATATTCAAAAAGATAAATCCAAGTATCAGGTCCAACTTCATAATGATTAATTTCGACTGAGTCCTCATAGCCATATAAAGCCATTATTTCTTGTCGTTCTTCTTTTGATAAATACATATATCTATTATACAATAAAATAGAAAAGCCGGCAATTAAAGTACCGGCTTTGGTATTTGGTTGGTCGATGTTCTAGATTTTGTGGGTATTTGTGTCACGTTTTCTGGCGTCGTCGATTAGATAATCGTCATGTTCTTGCCAGGCGTCACGCAAATAAGTAACGTTCCCATCGCGATCGATAATGGCGTGCCCATGCCCAGTTCCGTCTCCGGCCGCACTTAAACCGCCAAAGAATACGTCGGTTTTACCACTGCCGTCATTTCGTTGTCTGATTTTTGCATCTTGCCCAAAGATGGAACCGAGATAGAATGCGCCACCTTTTTCGTGAACGAGAGCCATATTGACCTTATCCACGGCTTGCTGTTTCTTGGCCGTACGCTCTGACTTGACTTCTTCAAGCTTGTGGTTGAAAGCAGCTTGAGCTTGTTTAAACTGCGCCTGAAGACGATCAAATTCAGCTTTAGCCGAATCGCGTTGAGCTTTTAGTCTTTTGAATTCTGCCTGCGCAGATTCATGGCGCGCCTTAGCTGATTCGAAAGCAGACTTTGCGGAGTCGAATGCGTAGGAACTAATTCTCGGCGCCGAAACTGGCAAACAAATCCGAGACATCACCATGGACGCCTACGTGAGAGCCGGTCACGACCTTTTCGTTTATAAATACATCACAGGCAACGGAAATCTCGATGTGCCAAATATTGTAGTTGGCGGTACCGATGTAGAAGTAGGAATTGTTCCGGAACCAGGCAATGAGCTAGTATATCTAGAATTAGACGGCCAAGAAGTCACCGATCAGATACAAAACAATGTTTTCAGGGTAACACCTGGTACAGAATCATTAACCTTCTACGCAACTTTCCTCCGAGTCTATCCAGTGCTAGAAGGTGACGGTGGTGAGCATATTATCGGAAGCGAAGAACCGTTAGTCTTCAAAATTGATAACGACATAACGTATCTTTGCGATCGAGGAAATCTCATGATTGACGGCGAATATCTAGATGTGCGCACTTATTGTGATGTAGACCTAGAGAACCAAACTGTTACCATCCCAGCGGATCTCCTAAATACGCTTGGTTTAGGTGAACATATTTTTGAAGCGTACTTCTCGGAGCCTGAATCCGGAAGTGCCAGGGCTCGTTTTAGAATTGTAGAAGAAGTAAACGATGACGACGACAACGCCGAAGAAGATGTCCCAGTCCCTAACACTGGTGTTTTCGCCAGTGAAGGTGGCAGTGCAGAGATAGCGAACGAGCTTATGGTGATTACTGTGATTTCTGGAATTATCATAGCGACGAGTATCGTGGCCAGGGCAACAAAACGAGAATAAAAGACAGAAATAATTCAGCTGTGCGCACATTGGCTTAAAGCAATTCATGGTATACTGCTGTATATGACAAATAATAAAAAAACTCATCGCGAAAAAATAGTCATAAGAGCAAGCGCTATTAGCATTATTGCTAATTTCATTCTTGTTGGTTTTAAAGCTCTCGTTGGGTTTATGTCGAACTCCATTGCCATTATCACCGATGCAATTAATAACTTGAGTGACGCATTGTCTAGTATCATCACCGTTATCGGAACAAAACTTGCCGGCAAGGCCCCGGACAGGAAACATCCATATGGCTATGGCCGTATCGAGTATATGACTGCATTTATTGTGTCCGCCATAGTTTTGTATGCAGGTGCTACTGCTCTTGTCGAATCCGTCAAAAAAATCATCACTCCCGAATCACCTGATTACACTCCTACGACTCTTATCGTTTTAACCGCTGGTATCATTATTAAATTTGCCCTTGGGCTATATGTTAAAAGGATAGGGAAGAGTATCCATTCTGACTCCCTTGTTGCAAGTGGTGCCGATGCATTTAACGATGCTGTCCTTTCTATTTCAGTGCTTGCCTCCGCCATTATATATATGGTATTTAATATAGACCTTGAAGCTTATATCAGTGCGCTTGTGTCGTTTTTTATTATAAAAACAGGTATTGAGTTAATTAAAGATTCAGTAAACAATATTCTCAGCACCAGGGTAGAAAGCTCTCTTTCTCGCAATATAAAAAAAGAAATTGCAAAAGATCCAGACGTAGAGGGTGTTTTTGATCTTATTCTTACCGACTATGGCCCAGATAAGTATCTTGGCTCCGTCCACATAGAAGTTCTTGACACACTCACAGTTGCGAATATTGATAAAATATCTCGCCGTATCACTAAATCGATTATAGAGAAATATGGCGTTATTTTGCACACTGTTGGCATTTATTCCATTAACACCAAAGACAATAAAGCCATCAATACCCGAAAGGATATTGAAGATATTGTTTTTTCTCATCAGGGAATTCTCCAAATGCATGGCTTTTATATGGACGATTCCGACAAGACTATAAGTTTCGATATTATTATTGATTTTGCCATTCCAAATCGCGAAGAGCTTTATCAACATATATATGATGAGGTTCAATCGAAATATAAAGATTACGCTTTAAACATTACGCTAGATCTTGATGCTAACGACTAGCAGCCCCATAATTGGTAGCATTAATAAAGATACATCTATCTAATTCTCGAAACTCTCATTCAAGAAAGATTCGATTCTTTCAAACGGAATTTTGCTAAGATTGTCATAAAGATCCACATGCGAAGCCCCCTCTACAATATACAACTCCTTATTGTCAATTTTTGTGCTCCCCACCGGATAAACGCCAGTGTATGGTTTTGGAACGGCATCTTCAGTTTTCGTTTCGCCGGTAATCATATCAAATGCCGTCTCGCTATTATAGCGCGAATGGGCTTTTTCGCCGTGAATTATTAAAGTAGGTATGTCTATTTCATTCGCATAGTAAAGAATCCTATTATTTAAAAGTGAGCCATTCGTCTGGGCAACCCAGCCGCCATTAGAGTTGAGGCTCCTTTCATGATAGCCACGCGGAGTTTTGTAGTATGCGTGATAATCCCTCAGGAATTGCGGGGCAGTATCTGGAACTGGATCTACTACACCGCCAGCAAGCTTGTATTCTCCATTTTTGTAATCCTCGGTGCGTTGATTATTTATTGCAATACGTGTATTTTTGCGTGCCTCTTTGTTGTTATCAGCGTCAAAGTATCCGTTTCCAGCTACGCGCGTCATATCATACATCGTGCTAGCAATCACCGCTTTGATGCGAGTTTCAAGGCAAGCAGTTTGAAGCGCCATACCTCCCCAACCGCAGATGCCAATAATCGCAATTTTTGTCGGATCCACCTCCTCTAAGTTAGATAAATAGTCTACCGAAGCTTGAAAATCTTCTACATTTAAATCCGGAGAAGTCATATATCGAGTCTCACCGCCAGACTCGCCCGTAAAAGAAGGATCAAAAGCTAAAGTCAAAAAACCACGCTCTGCTAAGGTTTGCGCATAAAGGCCAGAAGACTGCTCTTTTACTGCTCCATATGGACCAGAAATTGCGATTGCCGGCAACTTCTTACTTTTTTCTTTTGGTATATATAAGTCAGCTGCTATTTCTATCCCGAAGTGGTTTTTAAAAGATACTTTTTTGTGGTTTACTTTATCGCTTTTTTTGAATACTTTATCCCATTTATCGACTAGTCTCAACGTCATTTAGGCCTCCTTTATTTATTGTGCTGTTATTTATTATTGTAACATTGTACGTAAAAAAATATAAGCACACTATTTTTAAAATTAGTCTCTAGACTGCCAAGTCAAAAACTTTGTGCGAGATTTTTGGCATTTGAAATGTATTGTCTGATAGCGTCTATTCTTTCATCGGCTTCACTTGTTTTACGGGCCAAGCCAATGATGTACTCTTCGTTATTGGATACGTATTTTCTTTCGTCAGAATCGAAACCCGAGCCGTTCGCGATACCAGACTCGTACTCAATATTTTTCTGTAAAAATTTCATAGTAGAATCTCGCAGATTTTCGTTTGCTCTGGAGAGAGAATTTAGCTTATTTTCCAACAGGTCAAGATCCTGAACCTTGCTGTTGTCGTTTATCAATTCGTCCAATTCGGATAGAATTTTGTCAAAAGCGCTAGAGCCTTCTTCGGCATTTGTCCTAAATTTTTCAAGCTCAGTCTTCATTTCATTAAGCTCTTGGTTTATTTCAACATCTTGTTCTTTATCCAGTGAGGGTTCATTTTCTTGTGCCTCTTCTCGCGATTTTGGCTTTTTGTCATAATCTTCATGCATCAATCTCATGGCGTTGCCATCCAGAGAACTAAAGTATTCGCTAATTGCTTGCTTGTCTTCGTTAGATGCTTCTGGATTATTTAATATTTCCATAAGCTTGTCGTAATCTGCCATCAAGCTAGCTTTCTGCTCTGCATTTCCGTTTGTCAAGATTCGACCACGCGTTGCGTCCACTAGCGCTAAATCAGTCGCGAGACCAGTTACGGCATAACTTAGTTCAAGGTTATTTTTAATATTTGGATGAGAATCTCTAAATCTGGCTGCCGCATCATAATAGTCGCTTTCTACTTGTGAGGAAGTTTTACCATCAGCCTTTTCAATTTCGTAAATTGAAGATGCTTCACCCGAGGCAACTTTAGTGCGACCAGAATCTCTTTCTGCAGTCACATCCATTTCTTCCGCAGCTTGCTCTACTTGCCTGCCATCTTCTGGGGTAGGGAATGGCTGTATTTGCTCGGGCTGTTTCGGCATCATACTCTCACCCATCTCGTGCCAACTTTTCGCCATACTTAGAAAAGCTTCTCTGGCTTCCGGATCGGGAATTTTGTTTGCGGTTTCGTTTCTTAGGAGCTGGTATTTGTTTTCCATCGCCATTTTTTGTTCCGGATCGTCCAAATTACCCTTGTAGGCGTTATTTTTGTACACCAATCCCGTATTGACATCTAGATATGCGAATGCAAAATCTTTACTGTATTTGCCGGATTCAACGTCGGAAGAATCATTATTCGATTCATAAAACATTCCGTAAGTTTCCGAGCTATGTTGATTTGCGAGTGGCATTTTGTATTCAAATGGAACGCGGTAGATAACAATAAACTTAGCATTATTATGCTGCCAATCTTCAGCAGCATTCCGCAGGGCGTCCGCGTCGGTGTTTGCAAGTCGCATAAAATTACTTTGGATATCAGTATCTCTCCCGGAGCCACCAACCCTTAGGCCTTCGTTCAAAATGCTCTGTGCGTTTTCGGCGCTAATAGTGCCATGCCCGAGCTCCTCGTATCGCGGGTCTTCGAGCTCTTTTGCGATCTCGGCAAAAGGTACTGCTTCGTATTGCGGTTTTTCTTGTTCTAGGCCTTCACCGCGACCTGGAAACTGATTTTTATAGTTTGCGTTCCAAAAATCGAATTCATCTTTATCTCCCAAGATTTTTGCCTCTTGCATCTTTATCGTCAGGAAACGTTCACGATCATCTTCTGATAATGCATCGTATTGCTCAGGCGTGATCTCGAACCTATTTCTATTAATTACCATTTTCATGGCGTTATTTATACCTTTGATTGCATCTGAATCGCCATCTGCTTCAGCTTGTTTCAGGCTTTCTTGCAATGCGTTCAGTTGCTCCGCCCTTGGGCGGTGCAAACCTTCTTCGCGCTGTCGAGCTTCAGTATTAACGGCTACTCCATTGTTGGCTTGATCACCCTTATAGGGGACATCTCGTGCCAGAGAATCCCATTCGGTGGGTTCTGCATTCGTAGTGTTTAATACCTCAGACTTTCTAGCAACCTCATCCATATTTACGATTATACCATAGCCTCAATCATGCACATCCACCCTTGGGTGATCCTGTCAGCTACTATAAGAACCCTACCTTCTACGTGTTTTCTTTGTGACTGTACTAGATCTTTTCTTTTTCTTAGCTATCTCAAGTCGGAAAAAACCTACGATAGAAGATATCACCTCAAGCAAAGTCATTATGAACAGCGCATAGTTCCCAGTAAGAATTGTGTAGAAAAGATAGGGAGTATTACCCACGGCATTACCAAGGCGTATCCACTTGGTCTTGCCATACCACAAAGACCAAGCATAAATCAATGAGCCAACATACGGTAGAGCAGATAGTGGTCCAGCCCAGCTAATAATTGTAAGCACTGTCATAATAATATAAAGCACAATCAAAAACCATAGCGGCGCACGACGTTTTTCGTATTTTGTCAAAATAGCATCGCGAACAAAACTTACTATGGATAAAAGCGACCCGGTGATGGCGCCCTTTACGAAATACTGAGCCACGATAAAAGCTTCGGATGCAGTCTGCAGTACCATTAAGTGCCGCTTCTTCTTAAGCTGCATACTAACTACTGTGCAGATGAGAGCAAAAATACCAAAAGTTTGCCCCAGGATAAAAATCAACAGTTCATTGTCCATGGGTCAATTATAGCACCAGCAGTATGAAAATGTTTCAGCAACTAAGCTTCCGTCTTGCCAGGCTTCCAACATTGGCTATCTGCGTCGTCGAACATCAAGCCTATCTTGGCTTTTAGATAGTTACGGATATCATCTAGCGTTAGGCCTATCTCGCCCCTATAATATTTGCGTATAATAGCTATCGCGCCATTTGTAGTAAATAGTAGCTCCGTCTCCACATTCTTGTCTTTGATGCCGTTTTTCTGTAGCACCATCAGCACGCGCTTATTAATACTGTTTTCTAGCTGCCTTAAAAAATCTACCGAAGCATTGCTTGATAGTAGCTCGCGATAAATATTCTCTTGGTCTTTTAAGAAAATAAATAATTCATCGATATACCTTTTCACGCCGCTAGCAGTAGATAGATTATCATACTCAGAAAAAAGCCGTTTTTCTACTTCGCTTTGAAGCTCGGCTCCCACCTGATATAGGTTGTCATAGTAGTTGTAAAATGTCCCCCGTGTGATCTCGGCTTTCTCAGCCAGATCTGTTACGGTCATATTTTTTAGTGTCCCACGTTCAGCCAAAAGTTCTGCAAAAGCTTTTTGTATTTTGCGACGGTTTTTTGCAGTAACACGAGTATAAGAATACCTAACCATACCTTCATTATACCACACTTTGTACAATTAGTCAATATCATGTCTAAAATTGAACAGAGTCTAAGAAACTTGTTCTTCTCTTATAGGGGTGCAATAGATATAATACATATCATAATGCACAAGGTCACAGATTTTATTGTCAACCACTGTTATATTATCTTTATTTGTATTTTGGTGCTGACTGGTATTTGTGGCTTTCTTGCCACCAAAGTAAATATCAACAAAGATATTTATTCTTACATGCCGACCGATTCCGAGACCTCCCTTGGCCTCGCCATCATGGATGAAGAATTTGACTACAGCTCTACAAGTAGCTACGAAATGATGATAACCGATGTACCAGAAGAACAAAAACTACCCATCAAAGAACACCTAGAATCAATAGAAGGTGTCAAATCCGTCGATTATGACGCTTCGGATCAATACAATCGTGACCAGTATACCCTCTACAAGATTACTGTTGATGCGCCCGCCGACTCAGACACTGCAGCGCGTGTATATGATGAAATACATAGCAAATACTCAGAAGAATATGAGATTGTTGAATCCGGCCAAGTACACGACTACAATGGCTCTGTACTAAAAATTACCACCGTCTTGCTGGCAGTGGGCTTTGCAATGGTCATCCTCATTATTATGAGCAAATCATGGGTTGAGCCATTTTTGTTTCTTTTTACCATATTACTAGCAGTGGTAATGAATAAGGGTACTAATATTATCTTTCCTAGCGTTTCGCATATCACCGATGCCATCGCGGCAATTCTCCAGATGGCACTCTCAATGGATTATGCTATCATGCTCTCCACTCGTTATCGTCAGGAAAAAGCCAGGGAAGACCATCCGGACAAGCGTACAGCTATGCGTCGTGCTATGCGCTATTCTTTTGGTGCGATTTGCTCCAGCTCTGTAACTACAGTAGTGGGGCTAATAGTACTGGTATTAATGAGCTTTACGATAGGTCGCGACATGGGTCTAGTGCTTAGTAAAGGTGTGGTCTTAAGTCTTGTTTCTATATTCACTTCTTTGCCAGCTCTACTTTTGCTTTGTGATAAACTTATCGAAAAAACAGCCAAAAAAACCATCAATTTCAAAATGAATTGGGTTGGCCGTCTCGCCCATGCATTTAGTCATTTTGCCTTTCCGGTATTTTTAGTAATCTTCATCGGGGCCTTTATGCTAAAGGGTGACACTCTTATCGATTATACCGCCTCACAAAACAACAAGATCAAAGACATTTTCAATGAACCCAATCAAATGGCACTCGTATACGACGGCAAAATGGACGAAGAAGTGACTAAGCTTTGCTATGAGCTTGATGTTCGTGCCGAGACTGCTCGTGTACTTTGCTATGGCAATACCATCAACGAGCCTGAAAAATACAATGAGATAGTGCCAAAAATCAACGAGCTTGGCAGTGAGAAGGTCGACACAGAAGATTATCTCATTAAAGCCCTTTATTACAATTATTACAAAGATGTCGGCTCTCATACTATTGCCATTGATGATTTTGTAAAATATCTCCAGCGCGATATCTTCCCAGATGAGCATTTTGCCAACGAGATCGACAGTAATACTATTTCAAAGATAGAGCAGCTGTCGTATTTTACTGATCAAATCAAAGTAAATCAACCCAGAACCAAAGAAGAGATCGCAAATATCCTCGGTGTAGACTCAGCAAAGCTAGATGATGTCTTGGTACTATACCTTGCTAGTCAGGGTCCGTCGATTCAGCTCACTAGCTACCAGTTTGCGCAATTTGTTTCTAACAATATCCTGACCGACTCTAGATACAGTCCAATGCTAAGCGCCTCACAAAGATCCGACTTAGCAAAGCTCCTACTATTCAGTAATAGTCTAGAGACAGATTCGCCCAAAACCGCTGCCGAGCTAGCAAACATGTTTGGTATTAGTCAAGATACTGTAGAAAAAATTCTTCTATACTACACATATTCTACCATCACCACGCCTACCGTTAAGCTTGCGCCGGAGCAGCTCATTAATTTTGCTTTAACTAACGAAACTGCTCTTGATGCACTAGGTATGGACAAAACTCAGGCTGCTAATTTGCTTAGTGAGATTACTGATACTAAAAATATAATAGTAAGCAAGAAAGAAGGACTAAAGACGTGGCTTGATGCTATTATTGGCGCCATGCCAGACGATACGGTAGAAGCTGCAGCAGCCAAAGTCAAGGCTGAGAGCTTGCGCGATCAGCTCTATGCTAAGATCTCTCAGATCGAAACGATTCTCACTAGCGAATATTCGTACGATGATATTGCTAGTATTGCCACCAAGCTAGATGATGCAGTAAACCTAGCCGTCCAGGAGCTCAGCACCCTAGACCTTAGCACATACGATTGGCTTAGCGACGAGGTAAAATCAGACATCACGGCCTATGCCGCGCAGGCCGCCTCTGCTATCGATGGCATACGTCGACAATTCAATCTCCCCGGTAAATTATCTCAGCTTCGTCAACTATATAATCTTTATCAAGCGGAGACCACAGTTGGTAGCACCACGCTTTCACCGCGTGCACTTGTAGACTTTCTGATTTCGCACGCTGATGATTCTAGATTCCAAAATACACTTACATCAGAGATGCTAGCGCGTCTCCAGCTAGTTCAGTACATTATGAACAATCAATCCACCGCGTATTCTTATTCCGATCTTGCATCGGCCTTTAGCTTGGCTCCAGATAAATTGCGGCTAGTCTACGCTCTTTACGAATATCGCTTTATCAATACTTCGCCGCGTATCTCGTTAAAAACCTTAGTTAATTTTATCAACGACACGATTCTGCCGAACCCCGAGTATGCTAGCCGCTTAAGTAGCGAAGAATCATCCAAGCTCTCGGCACTTGCCACTATTATGCATGCCGCCGAAGCGTACACACAGCTTAGCTACAAATCGCTCTATCGTATGCTCGTGCCCCTAGCTGGCGAGTTTGATATAAACAAGCTTTTTCTCGCATACTTATATCATGGCTCTCTTTACGACTACGATGAGAGCTGGACTCTCACTTTAGAGACATTTGTAAATTACTTAGCAGAGAAGATTTTACCAGATATTCACTTCATCAACAAAATCACCGACGACACCCGCCAAAAAATTCTAGACGGTCAAGTCACCGTGCAGGAAGCTAAGGATTTGCTGGTCGGACCTAATCATTACCGAGCACTTATCGAGACGAACCTTCCAGCCGAAGGCGAAGATACCTTTAACTTCATCAAAGACATCAAGTCGCGCCTGGGCCCCAGCAACAAGACCGATTACTTCCTCCTGGGTGATTCTGCCATGGCCTATGAAATGTCGCAAAGCTTTGGTGGCGAGATGGACTTCATTACTATCATTACAATGCTAGCTATCTTTATTGTAGTAGTATTTACTTTTAGATCCCTCTTTGTTTCTGTGCTACTTGTCTTGATTATTCAGTGCGCAGTGTATATAGTGATGGCATATCTATCTTTGACTGGTTCTAGCATCTATTTCATAGCTCTCATTATTGTGCAGGCTATCCTGATGGGCGCCACTATCGATTACGCTATTCTATTCACCTCATATTATATCGAGAGTCGCAGCCATGCCAAGCTCGGTGTCAAAGATGCCCTAGTAGATACGTACAACAAATCCATCGGCGCTATCCTCACCTCCGCATCTATCCTTATCATTGTCACAGCTATAGTAGGGAACTTCACCTCGGCTATCGCTGGTAAGATTTGCCAGTCTATCTCGCTTGGCACTTTCTGCGCCACGGTTATCATCTTATGTCTTTTGCCAGCTTTACTAGCCACGCTAGACAAGTGGATCATCAAGAAAGCCAAGCATTAGATTATAGCAACCCTTGCTTTCTAGGACAGGGAAGCGCATCGTGGTATAATAAATAAGAAGGAGCTTTATGGAAAAAAGTCACAACCACAATAAAGAATTACTAAATATAGAAGCCGCCATAATAGTGATATTTATTATTATGTTAGTCACTATGGTTATGTTTGCCGCAACGTTTGCGCCAGCATACCCGGTGGCTAGCATTCTCATGATAGTCATTGCGGTGCTATCTATTTTTGCCGTTTCTTTTACACTTACCAAAATGGAGCAGATAGTAGGCTACTATGTATGTGGCAAATGTCACCACAAATACGTACCTAGTTACAAAGCCGTGCTTTGGTCTATGCATATGGGCAGGACTCGCTATCTTACTTGCCCCAAGTGCCACAAAAAATCTTGGCAGAAAAAACAGTATTAGCGCTACTGGCGCCCCACGTTATTCTACTTGTGATATAATTAGCGCATAAATAGGAGCAATTATGAACAAAACCAAGTCAATTATCTGGGGTGTGGCCATCATAGCATTAGGCGTCATATTCGGCGGCAACGCCATGGGGTTATTCAGCCTCAATATCTTTTTTGATGGCTGGTGGACGCTATTTATTATCGTGCCAAGTATTGTTAGCCTATTTACAGACAAAGAAAAACTCTCTAGCCTTGGGTTCTTGGCCGCTGGCATTATCCTGCTGCTTGCCGCTCAAAATGTATTCTCTTACGATGTAGCTTGGAAGGTAATCTTGGCCGTAGTTCTAATCATCATCGGTATAGGTATTATTACCAGGAGCATATTTCGCAGCAACAACGACAAAGAAGTCACCAAAAAAGTCCGCGATCTAGAAGATGGTAAAACCATGGACTCTCAAGTAGCTTTCTTTTCGGGCAGCGACAGAGTATATAAAGACGAGCTTTTTTCAGGATCCAGCCTCGTAGCTGTATTTGGCGGAGTAAACCTAGATCTTAGGAAGGCTAAGTTCACCAAAGACACCGTCATCAAGACCTTCTGCTTATTTGGCGGCATAGACATCAAAGTCCCGGAGGACATACAAGTAAAGATAAGATCTGGTTTTATCTTTGGTGGAGCATCAGACGAACGTAAAAGCGCGTCTAGCAAAGGGAAATACACTATTTATATAGATGCTGCTGGCGGCTTTGGCGGCATTAGTATTTCCGACAAAACCAAGCCTAAGCACGAGTAGAAAATATAACCTGTGCAAAACTTTGGCAAAAAACATAAAAATAATAGCACAAAATCAATATCACCATGCTATAACCATAAGTAATATACAATCTTCATGGGAGTGATATTTGTATGGAGTTTGGCTATAAAAATAATAAAAAAAGGATGTTATACATAACTATGGCTACTAATATTAAAATTAATATCGTAGAGCCAGGTACTCCACCTAGCCCTACATCAGTAGATCCTACCATAAACCCCTCTGTTCCAAACACAGGCTTATTCACTCATGGTATAGGTACTCCAGAAGCTACTGCCATAGTAAGTGTAGTATTAGCACTAGTCATAGTAAGTATAGTACTAACTGCCTATATGCATAGGCGTAATAAGAAAGCTGGTAAAGTTACCAAACTAGTACATATCATAGATAGTACCAAAGCAGTAATTAAATCCAAGAAACGCATCTCGTCAGGTCTAGCTGCTATAGCTTTCCTAGTATCAGCAGGCACCTTCATAGCCTTAGCAAAGAATGGTGTCAATGCCTCAGAAGGTGAAGAACAAGCTACAGGAGATACAAACAATAGTAGCCTCACAGTAACAGAAAGTAGCCAAGAACTCACTGTAGAAGTAAGTGACTCTCCAGTCTTTGCAGTCCTACCAGTAGAACTCACCGTAGAAGAAGCCGCAGTAGCGGGCTACACTCTCACAGCATTCGCAGAAGATACTAACCTAGTCTCCACTACAGACAACACTAATATCATTCCTATGGTAGCAGCAGACGAAGGTGAACTAGTAGCTCTAGCAGACAATACTTATGGACTAGCACTAGATAATAAACCAACTTCTAAAGATAATGAAGTGTATACAGCACTATCTACAAACCAAGACACTCCTACTGTTATAAAAACCATAGACGACTATTCTCCTACACCAGCAAACGACAAAACCACTATCTACTATGGCTTCTACGTCACTCCAGATATGCCTAAAGGTACCTATGTTAGCAATAGTGAAGTAGTATATGATGCTATTCCAAACCTAGCTACAGTCACCTTTGATGCTAATGGACTATACTACAACAATGATGAATCACTAACTACTAATACTATAGGCTACAAGCCAAATGTAGCAGAAGCTCCTATAGAACTAGTGACTGGAGAATACTTAACTCCTGCTCCACTTAACCCAGATTCATCATCATCCATTCACTACACCTTCCTAGGCTGGAGTGAAGATAAAGATGCTACAGAAGCTACATATACAGACGAACAAGACATTATAGCTAACCTTACTCTTTCTAAGAACGAATCCCTTACCCTCTATGCTGTCTGGCATTACAATACAGTACTAAGCTTCAATGGTAATACCAGTGATGGTGGAGAACCTATAGCAGACATCACTATCCCAGCAGGTGCTACTATCACTCTTCCACCAAACACTTACACCAGAACAGGCAGTGTCTTCACTAACTGGAACACAGTAGCAGAGCCTACCGAACAAGATCCAGGTGAAGACTACGAAGACGAAGCAGACTTCACTGCTCCAACAGAATCCACAGACATCACCCTCTATGCCCAGTGGGCCTACTACACCACTATCACATTTAGTGGCAATGGTGAGACTAGTGGCACTATGAGCCCACAGACGATAGTAGCAGGTACTCCAGAAAACCTTGTTCCAAATGCCTATACTAAAACCAACCATACCTTCATAGGTTGGAATACAGTTGAGAACCCTACTCCAGAAAATCCAGGTACTACCTACCAAGACCAAGCAGAGTTTATAGCTAGCACCACTCAGCACGAAGACATCACTCTCTACGCCCAGTGGGCATCTACTACCATATCCTTCAATGGTAATACCAGTGATGGTGGAGAACCTATAGCAGACATCACTATCCCAGCTGGTACTACCATCACTCTCCCACCAAACACTTACGCTAAAGACGGTTATGCCTTCAACGGCTAGAATACCAAAGCAGATGGTACAGGAGAATCCTACCCAGACCAAGGCACCTACACTGCTCCAGTCAGTGAATCCCAGAATATTACGCTTTATGCACAATGGGCAGAATCGCCCTGCGACGCTGATAACATCTGTTACAAAACTAACGGCGCAGATAGCCCCACTACTATGGATCCACAATCTGTTTCATCTAACGCACAAACCACCCTCTGGGCCTCCAACTACAAATATGACACCAATAATGACGGCCACAACGACTATGGCTTTGCAGGCTGGAGTGAAGATAAAGACGCTGCCAAGTGCAGAAGGAATGAAGCTCTACGCCGTCTGGATAGCCCCACTAGAAAACACCTCCTTCCAAGACTTCACTTGTCCCACTAATACAGATATGCCTATAGGCACTGTCATAGCCCTAAGAGACAACCGAGACAATGAAGTCTACACTGTCGCCAAACTAGCAGACGGTAACTGCTGGATGACAGAAAACTTAAGATTAGACAACAATGCCACTATTAACGCCACCAATACTAATAGCCCCATCAGCACCTTTACTGCCCTCAGCCCTTCTTCTAATAGTTGGTGTACAGACACTTCAGCATCTTGCTATAACCAAAGTCTACTAAACACCAACAACCGTACTAACACTGTCTCACCAATGACCGGAACAAACGCCAACATCTACTCCTACGGTAACTACTACAACTGGTACTCTGCTACAGCTGGTAATGGTACAAGAAACGTATCTTCCGGCACTGTAGCCGGCGACCTCTGCCCAGCTGGCTGGCACTTGCCATATGGTGGCAGTGAGACTAGCGAAAAAGGCGGGAACACTAGTGGTGGGTTCTACTATCTAAATCAACAAATGGGCGGTAATACATCTGCACAAGACTCTAATAATTGGCGTTCTTTCCCGAACAACTTCGTCTATTCTGGCAACTGGAACGGTTCGTCGGCAGGCAGTCGTGGCGGCACTGGCCTCTACTGGTCGTCTACCGCCTACCGTACGACCGACTTTGCCTACATTCTGTACTTCTATAGCGGCTACCTGTATCCAGGCACATACGATAGCCGCAAGAACTGGGGGTACCCTGTACGCTGTGTACAAAATCAATAAACAACCTATTGTGATACTTCTATGCCCCATATAGGCAAAATTATCCTTGGTAGGAATGCCTTGACAGTACGCCAAAAAATCATAGACATGCATAATGTAGGAAGGCTAGGATATCGCCGACTTTACCGTTTTTCTACATTATGGTATACTTGCAGTATAAAGCGCCAGAGCAGCTATCACCTGCGAGCTGACGGAAGAAAGGCTTCCTGCCGATTAGACCCGTTCGTGAATCCGCGTGAGAGATCAATCAAGTGCCGATAATATCGGAAATTGGATGGTACCGCTCCTACAAGAGTTCCAATGGTTACACCATTGGTTTTTTAATGAAAGGAGTAAAATGAAATACCAATCCGGCCAAAGAAGAAAACCTATAGAATACGAAAAAGCCATCTCTGAGTGGTGGCATAAGAACAACATTTTTGAGCAGTCGGTAGAAAACCGCCCTGTAGACAAATCTTACGTCTTTTACGATGGCCCTCCGTTTATTACTGGATTGCCGCATCATGGTACACTACTTAGCTCCGTAGTAAAAGACGCTGTGCCGCGCTACTGGACTATGCGAGGCTATCACGTAGAGCGTCGCTGGGGCTGGGATTGTCATGGTTTGCCAGCGGAAAATTTCGTAGAAAAGCAGCTCGGTATTACCGATCGCCGTGATATCGGCACTAAGTGGAGCCTAGAAGATTACATTGTAAAAGCCCGCGAATCAATGGTAGCGAATTCCGAAGCTTGGCGGGGAACTATTGACCGTGTTGGCCGCTGGGTAGATTTTGATAATTGTTATCGTACTATGAACAAGGACTTCATGGAGTCCGTTTGGTGGGCGTTCAAACAACTTTACGATGCCGGCAAGATTTACGAAGGTCGTAAGGTATTGATGTATGACACTAAGTTTGCCACACCTGTCAGCAAGGCTGAGGTTACCATGGACAACGATGCTTATCAGACAGTCACAGATCCTAGCGCATTTGTCAAATTCAAATTGACAGATTCTGACGAATATCTCTTAGCCTGGACCACTACTCCCTGGACTCTTATAGCCAATCGCGCCCTCGCCGTTAGCAGCGACCTAGATTATGGCATCTACAGTATAGAGAGTGAGAAATATATTGTAGCAGTAAATCTTGCTAAGAAACTCTTCGGCGATACTACTCCAGACCGCACGTTCAAGGGCACTGAGCTTGCTGGCCGTAAGTACACATCTATAGACGGCACCGTCTGCCAGGTATTTACCGCAGATTTTGTTGGTAGCGAGGAAGGCACTGGTATAGTGCATATTGCTCCAGCCTACGGCGAAGACGACTACGCACTCTATCAAGCCCACGATGATGAGATAGATTTTGTGGATACGTTAGACGAAAATGGCTATTATACCCCAGAATACGCGGAAAAACTTTACGCGCTTGGATTACGCGATACAGACGAACACGGCATCCAGATTTGGGCTGCTAATAAGTTTATCGCTAAATGCATGGAAGCAAAGGGAATTATCTATAAGATAGAGTACATCCAGCATGAGTATCCATTTAATCCTCGCAGCAAAGAGCGCATCATGTATCGCGCCTTCCCGTCATGGTTCTTTAACGTGCAAGGCCAAAAGCCCCTTATGCTCGCAGAGAATGAAAACATTAATTGGTTCCCAGATTACCTCAAACATGGCCGTTTTGCTAAGAATATCGACGCAGCACCAGACTGGAATCTATCTCGTGACCGTTTTTGGGCTACTGCCATGCCAGTATGGAAGGGTGACCGCGGCACAGTCAAAGTGATAGGCAGCTACGCCGAGCTCAAAGATCTCTCTGGCGTAGAACTGGATGACTATCATCGCCCATGGGTAGATGGCATTACCTTTGATATTGACGGTGAACATTTCACCCGCATAGAGAAAGTCTTAGACTGTTGGTTTGAATCCGGCTCTATGCCTTTTGCCCAGCTCCACTATCCATTTGAAAACAAAGAGAAGTTTGAGCATAACTACCCCGCTGATTTTATTGTAGAGTATGTCGGGCAAGTAAGAGCATGGTTTTACTATGTTCACGCAGTGAATACAGCTCTTGCCGAGATTGGCGCCTTTGGCGATAAAGCAAAATCTGGTCATAAAAACGCCTACAAAAATGTCATTACTACAGGGACATTAGCGGGCAATGATGGTCGCAAAATGAGTAAATCCCTCGGCAATTATACCGATCCCAACGTCCTAATGGATCAATATTCTGCCGATGCGTATCGTCTGTTATTACTTAGCAGTCCGGTTATGTCTGGTGAAGATTTTACCATGCTAGACAAAGACGTCTCTGATATCAATCGCAAGCTAGCCATGATTTGGAATGTTTATGATTTCTTTACTACCTACGCCGAGATAGATGGCATAGATTCAGATGATCTGGCTAAGTTCTCCTTAATTTCCACTACGAATCCTCTAGACCGCTGGATCATCTCGCGTGTTTACCAGCTAAGAAATAGTATTGTAGAAGGTGTAGAGGAATACAACCTTCCTCGTGCGTTAGAAAATGTCCTACCATTTATAGACGACCTTAGCAACTGGTATGTTCGCCGTAGCCGTAGGCGTTTTAGTAAAAATAGTGATCAATCCGACAAGCAGTCTGCCTATGCTACACTCTATTTTGTCCTAGTGTACCTCAGTAAGATCCTAGCACCATTTACGCCATTCCTCGCCGAAGAACTATATCAAAAAATAACAGGCAATACCGACTCTGTGCATCTCGCAGACTGGCCAGCTGCCGGCGACGAAGATATAGAAGTGCTTAGTCAAATGGCTCGCACTCGTGCCATTATTACTGATGCTCTGGCTCTTCGTATGCAAAAATCTGACACTGAGCAGCAGATCAAAATCCGCCAACCTCTGGCTAAGCTCATATATCCAGGAGAGAAATTGTCAGACTTTTACGAACAAATTATCATGGATGAGGTAAATGTAAAATCTATTGAACCTGGCAAGGAACTACTATTAGACAAAACCCTTACCGACGAGCTAAAAAAAGAAGGTTATGTCCGTGATATTATTCGTGCCGTGCAGTCCGCTCGCAAGCATGCCGGCCTCCAGGTGGACGATCAGATTAAGCTCTCGCTATCTGTAGATTTACCAGCAGGCTACGAAGATTTAGTAATGTCTGAAGTTGGCGCTACGGAGTTTACCAAAAACGCTAATTATTCTCACGACGAGGTTGCTAAGGTTGGTAGCGAAAATATCACAATATCTCTAGAAAAGCTCTAAACATATTATGCCGGCCAAGAGTCGTGCAAACCCCACCCCAACAGCTCTAATTTGCCGAGCCTCTCATTTTGATACACATCAGCAATAGAAGAAACATCAATCTTAAAATTCTTAATCTTGTCCTTTTTGAATTTAAGTTTGACTTTGACCTGCTTGCCATTGTAGTTTAGAAGCTCTCTAATCATTTCAGCGTATTCTTCAGAAGTTTTGGCGGGAACACGATAAAGGGCATAGCAATATATAGCTTTGCCATTAATACTTGCGAACGCAACAAACTCAACGCCCATCCCCTCGCTGGTAACCTCGTCCGGTCGAAGGACACTAAAGCCCATCATGTATTCTTTATATTCTGATTTTTGAAGAAAACACATTTCTAACCTTTCGTTAGAATTATAAAACAGTAGTGGTAAGGATGCAATACTTGACAAAACTCAAAAATAAAGCATAAAAAGTATTGACAAAATCGGCAATGTGTGCTATACTCAAAATAAGTTAGAAAACAAAACAAACATTCTAACAAACAAAACAATAAAACAAAAACACAAAAATAAAAGGAGCAAAAATGCCAAACAATATACAAGAATTCAAAATCCCTACCACGAGCGACAAAGAGGATAAAAGCGAAATGCAACCAGATGCTTTTCAATTAATCGGTGGATCCGAAGAAGGCGAGAGGGAATATGTCAATGCAACTCTGGTAGAGAAAAAAGACGTCAAAAACGCCACTACAAAGTATAAAAACCGCAAAATCGGTCATCTAGCATTATTCACATCTCATGATAAGATGTCGGCCTAACTATAACTAACAAACAGATTTATTGAAGAGAAAAATAAAACAGAAAGGAAACCGATGTAAAATCAAATATAAAAAAACAAAAATATAAACAACAGTAATAACAGAAAGGATACGTCTATAAGATAGATTAATGCTCAAAAATATAGTTAAAAACTGCACCTGGCATAATAATTGTTGCATGCAGGTGCCACTAAATCGCCATAAATTACAATAAAACCGAACACGATGTTCGGTTTTATTGTCTGTGCGCGGATTTGACACTTCTACCAAGCTTATGCTAAACTAGTACCAGAAAGGTCAAAACATGGATGAATACTTAGTAGACAGAGCCGAGCTAGAACAATTCGTGGATGAGTTGTTTAAGAGAAGGCCCCTTCCCGCGTCTTCGGACGAGGAGTTATATTCTCTCAGAGAGAACAGCATCAAGCAATTAAATGACGAAATCAATCTCGCCATTTTTGGTAATTTTAGCCCAGACCAATTAGAAGAAATCGAGCGTACTATCGATTCCGGTAATGATACACCAGAATATTTCCAGTCCCTATTCACCAAGCACAATATTGATCTAGAGAAGACAATTTCTGATGCTGCCGAAGCATTTGGTAAAAGATTCTTAGGAGTTGCCAATGAACAGGCCTAATACTTCGCCCGCAAATAGTCGTGATTCCTTTAGTTGGAACACGAGTTATCAACCATGGACGCCGCCCGATGTTAAGCGGGATCCTCTTGGCCTTGATACTATTGAATGGCAAGAATTTGATCAACGCAGAAAAAGACGAGGCCGCGGCGTCAAGACTGAGCACTCATCCAAATTTTCTCTTTTTACTAATACGTCTCCAGCCGAATTTACAGACCGCCTAGCCGAAGACGATTCGGCCCGTCCAGACGAAGTTAGTGATAACATTCCGCAAGCTACACCAGCAGAATCCTCTCGGGCTTCTGAGCTGCAGGAGCTACGCGAAAAAGCGGAGTCTTATGAAAAGTACAAAAGTTTATTCAGGAGAGTGATTGGTAAAGTAGCTCGCAGCAAAGGGTTCCGAAAAGTCGCAAGAGCAGTAGCTACCTTCTCTATGCTGTTTGCTCTCGCTAGCTGTGAGGCTGGTGTCGCCGCGCAGCCGCAAGAATCCGCTGCCGTAGATTTTATCGATGAAATAGAGCACGGCACAGATGCAAATAGTTCGTCAGTAGATCTAGACAATATCCCGTCAGGAGAACAAGGCCAGGTAAATCTTGATAGCCTACCGTCAGATGAGGGGGTGAATCTGAATAGTCTACCTTCAGATGAGAAAGTGGATCTAGATAATCTCCCAGGCGATCAAAAGACTAATACTAGCGAATCCGAATCTAGCCAAGAAACCAAGGGTATATTCAACGGGTACAACAAAAAGGGCATGTGGCTATCGCCAAACAAAGGTGGCACATATGATTTTGCCTCCGCTGTTGAAGTCGCCGAAGCATGTAACGGCGACGAATGCGATATGGTAAAATACGCTGCCGCCAATCAAGTTGAATGTTTTGCCGACTATCTAGCCAACTTGCCAGAAGCCTTACAGCCAGAAGGATTCAAAGGCCTCACTATTCTAGAAGCAGAGCACAAGTTAGAAAGCTTATCTGTCGATAAATTTGAAGCCATCAAAGAAAAGTTTAACCAGACCATAGACACAGCATTTACGCGCGACGTTACTCTAGACGGCTATTATCATAATGCCTACATGCGCCTAAAAGATCCATCTGGGTCAGCCACCCATGACAATATGGAGTTAGTCGAGTGTATCACATCAGAAGAAGGCACCAAGGCTATAGAGCTGTATTTTACCGACGACGGTACCGCTAACGGTAATATCATTGGCAGCATTACTATCAAAATATCTCGTGAAGATGGCAATATTACTGGCGGCTGTCTACAAGTAGTTACCACCATAGAAGAAGGTGCGCGCGTTTATTCAGATCTTATCACTGTGGCAGAGAACCCTACCCCAGAGCCAACTCCTACTCCAGAGGAAACTCCAGACGAGCCAGCCCCAGAGCCCGAGGAGACGCCAGACGATACTCCAGACGATACCCCAGATGAATATATAGAGTCAAAAGATGCATATAACCTTACAACTATAGACAATAATATAGAGGGGGATATAGAAGTAAATATCGGTGGTAGTGACGTGATTAATCATGATGATCTCGGCGTTGGTGATATTACTGATCAACCAGACGCCGAAGATTATGAAGGCACCCAAGCCACAATTGTCGAAAGCGACACCGCTGCGGCGGCCGAAGAGCTTCCTCAGGAATACGTCACTAGCGATAATGACTACACAGCAGATCTTGATGGGGCCCACTCGGATGAGTATGCTCCGGTACAGAGTGACGAGTCCGCAGACGCTGCAGCAGCGCAAGAAGAGATCCCTATATCAGAAGCTACCGTTGATGGGGAAGCGCTCGATGAAGTGCTAAACGAATTGGAGGCTCAATAAATGAAAAAACTATTCAATGCAAAAACAGCCGCACTTATCACTACTATGGGGCTTGGCCTAACTACTTTTGCATCCGCATCCGCCTGGGGGCCAGAACGCACTACTTTTACGATGGAATCGCCAGCTACATACCCCACATTTAATTCCATTACAGACAACCCCACTATCGGCGATGAACGCAATTTTGTACGGATAGGCGAAATCGATGCAGACGTCACCGATATGACCGATGAGGTCACGGTCGTACCTGGGCGCCAATACCTCGTGTACATTTATTTTCATAATAATGCCTCGTCTACTTTCAACGACGCTGCACATAATCACTCTGGGGTTGCCCTAAGGACACGTATGTCCTCCGCATTCTCTACAGTGCTTACGCCATCCGAGAGGGGCACTGTTTCTGCTACTATCACTGCCGATAACACTAATCCAGGTTCAGTGTGGGATGAAGCATACATGACTACGACTGCTGACAAAGTCCTCATGCATTATGTTGCCGGCTCAGCACATATTTATAACGACTGGAAAGCTAATAATTCCGTCTTATCACCTAACCTTTTTTCAGAAGCAGGCACCTTGCTAGGGCTTAACGCTCTAAACGGCGTAATCCCTGGGTGCGAAGAATACCATGGCGTAGTTACATACGTACTCCAAGCCGAAGAGTTGGGCGGTTCCATTGCTAAGACTGTCTCTAAAGACGGCACTACGTTCAAAGAAGCAGTTGATGTTGCTCCTGGCGAAGAAGTTATTTTTCAGCTTTCCATAGCTAATACTGGCGATGTAGCCCTAACCAACGCTACCATTATGGACTCCTTGCCAGAAGGTCTAACCTTGGTTCCTGGTAGCGTGCAGCTTCGCGCAAATGACTCTACCACCTGGGATGCCCTTCCTGACGATCTCATTGGCACTAGCTACAATTTAGGCACCATCGGCACAGGCAATACTATATATATTACCTATCGAGCTACGGCGAGTGTAGAGTATGATTGTGGTGGGCCTGGGCTTGGACTCACCAATGATGTCGTGCTTACCTACGACAGCGAGCAATCGTCGGGCGAAAGCAGGGAAGACTCTGCTACGGTTGTAGTTACCGGGACGGATTGTGAAGTGCCAGACGTTCCCCTAGATACCTGCGAGACTAATCCGAGCCTTGAAGGATGCGAGTCCCCCACTCCGCCGGATACAGAAAAAACATGTGCTACCAATCCCGAGATGCCAGGCTGCCGAGAACTGCCAAATACTGGTCCACTCGAGATCACCTTGGCAATAGTAATCATACTTGGCATTAGTGGCGGCGGGTTCTATCTCTATCGTACCCACAAAACCCTTAGAACCGTCGAAAACGCAGTTTCTGGTAAAGACGCTTCTGGCCAGCATGATTCTTCTGAAGCTACGCATGGGGATGATCCAGACTCCGCCTCTTCACAAACTCCTCCTGATATGGTATAATTATTTCATAAACAAAGGAATAATATGAAGAAAGCAGTTATCCTCGTAGGCGGGAAACAATATCTCGTCGAGGAAAAAGAGACCCTACGGGTGGACCTCCTCCCGGAAGGCACCAAAGAGCTCGAAACTGACGCTTTACTTCTTATTGACGGCGACACTACTACCGTAGGTACCCCGACAGTAAAAGGCGTAAAAGTTTCAGCAAAAGTAGTTACGCCTGTAGTAAAGGGCGATAAAATCCGCGTTATTCGCTACAAAGCCAAAAAACGCGTCCACAAAGAGACTGGTCATCGCCAAAAATACACCGAAATCGAGATCATCAAAATCGGCTAATTATTAAACTAAAAAGCGCTTCGGCGCTTTTTTGTCGGCTAGTTCTTATAATATCAGTAACAGCGCATGCACACTATACTACAACGTTTCTTGCCATTTTGGTTTTTGCATTTTACTAGTTATGTGCTATAATCTTAAGTATTATGAGTGCGAAGGCAATATGTGTGACCAACCAAAAAGGTGGCGTGGGGAAGACCACTACTGCTGTTAATCTCAGCTATTACCTTGCTAAGGACAAGCGACGTACATTGCTAGTAGACTTTGATCCACAAGGCAATGCTACCTCTGGTCTCGGTATTGACAAAGCTGACGAGAAATCTCTCGGTGCCACTATGACAGAAGTTATCCTTGGCACTGCTGATATGTCTAGCGCTGTTCGCCCTACCAAGTATAAGCTACTAGACCTTGCTCCTGCTACCCCAGAGCTCGCCAATGCTGAAGTTGAGATTGCCAGCATGCAGAAAAAATTTGTTCGCCTCCGCGATGCCATCCGTAGCGTGGCAGATAATTACGAGTATATTATTATAGATCTCCCACCATCTTTATCTCTTCTTACCGTCAACGGCATGATCGCCTCAAACTATCTTCTTCTCCCAGTTCAGACAGAATTCTACGCTCTAGAGGGTGTAGCCCAGCTGTTGGAAAGCATGAAGTTAGTAATGAAACAAGCCAATCCGCATCTCAGGCTTCTCGGCGTAGTGGCCACCATGTATGACAAGCGCACTAGTCTTTCTACGCAAGTGCTCGCCGAGATTAAGCGATACTTCAAAGACCTCACCTTCAAGACTACCATCCCACGTAATGTCCGTGTAGCCGAGGCTCCGTCGCACGGCGTGCCAGTAGGCGCATACGACAAGTTCAGCAAAGGTGCCAAAGCATACAAGATGTTCGCCGCAGAAGTAATAGAAAGGACCACATCATGAAAGGTTTAGGCCGAGGTTTTGAAAGCCTCATTCCCACAGAGCTTATCGACGAAGAATTCGATATCACCGCCGCAGAAGACAAAAAAGACAGCAAGCTCACCGAGCTAAAGCTCTCCGACGTCGTGCGCGACGAAGATCAGCCCCGTCACGATTTTGATCCAGAAGCCTTAGAGGCTCTGGCTGCATCTATTCGCGAGCATGGCGTGCTTCAGCCCATCGTGGTTACCAAAGAAGACGGTAAGTACAAGATCGTCGCTGGCGAGCGCCGTTGGCGTGCTAGCAAAATAGCTGGCCTAGAGAAAATCCCTGCTATTGTCCGTACTCTAGATAGTCAGAATCGTCTCGAGCTATCCATTATCGAGAATGCTCAGCGCGAAGATCTCAACGCTATCGAGCTAGCCACCGCCTATGCCAAGCTTCAGACTCAGTTTAATCTATCCACAGGGGATATTGCCGTCAAGGTGGGCAAGAGCGAAAGTTCCGTCCAAAATACCATGCGTTTGCTCAATCTCCCAGAAGAAGCCAAAAAAATCATGGTCAAAGAAAAACTCACCGAAGGCGTGATGCGCCCACTCATATCGCGCGATGAAGCTACTATCAAAAAAGTCTTGCCCAAGATAGTATCCGAAGGTTGGACTGCTCGCAAAGTAGAGCGTTATCTTACCAGTATTAAGCCAAAGTCAAGCGCTGCCGCCATCAAACAACACGCCATGATGAAAGACGAAGATGCCCTAAGCGCCAAGTACGACACAGATGTACGCATTAGTGCCAATCACACTCTCACATTTCGCTGCAAGACCGAAGCCGACCTCAAAAAGCTCATCAAGACTCTCCTCGGCTAGCCTCACCCCATCTTCTATTATCTTCAGTCTAGCCCGAGCAAATGAGTATGCTATGATAGATATATGGAGAAGGGAATCGAAATCTACCGAATGTCTAGAGGTGAAGTTGTTTTTAATGTAGATGAGAGCCACTCTACCATCTGGGCTACTCAAGAGCAAATAGCACAGCTTTTTGACGTTCAGGTACCAGCTATAGCTAGGCATCTTAGCAACATCTACAAAAGCGGAGAGCTCCAGCTAGACGCAACTTTTTCCAAAATGGAAAAAGTTCAACTAGAAGGCAGCCGCAAGGTTAAGCGTCATATCAAGCTCTATAACCTTGACGCTATCATCTCTGTAGGTTATCGTGTCAATTCCAAAAAAGCCACTGATTTTCGCATCTGGGCCACCAAAGTCTTGCGCCGCTATGTGCTAGATGGGGTAGCTGTCAATCGCCCTCGTCTCAAAGAGCTGGATGCCAAAAAACTGCGTGAGCTAGAAGGCGCGCTTAGTATAGTCAAGCGTTTGGTCGCCGCCTCGGAGCTATCCGCTGGCGAAGCAGGCGGTATCCTAGAAGTGATTACCAAATACGCCCCTAGTTTTCAAGCTTTGCAAGAGTTTGACGAAGGTCACATTTCCTTCCTCAAAGGCAAGAAGAGGACCACCAAAACCCTCACTCTCACCGAGTGTGAGTCTATTATAGCACAACTTCGTGTAAATGTCAAGGGTGGCGAGCTCTTTGGCAAGCCCCGTGGTGGTGCTTTTGATTCTAGCCTTGGTGCCATCTTACAGACTTTCGACGGTGAAGATGTTTACCCCAGCATTTCCGAGAAAGCCGCCAATCTTCTATATCTCGTCATCAAGGACCACCCATTTTATGATGGTAATAAGCGCATCGGCGCACTACTTTTTATTGTGTTTCTTACTATCAACGATTGTCACCTTACCACTGGTGGCGAAACCAAGATCAGTGATCGTGCTCTTACCGCCTTAGCTCTCCTCATTGCTGAGTCCAACCCTACAGAAAAGCAGCTTCTTATATCGCTCATCTGCAAGTTACTCGAAAACTAGCTTTTTCAAACTCGGCAGGAAACAGCACTCCCAATATTCACGCAGTGAAAATATTTATGCTATAATTAAATCGTAGTCTATCACCAGCGGATAAGCATACCAGATTCCACTTATCCGCTGATTCATAGATTATTAAGAGTATTAAACAATAAGAAAGGTCCATATACATGAAGAATCGATCAAACAATGCCAATATCAGTACGTCGAGTATTGATGATCCCCAGCAATCCCGTATCAGCCCTCTCTTGTTATTCAACATTTCCATGTACACACTAGCAGCTATCTGCTTCATGATCTACACTACCGAACTTAATTACGCCCATGCAGACGAAGATCTCGGCTCAGCCAGCAGCAGTCTAGATGCATCAGTCACTGTAGGTACCGCTTGCAACTTTTCTAGTAATGTAGATAACCAACATAATGCTACCATCACAAATGGTGTCAATAGCACCGATATAGGTAAGACCACTCTAAATGTCACTTGTAATGATCAAGGCGGCTACGCAGTCTATGCTATAGGCTACACTAATGATGAATATGGCAATACGTCACTAAAGTCCAGTATCTCAGATGATTATAATATCTCTACAGGCACAGCTACTTCTGGTAATACATCCAATTGGTCTATGAAACTATCCACAGTACCAGGCACTACTACAGCTACTATAGAAAATAATTATAATAACTATCACACAGTCCCAGATGATTACACCAAAGTAGCTACATTAAACACTATTACCAACCCAGGTTCCTCTACCACTGGCTCCTCCATCTCCACCACCTACCAAGCCTACATCTCCCCTACCCAGCCGGCAGGTACATATACTGGCAAAGTAAAGTATACATTAGTGCATCCGGGTAGTGCGGCGAAACCCATTATTCCAGATATTTCTAAACTTACCTACATGCAAGATTTCGCTAGACTTTCTTCTGATGATCTGCTGAGACTTAAAAATTCCATGAATCCGGAAACTACATATACTTTGAGAGACCAGCGTGATAATCAAGAATATACTATCGCTAAGCTAAAAGATAATAAAATCTGGATGACACAGAACTTAGATCTTGCTGGCGGCACAGCCCTTTATAGTGAAACAAGTAACGTCCCAGAGGGATATTCAGAATCCAATAATTCTCCATACTATACCTTACCGAATTCTTCTACGTCCGGATTTAGCAGTGGGTCTGTCGACTATACTTACAATGTGCCATATTCTCAGACGGATCGTACCTCCTGCGCGGAGAGCCACCCATGTTATAGCTATTATTCTTGGCTGGCCGTTACGGCCTTGTCCGGAAAAAATACAACATCAGAAGATACTGATGCTCCATATAGTATTTGTCCTAAGGGCTGGAGGCTCCCTAGGTCTAGAAGTGCCATAGCTTCTGATAGTTCAGACTTTTATCAGCTAGCCGTAGCCTATGGTATGGACCCCACATTCAACGGTGATTATTCTACGGAAACTGGCGCTAACTTTTACAATCAGGCCGGCCCAGGCACTGTTCCTAACTTTCTTTTGACTGGTTATTATAGCGACAATGGCTTGTTTAATGGTGGTGAATCTGGGCATTATTGGTCGTCTACTTCCAGCAGTGGCAGAACTTATGCACTGCGTCTCTCCTTTGATTCACTTGGATTAGCCACAGCTGGTGACGTTCATCGTGAGTATGGTAGTGCCGTACGCTGCTTAGCTGAGTAATAAACCTAAGCTATGCATAATACAATTGCGCAAGTAAAACATATTCCCACGGCGGTGCTAGTGATATAATATATTTATGACCACCACTAATTCGTCTAGGTTAGACCACGCTATTGAAGTAGCAAAGCAAGCTCACAAAGGCCAGCTTCGCAAGACTGGTGAGCCGTATATTATTCACCCCTTGGCCGTAAAAAAGATCCTAGAAGAATGGGGCATGGATGAAGACACCGTGATAGCCGGCGTACTACATGACACGGTGGAGGACACCGGGCTTACCCTGGACGACATTCGTAAGGAATTCGGTGATTCAGTAGCTTTTTTAGTGGATGGTGTCACTAAACTGTCTACCGCTCGCAACGGCATGCGCGATATAGATACATATCTCCCAGCCACCAAGGATAATTTTCTTCGCCTTATGATAGCCCTGGGCGACGATATTCGCGTACTTATCATCAAGCTAGCAGACAGGCTGCACAATGTCCGCACCCTCTCAGCCCTTCCGCCAGACAAGCAGAAAAAAATAGCCAAAGAGACCTTAGAGGTTTTTGCGCCACTGGCGGACAGGCTCAATATGGGGCAGCTCCGAGTAGAGCTAGCAGATCTCGCCTTCAAATATGTAGATCCTCGACGCTTTGAAGAGCTAAAGACCTTGATAGAAAAATACAACAAATCCGCTGAGAAATCTTTGCACAAAATAGAGTCCGATATAAGCGCCGCCCTCAAAAAAGAGAAAATCAAATTCACCATCTCTGGCCGCGTAAAGTCAGTCTACTCCCTTCACAAAAAGCTTGCCAAGCACAATCAAAATATCAACGAGATTTATGATCTTACCGCGCTACGTATCATAGTAGATGATATTACCGACTGCTACCTCACTCTAGGTATTATTCACTCACTCTATACTCCTATGAATGGCCGCATCAAGGACTATATCGCCATGCCTAAGCAAAACGGTTACCAATCTTTGCATACTACAGTGATCACTAAAGACAAGCGCGTGGTGGAGTTCCAGATCCGCACTCGCGAAATGCACGAATACGCCGAACGCGGTCTCGCTGCCAGCTTCTACTACAACGAACAAAAGCTCACAGAAAACTACAAAAAAGGGAAGATCGAGCATCTCCCCACCAATCTCTTCTGGATTACCGAACTCCAGATGACCGCCGCTAAGCTCCGTGAAGGCAAAAAGGTAGATCTAAAAAAGCTCAAGCTCAATCTCTTTGCCGACAAGATCTTCGTGTACACCCCAAAGGGCGATATTATAGATTTGCCAGCGGGTGCCTTACCGCTGGATTTTGCCTACCGTCTCCATTCCGAGATAGGCGACCACGTAGTAGGCGTCAAGATCAATGGCAAGATGAGCAACCTGAACAAAAAATTAGAACAAGGCGATATAGTAGAGATTCTCACCTCTAAAAACCAGACCCCCAAGACTTCTTGGTTAGATCGCATCATCACTTCTCATGCTCGCCACAAGCTATTACATCGACTTAATGCTCCCGCCAACCCTACCGCCGAGCCCAAGAAGAAACGCAAACCCAGAAAATAGCCTATCCGTACCTTCGCATATCCAAACTGATTATGCTATAATAAATAACAATGAAGAAGGGTAAATGGCTAATAGCGTTATTAAGTTTTTTTGCCATTATTATTATTTCCGAAATTGCTGCAATTATCGTCGTACACAATTACAGAAGTGACCTTACTTTTAGACTTGAAGGTGAAGAGCGTATCGTGCTGCAGTTAGGAGAAGATTATGTAGAACCTGGCTATACTGCCACTTCTATGCAGATGGACTTAGGCGACCGAGTGCAAGTAGAAAACAATATAGACAGTAGTATCCTGGGGAAATATTATGTAAAATATACACTAGATTTCCTCAACCGAAGATATGATTTAGAGAGAACTATAGAAGTAATTGATGTTATCCCGCCAATTATTACGCTCAATGGCGATGCCGAAATAAGTATTTACACAGATGACGAATATGTCGACCCAGGGGCTACCGCAGGCGACAATTACGACGGAGATATTACAGATCGCATTGTTATAAATAACGAACTAGACAATACCTACCCAGGAGAATACAGAATTGTTTATTCCGTAGAGGATAGCTCTGGAAACAGTGCTGACATCACAAGAAAAATCATAGTTGAGAAAAAGCCAGAACCAGAGCCAGTAATAGCCTATGTTCCAGCCCAAGTAGAAACACCCTCATGGAATAATAATGCCGAAGTCGTAGTACCCGCCACCTCTTCCGACCCTATTGCTGATTATATTAGTGAACATGGGTATGATGCGTCCGTAGGCTATTACAACTTGGCCACAGGTAGGCAGTACCTTTATCAAGCTGACAGGATATATTATGGGGCGAGCCTTATCAAAACACTGGATGCTATATATTTGTATGACAAAGGCATGGTAGACGATAATCTTAAATATTATATAGATAGGGCCATATCTGTAAGCGATAACAACGCGCACCTGTATCTGATAAATTATATCGGCAAAGACAATTTAAAGAACTACGGCATTGCTCTGGGTGCACCAAATACTCTCTCGGGCGACAATAGCTATGGAGATACCACAGTCATGGACCAATTAGCCTATTACAAAAAAGCGTATGAGATCGCTAGTAGCAATGCAGATTTTAAAGCTCCGTTTATTAATGACTATTACAACTACATTAAAATTGACGGCATTACTACTATGCACAAGCATGGCTATTATGACCAATGGTATCACGATGCTGGGATAGTCTTCGACACGGAGCCTTACATTGTAGTGATACTCACCAACCACGGCAAAGGTAATAGATACGAAGTCATCCATAACCTCACAAACCTCATATACAAATATCACAAGGGGGAATAATCCACGCATTATTCAGTAACACCTACCTTTCGGGGGGCATGAAAAATGATCTGGGTGATCGGACTTGAACCGTTTGCCCCTTGGGACGCTCCGGTTCCCAACTCAATTTGTTTTTTCTGGAGCCACAAAAAAATGGTCTGGGTGATCGGACTTGAACCGACGGCCTCAGCGTCCCGAACGCTGCGCGCTACCAACTGCGCCACACCCAGAAAAATGGAGCGATTAAGCAACAGCTTACGAACCATAACGCTCTCTTTCTAAAAATATTATATATGAAATTATATTAAATTTCAATGGGAGTATATGAAAATATTATTATAAATGTTATCATAATATCACTGGTCTACAATTAATTTTTTAAAAGGAGAAATTATGAAAAATATTATTGAAGTTAAGAACTTAACAAAAAAATATAAAGAATTAAAAGCAGTAGATGATTTGTCTTTTGAAGTACACGAGGGAGAAATATTAGGACTGTTAGGTCCTAACGGTAGTGGTAAATCAACTACAATAAATTGCTTATTATCTTTATTAAATTATAGTAATGGAAGTATAAAAATATTTGGTAAAGAAATGAAACCGGATTCTTATGATTTGAAATCTAAAATAGGAGTAGTATTTCAAGAAGTATCAGTTTTTGACGAACTTACTGTTTATGAAAATATAGATTACTTTTGTGGATTATATATTTCTGATAAAGAAACAAAGAAAAAATATATAGAAGACGCAATAAGTTTAGTAGGATTAGAAGATTTTAAAAAGTTCTATCCTAAAAAATTATCTGGTGGTCTATTGAGAAGATTAAATATAGCGTGTGGTATAGCACATAAACCTAAACTTATTTTTTTAGATGAGCCAACTGTTGCAGTTGATCCACAAAGTAGAAACAATATTTTAGATGGAATCAAGAAATTAAGAGATGATGGAGCAACTATTGTTTATACAACACATTATATGGAAGAAGTAGAAATACTTTGTGATAGAGTTATTATTCTTGATAAAGGTAAAATATTAGCAGCAGGAACTACTGATGAATTAAAAGAACTTGCCAAAATAGAAGAAAAAATATCAATAGAAGTAAATGATTTAGAAACTAAATACATAGATAAAATAAAAGAGTTAAAAAATGTTGATGACGTAAAATATAATGGAAATATATTACTTATTACATATAAAAAAGGCAAAAATAATCTAGTGGAGATTATGGAGTATTTAAAAGAGAATAGAATTAAATATAATAAAATATTTTCAGAAAGACCAACACTTAATGATGTGTTTCTTGAACTAACAGGAAAGGAACTTCGTGATTAATGTTTATACATAACTTTAAATACTCTTTAAAAACTCTTTTTAGAAATAAAGCACTAATATTTTGGACTTTTGCCT
The DNA here is from genome assembly GCA_902761145.1 of uncultured bacterium. Classification (GTDB taxonomy): domain Bacteria; phylum Patescibacteriota; class Saccharimonadia; order Saccharimonadales; family Saccharimonadaceae; genus Nanosyncoccus. The sequence continues at coordinate 40,139 of CACWJA010000006.1, forward strand.
TTCCAATAATATTAGGAACATTTTTTAATATGGCATTTTCAAATATAGAAAGTAGTGAAAAATTAGATATTATAAATATAGCAATTATTAAAAATGATGATTTCAATAATAATGAAATATTTAAAACTGCTTTTGAAGAATTAAGTGATAAGAATAATGATGATAGATTATTTGAAACAAGATATACAACTGAGGAAGAAGCAAAAAAATTATTAGAAGATGAAGAAATAGTAGGCTATATGAAATTAGTAAATGATGAGCCAAAATTAACCTTTACAACAAGTGGAATTAACGAAACAATATTTAAGTATGTATCAGAAGAAATAGCACAAACAAGTAATATTATAAAAAACTTATCAGAAGAAGAAATAAAAAAAGAAATGATAGCCGGTAATTATAATATTGATTATGAAAGTATTTATAACAATGTAATAGAACTGACTGAAGAAGATGATGTACGACTTAATAATGTTTCAAATAGTAATTTAGGTTATACAATGATAGAGTTTTATACACTTATAGCAATGGCTTGTTTATATGGAGGAATATTAGGTGCAGTTGCAATAAATCAAAATTTAGCCAATATGACTAATCAAGGAAAGAGAGTATCAGTGTCACCAACTTCAAAAGGAAAAATCATTTTAAGTAGTGTTCTTGCTAGTTATATTACGCAATTAGTAGGAGTTGCTCTTTTATTCCTTTATACGATATTTGTTTTAAAAGTTGACTATGGTAATAAACTAGGATTAGATATTGCTTTAGCAATGGCAGGAAGTTTAGCTGGATTATCATTAGGAGTAGCGGTTGCAACTACGATAAAGTCAAATGATAATGTTAAAACAGGAATTATTATAGCAATTACAATGTTAGGATGTTTTTTGTCTGGTATGATGGGTATAACAATGAAATATATAATTGATAAAAATATTCCAATTATAAACAAATTAAATCCTGCAAGTATGATTACTGATGGATTTTATTCACTATATTACTATGACACATTAGATAGATATATTTTTGATATTGGAAGTTTACTTATTTTTGCTTTTGTATTGATAGCAATTTCTTATATCAGTTTAAGGAGGCAAAAATATGACAGTATTTAAAACATTTTTGAAAATATTAAATAAAAACAAATTTATCATAATTCTATATACAGTTTTTTTAATAGGATTTGGTGGATTCAATATGCAGACAAGTGATAATAGTACAAACTTTGTTGCAAGCAAACCAGATATTATGATAGTAAATTATGATGAAGAAAAAGGAATTACAAAAGATTTAATAAAATACATAACAGATAATAGCAACATAATAGAATTAAATAATAATGAAGAAGCAATAAATGATGGACTATTTTATAGAGATGTAAATTATGTAATTTATATTCCTGAAAATTATGGTAAAGATTTTATGGATGGGAAAAATCCAGAAATAAAAATAAAAAGTACAGGTGATTATCAATCATCATTTGCTGAAATGTTATTATCTAGATATATTAAAGTTGCAAATATATATCAAAAAAGTATAGATAATGAAGATGAATTAATCAGTAAAATAAATGAAACCCTATCTAAAGAAAGTGAAGTTGAAATAACTTCTAAACTTGATACAGATGGTTTAGCAAAAGCAACGTTTTACTATAATTTTGCAAGTTATAGTATACTTGCTTGTTTGGTATATGTAATATGTCTAATTCTATCGAGTTTTAAAGATATTAAGATTCAAAAAAGAACTATAATAAGTAGTACAAATTATAGAAAACTTAATAGACAATTACTATTATCAAACAGTTTATTTTCTATAATATTATGGGGTGTGTATGTTGCATTAAGTTTTGTTTTAATTGGAGATGTAATGTTTTCTAATCAAGGAATAATTTATTTAATAAATTCATTTATATTTACCATGTGTGCAACTACTATTGCTTTGTTTATAGGAAATTTAGTTTCAAATAAAAATGCAATAAATGGTATAGTCAATGTAATAGCATTAGGATCAAGTTTCTTATGTGGTGCTTTTGTTCCTGTGGAATGGCTACCAGATGGAGTTTTAAAAATTGCTCATATTTTGCCATCATATTATTATATAAGTAGTAATGAATCTTTAAAGACATTAGAAGTATTTAATTTAGAAACAATGCAACCTATTATAACAAATATGATAGTAATTTTGGGGTTCTCAATAATATTTATTATATTAACTAATATAGTTTCTAAAAGAAAACAAAAAATAGGATAAAGGGTATGGGAATTTCCATAGTAGAATTTATGTGGGAGTATAAATTCAGTGCTGGCTAGACAAGACTTTTACTCCCATATTCTAAAAAATATAAAAAGAGGATTAAATTATTTGGGTAATTTTTTCCTCTTTTTTTGAGATTATTTATACAAAAATATATTCATTTAAGACAATTTCTTCAGCCATATTTTTGTAATTATTCATTAGCTTTGTCCATTCTAATGGGTTTAATTCTTTACTTTTTTCAGACTTTATATTTGGTAGAACAAGCCTTCAAGCCTGACTACGGACTAAATAAAAACTTACGAACTTTAACTAGTCCGTAAGTTGTCTTCAAATGGAGCCGATGGCAGGGATCGAACCTGTGACCTGCTCGTTACGAATGAGCTGCTCTACCAACTGAGCTACATCGGCGCATCTGTATATAATTAATTTCTACAACACATAACTATATCGACTTGCGTTGCTAATACTACTTATTATAACACATTTGTGCTATAATAATGATAACCAAGGAGAAAAATATGCCAAAAACAGAAGTTATCAAGCGTCCAATCGAAAAAATAGGTTGGGACCTCAAAAAATCAGCATGGTCTGCCGTTATCGAGTCGCTAGCCATCATAATTTTTGGCATTTTAATGATCGTCTGGCCAGATATTACAATTGCAGTTATAGCCAACATCCTCGGTGCTATATTTATTGTTAGCGGTATTTACCAGATCATTAACTATTTCGTAGTCAAAGGCCAGAATGACTTTTTTAACAACGGCCTTCTCGTAGGAGTGATCTCTCTGCTTGTTGGCATAGCCGCTATCGTTATAGGTGACAGTATAGCTAACGTTTTCCGTATAATTATAGGTATTTGGATGATTTACGAATCCTTAGTGCGCGTCAATACTGCGATTAAGCTCCATTCTGTAGGCATCCAGAGCTGGAAATACATCGTAATAATTGCCCTAATCATGCTTGCCCTGGGGTTATTTGTAGTATTTAATACTGGCGCTATATTCCAATTGATAGGGTGGGTCATGGTAGTGGCTGGTATCGTTGGTATTGTCGGTGATGTCATGTTCATGCAGCAGATTAACACGGTCGTTGATAAGCTCACTAAATAACCCATGAAACAAATTACCTTCAAAGATGATATTATTGCCATTTATCGTACCGAGCGCGGTATTTTGCTGCTAATTATTATTAACCTATTGTTATCTATTGGCCTTCTTGTTTTTTCTCTTATTAATCTCAATTCAAGTAATACCGTAGTCAAGACCGGCTATGGCGACATAGGTGGGTATCGTGATGGCTCTTGGGTAGACATGCTGTCATTTCCGTTGCTTGCAGTAATATTTGGCGTTTTGCACGGATTATTATCCTTGAGGATCTTCCGTAAGCGCGGCGGTGGTATGGCAAAATTCTTCCTTCTGATTACTACTACCCTAATAGCCGGTACATTCTTGGTGCTAATTCGTTTACTCGGGGAAGGATAATGCGTAGAAATCTTGAAATTCCTCAAGGCAAGCGTACGAAACTCTACCGTTTTTTAGAAATTTTGCCAGGCGCCGTCTCGTATGGTGCTATTATTCTACTATTTGTGCTGTCCCTGATAGACCCAGTACTTGGCGCGATCTACCTTTTTGCCCTAATTGCCACTACGTTAGTCAAAGCCATAGGAGTAGCGTATCGTACCATTCAGGGCTATGAAGTCATTAAACGTGCGGAGCGTGTAGACTGGCGAAAACGCATAGAAGATCTTTCCAACCCACATACATCATACGAGAAATTACGAGATAAAGACGACAATAGCTATCATTTTGACGAGCACATAGAAAATCTCAAAATGATGGCTGCTATGGGCAAAGAATACCCTACCCCAGACAAGATCTATCACGTAGTAATCATGACTGCTTACAATGAAGGCATAGACGTACTAGACCCCTCTATTAAAGCAGTAGCTAGGTCTACCTCCCCCAAAGACCATATTATTTTTGTTTTGGCATATGAAGCCAGGGGCGGGGAAGAGATGGCCGCTACAGCCAAGCATCTAAAAAAACAATACCAAGGCGTATTTCGTGATTTTATTTTATCCGAGCATCCGGATAACCTTCCAAACGAAATTGTCGGCAAAGGTCCCAATCTCACATATGCGGGGAATGTCGTTGCTGAGTACGTATCTAACAAACGATTACCAATAGAAAACATCATCGTAACATCGCTAGATAGTGACAACCATATGGCTCCAAAATACCTAGACTCAGTAGCTTATGAATTCATTACTCACCCTAACCGTCAGCGCCTCAGCTATCAGCCGGTATCACTTTTTATGAACAACATTTGGGACGCTCCTGCACCTTCACGTATTATTGCGGTTTCGAACTCTTTCTTCAACGTCATATCCACTATGCGCCCACATTTGTTACGCAACTTTGCATCGCATTCGCAGCCACTGCAGGCGCTTGAAGCAATGAACTTCTGGAGCAAGCGTACCATAGTGGAGGATGGCCATCAATATTGGCGAAGCCTGTTTTTCTTCTCTGGAGATTATTCAGTATTACCTATTCGGATCCCTATCTACCAAGATGCTGTCATAGATGACACCCTATGGAAGACCATCAAAGCACAATTCATACAGGTACGACGCTGGTATTATGGAGCATCAGACGTAGCCTATGTCGGCTCTAAGCTATTTGTCAGGAAAAGCCAACGTATCGTGCCTTTTTGGCAACTTTTTCCAAAATTCTGGCGTTTGCTTGATGGGCATGTTACGCTAGCCATCCTTGCGCCTATCGTGGCTTTTGGTGGTTGGGTGCCAATGATTATGAATCTGTCTTCTCATACTATGGTCGCATACAACTTGCCAAATATTGTTAGTATAGTAGAGACATTTGCTTCTATTGGCCTGATAGTGTCTATTCTAGTGTCATTCAAAATGCTTCCCAAACGGCCCGCGAAATATAGAAAAGGTCGTAATATCCTGATGCTTGTCCAATGGATTCTTATGCCGGTTACATCTATATTGTACCAGTCGCTAGCGGCATTTTACTCCCAGACACGCTTAATGCTGGGCCTATATATGGAAAAATTTGATGTTACAAAAAAGGTCGTCAAAAAATAAAGAGTAGCCATGAAACTAGAAATCGAAGCCGTTTTTCTCGATATAGACAAAGAATTAATCCGTGCAAAATTACAATCACATGGCGCCAAGCTCATAGCTCCAGAGCGCAAAATGGTGCGCACTGTTTTTCACCTTTCTCCAGATCCAGGCAACTGTTTTGCGCGCGTACGCGACGAGGGCGACAAAATAGTCGTGACATATAAGGAATTTCACGATAGTTCCGCAACTGGCGTAAAAGAAATAAATCTTATAGTAGATGATTACGGTAATGCAGTAGAAATGATGCGGGCTCTTGGCCTCCATGAAAAATCCTACGAAGAGTCCATGCGCGAAACATGGGAGTTAGACGGTGCTGAGGTGTGTATCGACACCTGGCCATGGCTGCCTACTTATGTAGAGGTAGAAGGGAACTCTGTTGAGAATATGACCTCAGTTTCCCAAAAACTTGGATTCGATATGAAAGATGCGCTGTACTGTAGCGTAGGTCATATTTATTCGTTGTATTACGACGTCGAAGAACATGATGTTGATACTGGCGCAGAGCACTGGGATCGTATCGAATTTATTCCTACCCCAAAATGGCTTGCCGCCAAAAAGAAGCAACACTCCCCATCTGCATAAAATTATTGCCCTGATAACTACTCGCTTTCCTAGCCTTTTTCGCATATATGTGTTATAATGTAAATACGGGTTGTTAGCTCAGTTGGCTAGAGCGTCTCGTTTACACCGAGAAGGTCGGGGGTTCGAGCCCCTCACAACCCACCATAGAAAATGCCCAACCTTCTGGTTGGGCATTTTCTATAAAAGGTGTAGTAGGATGCGAGAACTTCCTGGGGTTCGCCGTTTCAAGAAAATGAGTAAAAAATGATTTTCCTTTTTTCGAATAATGCAGAAAGGAAAGTTTTAGCGAAAATAAAGCCTTTGTAGCACATAGCTGATAAAAGCATGGCTCTCTATTTATTTTTTTAACGAATTTATGTTTCGACACAAAGACCAGGCTGCTATGGCTCCAACAAAATTACCCAAGGCACATAATGCTATTGTCCAACTAAAGCCTACCGCTACCCCCATGGTTATGGCATTTGCAATTGAATGCTGAAATCCGCAAAATATGAACAGTGGCACCCCCAACAAAATCCCAAATATCGTTCCTCGGCGGTATAGATCGACTGCTAGATACATGATAACACCGCACGCTGCGGACTTCAGAAAAAACTCCCAAGTAAAGCTCCAGCCAGACATTTTGTCGACAGCGACGCTCGCAATTGTAGCGTCCATCACTCCGAATAAGACACCAAAAATATACCCGCACACTAGATTAATTGCCAGGATGATTATGAGGTCCAATATCTTGATCTTATCTTCTATCCAAAACCCGCATTTTCCAGTAAATAAGTTAAGTCCAATTACGCATACGCCAAGTAGTCCAAAAGCGAACAGGAAAGGCCCAATAGGGGTGCCTATTTTTAATAAAACATAATCTCCTAGACCGATCAGCAGGCTTGCTCCTGCCGATAATCTCATCAAGTCTATATAACGCCAATTTTTTTTCATATTACCTCCATTTACTATATTATACACAGATTTTAATAATTCATTAAACAAATATTTAAAAAAATTGTACAACATTTTCCAAAAAGAGCCCTAGGTGTGTTATAATATAGATCAATAGGTAGGGGACTATTTTTTATTATGCTAAATGTTGTAGTGTTTGACAGTGGGTATGGTGGAGAATTTTTCGCTGACTGGCTAGAAGAAGAAATCCCTGTTGTCAAAGTAACTCGCGTGATAGATTGGCGCAACGCCGCTTTGCTTCTGGAAAATCCTAAAAAAGCTCGCAAAATCGCCGTCGATGACCTTCATCCGCACATCGGTAAGGCAGACTTAATTGTTTTTGCAAATCACTTACTCACCGTTACAAGTCTTAAATACTTCTGTAATAAATATAAAACTCAAAAGTTTGTCGGCTTTGATTTAGCTAAGCCAGATAGGTTTATTAAACGCAAAGTTCTCGTTCTCACTACAAAAGCCGTATCGAGGACAATATACTATCATAATTTTCTTTTTCACCTCAAAACCAAGACTAAGACACTGTGTCTAGATGACTGGCCAGCCCTTATAGATGACGGCGAATTATTAGAAAAAGATGCCATCAGCACAATAGAAGAATTTCTAAAAAAGGAAAAATTTCGTCCAGAAGAAATAATTCTTGCATGCTCACAATTCCAGGATATAAAAAATGTGCTCACCAAACATTTTGGTAAAAAAGTACGCATTTACGACAGTTACGATTCGACCATGCGTCAAATTTGTAAAGCACTGCGCCTGCGAGGAAGCCTCAAGAAAATCAAATAACGGCAACGACCTTTTGTAGTCTACCTCATAATTATGCTATAATTATACAGAAAAGGAATATATATGGAAGATATTACTAAAATAAGACACACGCTCAGCCACGTGCTTGCTGCCGCTGTCAAAGACTTATATCCAAGCGTAGCATTCGGTATTGGCCCAGCTATAGATAACGGTTTTTATTATGATATTGATTTTGGAGACACAAAAATCTCCGATACAGATTTACTCAAAATTGAGAAAAAAATGCGAGGTATTATCGCGCGTAAACTTCCTATGGTTAGACGCGTTGTTTCTAAAGATGAAGCTCTTAACTGGGCTCATGACAACAAACAGACATACAAAACAGAATTAATCAAAGAATTACCCGACGAGGAGGAAATATCTTTCTACGACCTTGGTGATATCTTCGTTGATCTTTGCAAGGGCCCGCATGTAGAGAATACCTCCGAACTGGGAGCTTTCAAACTAACCCGTATTGCTGGAGCCTATTGGCGTGGCGATGAAAAAAGGGAAATGCTTACACGTATCTACGGCGTAGCTTTTGCCACTGAGACAGAGCTCGAAGAATATCTCAAGCGACAAGAGGAAGCAAAGGCCCGAGACCATCGTAAACTCGGCAAGGAACTGGATTTATTCTGCTTTTCGGATCTGGTTGGCTCCGGATTGCCGCTATTCACTCCACGTGGCACTATTTTGCGCGACCTACTTAATGATTTTACTCAGAGCTATCGTTTAAAGAATGGCTATAAAAAAGTTTGTATTCCACATATTGCTAACGTAGATCTATATAAGACCTCCGGGCATTATGAAAAATTTCCAGAAATGCTACAATTCGTTTCGCAAGAAAGCGGAGATCATTTAGCTATTAAGCCAGTTTCATGCCCTCACCATGCACAAATTTTTGCTAGTTTGCCTAGGTCGTACAAGGACCTCCCTATCAAATATCTAGAGACCACTATGGTCTATCGTGATGAGCGCAAAGGTGAGCTTGGTGGACTCTCTCGCGTTAGGGCTATTACACAGGATGACTCGCATGTTTTTTGCACTGAAGATCAAGTCGGTGATATTTTCGGCGAATTAATTGAAGCCGCAAAAGACCTGTATCAAAAGATCAATATGAAGTTAAAACTCAGACTCTCGTTCCGTGATGATAGCGATGGCTACATTGGTACGCCAGAGATGTGGGCAAAAGCTGAGAATGCCATCAAAGAAATGGCCGACAAATTTGAGATGGAATACTATATCGGCGAAGGCGAAGCCGCCATGTACGGCCCCAAGATGGACTTTATGGCTGTAGATGCGTTAGACCGTGAGTGGCAGTTGGCCACCGTGCAGCTAGATTATGCTATGCCGGCCCGATTCCATCTTGAGTATACTGACGCCGATGGATCCAAGAAGACCCCGATTATGGTTCACTGCGCCCTCATGGGGGCTATTGAGCGCTTTATGAGTATCTACCTAGAGCATACTGCTGGGTGGTTACCAATGTGGTGTGCACCAGAAAACGTCCGTATCCTTACTGTTAACGACCAAATCCCAGAGTATGTAAATAACGTCACTAGTATTCTAGAAGAGATAGCGCTTGATGAGCCACTCCCGAACAACAAATTGCGCTACATTGTGGACGATTCGGCTGATTCTTTAGGTAAGAAGATTCGTCGGGCCACCAACATGAAAATCCCGTGTATTATCATCGTTGGGCCAAAAGACGCGGAGAATAGCGAAGTGTCTGTTCGATTGCGCGATAGGGAAGAAAAAGTTGCCCTAGACGAGTTAGTAGAATTTATAAAAGGAATTTAATCGCTTTGGAAGAACCTACCATAGTAATACTGGGTCCTACTGGGTCTGGCAAGACTAGCGTTTCTATCAAGATTGCCAAAACTATTGGCGGCGAGATAATATCTGCCGACAGTAGGGCTATTTACAAAGGTATGGATATTGGCACCGCCAAGCCCACCAACCAAGAAATGGAATTTATACCTCATTATGGCTTAGATTTAGTATATCCAGGTGAACGCTTTACGGTTGCAGATTGGAAAACATACACGGAGGACAAAATCAAGGATATTAAAGCTCGTGGCAAAGTTCCGATCATAGTTGGTGGCACAGGTTTATATATTGATGCGCTTATTTTCGACTACCACTTCAAAGGCCCCACTGGTACCAAGATTGGCGACTTTGAACAAAAAAGTTGTTCAGACAGAACAGAGGTAAAAGGCAATTATTTGATCATTGGGATCAAGTGGCCCAACGATGTTCTAAGGGAGCGTTTAAAACAACGCATAGATGCAATGTTTTCGCCAGAGCTCTATGAAGAGACAAAGAGACTCGTACATAAATACGGTTGGGGGAGTAGCGCTATGAAAAGCAATATTTATGAGTATGTTTGGAAATATCTAAACCACGAGCTCACACTAACTCAAGCAAAAGAACAATGTTTTTTTGAAGACTGGCATTTAGCGAAACGACAGAACACTTGGTTTAAGCGCAATAACCAAATAATTTGGTTGAGCCTTGAAGAAGTTTATCCATATGTGATAAAATATATATATAATGAGCAAAGAAACTAACACTCCTACAGAAAAACTATTCGGATCTAAGACTCGCGCCAAGCTACTACGTCTGTTTTTCGAGAATCCAGAGAAAAGCTTCTATGTGCGCGAAATGACTAGAGTTATTGACGAACAGATAAACTCTGTGCGGAGGGAACTGCTTAACTTAGAGAGTATTGGAATAATAAAAAATGATACTTTCGATAACAAAGTTTATTATTCAGCTAATAGCAAACATCCATTTTATCGTCCAATGATCGACATCTTTTCGAAAAAAATTGATTCATCTCGCGATAAGGACGTAAAAGAAACCACCTGGGAGGAATATATTCGTCCAGTCAAGCGCTATCTCAATGGCCTTATCGTTACTAACCGCCTACCTGGTCAAGAAGGTATAGATTTGTTGATCATAGGCGACGATAAAACAAAAAAACTCACACGGTGGGCCGAGGTCATAGAAAAAAAACAAGGCAAGCCTATCAACTACGTAATAATGTCTCCAGACGATTTTACATATCGCAAAAGCGTACGCGACCGTTTCGTAATGGAAATCTTTGAAATGGAGATTACAGAAATAATCGATCCAGAAAAAATAATAAAAGAATAGGAGTAAAATGTTCGAGATAGAAAGCAAATCACTAGACGAAGTAACTTTCATCACAAAAAAAACCACAATTAACATTAATATCGCCAATGCCATAATTAATGCCGGTCTAGCCGTAGGAGAAATCTCTGGCCCAGGAGAATTTGAGATTGGCGATGCCACTATCAGAGGAATTCCTACCGAAAGCGGAAAGACAATTTACGACGTCGAGATCGGAGGGGTACACACTGGTGTTATTGGCGGCATAGAGGAAAACCTAGACGACATTGTTGCCGACATCCTATGCACCTCATCCGTACGCGCTATTCGCGAGATTGAGCCAAAGCTCGTAGTTTCTATGGGGAATGTGGATGGCATGGTCGCCGATCTCAAACTTACCGCACGCACCGAGAAAAAATTAAAAGTTAAAAATTTGGACAGCCTCCCATCTTCAAAAGAAGTGGTGGTGTTAAATTAGCATGAACTTCAATCTTGATTTCAGGTACGTATTAATAATATTGGTCATTACAATAGTATCTGTTATTCTGCACGAATTAGCTCACGGTGTAGTCGCGTATTGGCTAGGGGACCGCACCGCCAAAGATGCCGGCAGGCTTTCGCTCAATCCCATCAAACACATAGACCCGTACATGTCCATATTGGTACCACTAATACTATACATGTTAAATGCCCCGGTGTTTGGTGGGGCTAAGCCAGTACCGGTTAATAATCGCAATCTAAAATGGCACGAATGGGGTATGGCGCTGGTATCTATAGCTGGCCCACTTACTAATTTTCTTTTAGCACTTTTATTCTTTTTGATAGGATATTTCTCAGGATTGCTTAATGGTGCTGGCGGGGAAGTATGGCGCTTTTTCTTTGCTGAATTCGTATATGTCAACTTGGGTTTTATGATATTTAACCTCATCCCTATTCCACCACTAGACGGGTCACGTATTCTCTATGCGATCGCGCCAGATGGCTTTCGTAATGTTCTCGCCAGTATCGAACAATACGGAATAATTCTTGTGTATATGCTGATACTACTTTTCGGTGAGGTGTTTTCGCACGTAATGATCAGTGGGATGAACGGCATTATCAACTTCTTTTATTTCCTAGTAGGGAACTAGTGTGGTATAATAAAGATAGCCTTGCTGGCGACATGATTTTCCTGAATAATCATGTTATAGGGATTTCGTGGCTTACACCCGTGGGTGTATCGCATAAGATTTTACCCACCTTGTATATATTACGGGGAAAGGCAAGGTTATTATGATAGAGAGGTGGGATGAAACAGAGAATTCGCACAGTTGGTTTAATAAAAAACGAAAAAGGTATACTAGTTTTTAAATGTAGCCGAGGCCGTAGTGATGCCCCGGCTTTTTGGGAATTGCCCACCGGTAAGATCAAATTTGGCGAACAGCCTGAAGAAGCTATGGCTCGTTCACTTACGGAATACACTGGACTAACCGCTTCTTCTGTCAAGCTCAAAGACGTAATTACTTTTTTGGCACCAGAAGGTGCCAGTCAGCTTAGCAACCTATATATTATATATGAGTTAAACATAGACGACCGGGTCAAACCTATTCCTAAGGATAGATACACCGCCTACAAATATATTAAAGACCTTCCGGCTCCAGGTATTCGGTTAAAAGATACCACGATATCAGTATTAGAGATTGAAGAAGGAGGAGCCGCTACTAACCGTATTTCTCCTCGCGATACTGCCAACAGCATTACTATTAATGTTGATGGTGCTTCTCGCGGGAATCCCGGTCCATCTGGCATTGGCTATTGCATCCATGACAATAACGGCCAGATTATTGAGCGCGGAGGAGAATTCATTGGCTTTGCTACGTCTCGGCTCGCTGAGTATCTTGCTATGAAAAAGGGGATTGAACGAGCCATAGAGCTAGGATATAAAACGGTTCATTTTATATCTGATAGTCTGATGGTGGTTAACCAACTCAGCGGTATCTTTCATGTTAAAAATCAAGACATTATGCAGGTATATGATAGCATCCAACAAAAATTAGATTTCTTCGATGCTATTTCATTTACGCATGTTCCACGCAACCAGAACGCGATTGCTGACTCTGAAGCTAACGCCGCAATAGACGAAATTCTCAATAAGTGATATAATACCTTTGAGCCTGAAAGATGACCGCTTTTTACAAGAGGAAAGTCCGGGCAACATAGAGCAGGGTAGTCGCTAACAGCGACCGTCCGTAAGGATAGGGAAAGTACCACAGAAACAATACAAGGTAAGGGTGAAAAGAGTGGGGTAAGAGCCCACAGCGCGCCGTAGCGATATAGTGCGGAGGCAAACCCTACCTGTTGCAAGGAGCACTATATACCTTCGCTCGAGGATGTGCGTTCACCGCTAGAACGTTATAGCAATGTAACGTCAAGATAGATGGTCATCAACTATATATTATATATAGTTACAGAACCCGGCTTACTGACGGCTCATTATCAAAAAATCACCCGAAAGGGTGACTTTTTGATAATGAATAGTGACCTACTTAGTTGTCTTCTTGTCGGCTCTAGCCTTTGGAGATTCAATTAATCCTTTTTTCTTTAGTGTCCTTAGGGCAGAAGTAGATACATTGCATTTTACTTTTTGACCATTTATAATCAAAGTTCGTTTTGATACGTTTGGTTTGAATACCTTGCGCGTATGTCTTTGAGAAAATGATACATTATGGCCATACATTTTGCCTTTTCCGGTAATTTCACAAATAGCCATTTTATTTCTCCTTCACTGTGTTAACGATCTTTTTAAAGGCCTCAGGGTTATTCACGGCGAGATCTGCCAATATCTTGCGATCCAAGGATATATCCTTAGCCTTCATTCCAGCGATAAGCTGAGAATAAGACATCCCAAGCTCGCGCGAAGCATTATTGATACGAGTGATCCATAATGCTCTAAGATCACGCTTACGGTTACGTCGATCACGGTAACTATATTGCAACGCCTTAATTACACCCTGCTTGCCCAATCTGTAACTACGGCGACGATAATGTTGCATCCCCTTAGTCTTGTTTAGCAGCTTCTTATGTTTCGCATGTGCTGCGACTCCTCTTTTCACTCTCATAGTTACATCCCCAATGCTTTCTTAATATTCTTGTTAATTTTGCCATTTATAGTAGCAGCAGTTTTCATATTGCGCTTCCTGGCTTTAGATTTTTTTGCGAGAATATGATTCCCGAATGCACGCTCGCGCACCAACTTACCAGATCCGGTAACCTTAATACGCTTAGCGGTACCTTTATGCGTTTTTAACTTTGGCATAGTGGTTTTCCTTTCCTTTATTTAACTTCTTCAAAGTGCGATCGGACGGCCTAGAAAGTAGGAAGTTACTTTTTTCGTACCTGTACCGATAAGTTGCGTCCGTTCATTTGCGGCTTGCCTTCTACTATAATGCCATCACCTAGTAAGCCGACCACCTTCTCTAATAACTCTTGGCCGATTTCCTTGTGCGCCATTTCGCGTCCGCGAAAGATTATCAATATCTTCACGCGATCGCCATCGTCAAGAAAGCTTCGCATTTTGCGAACTTTTATATTTAGGTCATTGTCGCTAATCTTAAGGCCAATCTTCATCTGCTTTAGCTCGGATTGTTTTTCTCGAGCCTTTTTACGATTCTTAGCCTCTTCTTTCATCTTTTGGTACTGGTATTTACCCCAATCGATAATTTTAACGACCGGCGGGTTAGCATTGGCAGCAATTTCCACCAAGTCCACCCCCTGTTTATTCGCAAGAATCTGGGCTTCTTTGCTAGACATAATTCCTAGCTGCTCACCACTAGCGCCAATTACGCGTACCTCAGGATAACGAATTTCTCCATTAAGACGAGTGCGTGATGTTGCTTTTATGATAGTCCTTTCTTCTTTTGAATTAACCTAGAAATAATTATATCAAATTTTAAGAGTAAAAGCAACATCTAAATAATAGTTAAGACTGCAATTTAATTAACGCCGTCTATAAGTTAGGGCTTCGGCCAAATGTTTGGCTAAAATAATATCCGATTTGTCTAGGTCTGCAATAGTCTGAGCCACTTTGATAGTTTTAAAATATGACCTAGCAGAGAGATTCAATCTCTCTGATGCGTTGGTTAGTAATTCCTCTGCTGCTTGCTCCATTTTTAGCTTCTTTGATACTTGAAAACTAGACAATGAGCTATTGTAGAATCCCTCTTTACCATACCGATTTTTTTGACGCTCTATTGCCTCCGTTATATTATTTTTCACAACAGTATGTTCATCATTACTATCGCCCAGTGGTTTCAAGAGGTCGGAATTGTCGACCTTCTCTACGGTTATATTCATATCTATCCTATCGAAGAGTGGCCCAGAGAGTTTCTTCTGGTACTTCTGAATTTGTATCTCCGTGCACTTACATTCATGCGTTGGATCGCCCAAATATCCACATGGGCATGGATTCATGGTGGCCACAAGCATAAAATCTGCCGGATATGTTGTTTTACGATTTGCGCGTGATATTGAGACCCTCTTATCTTCCAGTGGTTGGCGCAAAGCTTCTAGTACTGCCCTGGGGAACTCTGGGATTTCATCCAAAAACAAAATACCCTTGTGCGATAATGATATCTCGCCAGGCGTCGCCATGGCTCCACCACCTATTATGGAGATAGAACTTGCCGTATGATGTGGGTTACGAAAGGGCCTCTCCTCTATAATCTCGTCAGTAGCTAGTCCCGCAATCGAATATATCTTAGTGATATCAATCTTTTCTTCTGGAGTGAGACTTGGTAGTAAATTCGCTGCGGCCTTGGCTAGTAACGTTTTACCAGCCCCCGGCGGACCAGAAATAAGTATATTATGGCGACCAGCTATTGCTATTTCCATCGCGCGTTTTGCTAGCTGTTGCCCTCTAATATGGTCTAAGATTGTGTCATTTAGGCGTCTCGTCGCTGTATGCTTAACGTCATCAGGATTCGATATCGGTAATTTAGCCTGCTGTTTTAGTGCTAGAAAAAGATTTTGTAGAGTATCCACACCATATACTACTATGCCGTCCATTAAGGAGGCTTGAGATAAGTTGTTAATTGGCACGTAGACTTCCTTATACCCGGCCTTCTTGGCTATTTCTATGATATTAATTATGCCTCTTACTGGCCGTAGTTTACCGTCCAGTGATAGTTCACCCACGAATAATTTACCTTTCACGTCGTCCTTTATTAATTGACCAGACAGTATCAGTATGGAGAGCGCTATAGGTAGATCAAGATAAGTTCCATCCTTATGTAGCTCGGCCGGCGCCAAATTAATAGTCACTTTCTTGTCCGGGAAGCTAAATTGAGAGTTAACTATAGCGCTTCGCACTCTATCTTTTGCCTCATTAATGGTTTTATTGGCCATACCTACGATATTAAAGGCAGGGAGACCTCTGCTCATGTCACCCTCTACCTCCACAAGTCTCCCCTCAAAACCATAGGGAATTGCCGAATTAACTTTCGATACCATACATATTTTACTACCATAGCCCCAGGAAAAACACAACCCTACATGTAACCGTCATAGCTGTACACTCTACATGGCTAGAAAATACTGTTAGGCCTTTTAAAAAAAACAGCTTGTGGAAAACTTTGAAAAAAAGTGTAAAAAAGTATAAAAAAGTATTGACATTAGCGTTTTTTCGAGATATTATAGAGATAGCTTTTGAATAAAAAAATTATTCAGAAGTTCAAAAACAAAAATTTAGCCAAAATAACTCCACACTCTACAAAAGACCGGTTTTCCTCGCAGTTACCGGTCTTTTTCTTTATCCAAATCGCGTAGCGATTTTCTAAACAACAAAAAATGAACCGAAATTTATTTCTGGAATATTCATTTGAGATTAAAAGCTGCCAAGATAGCATTTTCTCTTACCGAAGTGCTATTATGCATAGAGCAAGGCAAGAAAAATGCCGCACTTGCGGCTTTTAACTCGAATAATGGTGGAGCTGGGGGATACTGCCTCCCCGTCCGTACTATCACTGGGCCGTAAATCTACGTGTGTAGTTTTCTGTTTTAGGTTTGACGTAATAAACTGCTGGCGGCAGAAAACGAAACCTGCAGTTGTCAAGGCTATTTTTCGAGTTACCTCTCGCCAACTAGGTAACCTTATCCTCGTAATATAATAATCTTGGTCCTACGAGAACTCAGAGCAAGACCAGCCTATGTTGTAATATTATTAGGCGTAAGCAGGCATGTATGCAACATGCGCTGTTTTTGTGTTTTTAGCACTTATTCAATACTTACGGTATTTGCTCGACACGCATTACGACTGTTAATAATCCGTCTAAGCTTTGTCAGCCCCAACTAAAATAATTATAACATCATCAGCCAAAAATGACAATAAGGCTGTCCGGTCCAGCACGAATACGACAAAAAAATAACCACCAAGCGTATTTTTGGTAGCTCCAGAAAAGAGAACAATCACGTGATGTGGAATTCACAACATAAAAAATGAGGCTGATTTTAGACTAATGTTGTAAAAAATACATCAAAATGAATAAAAAAGTAGAACAGGGAAAAAATTGGGACAATGTTGTAAAAAATACCCTATAAATATTGAACAAATCTATTGATTTTTTATAACATTTATGCTAATATGAAAACAGTCGAGATGACTAAAACAAAAACTAAAAAAAGGAGAATATGAAATACAAATATTTCAAAGCAAGAAACAAACCATAGCGTAAAATTGGCGGGCGAAAAGGTAATTTCTAGCCATAAGTTACACTTTAGGAATTACCTAGAGCTCCGCCAAGAGGCTTACATATCACGTAATTGACAGGAAATAAGCCAAAAAAGCGTAGAGCGCGTCAGCAAATCTTTCGTTAGTACCTTCCGGCAAATAGCCAAAATATAAAACAGAGCGAAAGGAAAAAGCTAGACAAGGACAATGCTTCACCTAGAGTGAAGCGGTCAAAAAGGGAAGCAGAGTAGGGGTTGCGGCTAATAGTTGTGTTTATAAGTGCCGGATAACCCCACTGCTCCTCTAAATACAAAATTATAGATATTTCTTGGGGGCCAACTAGTTTTTGTGATACAATGGCAATATGAAACATAACCGCTTTGTGTCAATCATTAGCATAGCAGGACTCGCAGCCTTAATAGTTATGCTGAATTTTACGTCTCCGACGGACATAGGCCCGTTCGGAGTTTTATTATTTTTTACAACAGCATATCTGGTATGCTTTGGCGTAATTTCATTGCTAATGCAAAGCTTCCTGCGTCTAGCATTCAAAAAGGAAATATTTCGCAGCAAAGATTACTTATATTCTGCGGTGTTGGCTTTTGCCCCCATCATGCTGCTAATGACATATTCCTTTGGCGTGATGAACCTATGGACGGTTGGATTAGTATGTCTGTTCATCTGCTTAGCCGAATTTTTAGTGGCAAAGCGGATATAATGTGATAAAATAAGCATATGAGTAATAACCAAACAAGCCAGTCTACCGGTCTTGAACCAGATAGGATTACTTACTTTACCGAGGGAGAGGGTAGTAGTAATATAGAGCCCCATGAAGATAGTGGTAATCTTGACACTAGCAGCGGAGAGTGGCTCTCGCAGCCGGCAGAAGCGCAAATTCGTGCTATAGGCAACAAAACCTACTCATCTAGCAATACTACAGCTGAAAATATAAATGCTGACCCAAGCCAAGCTGAAGCTGCTCCTCTAGCTGCGCTGCAAGCACATGAGCAAAGTCAGCCTAGTCATCCTTCTAATCACCACGATATGCACCCTAATGTCGTAGAGGCAGCAGCTGCGTCTATTGAAAAGACCCCGATTGTAGAAAAAAAATTTGGCGAAGCAGGAGTGAAAGAAGTAAAAAAAATAATACACCTCATGACAGAAGACCCGGATAATGGCGAGAAGCTAGCTGATGGCTACGATGTCGCTAGAGATACTAACATACTTCATTTGTCTAAGTATGGAGCTCAATCCGTATGGACGGAGGGCAAAGGCGCATGACACATATCTGTTTTAGTATTTTTTACAACGATTCACGAAAGAGGAGGTTGTAATGGAGCCTTGGGTGGTAGTAGTAATACTGGTTGTTTCGCTAGGCATCATAGCGTCTATCTTTGGCGGCACATATATATCTAAAATGCGCAAAGCCAAAAAATACGAACGTGGGCTTAAGATGGTGCCGCTACTGATTCATCTACCACCCACTACTGATGATATCGAAGCTGGTGGCCGTGACAAACGTGATATTGCTAATGAGGCTATCTCTAAAGCACAGGTAATGTATTCCATCCTCTCGTCCACCCTTACCAAGGGCGCCAAGACTAAGATTTATGGTCAGCGACATTTTTCGTTAGAAATTATCGCTAAAGATGGGTTTATCAGATATTACGCTGTGGTTCCAGCCGTACTTACTGAGACGGTCAAACAAGCTATACAGTCCGCATATCCCACTGCACGGGTAGAGATAAAACGCGAAGAAAACATCTTTAGGGGTGGAACGGGAATCAATTCGGTGGCCGGGGCCGAACTGACGCTGGATAAAGATTACTGTTTGCCTATCGCTACCTACGAAGACACTAAGCGTGACGCACAACTTGCCATCCTGAATGCGCTTTCTAGCGTGAGTAAAGATGAGGGGGCTACTGTACAAATTTTATTCCGTCCTGCACAAAAAAATTGGTCAGAAAAAGGCAAACAATACATAGACGATATTCAAAAAGGCAACAAGAAAAAAACTCCAGGGGCAAACATCGGCAACTTTGCCATGGACCTTATCCGTGCTCCATGGGAAGTTCCCGGCGAACACGAAAAGTCTAATCCAGAGCCGGTCAGCAGTGTCAAACAAGATGAAATCACCGCTATCGCCAACAAAATGCGTTTTCCGGCATTTGAGACACTAATACGGGTTATAGCTAGCTCCGCCAGTAAAGCACGCTCAGAAGCCATCGTTGGCGGTATAGTATCGGCGTTCTCGCAATTTAACTCCCCAGAGTTAAATGGCTTTAAGGTTAATACCTTCAAAGACGCCAAAAAACTTACGATTGACTATACTTTCAGATTCTTCCCGCTTAAAGTTCACTCAAGCATCCTCAATAGTGTGGAATTAGCCTCTATATTTCACCTACCAGAGCAAACAGCTATTCCGAATTCCCAAGTAGAACGCCAATTAACCAAACAAGTGGATGGTCCGGCACGTCTGGCTACGGAAGGCGTATTCCTGGGGACCAACGAATTTCGTGGTGTACAGAAGGCGATTTATCTTGACGATGACAACCGCCGTCGCCATATGTACGTAATAGGTCAAACCGGTATGGGTAAGTCAGTATTTTTGGAGAATATTGCTTTCCAAGACATGTGCGATGGTCGTGGCTTTGCATTCATAGATCCGCATGGTGATGCGGTAGAAGCCTTACTGCAACGCGTACCGGAAGAACGCATTGACGACGTAATCTATTTTGACCCTGCCGATATCGAACATCCAGTAGGTATGAACATGTTTGAATATACCTCCGAAGATCAGAAAGATTTTATAGTACAAGAGGGCATCAGCATGCTTCAATCTCTCTTTGACCCTCAGAATCAAGGCTTCTTTGGCCCACGCGGTCAGCATATGTTCCGGAACGCTGCACTCCTTCTAATGAGCGATCCAGCCGGAGCTACCTTCATAGATATTCCACAGTGCTTTACAGATGCGGAGTTTGTAAAATCAAAACTTCGATATGTTACAGATAAAGCAGTCTATGACTACTGGACTAAGGAATTTCCAGCATCCCAAAAAAGCAACGACGCCGGCGAAGTCATCACTTGGTTTGCATCTAAATGGGGCCCATTTATCTCTAATACTATTATGAGAAATACCCTCGGGCAAGTAAAATCCGGGTTTAACATCCGCGAAATTATGGACAATAAAAAAATCTTCCTAGTCAATCTATCTAAGGGGCGTCTCGGTGATATTAATGCTAATCTCCTCGGTATGATCTTTGTGATGAAATTCCAGCAAGCCGCTATGAGCCGTCAAGATATTCCAGAGGATCAGCGTCAAGACTTTTGTCTCTACGTGGATGAGTTCCAGAACTTTGCTACTGATAGTTTCGAATCTATCCTTTCAGAAGCTAGAAAATACCGCCTCAACCTAATCGTGGCAAACCAGTTCATGACTCAGCTTACCGATAAAATTAGGGAGGCGCTCCTTGGTAACGTTGGTACGATCATATGCGGACGTGTCGGCGTTACAGATGCTGACCTTATGGTAAAGGCCTTTACTCCTACTTTCACCGCCGAAGATCTCACAAAGACGCCCAATCATGCTGCAGTTTGTAAAGTAATGATGTTTGGCATGCCGTCTGCACCATTTACTATGAATCTGCCAGCACCCATGGGTGAAGCAAATGAAGAATTAATGAATAGCCTCAAAATTTACTCCGCCACCAAGTTTGGTAAAACTCGTGCCGAGGTAGAAAAGGAAATCCAGGATCGCTGGAGTGCAGCCGAAAAAGCCAAAAAAGCAGAAATGTCTCCAAAGCCCGCTAGCGGCTCCATAGACACATTTCCCGACAAAAACGATTCAGATACTGTCTCTGCCGCTAAAACCCCTCCAGCGGCCGAAAAAGAGCCCAAAAAAGGCTTTTTGGACGACTGGATAGCCAAAAAAGCAACTCACACTCCAAAACGTACAGTTTTAGGCTCATCAGCCGCGGCTACCTCGCAAGACGCACCCCTACCGGCTAAATCCAAGCCTCTTCCCGAAGAAGACATTGTAGCACCAGATCAACCACCAAAGGTCAAACCGCAGCCTAAACCCACTCCGGAGCCTGTCATTTCTATCACTACCGCTCCTCCGCAAGCGGAAGAATCGTCGCAGCAAGACGAAGTCATTTTCAAGGTCCGTTAATAGATGGTATAATGATGTCATGCAAGAAGGCCAAGATTGGATATATTCCGATACCGTAAAAGATCATTTTCTCAATCCACGTAATTTTTTAATGGGAGACGAAAGTAAGTTCCAGTGTGATGCTACCGGTCTAGTAGGCAACCCTATTTGCGGCGATCAAATGAAAATGTACATCAAGGTAGATCCAAAAACAGATACCATTTCTGATATACGATGGAAGACTTATGGCTGCGCATCTGCCATCGCGTCCACTTCGGCCCTCTCCGAACTAGCAAAAGGCAAGACATTAGACGAAGCTCTCAATATTACAGCCGAAGACATCGACAATTATCTAGGCAAACTCCCCAAGCACAAATTCCACTGCTCTGTTTTAGGCCACGAGGCGCTAAAAGACGCTATAGAGAATTATCGTAAGTAATAGTGCTCATCTGTTGCAATCTGTTAACTATTTCTGGCAGTACCGCCATTACTCTGTCTATATCTCTTGAATCGTTATCCAGTCCAAAAGAAAATCGTATAGACGAATGTGCCACCTCTGCGTCACCAGTCTTCGCCATTAGCACATGCGAGGGCTTGGTGTCACCAGCTGCACAGGCGGAACCAGTAGACACTATTATCCCCTCAGCGTCAAGATAAAGCTGTATAGACTCGCCTTCGGCCGCCCGAAAAGACACATTCAGTATGTGGGGAAGGGAAGCGCCAGAGGTAATATTCGTGTTGAGAGAACTTCCAGGTATTCTAGCTAAAATCTGCTCTGCCAGCTCATCGCGCAACCCCCTCACCTCTGTATCGTATTTTATCCAAGATTGTGTTTCTAATATTTTATCTACGGCGGCGCCGAATCCAACAATACCTACTACATTATAAGTTCCACCTCTTCGCTTATTCTCTTGGTTTCCACCTATAATAAGAGGCTTAAATGGAACCCCCTTGCGCACATATAGCGCCCCTACTCCTAGCGGGCCACCTATTTTATGTGCAGACATTGTAGCGTAGTCTAGTCCAAGAGCCTTTACGTCTATAGGGATTTTACCAAGCGCCTGAGTTAAGTCCGAGTGTATATACCCACCTTTTTTTAAGGTAACTAGCGGCCTGCCCCAGTCATTTTTCTTATCAAACATCCCCGGCCAGTCTACAAACGCGTCTTTCTTTGCTCTCGCTACCACCTCGGCAATATCCAAAATCTCTCCAGTCTCATTATTGGCTAGCATATAGGAATACAGTTTCGGCAATTTATTGCCACCGTACTCTCTAGCCGCCTCTAGAATAGAATGATGCTCTAGAGGTGAAGTCTCAATCATGTGACCTTCAAAAGTTCGTATCACAGTATTATTGCTCTCTGATGCTCCAGATGTAAAAATAATTTCGTCTGGATCAGAGCCTATCAACCTTGCCAGGGATTTTCTGGCCTTTTCTATGGCGTTCATAGCAGAGTGCCCAGGCGTATGTAATGCCGAAGCGTTCGCAAAAAACTCCTCCTCCGCCACGTGCATGGCGTCTATTACCTCCAGCAAAAGCGGGCTCGTGGCTGCATGGTCTAAATATGTTAATGCCATAACATTCTCATTCTAGCACTCTCTTGAATTTTTTGCCAGACAGGTGTATACTAGTAAAGTATATTAAGAAGAGGTATTAATTATATGGCTGACAAAGCAGGAGATTACGATTCGTCAGAAATTAGAGTACTAGAAGGTTTGGAGCCAGTAAGGCTTCGTCCGGGCATGTATATTGGTTCTACCGGTTACGACGGTTTACATCATCTTATTAAAGAGATTGCTGATAACTCTATAGACGAAGCCATTGCGGGCTACGCTAACAAAATAGACATTACCATCCTAAAAGACGGCGGTGTACGCATAGACGATAATGGTCGCGGTATTCCTGTAGATATTCACCCCAAGACCGGTAAGTCCACCTTAGAGACAGTTCTCACCGTACTTCATGCAGGTGGTAAGTTTGGCGATGGCGGGTACAAAGTGTCATCTGGTCTTCATGGTGTAGGTTCGTCAGTAGTAAACGCACTTTCTACCCATATGGTAGCCGAAGTCTACAGAGATGGAAAGACGCATCATATTGAGTTTGACGTAGGTAAGCCCACCTCTGAGATCCAGATCGCTAAGGGCGTCCCACGCGAGTCTGGTACCTCTATTACTTTTTATCCAGATCCAACCATTTTCAAAGAAACCACTACTTTTGACTACAAATGGGTGTCAAACTACGCCCGTCACCAAGCTTACCTCACCAAGGGTATCCTCATTACCGTAGCGGACGAACGCACTGGTGCTCACGAGTCGTTTTATTTTGAAGGTGGTATCAAAAGCTATGTCAAGCGACTAAATAACGGCAAAGAGGTGCTATCTGATGATATTTTCTATGTAGATAAGCAAATCGGCGACTCCGCTGTAGAGATAGCACTCCAATATAACGATACCTATGCTGAAACTATGAAGCCATTCGCTAATAACGTCCTCACTCCAGACGGCGGTATGCACGTAGTAGGGTTCCGTACCGGACTCACTCGCACGGTTAATGATTATGCCCGTAAAAATGGCCTCCTCAAAGAAAAAGAAGACAACCTCACTGGTGACGATATCAAAGAAGGCCTCACCGCTGTAATATTGGTTAAGCTTCCAGATCCACAGTTCGAAGGCCAGACCAAAAACAAGCTCGGTAATCCAGAGGTACGTGGCTATGTGGATAAGGTCATGACCGAATATTTCGGCTACTACCTAGAAGAAAACCCAGCCATAGCTAAGAAAATCATCAACAAAGCCACTTTGGCCGCTCGTGCACGCAAGGCTGCCCGTGCTGCTCGTGATAATGTTATTCGTAAAGGTGCCTTTGAGGGGCTAAATCTTCCGTCCAAACTTGCTGATTGTTCATCCAGAAACAGGGAAGATTGCGAACTCTTTATTGTAGAGGGTAATTCTGCTGCTGGTTCCGCCAAAGAAGGCCGCAATCCTCAGATACAGGCTATTTTACCTCTCAGAGGTAAGGTGCTTAATACAGAGCGTGCCCGTCTAGATAAGATGTTAGCCAATCAAGAGTTAGTATCTCTTATCAAAGGCCTAGGTGTAGGCATAGGAGAGCAGTTCAACATCGATGGTCTTCGTTATGACAAAATCATCTTCATGACCGATGCTGACGTAGATGGTCTTCATATCGCTACGCTTCTTATGACGTTCTTTTTCCGATATATGCCACAAGTAATAGAGGAGGGTCATGTTTATCTAGCTAAGCCACCTCTGTTTGGGCTAATTAAAGGCACTGGCAATACTCGCAAAATAGATTACCTCTATGACGAAGTGGCCCTAGAGAACAAACTTACCGAAAAAATTGAAGAAAAGCGTAAAAACGGTACTAAGATAGATGAATCCCAAGAACGTTTCAAACAAGCTGGCTACACTGCTCAGCAACGGTTTAAAGGTCTTGGTGAAATGGACGCCAAGCAGCTCTGGGAAACTACCATGGATCCAGAGAACCGTATCTTGGTACAAGTGCATATAGACGATGCCGAAAAAGCTGATGCAGTATTCACAAAGTTAATGGGAGACCAGGTCGACCTCCGTAAAAACTTCATCCAAGCTGGTGCTGCCAGTGTAGATTTGGATGACCTAGATTTCTAGAAAGGATAAAAATGGCAAAAGACGAAGAAATCAACAAAACCCCCGACAATACCCCACCAGAAGCTCCAGAGAGCGCTTCTAGTGCCGAAGTGTCTACAGATGGCCCTATAGAAGGTGAACTCGTCCAGGACGGTATAGAGCGCCGTGACGTGGAAAATACTATGGAAGAGTACTTCCTTAAGTACTCTATGTCGGTAATTATCGACCGCGCCCTCCCAGATGTGCGCGACGGTCTCAAGCCCGTAAACAGGCGTATTTTGTACACTATGAATAAAAACGGTTGGAAGGCTCCTCATGCCACGGTTAAGTCCGCCCGTATCGTAGGTGACGTAATGGGTAAATATCATCCGCATGGAGACTCTTCCATTTATATGGCCATGGTAAATCTCGCTCAGCCTTGGAAAATGCGCTACACTCTAATAGAAGGTCAGGGCAACTTTGGCTCTATGGATGGCGATGAGCCAGCCGCATACCGTTACACCGAGGCTCGTATGGACAAGGTTGGCGCCGAGCTTCTTGCGGACATAGAGAAAGATACCGTAGATTTTCGTGACAACTTTGACGGCACCGAGCAGGAACCAGTAGTGCTTCCTGCCGCTTTACCAAATATCCTGCTCAACGGCCAGATGGGTATCGCTGTAGGTATGGCTACCAATATCCCGCCGCACAACTTGGGTGAGCTGATAGATGCTACTGTAGCCCAGATAGATAATCCAGACATTACTCTAGACGAGCTCATGAAGCATGTCAAAGGGCCAGATTTTCCTACGGGGGCAGAGGTATATGGCGGTGCACCTATGCGCCAAGCTTACGCTACTGGTAAAGGCTCCGTAGTGATTCGCGCTGTTACCAATATAGAAGAACGCAAAAATGGCCGGTACAATATAGTAGTCACCGAAGTCCCGTACGGTATGAGCAAAGAAGGCTTTATAGAGAAGGTTCGCGAACTAGTATTGAATAAAAAACTAGATCACATTGCTGACGCTAGAGATGAGTCTGCCCGTGGTAAGATTCGCATCGTAGTAGAACTCAAAAAAGACGCCTTCCCAAAGAAGATCTTAAACCAGCTTTACAAGATGACTGGCCTTCAGACCTCTTTCCATTACAATATGCTTGCGCTGGTGGATGGTGTACAGCCTCGTATCTTAGGTCTCAAGGAAATACTAGGTGAATTCATCAAGCATCGTCAAAAAGTAGTGCGTCGCCGCACTGAGTTTGAGCTAAAGAAAGCCAAAGAACGTGCACATATCTTGGAAGGCTTAAAGATTGCTCTGGATAATATCGACGAAGTAATCAAAGTAATTCGCTCATCCTACGACGATGCAGATAGGCAGCTCATGAGTAGATTTGGCCTCTCAGAAATCCAAGCCAATGCCATCCTTCAGATGCAACTTCGCCGTCTCCAAGGTCTAGAGCGTGACAAGATCGAGGAAGAGTTAAAACAGCTCCACGACCTCATCAAGAAGCTCGAAGCCATCCTTGCCGACGAAAACGAGATTCTCAGAGTAATCAAAGAGGAGCTAATTGCATTGAAGGCCAAATACGGCGACGAACGTCGCAGTAAGATTATTAATCACGAAGTAGGGAAGTTCTCCGAAGAAGAGCTTATTCCAGAGGAGGAAAGCGTAATACTTCTCACCTCACAGAATTACATGAAACGTGTCCCTCAGGCAGATTTCCGCAAGCAGAACAGAGGCGGCAAAGGCAAGCGCGGCATGACCACCAAAGAAGAGGATGTCATCGCTCAGATCCTCACTGCCAATTCCCACGATTTCTTGCTATTCTTCACCAACCAGGGAAGGCTATTCCGTATGAAAGCCTATGAAGTACCACAGGCCTCTCTAGCTGCCAAAGGTACTGCCGCTGTAAATATGCTCAATATGCATCCAGAGGAAAAAATCACCGCCATCATCAAACAGGGTGATGCGGGTGCAGACGGTTATCTCTTTATGGCCACTAAGAAGGGAACCATCAAAAAGTCCGCTATCAAAGATTTCTTCAACGTCCGCAGTAATGGCCTCATCGCTATCAAGCTAGACGAAGGTGACGAGCTCAAATGGGTACAAGAGACTACTGGTGAGAATGATATTGTTATTAGTACCTCTGCTGGCCAAGCTACCAGGTTCAACGAAAAAGAAGTTCGTGTTATGGGCCGCGCTGCTATGGGAGTACGCGGTATGCGCCTCCGTCCGAAGGATGAAATAGTAGGCATGGATGTAGTCACCGATCCTAAGCAAAAACTAATAGTAGTATCTGCCAATGGCTACGGTAAAGCTACGCTGGTTTCCAACTTCCCACCTCACAAGCGTGGCGGTGTAGGTATTAAGGTCGCTGCTGTTACAGCCAAGACCGGCCCTATCGTGGCAGTACACACCTTAGACCCACTAGCCAAAGAAGTAATTATGATGTCTACCAAGGGCCAAGCCATCCGTGTAGCAGTAAAAGAGATTCCTACACTTGGCCGCGCCACCCAAGGCGTGCGTATTATGAAGATGAGCGAAGGAGATACCGTGGCGTCTATCGGTATAGTCCTCCCAGAGGAAGAGCCAGAAGACCCTACCGCAGAAACTAAATAGTTTTTTAGAAAAAATAACGGGCGTCCTCTGCGCCCGTTATTTTGATTGCTAAATAAAGAATAACTAATGACTAGCAAGTTCTTTCTGTATAAGTTACAAAAAAACTTAAAAAGTCCCAAAAAAGTATTGTTTGCCCTTTGGGACGCTCCAAGACTTTTGCAAACCGATCCGAAAATCGAAGATTCTCATAAAAAGTGCGAAAAAGTCCTTGACAAAATTATGGAAGTGCGATAATATTGAGGTAGTCTAAAGCTGCGAGTGTATTTTAGAAGTCTTTAGAAATAATTTAACAATTTAGTTGTGCAATAATCATCGTCAGTTTTATATTATGTTGAGTTTTTCAAACTAAACACTTTAATGGAGAGTTTGATCCTGGCTCAGGATGAATGCTGGCGGCGTGCCTAATACATGCAAGTCGAGCGGTAACAGGACTTCACCGTTTCCTTGACACATCTAGCGCATTATCGTAGATGGTGAGACTTCGAGGGAACAGTGAAGTTGCTGACGAGCGGCGGACGGCTGAGTAACGCGTGGGAACGGACCCCAAACTGAGGGATAACTACTCGAAAGAGTAGCTAATACCGCATGTGATCTTCGGATTAAAGGATTTATCCGGTTTGGGACTGGCCTGCGTACGATTAGATAGTTGGTAGGGTAATGGCTTACCAAGTCGACGATCGTTAGATGGTTTGAGAAGATGATCATCCAGACTGGGACTGAGACACGGCCCAGACTCCTACGGGAGGCAGCAGTAGGGAATCT
>CACWJA010000007.1 GCA_902761145.1 uncultured bacterium
AATTACTTTGCGCATTAGACGACATAGACGATTCGCCAGAGCGCGAGTCCAACAAAGAGAAAGGAGTGTGCGACGACGGAGTAGTTGTCGTGTTCTAAAGCTATGAATAGAGCGCTAATCAATGCGAGTAGCGGCATAGTCCAGAAACCGTTACGCTACGTACTTTACGTGCGTAAATCTTCCGAAGATGCCGAGGCTCAAGCCAAATCATTACCAGACCAAATCGCAGATTGTAAAGAATATGCGAATAATCATGGTTTGCTTCTAGTTGGCGAACCAATCCAGGAATCTAAGTCCGCGAAGAAATCCGGCAACCGTCCGCTTTTCTCGCAGATGCTAAAAGATATCGAGAAAGGCAAGTACGATGCTATTCTCGCCTGGCACCCAGACCGCTTATCACGTAATTCACTCGAAGCCGGAATGGTTGTCGATATGGTCGATAACGGAGTCATTAAAGACTTACGTTTCCCGACCTTTGAATTCCATAACGATTCAAGCGGTAAGCTGACACTAAATATGCTCTTCGCGCTTTCAAAGCAATACTCAGAGCATCTATCCGAAAGCGTGCAACGCGGTGTCGATTCAAACCTCGAACAAGGCAAATCTGGCGGTATGCCAAAGTGGGGTTATATCCGCGACGACGTATCCGGTTATTACAAACCAGACAAGAACTTCAAGATGATCCAGAAAGGCTGGCAAATGATCCTAAACGGCGCATCACAAATGGAAGTCTACCGCTACTGGAAGATGAACAACGTGGAGCGCTCTACGAAACTATCGCGCCGAAACAAGCACGTCAGAAGCTACGGCGTCTGCGAAAGCACCGCGAACCGCATCTTCCACGATCCGTTCTACTACGGAATTCTGGAGCAAGGCCGCAACTATGTAGATCTACGCGTCGTAACGCCAACCTTCAAACCAATGGTGACCGAAGAAGAATTCGACCAGGTCCAGAAAATGTTTAGAAAGGACCGCGGCTCGATCCAATCTTCCTGCTACGAGAATCAAAAAGCCACACATGGCAAATACTTCTTGCCATTCCGTCATCTTATCAAATGCTCGGTATGTGGTCACTATATGATTCCGGCTAGAAACCGCGGACATTCTGGCACGTATTACCTCAACTATCGATGTCACAACAAGGCCTGCACGCGTCCAAATAACAACGTGCGCATGCATGTCATCATGGACCAGCTTTACGAAGAATTCGGCCGTATCAGCCAGAAATACGATTTTACAAGCTTTATCGACGATATGAGCGAATACGCGAATAAGAAGATGCAAGAAGCCACCGTCGAAAAACACGAGCTACTCGGCCAGAAAACACAGAAACAAAGAAAAATCGACGACCTTGCCGAAAAGTACGCCGAACTGGACAAAGAGTCGCCAAAAGCCGTCAAAGACAAGCTCAAAAAGGACATGGCGGATTTGCAAAATGATGTTGTAAATATCGACGAAAGAATCAAGCAAATTGAAGCCAAAATCAAGAATCCTGAAAAATTGCGCATGACTATCGAAAAGTTTTCGAACTCGCTAAATTCGCTAATTAACAGATTAGAAAAAGGAGATCTCGTCGAAAAGGACATTTTGGTCAGAAATATGGTTTCGAACCTCGAAATTGATGCACAAAAAAGGGTGATTTACAGGTATAAATCACCATTTAATTTCATCTTCGAACCTGAGTTTTCCACAGGTTCCCCTGTTGGTGAGCCGGGTGGATCAATAATCTCGCTTCGCTCGATTCGAACCCACTTCGTGGATTCAAGTTGCTACGCAACTTACCATAAAACAAAATAAGACCCTTCGGGCCTATTTTATTTTTATGGTGAGCCGGGTGGGACTCGAACCCACGACACCAAGCTTAAGAGGCTCGTGCTCTAACCAGCTGAGCTACCGGCCCAAATATGGACTTTGTCTCACCATTGTGATGCAAATGTACTTATGGCGCCTTGGCTCGTACTCTGAAAATGATTTTACTCGGCAACATGTGCCTCAAACAGAGCTGAGCTACCGGCCCAAATATGGACTTTGTCTCACCCTTTTATTATATCACAAAAAGGCTTCTTTTACAATATGGACTTGCAGCGCTTTGTCGATACTTACAGGTCTGGTTGTGTCTCTATTCTTTTTTCTTCTTTTTCCTGCCGAAGAGCTTGCCGAGGTGGGCAGCGTAGCTGGCTTTTTGACCAATATCTATAGCGTCGCCTAGTACCGGCACCCCCATAGCGGCGTCGCGAGCTGCCTGGTGTACTGATGCCCTGGTAGGCAAGGTGGCGTCTATAGCTTTCCCTGCTGCATCTTCTGCCACTGAGGCCACAGCATCGCCCGCTATGGCTTTGCCGATGCTAGCTTTTGACACCTTAGGTGCGGAGGTTTTTGTTTGCGATGAAGTGGCTATTTCTGTAAATAAATCTAGATACTGCTGGTTGAGCTGGCTGGCGGCGAACTTTGCCTCAAAATCCCCAACGTCTGTGCACTTGGTGCCGAGAGCCTCTATCTCAGTAAATAATTTGTCTATTTTCTTCTGTGCATCTGTAGGTACATCGTAAGATGCAGCGATAGCTTGCTTGCGAGAATCGATGCTTTGTTCGATGTATTTGTCCATATGTTTATTATATCAGTATATTACATAATTATACTGAAGTTTCTTTTGCTAGGATGTCGAGGAATTCTTGGGTGATGGCGGCGGCGTGGAAATTGTGGGTACTTCTTACTATGGCGCCGGCTTTTTCGCAGAGGTATAGGCCAGGCGCGTAATCCCACGGCTGGTCCACGCGAAAAACCACCCCATGAATACGCCCACTAGCCATAAAAGCAAAGGTGGCACAGGCGGCGCCGAAATTTCTGAAGTTTCTGGAATACTTCCCTGACATACTAGTCTCTGGCATATCTGGGAGGCTATCGTGGCCGATGATAGAGTATATCGTATTTTTAATAGGCACTTCGTGGATGGAGATTTTCTCGCCATTGAGATAAGCGCCGGATTCGTCGGCGTGGTAGAGCTCGCCTAGCCTGGGCAAGTCTATAACGCTAGCTACAGTCTGGCCGTCTTTGACGCAGGCGATCTGTATGCCCCAGATAGGCAGGCCGTTGGCAAAATTTACTGTACCGTCTATAGGGTCTATGATGAAGCAGTTATCCGTAACCTCGCCAGTATTATTAAACTCCTCACTGACGATATCGTAGTCTGGGAAATGCGTGTGAATCTGGCTGATGAGGTACTTCTCTATCTCTAAATCTAAGTTAGTGACTAGGTCGCCATTATCACCCTTGGGTGTGACGGTGAAATCTTTGCCAGAGAGCTGCTCGGCGTGCTTAATAATGTCTATCAAAAATTCTGTTTCCATAGTGATATTGTAACATTTTGAGAATGCAAGACAAAGAAGAAAAGGCGGACGGCGAGGCGGCTATTTTACGAGACAGCGGACCGTTCTCCCAATATACATATTAGAAGGAACAGAGCTGGCAGATTCGATATTAGCAGAATAAAAAGACAATGAATATACATATGCCTGACCAGAGACCGTGCTGGACCAATAGTAACCATAGTAGCCTATCATGCCAAGTGAACCACGACTAACACGGCCAGACCGAACTAGCCATAGCGGGGAGGTGCGGATAATGTTAAAGCCATTTGTGACATAGATCTGGCTACCAATTCTATCAATAACCCCTCCAGTCACCAAGAAATTGCCCCATTCATAGCTTTTAGTAGTTCCAGTACTATTTCTCATAGTGGGCAATCGCCAGCCAGTAGGGCAGACGGAACTAGGGGCCTGCATGTATTGCGTCTTCATGCCAGATGCATCGTTACTTGCCACTGCAGCGGGCCAGTTGTAGTAGTTGCCTACGTGATTATGTGCACTACAGTCTGGGTGGACTGCTTGGCAGGTTATAAGCGAAGTATATTGACTATCATCGTCGGTGGTACCAGAGGAATATATATACAACTCACCTGGGCTAGCGGAATATGGTTTGTTGCTGCTGTCATTCCAATTGTTTACAGATTCGCCAGCAAACTCTATTGTGCTACTGGTAGGTTGCCAGTTAGTAGAGACATCAGTATCTGCTGGAGTGTAAGTTTTGTTGGAATCTAGCTCTAGGTCTAGATTCTGTGTCATCCAGATTTTGCCGTCGGCCATTTTTCTAATCCAGTATGTTTTATTATCACGTATGTCTACTGCTTGCATTTCATCACCTACATTTTGTAATTCTGCTTTTATGGTAGCAGTATCTTGCATAATTGGAGGCGTATACGGTTTCCCCACCGCATAAAAAGTGATGACGTTATTGTAAGTACCGCTGGCTTGAGCGGAAGCAGAACGAGCAGCTATCTTGAAATCTATAGTACTAGGCTGTGCTGGGTCACTTATATCTAGTAGTGGTTTTGTTTCTGCATGTGATAAACCTGAGTAAGTGGACCAACTAGTACCACCATCAGTAGAAGTACTATAGCCCCAAGTATTGTCTGTATTTAGGGATTCTAGACTTGCTGTTGTAGATATACTGCTGAATTTGTTGGTTGTAGGTACTTCTGTAGCAGTATTATCATGTACTAAGTCTGATGTATTGTAGTATGGGTCTGTAGATACTGTACTACCTACTCCAGCAGATAGTACATAGCCATATGGAGTATTGGATGATACTGTGACTGATACTTTATTACTATCACTTGTAGTACCTGGTACTAGATTGTCTATAGTAAGAGAATCTGTAGATAAGCCTATAGATAATGTAGGAGCAAAGGTGAAAGAGATGTCTTTACTGGTGCTATAGGATAAGGCGGATGCATTACTAGTATTTGCTATATTGGCAGCATTATATATGCCTACTCCAAAAACAGTAGCAATACCTAATGTAGTTATTACGCTTGGTATTAGATAGTTTTTGTTGATAGATTCATTACGAATCTTCATGCATGCTCCTTTTATCATATTATTCTGTGAGATACTACATTATTCATTTACTAACCCCTCTCATGGTGCCATTTTTGTTTGTAAAATTAAAACCAGATGAAAATAATGGCAAAAATGGCACCGAGTGAGGTGCTACCTATATAATACATTTGTAATGCGCATTATTTGTGCTTTATTGACGCGTTGTTGCATGGTTTGCCGTGTTTCGGAAGCTGCGTGATGTGATAAGAGAAATATTATCACATCACTCCGCCCCTTCAGCGGAAAGAATTGCCTAAAGGCAATTTTTCCTTAATGTTCCTCAACACTGGCGAACCATGCAATAATGATGGTGCCATGGTTTGCAATACAGCAATTACGGGTGGTATTTCAGGCCGAGCGAGCGATAAAAATCCATGGCGGTGGGGAGGTCGGCGATTTTGAGAATTAGATTGGCTAGCTCGTCTAACATGACAATGGAGAAAAGTGAGATGGCGAACGCTAGAAATGCGCGCCTAGACATACGCTTTGCCAACATGACAAAGAAGGGCATGATCAAATACACGAGCATTAGTGCCGACACGCCAAATACCAGCACGCTGCGCAAGCAGACAAACCCGCCGATATTGCCAAAGTTTAATATCTCTGTATTGTAGTCCCAATAGCGAGTGCCGTTCCCTAGCGTATAGACTAGCCAGCCAGCAACTAACTCTAGCAAACCAGTGGCAAGTACCGCAACTAGGAATACAAGCCACGGGCGAGACCTAAGCTTCATGAGCTGTACTAGCACTAGTATCAACACTGCGCCGATGGCGTAGATATTGATCCAGGGGAGAAAGTTGCCGCCCTGCATATAGAATGTGTCCATGCCGCCGTCAAAGAAGTAGAAAATGAATTCGTAGACCCAGCCAAAAAAGCCAGCAAAAACGACAGTTAGCAAGATAATGCCTGCTTGCTGATATGGTGCTAGACGTATCTTCCCTGCCATGTAGGCCTGGAAGATAGTCTTGAATGTGTGAGGATTTCTAGATGAAGGTTTTGTACTCATGTGTTTATTATAATATATACATAGCTAATGTGGGCTATTTGGCGTATTCTACAGCGCGAGTTTCACGGATGACGTTGACCTTGATTACACCTGGATAGCTCATGGTGGCCTCAATCTTATTGGCGATGTCGCGGGCTAGCTTCAATGCACTAAGATCGTCTATCTGCTTGGGTTCTACTATGACACGGATTTCGCGACCAGCCGAGATGGCGTAAGCTTTCTCTATACCTGGGAAGCTAGTGGCGATGTTTTCTAGGTCGCGCATGCGCTCGGCAAAATTCTCTGCAGAGATATTTCTAGCGCCTGGACGCGCTGCGCTGATGGCGTCTACAATCTTGACAATTACAGCCTCTGGCGTGGTGGGTTCGATATCATTGTGATGAGCGGCGATAGCATGCACCACGTCGTCTGACATACCGTATTTTTTGGCGAGCTCTGCGCCGATCTCTGCGTGCTTACCTTCTATTTTGTGAGTGACAGCTTTGCCCATGTCGTGCAGAAGTGTGGCAGTTTTAGTAATGCGTTTGTCTGCGCCGATCTCTTCAGCTATCATGCCAGCAATGTGCGCCATCTCGATAGAGTGCAATAAGACATTTTGGCCATAAGAGGTACGGAACTTTAGCTCGCCAAGGAGATGGAGAATCTCACGCGGGATACCCACTACGCCTACTTCACGGGCGGCATCTTCACCAGCACGGACGACCTCTTTTTCTATTTCGCGTTCGGCTTTTTCTACGGCTGTTTCGATAGAGGAAGGATTAATACGACCGTCTTTCATAAGGCGCTCCAAAGCGTATCTAGCTACCTGGCGACGAATAGGATCAAAGCTAGAAAGCACTACCATACCAGGCGTGTCGTCTACTAGTATATCTACACCAGTGGCGCGTTGCAAGGCCTGGATGTTGCGGCCTTCCTTGCCAATGATGCGGCCCTTCATGTCTTCGTCTGGAATCTTGAGCGCTGTGACGGTGCGATCTGCGGTGACCTCTGACGACATTCGCTCCATAGCGGTGAGCAGCATAGCCTGGGCGGTCTCTTCTACATCGTGCTGGATTTCTTTTTGCTCCTTGACGATGAGGCCAGCTAGATCTTGTTTGATGTCGTTTTCTGTCATTTTCATGAGTTTGTCACGAGCATCGGCCCTGCTAAGCCCTGCGATTTTTTCAAGCTTTTCGTGCTGTTTGGTACGAATATCACGTACTTCTTTTTTGAGCTCTTCGAGCTCTCTTTCTTCTTTGCTGAGTTTTTCGGTCTTTTTCTCTAGCTGATCCAGCTTAGCATCCAAGGTATTCTCGCGCTCGGTAAGACGCTTTTCCGTCTGGCGCCATTCTTTGCGGCGATCGTTTTCCTCGGCTTGATTTTTCTCGGTAAGGCGCGAAGCTTCTTTTTTGGCATTTAGGACTATCTCGCTAGCCTCATGCTTGGCCTTGCGCACTAGATCGTCGGCCTTGTTTTTGCCGCCGTTTTCATTGCGTTTGTTATATGCAAAAATCCCACCTGCACCTACGGCCAGGCCCGCCATTAAGGCGACTATTGGGATGATTATTTCCATTTTTCCCTTTCTAATTGTTTTTGTTGATATTTTTCTCTATATCAACGGGGTAACAAATAACATCAATTAATAATATTCCGGTATATATTATACCATATTATTAAACTAGCGATCCGGAAATTCGCATCTCTACATAGCCTGTAGATGTATTGCGCACTACTAAATCTACGCCATTAGATGAACGTTCTATTCTGTGAGTTACCCAGCCCGCTGAATTACGCACCACTAATGAATTTGATACTAAACTGCCCTCTATATGAGAACTGGACCCATCTGGCTGCCTACAGATTAGTCCATTTCCCACAAGCATTTCCTCTAACCTCCCCACTTTTCTCCTTTCTTCATTAAAATATTTTTCCTAGTTTATCCTATACGTCGTAAAAAATCAAGTGGATAATAGCGCTAATATACGAAAAAGTAGCATATTTATCATATTAGCACTCTTGCATTTTGAGTGCTAAGGCGATATAATATCGTATATGGCAAAACGTGATTACTATGAAGTACTAGGCGTGTCAAAGAACGCCTCTGATGATGAAATAAAAAAAGCATACCGAAAATTGGCAGTGAAATATCACCCCGACAAAAATCCTGGTGACAAGACTGCCGAGGAAAAGTTTAAGGAGATATCAGAAGCGCATGAAGTGCTAAGCGACAAGCAGAAGCGTGCTAGGTATGATCAATTTGGCCATGCTGGTGTGGGCGGGGCTGCGGGCAATCCTTTTGGTGGAGCCGCCGGCAATCCTTTTCAAGGTGGAAATTTCAACTTCAATGGTCAATCATTTAACTTTGATTTTGGCGGTGGCGGTGGACTGGATGATATACTAGGAAGCATCTTTGGATTTGGCGGAGGAGCAAGACGGCCTCGTCGTGGTGCCGACTACCAGACTACTGTCACGGTTACTTTTGAAGAGGCTATTTTTGGAACCACAAAAACAGTCACGCATAACGGCAAGGACCTAAAGGTAAAAATACCTGCTGGCATAGACGATGGTATGTCGATCAGGCTGCGCGGCAAAGGCGGCGAGGCTCCTGAAGGTGGCGAAAAAGGTGACCTATACATACATGTACGGGTGAAGCCACATAAAAATCTCACGCGTGAAGGCACTATTATTCTGTCTGAAGAGACTATTAGCATGGTGGATGCGGCGCTAGGTACGGAGATAGACGTAGAAACCGTGGATGGCAAGATCACCATGAAAGTGCCAGCAGGCACGCAGTCTGGTACGCCTTTTAAACTTTCTGGGCATGGTGTTCCCTTCCGCGCCAATGGTGACCGTGGACCTCATATAGTAACAATAATAGTGGAAACCCCAAAGAATCTAAGCAAGCGGCAGAAGGAGCTGTTAGAAGAATTCCGTGGCACAAAGAAACGCGGATTTTGGGGATAATGGGTTCCGCA
Organism: uncultured bacterium; assembly: GCA_902761145.1. Taxonomy (GTDB): domain Bacteria; phylum Patescibacteriota; class Saccharimonadia; order Saccharimonadales; family Saccharimonadaceae; genus Nanosyncoccus. The sequence continues at coordinate 8,898 of CACWJA010000007.1, forward strand.
ATAATAGTTTTTTGAGTCTATTCGCATTAAGAAACCTGTGCAAAAACTATAAGGTTTTAGCACAGGCTATTTTTTCGACTTTTACGTGGGTTTATTGGTTGGTTTTATTGAGATTCACGCCAGGATTGGTAGTGATTAAGCCTTCTTCTGTTTCGGAAGCAATAATCTGAATATGTACGTGATTTTGACCAGCGAAGAATAGACCTTGCCCTACCGGGAAGTTTGACAGACGACGCTTTTCTTCTTCGGTTAGCTTGAAGACATTCGATAACACATCTATCGCCGAAGGCGACTGCTTGAGTAGTAGCTGCATGGATGAGTTAGCAACAATTGCACGCCCCATTTTGATGCCCATGAAATCTTCTACGTCTTGAGTAATGGTAGTGAGCCCTAGATAATATTTTCTTGCTCTTTTGGCTAGCGAGAAGAGGAAGTTCGCCGAGTCTTCGTATTGCATTAGCTGCCAAGCCTCATCTACTATTAATAGGCGCTTCTTTTGTTCTGCACGCACGATATTCCAAATATGTGACAGCACTATATACATTGCCACCGGGCGAAGTTCGTCCTCTAGATCACGAATGTTAAATACTACCATTTGATTGTTGATGTCTATGTTGGACTGTTGTGAAAAGATCCCAGCAAAAGTACCGGTAGTGTATTTGCGTAAACGTTGAGCTAGCTGTGGGCCACTGCCGCCCATATGTAGCAATGTATCATATAGATGAGCGATGGTGGGAGGTGTAGACTGATGAGTTAGAGGATCCGACGTAATGCCTGCTCTAGCATATGTATCTATTAGGGCTTGATCTAGATCGGCTTCTTCATTTGCAGTGAGAGCTGGTACTACTTGCCCACTACCTGATACCTGATTACCCCCCAGCATCAGCCTAAATAGACCATGGAGAGTAACTAGATTTGCGCGCAAAGCGTCATTAGCGTCTTCACTATCTACTACCTTAGGAAGGTCGAAAGGATTAATACGCACGTCGGAATTAAGTGAAAGACGAATATATGCCCCGCCTACAGCATCGGCAAGTTTTTGGTATTCGTTTTCAGGGTCGATAATGATGATTTCCGCCCCCACCATCATGGACCGAAGCGCTTCAAGCTTAACGGTGAAAGATTTACCTGCGCCTGACTTCGCAAAGACTACCATGTTGGCATTTTCTAGGGAAAATCTATCAAAGATAACTAGGCCGTTGTTGTGCATATTAATGCCGTATAAGATGCCTTTGTCTTGCGTAAGATCTGCCGATGTAAATGGGAAAGATGTGGAAATAGCACCGGTGTTCATGTTGCGACGAATCTGCAACTGGTCTGTACACTGTGGAACGGTAGAGTTCATTCCCTGCTCTTGCTGTGAATTGGCAACTTTAGAGAAAACCATTTGCTGGCCAAAAATCGTTTCGATTTTTTGTTGGACGAATTTCATCTCGTCCAAAGAATCTGCCCACAATGTAATATATAAGCCAAACCTAAAGAATTTTTCTGCGCCGACCTGCAGCTGGTCACGCAACTCTTCCGCATCGTTAATAGCGGCTTCTAGCTCTGGGTCACGAATACGGCCTTTTTCTGTGTTGATATTCATGGAGGCTTCTAGCTGTGTGACTTTTGTTTTTAGATTTTTCATTACTATGGCGGATTCGACCGGATAGATATACATGGACACATCTACAACTTCATCTATATTGATAATAGGGGACAGCCAGCCAGTATAAAGCGTCCTTGGATAGCCATACACATAAAGAGTGCGACCATATTTGTTGCCTAACCGAAAATAATCTGAATGTATCTCGATGGCGCTAGGAGAAATCAAGTCTCTAAGGGTATTAGTACCTTGTTCGAACGCCCTCTGGATTTCGGCGGCTTCGTTCGCTTCGTTTTGCGCAGCAATCTCTGCCGCTGTAAGTCGTTTTTTCTTAGCCATTTTTGTCTCCTTTTTTAACATACATTGTTGCAAGCTCTGAAAAGTCTACCAGTGGCTCCCGCACTGCGGTGTCTGGGTTGTTGAAGTTATAGTAGAGTTCTGCTAGCTCTTTGGTGTTTAGTCGTACCGAGCTAATGCCGATCTGGAAGAGACCAGATATTATAGAATCAATGCGATTAGTAAGCTCAGACAAGGCCTTATTATATGTAGCTCTATCTATGCTAGTGACTTCCGGGGCTTTGCTCTTTGAAAATGATTTGAAAAAATTTTTGGTCTGTTGCAAAGCTTTTTCTGCATCCTCAGAGCTATAGTATGGCACTACGATAAAGAAGGATTTGTCCATGATGTTGGCTTCTTGTGACAGGACGTCGATGAAATTGATATAGTCATCCATGAGCACGCCTAGAAGCATGTTGTCATTATTGCGGCGAATCTCGGTGAGCCTCTCTATATATGGGCCAATATCTACGCGCTGCGATCTGACGAGTATCTGAGTAGTAAATTTTAACGAATTGAGAAAATTTTGATATGAGTACTCTATGCCTTCCCGTTCGGTGTCCGACATAAGATCGAAGTTAATAGATTTACACGCAACTACCGCTCTGAAAGATCCGTCTTTCATGATAACGACATTGTCTCGTAGCTCCGATATGAGAAGTGTAGCTTGTGTAGATGACGGAGCATCTTTACTCGGCGGTACCGTGGCAGGCTGTTTGGCTTCGGGGGAAGAAGATGCTATGACGGTGGAGCCTGCCTCTGGTGCGGCCCCTTGCGGCATCATTGGGCCCGGCATCATAATTTGCTGCCCAACTGCTGGCTGGCCCTGCATTGGGGCTGCCCCTGGCTGTTGTGAGATGAATTGGCCAGCAGGCTGCCCTGGCATTATTACCTGTGGTGAGTTCTGGTTGTTGAAATTTTGTTGCGGTTCCATATTTAGTGTAGAGATATAAATACCTCGCCTTCCCTTTCGTTTATTCTTTTAGCTTCTTTTGCGATTGTCTCGATAGAATAATCTGTATTGTTTGCCAATTCAATTATACTAGGTTTTGGAGGATTTTGCGTAACTTTTTCGGGATTTTGGGCCGGACTATCTTTGAGTTCACTGTTTTCTGGCGCCGATCCTGGGGTTATTACGGTAGATGACTTGTAAATCTGGCTGCCAATAGCCCACGGAGAGCTATTGATTGTCGGAGAGGCTGCTGTTGTCATATTTTGCTGTGCAGACGCTCTGGCTAGACCTTCTTCGAATCGTTTTTCTATGGCAGCTTTGGAGCTTGCAGTGGCGTTATCCATTTCGATGGCTTCTTGCATGTTGCGCACCATCTCAGCATGTCGTGCTGCTTCATCTCTTCGTATTGTACTGCTGAGATTATTAAATCTATAGCTATCAAATATGTCTGTAGCCATGTTGGCCTCTGCGACTAGCTCTTCTCTTATTGGTATGTTTTCAGTGCCTTTTATGGCGTAGCCGCCAGTATCAACGATGTCGGCCAAGAAGGAGAGTCTGTGATTGGCTTCCTCGCCGGAGATATTTCTGGTCCTGCTCTTCTCGACGATTTTAGGGGCGGTGATTCTGATAGTTGATTCGCGTTGCCCGGGCACCCATAGCCTAGTATGCGGCTTGAGATAATACGAAACTAGCGCCGCGAGATATGTCTCCATAGGCTGGTCTTTTTTGAGTGGCAATGCTAGAACTATAAAGAAGATGGTGAATGGTATCGGTATGATGGCTAGAAATGGAAATATTTGAAAAAGCCCTACAGCTAGCGCAATCAAGCCGCCAGCCACCAAAAGATATACGAACTGTCGAAAAGTAAACGGCCCTAGAAGCTTATCATCCGCCTCAACATCTTGAGGTACTTTGTATTGTGCCATATGATATATATTATAACATACTTACATGATATAGCATAACCAAAAAGCGTTATTTTATATGGCTGTAGACGTTGTTACATTAATAATTATCCGAGTTTCCTAGAAGGTCTTTCAGGAATTCTTTTAATTCGTGACTATCAGCATCAGGATAATCTTTCCGGAATTTTTTGTATGTAGCTTCTATAAAGCTGTTAGTGCCTAATTCTCTTCTGACATATTCCATGGATTCTTCGTAGAATGTATCGCCACTCTCGTCTTCCTCTTTTAGATTATCCCAAAGATCCTCTACGTAAGATACTAGCTCTGCCCTCTTAATGTCATCATACACTACATGGCTAGTCTCGGGATTATCATTATCTGGTACATTCGCAATGTTTCTTCTTTGCCTCTCGCGCTTTACTTCCTCCCTCAGCCTATTCTTGTCTTCTTCGAGCCTCATTGTTATCAAAACTTCATTGTCAAGATCAAGCCACTTACGTACCCAGTCTTTAGCATTATTTGCTGCACCAGAACGCCTAGTTCTGTAGATTTGATTTAGCTTACCTTTAGAGTCTAAGATTTGTTTGAACTGAGCGCCCACCATCCTGTCTCTCAAGTCTTGCAGATCTTTGTCGCGCTGTTTTTCCGCTTCTTCTGGAGGCAGATCACTATATCTGTTAGGAATGTCTGCAGCTTCAGCCATCATTTCCTCACGCTCCCTGATATATCCTTCATCCCAACCTTTCATCTCGGTTTCTTGGTATTCTTTTTCAAGATGCTTCATCAGCGCTTTTTGATAGTCGGATCTGAGGCCTAAGAGCTGGGCAGGAGTTTGTGCAAGTAGATAGTCAATTGAATTTTTACGGAAGTATGCCTCTGCGATATCTGGTGCCGACGCGAGATCTCCACCTTCGTCCCATCTAGCCTTACCCTTGCCATTGTAACCGGTCAAGAATTCGACCATGCTTTTTAGTTGTTCGCTGCCAGAAAGGTATTTGAGACTAGCTGAAATAAACTGTGGAGCTATGGCAGTTTCGATCTTTTTCCTTTGGGCTAGGTATTTACCCACATCAAGGTTCCCCTCCCCGTCTTTGTAGGCATTTATCAACATATCGTCGAGATTCCTCATGGCGGTGCGTTCCATACCGTCTAGCGGTGTACCTTCCATCAATACTTCCATTGGACGCTTTGACTTTCTTATAATCTTGGTTCCTGGGTTGCTTGGATCATCTTCTTCGTACTCGCCAGTGACATATTCATCCAATGATACGTGCATGCGTTTGCGCTTGTTTTCGTTGTATACGCTGGCAGTCTCTAGGTTAATATATTTACCGAATCTCCTCAAGAATGGGTCGTTATCCTTAACCTCAAACATTAGGAAGCTTGCCAACGATTGCGATGCATGTGAACCCAAATCTACACCGTGATTCAATATATTCTCTAACTGTTCCCTAACTAAGTCTGTGTCTCCACGCTGATTCAAAATTCGAAGACCTGGTATAATGGAGTCAACATTGGCAATAGCATCTTTCGCTTTGGTCAATTCTCCCAGCCTATACACCACATCCTTAGTGGGCGGTGTCAGCTCGAAGTACTTTTGCATCTTGGTCTCTACAATCTTCCTCTGTGCGTCATAGCCATGTGCAGCGGTAGCGGCGATATATTGTACGTCTGCAGCTCTTCCTTCCATAATATCAGACATGGCCTTATATCGAGCTGCAGCAGCCACTTCTTCAGCACTTTTGCCCTCAAAGTGCCGCTTGTATATAGATACACCATCATCATTGGTGAGATTGCCATATTGACTGTCGAAGTGTGCATTAATAGCAGCTTCCATTCTATTGTGGAACCCAACCGCATTTTCGTAATCGATCTTTTCGCCTCTGGCCTGCTCTGCTTTTAGCGCATCCGCTGCTACGACATTAGCATTATCCAACATTCTCAGTCTGGCTCTTTGTGCTACACTACTACTTGCCTGTACTGCCGACAATTGGCCGAGGCCTTTATTCATATTGTTTTTATCGCGCATGATTATCTGCTGATATGACATATTTCTAGCTTGTGCTTCGTAGGCTTTTTCGCCGTCTTTGGTTGGTCGTCCCTTCTTGTCGTAATGTTTTGAAGCATTATATGCTAGGGCGCGATTCTTTACTATTTCGCTGTTTTCTGCTATTTCTGCTTCCCGTGCTATTTTACGATTTGACATGAATTGCATCAATCTCAAAGATGACGCAGTCGGTTTGCCAGATGCTAAATGCCTCTGTCTCATATCTAAGCGACGTGACTCGGCCCAAGCTCGATTTGAAGCCAAAGGTCTTGCTGCAAGACCACGCATTTTAGCGTTGATGGCTCCGAGGAATGTACCGGACATCTTCATCAACGACCAAGAGAAAAATAGTGGGAATATCTGCACTGCAGTGCCCAACAATACACCAAATCCATCCTTGGCACTAGCTATAATGGCGAATCCGGCTAGACTAGATGCCCCAAATAGCAGTGAGAATGCTGGATAGAATACCAGCATTTTGATGAATAGTTGCTTCCATTTCTTGTACCATTGTTCTGTATTTGGCAACATATATGCCACTATTGCGAGTGGCGATACCATAATTAGCAAGGTTACGACCGCTTGTCTAAGTGCGATAGTGATAAGTCCTGATGCTACCGCTACTACAGCGCCTAGTACTACCGGGATCAACATCCATATGGCACCAGTTTCAAATGCGATAATAGCGCCGCCTATAGCTACGCCTGTTCCACCCGCGAGAGAACTATACATATCTGCATATGAGAGCTTTGCTTCTCTGGACAAATCCCCGGCAGTAGTGGCAGCACTAGAAGCACTAGACATTCCTGCTAGCACGGATTCTTCTATATTGGTAAATACATCTCTTAAGCCGCTACCTATGATATTCGAGAGATCGACCGCTATTATACATACAAGAAAGCTTAGATTTACTAATACAGCAGTAACAATTAGTTTTGGTAGCACTTTCTTGATGCCGTAATTTGATATACCTACTCCGGTGAGTTGTGAATAGACTACTACCAAGACAAATATGATAAATACAATATTTGTTAGCCCAAGAAAGTATTGCCAAATTTGAAATATTGGAGAGCCCTCTTCCATGGACACTGGATCTATTACTAGAATATCTTCGAGTTTGTCATATAGCCAATCTACGGCCTCAGCAATCTTGCCCGTGGTTGGACAAACTAGCCAGCCTATAGAACCTAGGCTCTCTTGGCATTGATCACCTGTCGCGCTTTTTAATGCACCCACAGTGGTGTTGTTTGTCTCTGTATTGTTTTGATTGGTTTCTTCATTAGTGCTGGTATTATTGTCTGTTGTTTGATCAGTGTCGTCATCCGTGCGCTGGTTGGACGTCCCATCCTGTGTATTATCTGTAGCATCATCTGCGTTTTCGGTGGTATCTGGGTCCGCATACACCCTCGTGGCCTGCAGTAGTGGCGTAGTTAGCCCTGTTAAGATACATACCATAGCAAAAAAACAACCAAAAATGGTTTTGAAGAAGTTTGTTTTTGACTCTTTTTTTACTATCATAGTCAGACTCGCCTCCCGGTGAGACGTGGTTTTATTATAGCACGCATAAGCTGTTTTGTCAATATAAATTACAGCTTTTTGCAGTATTCGTCAATAATATGCTAAAGTATAAAAATTGTCTTTATGATGTAATTTATTTAGTGCAAAAAGTTTGGGTTTTTGCGTCTTTTATGATAATATGATTGAAAAGCATATTAGGAATATGAAAGAAATTATAAAAAAGTTATTGGTAATATGTGGAGTGCTTGCTAGCGTTTCTGTTGCAACGACTTTTACTGGCAGTACGCCTGCCTATGCTGATGATTATGCTTTTAACGGTAACTGCCGCGGGGGGTTTTTAGGCCTCTATTCGTGGGATTGCAATGTAAACATATCGGATGATACATCGCTAAAATCCGGTATTTGGATGATCGCCACGAATGTGGCTGTTGATATTGCTATAATCGCTACTTATCTTATTATTGGCTATGTTATCTATGGCGGGTATTTATACACTTTTTCTGGTGGCGATCCAAGTAAAGTAGCTACCGGTAAAAAGACACTTACCCAAGCCTTTATAGGACTAGCCATTACTATGTGCGCTAGTGTTATAATGGGGGCTATTCGTATAGCTCTTGTAGGTGGTAGTGGCGATATGAGCAACTGCGTTAGTGCTAGTTGTGTAAAGCCTGATGAGATGGTGGCTAATCTTGTTGGGTGGGTGACTGGGATAGCCGGGATTGTGTCTGCCGTATTCTTGGTGTATGGCGCGATACAATACATTACCTCTGCTGGTGATCCGGGCAAGCTCAAAAAAGCCAAAGAAACTATTCTTTATTCACTGATAGGGTTAGCGATAGTGGCACTCGCTACCGTTATTATTGCATTCGTATCAAGTACTATTCGTAACGCAGAGCAAAATGCGTTGATAGATAACAAAACAACTATTGCAAAGGAGATATATGAAAAATAGATTCAACAAAATAATAACTGCGGCAATTATTGGCATATTAGGTATTTCAACTTTGGCTTTTACGCCCGCTTTTGCGGACGATTCGTCTAACGGGGGCGGTTCGAGTACATTGGATACAATAGATGCTTGTAGTGAGCTAAAAAACGATTCCGTGGCCCGTAAAGCTGCGGGATGCGATGGTGGTGCTGATAGCAATCAATTTCCCAAAGTAATACAAGGGATTCTAAATATTATAATCGGAGTGTCTGGTATTGTTGCCGCAATATTTGTGGTGGTGGGAGGTGTGAATTATATGACTTCGACCGGTGATCCGGCTAAGGTGAAACGTGCTAAAGATACAATCTTGTATGCATGTATAGGACTTGTCGTTTGCGCGCTTGCATATGCTATTGTTAACTGGACTATTGGTACCATCAATAAAGCCAATACTTCCAGCAGTAATACTAGTAGCTCTGCGGGGGGAGGCGATAATAGCGGTGGCGAAAATAGCAACAATGGAGGCAGCGAAGGAGATGATCAAGTGCATCCGCAAACGCGGTAAAAGACAGGTTCATTGCAATATAGCTGTTATGTTTTCTGCACAAATCTATTGCACAATATAAGAAAGTGTTATATAATAGGGTAAAGTTAATAATAAGGAACAGAAGAAAATGAAAGAAATAATTACGAAGTTTGCGGATGGTTCTACCGTAGATAAGGTAGGTGATAAGAATGACACCTTGATCACCAATGTAACCAATATTCTCAATGCAGTGATAGCTGTGCTTGGTTTGGTATGTGTAGTTGTGATGATCATAGGTGGTATTAGTTATATGACTTCTTCTGGTGATGCCGGCAAAGTGAAAAAGGCGAAAGACACTATACTTTATGGGCTTATTGGTTTGATAGTGTGCGTACTTGCTTTCGCGTTGGTAAACTTCGTTATTGTTAACATTCTTGGACAGAGTTAGTAGTTACTATTTCTTTCAGCGTTTCCGTCCTGAAGACGCTGAAAATACCCCTGTCGCAGGGGTATTTTTGATGTGGTAGCTATATAACTACTGAATGTTGATTTTCTTCGGAGCTTCGGTCTTCTCTTTCTCAAATGTTATAGTAAGCACACCATCTTTTAACTCAGCCTTGACACTATTTTCGTCTTCACGTACTTGCACTGGTAAAGCAATGGTACGGGAGAATTCGCCCCAATAGCACTCTTGAATATGCCACCTGGTGGTCTGCTCGTCTTCCCCGCCGGATAGCACGCCCGATATCGTTAAGATATTGTCAGAGATACTAACGTCGAGATCCGACTTTGAAATGCCAGCTGTGCGGGCCTTTACTACTAGTTTGTCGGCGGTTTCGTAGACATCTACAGCAAGCTGTCCAGGAAAGTCGTCGGTATTGTCCCACTCATCTTCGGCTGATTCGGCAGGTTCTTCTATAACCTCTTCTTGAGCCGCTGCTTCTTCCTCGATTGGTTCTTCCATAGGAGGCATAATATCTTCATCTCCTCCTAAGAAAGCGGCGGCGAGATCGTCCTCCATCAGCAAATCGTCGTTTTTTGTACGAGCCATATTTCCTCCACTTATATTGTTATGCTTGTATTGTACCTCATTCCCATAGTAAAATCAAGGGGAACATGGGTTTTAATGTAAATAACACAACATTCCCTAACCTACTAGACCTCCTATTCCCCCACTACTGTAGGGGTTGCGGCGCTTTGGGGAGCCCGCTTTGTCGACGTTGTAAAAATGACATTATTTTTAGTTCTTCTAACTTTTGCCCCAACTGCAAGGATTTTTGCCCCTCCGGAAAATGTACAAAGTGCAGTTTCCTGCCGCCAACTTTCGTCGTGGGGAATCGCACGGATTTGATAGGTAAGCTTGTTTATGACTTAAAGTTTTATTCCGTACGAGCACTCGCTGAGCCCATGGCTGAAATTCTAGACACTGTAGTACCAAAAATAGGTGGCGATGTGGCTATCATTCCCTTGCCCACTATTCGCTCACACGTAAGACAGCGTGGTCTTGACCATACAAACATCATTGCGAGACATTTTTCCAAGATTAGAGGCGATAAATATAGTGTGGTGCATTTGCTCTGTCGCAATAACCATACAATACAAGTAGGGGCCGACCGTGAGACGCGTCTAAAGCAGGCTGACTCTGCTTATTACATCAATCCTAAGCTAGCCATAGATTCTGATACTACCTATATAGTTTTTGATGACATTTGGACCACTGGAGCTAGCATTAAAGCAGCCGTGAAGCTGCTTAAATCTGCTGGGGTAAAGAAAATCCTAGTTGCGATCTTAGCTGTGAGTCGTGTCGACAAGAAGTGACGTATTGTCGGAATTATTCTCGGATTTCTTGTCAGACGAGCTAGGCAATGCAGTTATGACGAAGTTCACAATTGCGAACGCAAGGAATGAGATGACTAAGCCTATTATAGCGTACAAGACGGTGTTTTTTGCATCTGTAACTTTCTTGGCATCACCACCGGATGTAACATACCGTATACCGCCGATGATTAGCATTATTACAGCTATAATGCCAACAATATATAAAATGGTATTTGTGACTTGCTTAAATACACCGTTGTCGCCAAAAAGATCCTTTGGACATCCATCACATCTAGCAGCTTCTGCGCCTTCCTGCAAGGTGAGCGCCGATGCGCTATTATTTGATGCGAAGACAACAAAAGTGATTGCTAAAATTATAATTGGCAAAACCATTTTCAAATACTTTTTCATATCGTAATTATACCACATACCTTAAAAAGATCAATTATACGAAATAATCTAAAGACAATTTCTGAATTGTTCTAGCATTTTAGTATCGGTTGGACAAAAAACATACTTATCTAATTTTGAGCTGTCTACCCACACAGTGTCATTGTGCTCTTTTACTACTAACTGTTCTGGATCTTTTATTGTTGTCTTGAAAAATACGAGGTTAATTATCTTATCTGGATACTCGTATTCGGTATCACAAAAATAGCGGATGTTTTCTAGCTCGATGCCTAATTCCTCCATACACTCGCGAGATATGCAATCTTCAGGCGTTTCTCCAGGTTCAATTTTTCCACCTGGAAATTCCCATAATAAGCCGCACGCTTTTTCTTTTGGTCGTTGGCAGATCAAAAACTTATTACCGTTATAAATTATTGCAGCAGTTACCTTTAAAACTGGCTTACTCATTCTGAGCGCGTTCCTTTGCTTTGGTTAATAGCTTATTGATATCGTTTTGATCTGCTACAATATGCATTTTTCTATGACAATTTGGGCAAAGCGCAACTGTGTTTTCAATCGAATCTGGACCGCCTTTAGAAAGCCATATGATATGATGAGATTCCAAATAAGGATTTCCGCCCTTGTCCTTAAAAGGGGCATCATTTTCACATAATTCACACACGCCTTTTGCATATCGTTTCGTATACTCTGCGATAAACTCATCACGTATGTAAGTGTTTGATGTTACCGGACGGTTGGAACCAAATTTTGTTTTGTGTTTTATGGCCTGTTGCCTTAATTCACTAATCGGCAGACCTTGTACTTTTTTGCGCCGTGTTTCGACATAGTTTTTTAACTCTGATTGCGTAATTGATTGTTCTTCAACTGCGGTCAATGGAAACATCCAAACTTTTCTTACGTTGCCGTTATCGTCCGGCTGTACTTCTTGATATGGGTTACCGCTTAATTTCATTTGGCCTCTATAAGTATATCTTGTTGGCTCCATTACCTCAAAAAGAAAAAGGGCTATACCGGTAGTATTGGATTTTGCAATTTTTTTATTTTTGGGGTCATCCAAAGACTGATCGCCAATTTTGCCCGTCCCTGTATAATGCAACTCGTTGCCATACCACTTGTCGTCATAAAGTGATTTAGTGTGGTCGCTTATCAAGACCACGCAATTATTAGTTGATGAAGGCCGTATCCCGCCCATATTTCCACACGAAAATTCAGTATACAACTGCTCATTAGACACTGTCTCCCCAATTTTAAAAGATGGCACAAACGTCATAGTTTTCGCTCCGGTATTAAAATTTATAATCGTATTATACCATTGAAGCCTACTGCTGTCACCGAAGCAAATGCCTCGAATGAGATTGCTTGATGGCAACGAGGAAATTTGGAGAGACTTTGTAATCCCTTGATCCCTCCTTAAAAAAATCCAGAAGATTTAATTCTTCTGGTCTTATTTTGGCGGAGGGTGAGGGATTTGAACCCTCGCTCCAGATTACTCCGGACTATCTCGTTAGCAATGAGACCCCTTCAACCACTTGGGTAACCCTCCGTGTTTTCATTCTATCACATTTTTATTGTTTCTACAAAATAACATGTTATAATGTACTTATGGAAAAATCTAAAGAACTTGTGTCTTGGGAGGCTGCTGAGTATATTAAGCGTAGCAAGAACGCTTGGTGGTATCTGGGGCTTTTCGTGGTTGGTGCCGGATTGTGCGCACTTTCGGTCTATTTTAAACAATGGACATTCCTTGTTCTTGTAATAGTATGTGTTGTTGCTATTTGTGTAACCAATCTTCGTCCTCCACGTAAAATCCATTATGCACTGAATAAATCTGGCCTCGTGGAAGGAGATAGACTTCATAAGTATGACGATTTTCGTGCATTTGGTATTTTGAAAGAAGGTTCCCAGTTTTCGGCAATCCTTATTCCAAAAAAGCGTTTTGCATTATCTGTAAAGGTATACTTCCCTGAAGCTAACGGTGAAGCAATAGTAGATGCCCTGGGCGCTCGCTTACCCATGGAAGACGTAAAATTAGATCTTCTTGATAAAATTGTAAACTTCTTGCACATTTAGAAAGTCTGTGATATTATAGACGTAAGCATAATAAGTAATAAGATATAAAGGTGGGCAAAAGATGGATCAGAACCAAACCGTAGACAATGATTTGCAGAAAGCGATCGATGATATTACTAACAATACTAATATAGACCCTGTTTTTTCGGACCCTGTAGCGGCTCCATCTTCTGTGCCAGAGGGTGATACTGGAGAACTAGACGACCCAATAGGCCCCTTTACTGCTACTCCTGAAGTTCCGGCTTCTACTTCTATACAAGGCGCCGGTGGTTTTATTCCTGAGCCAGCTGCACCGCCGTTTGGAGATTTTGGCGCACCTGCCGTGGATGCTACTACTTTTAGCGGTGAAGCTTTACCTGGTACGGTGCCACCCGCGCCTGAGGCGCCGATGCCTTCTGCGCCTGTGCCTCCTATGCCGTCTCCAGAAGCTGTTCAACCTTTGCCTGCACCTGGTCCTCAAGCTGTCACTGCGGATATTCCTGAGCCGTTGCCACAGTCACCTGCACCGACTCCAGTACAGCCAGAAGAAATGCCCGCTACACCTACTGGTGATATACAACAGATTAAAGTTGCCGCTTTAAGGGATTTGGTTCCACTTATCGACCGTTTGAATATGACTCCTTCGCAGCGTTTTAATATTTGCCATGATCTTCTTGAAAGTTTGAAGGACAATAGCATTGCGGAGCAAGCTTATCGCGCTGCATCCGCTATACCCGACGATACTGAGCGTGCTGAAGCTTTGCTAAGACTTGTTGAGACCATAGACAAAGTTTAGTGCTAAATTGATTAATTCCTCCACAAAATACCTCCGTTAGGAGGTATTTTGTTTTTACGTGTCGTTTACGTCCCGCTGTTTATATATTGAGCTGCCCAATGTTTGGTTTGTTTAAAGATTATTTATTTACTTGATAGGCTAGATCAAAGATCTAGCCTATCAATACGTTACCTTAGGGCTAATGGTTCTGTCTTCTAGTACATGCCGCCCATGTCTGGAGTAGCAGGTTTTTCCTCTGGTATTTCACAGATCAAGGCACCCATGGTGATAGCCGTAGCGGCTATAGAGGTAGCATTTTTGACAGCTTCCTTTGTAACCTTAGCTGGATCGATTACACCGGCCTTCTTTAGATCTATAATTCCCTTTTCTGGATCCATAACGTTAATACCGTAGCCTGGTTTGCCTTTTTCCACTTCAGCAAGCAGGGCCTGCGCATTGAGGCCGGCATTTTCCATTATGTGGATAAATGGAGCTTTTAAGGCGTTACGAACAATTTTAGCGCCATCACTATCAATGGTTAGCTTGCCAGCTAGGTTGACCAATGTTACTCCACCACCAGTGACAATTCCTTCAGCTAAGGCCGCTTTGGTGGCAGCTACGGCATCGTCTACGCGGAATTTCTTTTCGTCTATCTCTGTCTCAGTGGCCCCACCCACCTTGATTACTGCAACCTTGCCGGAAAGTGCTGCTGCGCGTTTCTCTAACTCTTCACTTTCGTAGTCGGATTTTGCAATATCGGCCTGAGAGTTAATAAGCTTGATTCTATCAGCTACGGCTTTAGCATCGCCTGCGCCTTTGATAATAGTGGTCTCGTCCTTAGTGGCTATTACTTTTGCGGCGGAACCCAGGATCTCTAGCCCTGATTCCTCCAGCTTCAGGCCTTTATCTGCCGAAACCACCGTAGCATCGGTAAGGATAGCGATATCTTCCATAATTTCTTTGCGCCTATCACCGAAAGACGGAGCTTTTAATACTAGGGAGTTGAATACTCCTTTCAGTTTATTGAGTACTAGCAACGACAAAGCTTCACCTTCTACTTCTTCAGCAATAATCACTAGATCTTTTTTGCCAGCTTGTGCGCATTTTTCTAATAGTGGCAGAATATCGCTCGCTGCTGATATTTTCTTATCGGTGATAAGAATTAGAGGCTTATCAAATACCGCTTCCTGGCGGTTGACATCAGTTACAAAGAACGGAGATGAATAGCCCTTGTCGTAGCTGAAGCCCTCTACTATTTCCTGCTCCATTTCTAGGCCTTGGCCAGCTTCTACTGTAACCACGCCATCTTTGCCGATCTTGGAGATGACTTCGGCTATCATCTTGCCTATCTCTGCATCACCGGCCGAGATGGTGGCAACTTCGGCTACCTTTTTGTCGTCGCCTTCTATTTTTTCAGCCTCTTTGTCTATGCTGGATATTATTTCGGCTCCGGCTTTTTCGATACCTCGACGAAGTTCCATCGGGTTAACACCGGCTGCTATTAGCTTGTTTGCCTCATTTAGTATGTTGTATGTTAGCACTGTTACTGTAGTGGTGCCATCGCCTGCCACCTTGTTGAGCTTTTGGGCAGCCGTTTTGATGAGCTTTGCGCCTACAGCTTCGCCTAGAGCTCCATCTTTATTAGGTAAGTCTATTGCTTCTGCTACCGTCACGCCATCATGAGTAATTACTGGGGCGCCATATTCTTTTTCGATAATCACATTCTTACCCTTTGGGCCAAATGTGACCTTGACTGCGTCATATAGCTGCTTTGCTCCAGATAGCACCTTCTCACGCGCATCTGCTTCGTAATAAATTTTCTTTGCCATATTGTTTCTCCTTTATTAGTTTTGCACAGGTTTTCCACAACCTACATGGTTGCCAGAATATCTTCTTCTTTTAGGATAATATAATCAGTATCATCTATTTTGATCTCTGTAGTGGAATATTCTTTGTATACGATTTTATCGCCTTTTTTAACGGCTTTTACTTCTGGGCCAACCGACTCTACTACAGCATAAGCAGGCTTCTCCTTGGCTTCGCCAAGCAGTATCCCGGATTTGGTTTTTTCTAGTGGCTTCTCTACTACAGCCACAACTCTGTCTTTCAATGGTGTAAGTGCCATATTAATATCTCCTTTTCTGTCACCATTATAGCACAAAAATTAGCACTTGCAAGCCTAGAGTGCTAATTTCTTTATTGCTATCTAATATTTAATAATAGCCATGGTTTGGTATCGTGCTGGCTGTTTATTATACATGCTACACCATTCGTTTACTGCCTTTTCTACTCCAGGCAAGGCCGCATTGCAATAGTCGTGCACTATAATGACACCACCGTCAGCCATTTTACCTTCTATGACATGGAACGAATCTCTGATAGATTCATAGAAATCTCCATCAAGAAAAGCAAAAGATATTTTTTCTGGAAGATCCTCATCTTGCAGTTCGTCAAACCATTTTTTCGTGATGATCGGTACAGGCAATCCTGCTCGGAGGAATCTTTGTTTGACCTCTTTTTTAGAGACGAGTAATTCTCCTGCCTGAAAATCTCTGCCTAGTACTGAGCTATCCTGCGCAGATTTTTCTGGTAATCCTTCAAAAGAATCATATATCCACAGTTTTTTCGCACAATCCCTTGGTGCTGTGATGTTGGACTCTTGTACTACTTCGGCCAGTAGTAGCGACGTATCACCCTTGTAGCACCCGAGCTCTACAAAATCTCCCGCTACCGCCAAACATTCTTTGGCAGTAGCAATGATTTTTTGCGTTTCCAGCTGTGAGACTTGGTCGTTACGCCACGCCATCTAGCAGCTCGCCAGCTTTTTTGATCATATAGGCAGCCTCGTTGGTAGGAATAATATAGATAGGCTTGGAGCCCTCTTCGGCCACGTTGGCATAGCCTTTGGATTTGTCTAACTTTACGTCGTTTTTGATCTTAAAGCCCATGAAGTCTAACTTGGATATAATGGAATTTCTTACTGGGATGGATCTTTCGCCTATAGTAGCAGTAAATACTATAGCGTCTATACCACCCATTTTGGCGGCGAACTCACCAATTTTACCAGCTACGCCGTCTATGAATAGATTGTAGGCTGCAGCAGCATCAGGGTTATCTTCTTCTGCTCCAGCAATAATCTCACGCATATCATTGGAACCAGCCATTGCTTGGAGGCCAGATTGTTTGTTCATGAGCTTGATAGCCTCTGCGGCGCCTAGCTTTTCACCAAGTAATGCACCGATGGTTGGATCTATAGATCCAGTTCTAGTAGAAGACATGAGGCCTTCGAGTGGAGTTTCACCCATGGAAGTGTAGGCTGGGGCACCATCTATAAGCGCGGTCACCGAACAGCCAGAGCCCAGATGACATACTACCATTTTTTTCTTGAGTAAACCTAGCTCTGGAATGCGTCCCATCATATATCCATAGCTAGCACCGTGTGCGCCCCAGCGGCCCAAGTCGAATTCTTCTATAATCTCACGCGGAAGGGCGTAGGCCGTGTCTTTGCGACTATCTCTGGTAAGCGCCTCGGAGTCGCTCATCACCATTACGGGTACATCTGGGAAAGTATCACGCGCGTTCTTGATACCGCGTTCAGTGCCCGGCACATGAAGAGGATTGGTAACGCGGACCTTCTCGAGCTCTTTTAAGGTATCTTCATCTACAATATGATTGGCGGAGAAGTATTTCCCTGCTGCCACTACGCGCACTAGTATACCATCTAGTGGGTGGGCTTCGTTAATAAAGCCTTCTTTTTCGAATATTGCTTTAGCTTCTTTAAATGCCACATCCAATGAATCCCAAGTCTTATCCACCTGTTCTTCGCTGCCGTCTGCGCGAGTGATAGTGCATATGAATTTTTTCTTACCACCATCTTCTACGCCTTCAAAGTAGAGTGAACACACCTCGTCTTCGCCCTCATAGAGAGAAAACTTTTCACTACTAGAGCCAGAATTAAGTACCAAGAAAATTTTAGTAATATTTGTCATTTTTTAACTCCTTTTTGCTATTATATCATACCGAGGTAGTGGATGGTTGTGTCGGATTATCGCACGGTTGATAAATGTCGCAAAATGTGTTATTATAGCGTGGTAGGCCCGCATTTTATGCGGATTCTTTATGTACTTTTAGAAGGAGGTCTATACTATGGACACAAGTGCTTACCATTCACCATTCGACGGACGCTATACTAGCGCCGAAATGAACAAAATCTTTTCAGACGATCGCAAATTCTCCACCTGGCGGCGCCTGTGGGTGGCTCTGGCGAAAGCCGAGCAAGCCCTGGGACTGGATATCTCGGACGAACAAATCGCCGAGATGGAACAATATGTTAACGACATCAATTACGATATAGCCAATGCTCGAGAGAGAGAAGTTCGCCACGACGTAATGGCACACGTGTATGCTTTTGGCCAGCAGGCAAAATCTGCTGCCGGCATTATCCATCTAGGTGCCACGTCTTGTTATGTCACGGATAATACTGATATTCTTAATCTTCGTGATGCTATCGACCTGGTATACGGCAAGCTGCTGGGAGTGATTCAACTCTTGGCAAATTTTGCATCCGCAGAAAAAGACTCGCCTATCCTGGGATCCACCCATTATCAGCCGGCCACGCCTACCACCATCGGTAAGCGTGCTTCCCTGTGGCTGCAGAATTTCGTGAACAATTTTGAGGAGCTCAAGTTTGTCCGCTCCCAGCTTAAAATGCTGGGCTGTCGCGGGGCTACTGGCTCTAGTGAAACATTCATGAAGCTGTTCCACGGCAACGAGACAAAGTGTAAAGCACTGGATGCTCTTATCGCTGCGCAATTTAATTTCGGCGTCGTAAGTTGGGATTCGTTCGACCCCGATAACATACGGGCTTTTGATACAGACAACGCACGTATCTTCCCGGTGTCGGGCCAAACTTATCCGCGAAACTTGGATTTGCAAGTGATTAATGCGCTTGCAGCTATCGCGGCATCTGCCTACAAAATGGCACAGGACATTCGCTTGCTTCAGCATGACAAGGAGATCGAAGAGCCATTCGGAAAATCTCAGATCGGATCATCCGCCATGGCTTACAAACGTAATCCCATGCGCTGTGAAAGAATTTGCTCTATTGCCGGGTACGTAAGCGGTTTGCCTATTATGGCTTGGCGTACTGCCGCTACTCAAATGTTGGAGCGTACTCTTGACGACTCAGCTGGCCGCAGAGTTTACATTCCTGACGCTTTTCGTGCCACTGATGCAATATTGAGATTGTGCAGTAATGTCACAAACGGGCTCGTGATTAATCGCGGTATTGTGGCGGCACATCTTGATGCAGAGCTGCCTTTCATGGCTACCGAAGCTACGATTATGAAAGCCGTAGAAAAAGGTGCCGATCGCCAGGCTATGCACGCCAAGATCCGCGACTACTCTATGGAGCTTAGTCGCATGGTGAAAAACGGCGAAATTCCTGCCAGCAGGGTCAAGGAGAAAATGGCGTTCTTTATCCACGACGACCCAGATATTCCGCTGTCTTGCGAAGATTTTTACAGTCTGCTTGATGCATCAAAGCTGATCGGTCGCTGCCCCAGCCAGGTGGATGACTATCTGAATGCCGTTGTAGATCGTATGCTACTGATAAACAGAGACAAAGTGGTCATTGATTCTACAGTCAAAGTATAACCCCCGCACAAAGTGCTGCTTGCGAAAGCGGCACTTTTTCTAGTCCTTGTTGCAAAGTTCACCGTACTCAGGAAACTATAGATACATAATATAACCCTGATTTGCCCTTCCAGCGGCAAGCCCTACCTAAAAGTAAGTTACTTGGGTCGCATGTGGAAAAGATCGCAAAAAAATGGTATAATTACAGATATGAGAATACTAACAGACAAACTACACGAATTTTTAGGTGAAAAAGTAACCGTGGCTGGCTGGGTGAATTCCCGTCGTGACCACGGTGGACTGATATTTATAGATTTGCGTGATCATACTGGTATTATCCAGCTGGTTGTTACTCCAGATACCGCTGAGGCTTTCCATCTTGCTGAGACCGTCCGCGATGAGTTTGTTTTAAAAGCCACTGGCACCATGCGCGAGCGCGCACCAGAGCTAGTAAACCCTCACATTCCTACTGGCAAAATAGAGCTAGTAGTGTCTGAGCTGGAATTGCTAAATAAATCCGAACCTTTGCCAGTAAATACTCACGATGACGGCGAGAGATCTTCCGAAGAGCTCCGGCTCAAATATCGCTATCTAGATCTTCGCCGCCCCAGTATGCAGACGCTACTAAAGCGCCGCTCAGATTACTATAGATTTATTCGCGAATTCATGTACGATCACGGCTTTACCGAGATCACCACGCCAATACTCGCTAATTCTTCTCCGGAGGGTGCACGGGATTTTCTAGTGCCGTCTAGGTTGCACCCAGGTAAATTCTATGCTTTACCGCAGGCACCGCAGCAGTTCAAACAGCTGCTGATGGTGGGTGGCGTAGACAAATATTTCCAGATTGCTCCTTGTTTCCGTGATGAGGATCCGCGTGCCGATAGGCTCTACGGAGATTTTTACCAGCTAGACATGGAAATGGCCTTTGTGGAAGATGGCGAAACCGTACGTCAAACTATAGAGCCACTATATATAGAACTAGCTACTAAGTTTACCAATAAAAAACTCGTGATTAATTCCAAGCCTGCCAAAGCCTATATCCCAAAGGGCGGTCAGATACCACGCTTACCATATGAATTTGCCATGGATACTTATGGCGTGGACAAGCCAGACCTTCGCTACGGCATGGAATTAATAGATCTTACTGATGCGTTCGAAAAGACCGAATTCAAAGTCTTTAAGACTGAGTGCGTAAAAGCCCTCTGCGTAAAAGGTGCTGCTTCCCTTACCCGCCGCGAGATAGACGAATTTACCGCCCAGGCTCGCAAGCTTGGTGCTGGTGGTTTGGCGTATATATTGTATGTAGATGGTGAAGCCAAGTCCCCTATCGCTAAATTCCTTACAGACAAAGAGCTTGCTGCCATCAAGGAGCGTACTGGCGCTACGGATGGGGATGCGGTGTTTTTCGGTGCAGACACTCGCAAATTGGTAAACAAGGTCCTCGGGCAGCTACGCATTGCTTTTGCTGATCATTTTGAGCTAAAGAATCCAGACGAGATAGCCTACTGTTGGGTAATGGACTTCCCTTTTTACGAATGGGATGATACTAATCACAAGCTGGATTTTGGCCACAACCCATTCTCTATGCCAAAGGGTGGCCTGGCTGCACTAGAGGCCGCCAAGACTGATGCCGACAAGCTGGCAATATTGGCAGACCAGTACGATATGGTAATGAACGGCTACGAAGTCTGCTCTGGTGCTGTGCGTAATTACAATCCAGATATTATGTACAGGGTGTTCAATATCCTAGGCTACAACAATGCCTATGTAGAGGCCCGATTCGGTGGTATGTTAAATGCATTCAAATATGGTGCTCCACCTCATGCTGGCTGTGCGCCTGGGCTGGACCGTATTTTTATGGTGCTAGAAGGCGTAGAAAACATCCGTGACATAGTAGCCTTCCCGAAAAACGGCTCTGGCGTAGATCTGATGATGGATTCTCCATCAGTGGTAGACCAAACCCAGCTAGACGAAGCACATCTAGCCATTATTCCAGAGGAAGACTAATATGGGCAGATGTGACATATGCGGCTCGCCACTAGATCCAGAGGATGAATTCATCCATCTCTGCAAATTCTGCCAAGAAGACGATCTTGACGAATGGCAGTAGCGGAGCAGATATTGGATATACTGCATAATTCACCGTATTTCGGAAGCTACGCTTTGATGTAATAGAAATTTTACATCAAAGCTCCGCCCCTCCGGCGCCCAAATCTGCTTAAAGGTAGATTTGTTCTTAATGTTCCTCAATACTGGTGAATCATGTAGCAATGCCCAGAATATATTCACTATGCTTGTGATTTTTGGTATCTACTCAAAAATTGCCATATTTGGGTAATGGAGTCCCCGAAAATGGCAAGATTTGAGGAATTCGGGGCGCGCTTGTGATTCTGACAGGTAAAATATAGCGGCTGAGGGCCGCTATATTGAGATAGTGCCTGATAGGTGAGATGCGACGAGCTGAGGTAGCTGTCTGCGAAGCATATCTGCTTGCAAGAGGCTAGTTCGATGTTGTAGCTTAAGAAAGCTACTGGACCTACCGCGCGACACATCGTATAAGAGCCCCGGCATGACGACCTTGTCCCATATACGGGTTAACAAAATCATAATAGGGTTGTTCAAAATAAAGGGTATACGAGTTATTGACACTGTTCGCCACACTAGACCAATAATAAACATCCCAACCAATAGAAACCAACCTATTATAAACAGAAAATCCACCCGGAGCAAAATAAAGTGGGGCTCTTGTTATATCATAGTCATCACTTAGTCTATAAGTATCAACTGACCAACCATATTGTGTTACTAAATTCTGGTAGGATTTATCACCACCGTAAGCAGGCAGCCTCCAGCCAGCAGGACAGATGGATTGGTTTACGTCTTGTTGGTTTGTAGTATAAGCGATAGATTTATTCATAGCTACAGCGGCAGTCCAATT
>CACWJA010000008.1 GCA_902761145.1 uncultured bacterium
CGAATCCTGCCGGTCCAGCCATTTAGACATACACGCCTCCAGAGGAGGTTTTTTAGTTGGGGATTCGGACCTTCGGTGCGAATCCTGCCGGTCCAGCCAAGAAATTGGTAGAAGGCTTTGGCCTTATTTTTGTTCGCTTGCTTTTTGCCTTTCGCGTAGAATCTTGAGTGCTAATTGATTGAAACGAACATGCTCTGCTCGCATCTCTTCGTTTGTTCCTGGATCCCGGACATAGTGGTCATCGAACCCTAGCATTTTCCCGTCACGTTCAGATGAATCGCCAGGACCGGTAATGGCTTGCTCTCTATCTGGGCTAGAGTAGCTGTAGGGAGAGATATATCTAGGTTCTTTCTGCTTGGCTATTCCGTGCTCAGTAAGGAATTCTTCGACAGCCGTAGAAGGGTCGCCGTCGTAATAAATGATGTGCTTTGGCTTTTCTTCTGGATGATCGGCGAAATATTGTTCCCAGTATTCCCTGGCAGGAATTGTGTCTTCGGCTTCTTTCAGATCGGCATTATTGGATTCGAGGTATAAGCGAATTGAATAGTCCGCCTTTTCTTCTGGCGTCATACGCTCCAACTGCTCTTGCGGCAAGTATAGATTGCCGAGGTGCCCTTCTCCAACAAACATTAATATGGTATATTCGTGTCCGTAACTAACTAAACTATTGATGCAACGCTCAGGTATACCAATCTCGCGTACTTTCTGTTTCATTAACGAATTATCGCCGCCTTGTCTAACGGCTACTACTTCTGGCGAGTCTTCTGTAAGGCTTTCGATCCATTCTTTAAAACGTTTGATTCTCTCCTCATCCTTTGCTGGCGTAAATACTATTTCTCCGGTCTCAGTGACTTGTTCTTGGATTGAATACCTCGAGCCGGTTTTTCTATCTACCATCTGAGAACTTGGCAAGAATACAAAGCCAGCGTCTAGCGGAATTTTGCCGTCTTTTGGCCAAACGAATAGATCGTTCCATTTGCGCTCGGCGCGAACTTGCGCCATGGTCAGGCTATACATATGCCCACCAAACTGGCATTGCGAGGCTATTACGTCGGTAGGAAAAACACAGAATGCCTCGTTGCCAGTCTCTGCGCCATAAAAGTCATCGAGAACCGTAAGCTGGCCAAAGTGTACTGCCTGTTGGTCTGACCAGGGCTCCGCTGATGCAAAGGTGGCATTCATCGGCAATATACCTACTGTTTCTTCGGGTGTAAGGTCGGTAAACATTTCTGATTCTTCACCAATCATTGTATCCAGGGCACGTGCCACGTCCTCTTCCGTAAAACCAGGCATTAGACCATAATTGGCTCCGGCCTTTGTACGTAGGGTTTTTCCGTCTCTTAACATTGCTTTCATGCCGTTCGAAAAAGCTCCAAGGCCAGCGGAGTGGTAAACCATTCCGGAATGATCCCGAATGCCTTGTCTGGTAGCATGTGTAGCATAAAAAGGGTTTAGACGGCGCCATAGCTCGATATATTCATCGGTAGATAATTCTGAAACTTTTTCAAAGGTTAGCTCTGATTTTTTCTGCTCTGGCGTGAGTGGCTCTTCTGGCTGAGATTCATAATCTGTGAGCGAATCCCATTGAGTGGTTTCTGTTGCTTCACTATCTGATAAGTTTTCTCCGGTAGACATTTTATCCTTTCTGTAGTGCTAGGCACCTGTGATTTCTAATAGCATGAGCATATTATAGCATGCTCATGTATTTTAATCGGTAATGGTTTTTATAATAAAAGCCCCGAGGGGGCTTTTATTATATATGCTTAGAATGAGGTTATCTTATGTTTTTTGAAGCGGCTTCGAGTGCCTTTGCTACTTCTTTGATATTCTTCTTGACCATGATCATGCCGATAATGCTAATAATTGAGTGAATCATAATGATGATTCCGCCGAGAACAACGATTGATAGGGATGAAGCGAATGGGTTGAATAAGATGATAATCCCACATATCAGGTCAATAATTCCGAGCAGCAACCATAGAGACCAGTTTGGCACTGTCTTTTTGACAGTGACGGCAATGCTAATAACATTGACACTAGATAAGATGATCCAGATCCCTAGTGCGATCGCAAAGATAACAGATAAGATGTTTGGCATCGCGACCAAGATTAGCCCAACGATAATAGACAAGATACCAGAGGCTATGCCATAAAATGGTACGTAGACATTATGAGCTACAAAATTTAGAGTTATTAAAGTAATACCATGCACTATGGCATAGATACCGATGGTAATACCAATGACCTGCAGTGATAAGTTTGGCACAACTGCCATTGTCAAGCCAATGATAAATGCAGCTATTGATGATAGTATTATTGATGTTGTAGTTCTTTTGAAAAGCTCTTTCATATTTCTCTTTTACTTATAGTTTATCACAATGCGCGTTTTTTTAAATTAATTACTGCTGTGATGTATGGTTGTAAATTATGATAACAGTATCAAGATTATCATCGTAATAGTAGTCAAAATAGTATTCGTTTTCGTCATCAGAAATTGCAAAATGATAGGTATTGCCTTTGATGCCAGATAGTTTAAAATTGTAGCCACCGTCGTATTGTATAATTGTGACCTCACCCTTTCCGTCGCCACTCCAGAAAGAAATGAATGGCTTTCCGACAAAGGTGATATTATTTTCAGCTATAAAGGTATTATTGTATGCTTCGTACGGCTGCACAAAGGTAGACGGAGCGTAGCAAAGTACAGCCACAATAGTAACAATAGCAGCAATGATCCTTGGTATTTTGTCTTTAAAGATTGCGAAAATAAGCACTGGGATCACTGTAAAACAATAGATAATAGTAATGAGATGATTGGGCGGTGTCTTGATGAACGCCTGTATATATCCAACCCCGAGGACAGCAAGGAGTGCTGTTATCGCCGATAGGATTACTCCTGAGTACCACTTATCTTTTTTAATAAACCAGCCGATAAAGGCGGCTGGGAATGTTAGAACAGTAATACTAAACCAGTATGGGTAGTACCCAAATAACCCCCATCCCATACTATTAAATGGTACCTGGATAAGATAAACCAGTGGCTGAGAAATGAGAAAGAAAACAAAGGTTTTTAACGCTGCCTCGATTGGCTTTTTGGAATTGGTAATTATAATTATTGCCGGCAAGACCCACCATTCTAGAGTGACGGCAATATCGTGAAAAGAATTACCATCAGGGACACATATAGCCATTATAGCCGTATACACGCCCATAATTATGCTAAAGAGGACGAGTTTTGGCCAAGTGATATTTAGGCCGTCGAATAACTTATTTACGATCTTTTTCATGTTTTTATTGTATCACGATTATTGCACTGTATCCTGTGCTAAAAATGGCTAGTTATAGTGGATACTAGCATTGTTTTTCAAAAAAGAGCCCTCGGCTCTATTGCGCTAGTTGCGCTATAGCCGGGGGCTTAGTTGCTTGCCTTACTTAGTGATACGGAGGTCCCAAATCCAGACATCCATGCCATAAGTGGTGTCCGCCAATACGGCGGCGAAATTGCTTGCGGGATGGAGCACCAGCTCAGGACTGGTGGATCTCTTCATTATCTTGTGGATATCAGAAAGGGCTTGCTTATTGTCGGATTCGCTGTGTAGCTGGTAGACTGCGATCTTTTTTGCGTTGACGTTTTTCCGCACTATTGCAGCGAGCAGGTCATACGCAATGACGTCCGTTCCGAACGCCTGATTGCAGGCTGCGCTGTCTGGCGTGCAGTGATGTTCGTGTTCTTCAACGTAGACGATCGAATCGCCGACGAGGCTCCATAGGCCGATAAGTCTTTTGTCAGAGTTTTCATTCCAAGTTTTGGGAACCCAAGCACTAGGGCAATAGCCCTCATTTTCATATTTCGCCATTTATTTTCCTCCTTGCGTTTAATGCCCGCCGGCATTTATATTTGCCGCAGACTATTCTGTGGCTCAGTCTGGTCGTAATATTTAGAAGGCCAGGCTGAGCCATAGAATTCACTTAGAGAAAGGCAAGCATGTTAAATTACTGTGCGGTTTAACCGCTTCTCTTATTATAGCATATATGCTGTTAAATGTCAATATCTATGCAATATTTGAACTATGTTACAATTCCCCGCTTTCGGTTGTAGTCTATAAAATAATTATTCTCTAAAAAATGTATATTAATAGTAATTAATGGTATAATGTGATTATGGTTAACCCTAATTCGTTTAATAAAGGGAATAGCGGGGACGATGAGAGGTCTCCGGAGAACGCCAAATTACGACGGCAGCAGGATAAATTGACTGGTTTTTACCTGTCAAACGGCAATACGGCGTATATTTTTCAGTCAGATAAAGAGCAGTACAGCGAGCGCAACGTAACCGAAGCAGACAGAGACGAAGTCCTCGATATGATGCGCGCTAATAAGGTTCCCATAGAAATGGAACGCAATTTGCTAGTGAGCATAAAAGGCCCCTATAACTTTGTGGGGCAGAATGGGATATTCTCGCGCATACAACACGACAAGCACCAAAAAAGAATATTGGGGTATATGACTGGGATGAGATGGGGAGAGTATGATTACACTTCTGGCGATAATGTACATGATTTCTTGCAAATATACCCTACGCCTATAGATTTTGAAGTCAATTCGCGAGATTTCTTACAAATGATATATGACTATAATGGCGAAAAAAAGGCCCAAGAGTATGTAGACTCAATGGAAGAATTTAAGAGACAGATGTACGGCAAGAAGTACGAGTACTACGAGGCAATGAGGGAGCTACACCGCGAGGCTATGGACCCGCACCGTGAGACCATGAACCAGGCGCGCCGGCCACGAGAAGATTATGGTAAGTTTGGGAAGAAATCTCTTGAGGCTTTTAACCGACCGCCGGTTATAAGAGATTTTGGAGTGGCTACGGTAAACAGGGGTCAGCTGATAGGACATCCCGATAGGCAAAATGAGGATGCTAGCTACAGCAATACGGAGGCAGGGGTCTTTGCGGTGTTTGATGGTGCAGGTGGGATGGCTAATGCGGCCGAGGCATCCGGACTTGCTAGGGATTTGACAGCCCAGATGGTGCATCATAATACACCTGAAACTGCAGACGATCTAGCGAATATATTGACTGTTGCGAATAAGGTGGTGACCCAGAACGCCCCAAGAGGTTGCTCTACGGCGGTAATTGGCAAGATCGTGGAAAAGCCTGATGGCAAGGTGCTCGAGTATGCCTCTGTAGGAGACTCTAGGATTTACGTGGTTAGAAGTGGCAGAGCTTTCCTGATAACTCGTGATGAAGGGCGCGGGAATATAATAACAAATGCACTGGGGTCACGCAATTTTAGCGTAAGACAGACCGGGGAAATACCACTGCTAAGCGATGATAGAATAGTATTTTGTACAGATGGAATTACCGGCGACTTTGAAAAAGATTTCATACCAGAAGATGAATTCGTGCGCGCAGTGGGGCGGGCGCCAAGTGCGGAAGCTGCCGCACAAAACTTAACAAAATTAGCTACAAAGGTGGACGATAGAACGGCCATAGTGGTAGAAGTCGCATAAATGCAGCTTATAATATATAATACAAACTATGATAAGAATTATTGCTGGCGGTAAGAAGAACGCCGCGTGGGTAGCCGAGGCTTGCTCTGAATACGAAAAGCGACTGCGCAAGCCTTTCGAGATAGTCTGGAATTTTATGTCGGAAGAGAAGCTTGATAAATACTTGGCCGAGTGGCCATTTACGCGACAGGATTATGTGATTTGCTGCGACGAGCGAGGTGAAAATATATCATCACCCGAATTTGCGGGCAAGCTAGAGAAGGCATTTGCCGCAGGGCGCAATATAGTACTACTGATAGGCGGAGCATACGGATTTACCGACGGAGTACGCACGAGAGCCGATTTTGTGTGGAGTTTTTCTAAACTAGTATATCCACACGGCATAGCAAGATTGGTAGTGGCTGAGCAAATATATAGGGCTTCACAGATACTAAGCGGCGGACCATACCACCACAAATAATTATTCGTGGTGTGATATAATATAGATATGAAAATACTGGGGATAGAGACAAGTTGCGACGAAACAGCCGCTGCAGTGGTAGAGGACGGCACAAAAATACTATCGAACGTAGTAGTTAGCCAGATAGATATATTTGCAGAATACGGTGGCGTAATACCAGAAGTAGCCGCTAGAAGCCACTTGGAGGCAATACTGCCCGTGATAAATAAGGCTCTAAGTGATGCTGATTGCACTTGGGATGATATAGATGCCATAGCGGTGACACATGCACCGGGGCTATTAGGATCGTTACTCATCGGTACTTTGACTGCACGAACTTTGGCTATTTTGCACGACAAGCCATTGTATGCAGTACATCATCTTAAGTCACACGTATACGCAAACTGGCTAAGCGGCGATAAGCCGATCTTCCCTATCCTGGCGCTCGTGGTGTCGGGTGGACATACACAGATACTATACATGCCTGAGCATAACGAGTTTGAGATAGTAGGCACCACACATGACGATGCTGTAGGCGAATGCTTTGACAAGGTGGCAAAAATACTAGGATTGCCATATCCCGGTGGGCCAGCCATAGCTAAGGCGGCGCTTAACGGAGATGCGCATAAATATAAACTGCCTCATCCAAAAGTAGCCGGACTTGATTTTTCTTTTTCTGGACTAAAGACTGCGGTGCTCCGTGCTGTGCAGAAGGAGCTAGGACTACCAATATCGCACCCTTCGTATGATCTGAGAAATCATTTAACAGAGCAGCAGGTAGCAGATTTTGCAGCATCTTTTCAAAAGACGGCTGTAGATATACTATGCGAGAAGTTAACTGCCGCATTAGAGCAATATCCAGATACGCAATCAGTAGTGATTGCTGGTGGGGTGAGCGCTAGTGCGGCTCTCAGGGAGGCTTTACCAGAGGCATATTTCCCTGCCCTAGCGCTTTCTGGTGACAATGGTGCAATGGTAGCAGCCGCGGCGTATTATGAAATTATATCTGGAGTGGAGCCGACTGACCCATATACGCTGAATATATATCCACGGATATCAATAGAAAAATAAAATGCCACCGGTATAGGCCGGTGGCGGAGTGAGGTAGGATAGGGCTAAATGTAATTGATGTAGCCCATATCGTCGAGAAAATAGGAGCCAGTGTCGTCCTCTGGCCACTTGTCAGTATTGGCGTCCGGAGGGGCGCCTGCTGCAGGCGTGTCACTATCCCCACTGACGCTAGTGTCATCAGGATCAGTGCAGCTGTCGTCCTTTTTCCAGTCACTGGGGACAGGATCGGGGCGATAGTGCTCGGGGGATGCGGGCTCAGGCTCGTCGTCGCAGAGTTCGTCGATGGTCGGGCTGCCAGACTTAGGGTCGGAGCCGGCCGGAGTAGGGACGCAGCGCTCATCAACGGCGCTAGAATAGCGTGCCTCAGCGAAAAGGGCCTTGACCTCCTGCACTTTATCGATGCAGTCCCAGAATGCCTGACGGGCCTCCGGCTCGATGTCGGTATCTTCGAAGATAATATCGTTGAGCCAATTCGGGTCCTGACAAACAGTCGGGTCGTTGATCCCCTCAGCCACAGCTGTAAGGATATCCCTATGCGGGGATGCATCGGCGACGATGCCACTGATTATGGCAGCAGTCTTGCTGCACGGCAGAAGGTGACCACCGTCGATAGCCTCCTTCAAGACTATAATGACGTAGTCTTCGCCCTGCGGGGTCTCGAGAAGAGACTTCAGCGCTTTCTGAAGGGATTTTAAATTATTGACGTAAATACCTTCTACGAATTTCCTAACCATTTTTTCCATAATGTGCACTCCTTGTAGCGTATTTAAGTATTCAAAACCGGAGAGATTTTGAATCTCATAGCGTAATTGTAGCATATTTGCGTGATTTTGTCAATACTGGGAGGTGGTAGTGATGACTAGGGTTGAAGAGTGGGCAAAAATCACGCGCCAAGTGGTGACAAGTGGCGCATGATAGAGGGTACTGGTAACTGGGGATAGTATTAGCTGGGACTTGTGGGCGCTGAATGGGCGCCCTGGGATTAGCAGCCCCCCACTAAGTGGGAGCTACGCTGGGCTCTAAAAGACTGGAAGAAATAAACTGCTAAACCTACCTAGCTACACAGCGAACCGATTGTCCGCCCCCACTTGTCTTCGCAGCTGGATTAATATAGTCAGAGCCATACGCCATGCTATATACGGTGCTACTATCAAATATAGTACTAGTCCAATAATATCCATCGTGACCCTGACTAAAAAGAGAAGCAGAATTATAGGGCACATAAATATAGCCAGAAGGAACCAACCACATTGCCTCAGTATTGACCTTATTAAACCCACCATCCTTATATTCATAGGAAGAACAAACGCCACCACAACTATTATTATTGTATGGATGTTCACCAATAATATCATCATATGAGTTTAGCAGGGAGTCTAATTCATTGTCCCCAGTTACACTATTTACGCTAGTTGGAAGTCTCCATCCAGCTGGGCAAATAGAATTCGGGGCATTGCTATATTGCATCACACTAGACTCATCATCACTTGCCACCGCAGCAAACCAGTTATAGTAGTTGCCAGCATGATTATGAGCGCTACAGTCTGGGTGCACCGCTTGACAATCCGCAAGCGAATTAAAGACTCTGTCATCATAAGTATCACCAGCACCATAATAATATACATCACCCGGATCAGCAGAACGCGCAAGACCGGAATTCACACGTGCCCATTCACTTATTGTTGATGTACTTCTATTTGGCGTCCAGCTTGTGGAGACATCTGTATCAGCAGGAGTGAACGTAGCATTTAGATTCAAATCTAGATTTTGTGTCATCCAAACATTGCCATCTTTTAGTTTGGATATAAAGTAAGTTTTACCATCGCGACTATCTTTCAACTGATATTGGCCATCTTCTGTCATAGACCGCAGCACGGAGGCTTTACTCCCCTCTGACAGCGTTTTAAAATCTTGCATATAGGTAAGATCGTCTATGGTCATTATCTTCCATTGCGCATACAGAGTAACCTTATTAATACCTTCTCCCACCGTAAAGTCTTGTCCATCAGCATAGCTTGTACCACTACCATCTCTCTCTGTATTCCAGCTAGCAAATGCATAGCCACTCTTGGTGAATCTATTCTGGTTTAGATGCGCCGTGGTATTTTCTCCTATACCTTGTTTCGCCATCTCTCCACCGTCATTACCATTACCATCAAAAGTGATAGTAGTCTGAATTGGGGCTACACAGCGTACAGAGCTACCAGTGTACTTACTGCTACTATAAAAGCCCGTATAACTATTAGCGAGATTTAGGTAGTAAGCACTGCTAGTATAACTTTCAGCAGTAGAGGACCAATAGTAACCATAGTTACCACGACTACTTGGTGATGAACCATTCCAGTAGCCAGAATAGATAAAGTTATTCGGGAAGGAACGCCAAGCATTGGAGCTGTTGCCAAGTAGGTTGTTTAGGTAGTAGAAGCCACCACTAGTATTGCCTCTGCCATTGTTCATGTCACCACTCCCGCCA
>CACWJA010000009.1 GCA_902761145.1 uncultured bacterium
AGTTTTGGCGGTGTCTTCTACTATGGTGTAGAGTTGCTCTTTGGTGGGGATTTTATTTACTCCGCCGTCGGCAAGAGCGAAATGTGTGTCGCCTTTTTCGCAGATAAAACAGCTGGAGAAATAATTAGATTTTAATGGTAAGTGGTCTTTATAAGCTATAAGTACATCGCGCGAGGAATAATCTAGGCCGGAAATCATAGAGTCGGCTTGGCGCTCGTTTAACATTTTGGCGGCGGTGTCTAAGTCTGGTGCAGACAAAAACTCGACGTCGGGGAAGCTTTTAATAGCATCTTTGGCCGTCGAGTTTTCTAGCTCTGGGAATATGATTTTCATATCCCCATTATAGCATGTTATTTGTCTACTACTTCGCCTTCGACAGGTTCGTCGTCAGAACTATTGTCTTTTTTGTCTTCGGACTTAGCGTCTTCAGTGGAAGATTGGTACATCTTAGCGCCGATAGGCATGATGCGATCGTTCAAATCTTTGGCGGCTTGCTCTAATTTATCTTTATCGGAAGCGTCATCGTTCAAAGTTTTCTTGGCATCTTCTACGGCTTTTTTGATAGTTTCTTTGTCTTCGTCGCTGATTTTGTCTTTGTATTCATCTGGCATTTTTTCAGCTTGATAAATAGCGTTTTCTAGGTGGTTTTTGGCGTCGATGGTTTCCTTTTTCTTCTTGTCTTCTTCGGCGTGCATTTCGGCTTCTTTTTGAGCTTTTTCAATATCTTCCTTGCTCATATTGCCAGAGTTTTGGATGGTGATAGATTGCTCTTTGCCGGTGCCCTTGTCTTTGGCGGTAACGTTCAAGATACCGTTGGCGTCTAGATTGAAGGTAACTTCAATTTGTGGCACACCGCGTGGAGCTGGTGCGATACCATCTAGGATAAAGCGACCAAGAGATTTGTTATCTTTGGCAAATTCTCGTTCGCCTTGGAGAACGTGGATTTCTACCTGTGGTTGGTTATCGCTGGCGGTAGAGAAGACCTCAGACTTAGATGTAGGAATTGTGGTGTTACGATCAATCAAAGGAGTACGGACGCCACCCATGGTCTCGATACCGAGAGTAAGTGGGGTAACGTCTAGAAGAAGTACGTCTTTGACGTCACCTTGGAGTACGCCACCTTGGATAGCTGCACCTACAGCTACAACTTCGTCTGGATTTACGCCTTGCATTGGATCTTTGCCGAAGATAGATTTAACTTTTTCGACTACGGCTGGCATGCGAGTCATACCACCAACCATGACGATTTCGTTGATATCTTTGGTGCTTAATTTAGCATCTTTTAAAGCTTTTTCTACTGGTTCGGCTAGACGATCCAGTAGTGGAGCAACTAGTTCTTCTAGTTTGGCGCGGGTAAGGGTATATTCAAAGTGTTTCG
Organism: uncultured bacterium; assembly: GCA_902761145.1. Classification (GTDB taxonomy): domain Bacteria; phylum Patescibacteriota; class Saccharimonadia; order Saccharimonadales; family Saccharimonadaceae; genus Nanosyncoccus. The sequence continues at coordinate 1,379 of CACWJA010000009.1, forward strand.
GACCATCGGCATCAGCGGAAAGGAAGGGAAGATTGATGTCGGTAGAAGTGCTGGATGAGAGCTCTTTTTTGGCTTTTTCAGCTTCATCTTTAACACGTTGCATCGCAGCAGCGTCACCTTTGATATCGATACCAGATTCTTTTTTGAATTCATCTACTAGGAAGTTGACGATAATGTTGTCGAAATCTTCACCACCGAGGTGGGTGTCACCGTTGGTGGAAAGTACTTCAAATACGCCATCGCCGATATCCATGATGCTTACATCGAATGTACCACCACCTAGGTCGAAGACGGCGATTTTTTCATCTTTTTTACCTTCTAGGCCGTAAGCAAGAGCAGCGGCAGTAGGCTCGTTGATAATACGCTTTACTTCTAGGCCAGCGATTTTACCAGCATCTTTGGTGGCTTGGCGTTGAGAATCATCAAAGTAGGCTGGTACTGTAATGATAGCTTCGGTGACTTTTTCGCCAAGGAAAGCTTCGGCGTCGGCTTTGATTTTACTAAGAATCATAGCGCTGATTTCTTCTGGAGTGTATTCTTTGCCATCCATTTCTACGGCTACACCATTGCCCTTTTTGACGATTTTGTAAGGGCTAATTTCTTTATCGCGCTCTACTTCTTTGTCGGTAAACTTGCGACCAATAAGGCGCTTGATGCCATAAATGGTGTTTTTTGGGTTGGTTACGCGCTGACGCTGAGCGACTTTGCCTACTAGGCGCTCGCCTTTTTTAGTGACGGCTACTACTGATGGGGTAGTGCGATCGCCTTCTGAGTTAGTAATAACTTCCGGTTTGCCGGCTACCATGTACGCAAAAGCACTATTGGTAGTGCCGAGGTCTATGCCGATAATTTTACTCATTTATTCCTCCTTTTTGAGCTTATTTTGTTGCGATTTTAATGAATTTTGTTGGCACTCGTACATGTTGAGTGCTAATCTGTCTCTATTGTAGCGCATTGGCACTCGGTTGTCAATAGTGCTAGCGAAAACTTGATATTCGGGCGTTGTTTCGGAAAATTTTGAAAAGAGTGAACTTTCTTTTTGTTCAAATCCTACGATCTTCAATGATGCTGAACTATGTTTAATATAAAATAATTTTGTTATTGACATAAGCTTTTTGTCGTGATATATTTGTAGCTAGAATAAGGTCATAACATAGAAGGGAAACATATATGAAAGGTGTATTTGCGAAAGCGTTTTTCGGTACATTGGTGCTAGGTTCTTTATTTGGTGTTGCTAATGTGAGCGCCTATGAATATGATACTACGTCGGTATTTAGGGCGAGGTATCAAGAGGGCGGGCAAGAGAAGTCTGCTTATTTAAGGAATGGATTTAGATTATGTGTAAAGTCTGATTTGTTGCAAGATTTTGTGTATATATGGAATGGTTCAAGTGGGGTGGCTGAGCATGAATGGCCAGGTATTCAAATGAGTAATGCTGGTGAATATGGCTTGTATTGTTATACTTATGATGGAGTAGACGACAAGCATTACGATTATGTAATTTTTAATGGTGGGAGTGGTCAGCATAAAACAATTGATCTGTCGGTGGTTGACGATAGTAGTAGATTGGTCAATTCTTTGGCGTATTCGTTTGGAGAAAATGATAGGACTGGGCCCAATGGACTATACATAGGTAGATGGATTGTGAACGATACTAGCGCTTTGGTTGCAATGGTGGCAGAAGCAAAGGGCTTGGACCCAGCCGACTATACTATTGATTCGTATAATGCGGTATTGGCTGCATTGGGCGATGATGTGGCAGTAGAAATTGTAACTCCTGAGAATCAAGATCAGTATGAGCTTAAGGCTGACTATATTTCCAAATTGAATATCGGAAATGACGTATTGAACAAATTACATGTGTTTTATGATGGGGCTACTGGGACTTATTCTAGCCAATACCTGGACGTATATAACACTTTAGGCACGGCGATGAATAATTTGGTAGAAAGAAAAGATATTGTGGTGAGTGATGATATCCAGAATGGGCAGGTAACGGCAGCGTATCAAGCCGATAGTGATAATGTTGTGGATATTGACGTGGTGGCTAATACTGGATATGAGACTTCTGCATTGACCGTAACAAAAATATTATCTTATGACGAAAGTGGAAACCCGGTGTTTGGTGATACGGAAGACATAACTGTGACACCTGGACAGGACGATTATAATTACTCTTTTGATTATGATACTTTTGGAGGGGCGGGGTTATATGTTAATGCTACGTTCCAGCGTAAAGCCTATAATATAGTATTTGTGGTTGGTGAAAATGGCAAAATTAAAACTTTGGAAGGGGAGGATATTGAATCGCCTGTAACGGTATATTATGGCGATGATTACTCTTTGAGAATTGTGGCAAACGAAGGATACAAAATCGATACCGTAATAGTGGATGGCGTAGAATATACTATGACTGATGGAGTATTGACATTGGAGAATATTGCAGCTGACACTACGGTTGAGATAACTTTTGCCTTGGAAGAAGATGACCCGGAGGATGATCCAGAAGATGACCCAGGAATTGTAGTGCCTAATACTGGTGTGGAAACTGGCGCAAGCGAAGCTACGAAGGCTAGCCTGATTGGCTGTATCTTTGTGGGGATGATATTGAGCTTGGCCGTAGTAATGCCGAATTATAGAAAGATACAGAAACGTTTGAAGAAATAAGCGTAATATATGTAAGGTAGCCTTGGTGGTATCCAGGGCTACTTTTTTAGGGAGTATCTGTTATAATGGGGGTATGGCAATAGAGAGGTTAGTAGAGCCGACGCTGGCGGAAAGTAATTCGGAAGAAGAGAAGATTGAAATATCTCTGCGCCCTACTTCGTTTCGGGAGTATATTGGGCAGGAACATCTGAAGAAT
>CACWJA010000010.1 GCA_902761145.1 uncultured bacterium
ATTCTTCAGATGTTCCTGCCCAATATACTCCCGAAACGAAGTAGGGCGCAGAGATATTTCAATCTTCTCTTCTTCCGAATTACTTTCCGCCAGCGTCGGTTCTACTAACCTCTCTATTGCCATACCCCCATTATACCAGATAACCCCCATATCATTACGTTACTTTTTAAAATTATAATTGACACTATCAAAGACTGCAGAAGTTAAATGAACATAAAACCCACTTTCTGCTCCAAGACGAAACTCAAGTGCCAAGTTTTCGCTAGCACTATTGACAACCGAGTGCCAATGCGCTACAATAGAGGAAGATTAGCACTCACCACGCACGAGTGCCAGAAAAATCATTAAAATCGCAATAAAATAAACTCAAAAAGGAGGATCATAATGAGCAAAATTATCGGTATCGACCTCGGCACCACCAACTCGGCATTTGCCTATATGGTAGCCGGCAAACCAGAAGTTATCACCAATTCAGAAGGCGATCGCACTACCCCATCCGTAGTAGCTGTCACCAAAAAAGGCGAGCGCCTAGTGGGTAAAGTTGCCCAGCGCCAACGCGTAACCAACCCAAAAAACACTATTTACGGCATCAAACGCTTAATCGGCCGCAAATTCACCGATAAAGAAGTCGAGCGCGACAAGGAAATTAGCCCTTACAAAATCGTCAAAAAAGGCAATGGCGTAGCCGTAGAAATGGACGGCAAAGAATACACACCAGAAGAAATCAGCGCCATGATTCTTAGTAAAATCAAAGCCGACGCCGAAGCTTTCCTTGGCGAAAAAGTCACCGAAGCTATCATTACCGTACCTGCCTACTTCGACGATTCTCAACGTCAAGCCACCAAAGATGCTGGCAAAATCGCTGGCCTAGAGGTAAAGCGTATTATTAACGAACCTACCGCAGCCGCTCTTGCTTACGGCCTAGAAGGCAAAAAAGACGAGAAAATCGCCGTCTTCGATCTTGGCGGTGGTACCTTCGATGTAAGCATCATGGATATCGGCGACGGTGTGTTTGAAGTACTTTCCACCAACGGCGATACTCACCTAGGTGGTGAAGATTTTGACAATATCATTGTTAACTTCCTGGTAGACGAGTTCAAGAAAGAATCCGGCATTGATATCAAGGGTGACGCTGCCGCTATGCAACGCGTCAAAGACGAAGCCGAAAAGGCTAAAAAAGAGCTATCATCCAGCACTTCTACCGATATCAACCTTCCCTTCCTTTCTGCCGATGCCGATGGACCAAAACATTTTGAATATACGCTCACTCGTGCCAAACTCGAAGAATTGGTTGCACCGCTTCTAGATCGCCTAGCCGAGCCAGTAGAAAAAGCTCTAAAAGACGCCAAGCTCAAAACTTCTGATATCGACGAAATCGTGATGGTCGGCGGTATGACTCGTATGCCAGCTGTAGTAGAAAAAGTTAAAGCCATCTTCGGCAAAGACCCAATGCAAGGTGTCAACCCAGACGAAGTTGTAGCCGTAGGTGCAGCTATCCAGGGCGGCGTACTTCAAGGCGATGTCAAGGATGTATTGCTCCTAGACGTTACTCCACTTACCCTAGGTATCGAAACCATGGGCGGCGTCCGCACTCCATTGATTGAGCGTAACACTACCATCCCTACATCTAAGTCCGAGGTATTCTCTACCGCCAGCGACAATCAGCCTCAGGTAGAAATCCACGTCCTTCAAGGCGAACGCGAATTTGCTAAAGACAACAAATCCCTCGGCCGCTTTATCCTAGACGGCATCGCACCAGCTCCACGCGGCGTGCCACAGATTGAAGTTACCTTCAATCTAGACGCTAACGGCATCTTGAACGTTACTGCCAAAGACAAAGGTACCGGCAAAGAGCAATCTATCACCATCCAAAACTCCGGCAACATGAGCAAAGAAGATATCGAAAAAGCTCAAAAAGAAGCCGAACTTCACGCTGAAGAGGATAAAAAGAAAAAGGAGGGTATCGACGCTAAAAACCACCTAGAAAACACCATTTATCAAGCCGAAAAAATGCCCGATGAATACAAGGATAAGATTAGCGACGAAGATAAAGAGACTATCAAAAAAGCTGTGGAAGAGGCCCGCAAGGTACTAAACGACACCGACGCCGACAAAGAAAAGTACGAAGAGGCCGCCAAAGAGCTCTCCGATAGAATCATGCCTATCGGCGCCAAAATGTATCAAGCTTCTGCCGACGATGCAAAATCAGAAGACAAAAAAGACGACAAATCTTCCGACGACGAACCCGTCGAAGGCGAAGTGGTAGACAAATAACATGCTATAATGGGGATATGAAAATCATATTCCCAGAGCTGAAAAACTCGACGGCCAAAGATGCTATTAAAAGCTTCCCTGACGTCGAGTTTTTGTCTGCACCAGACTTAGACACCGCCGCCAAAATGTTAGCCCAAGGTCAAGCCGATTCTATGATTTCCGGCCTAGATTATTCCTCGCGCGATGTGCTTATAGCTTATAAAGACCACTTACCATTAAAATCTAATTATTTCTCCAGCTGTTTTATCTGTGAAAAAGGCGACACACATTTCGCTCTTGCCGACGGCGGAGTAAATAAAATCCCCACCAAAGAGCAACTCTACACCATAGTAGAAGACACCGCCAAAACTATCACTCAAACTGGCTAATAGACGGCGAAATGCAGCTAGATGCCGCTGTGAACCCTGACATCTCCACCAAAAAATTTCCCACTTCTCAAATTAAAGGTCAAGCCAATATCTTTATTACTCCAGATCTAAATTCCGGCAACATTTTATACAAATCTCTAGAACAATTTGGTGGTTTCACCATCGCCGGCCCCCTCATCCAGGGTTTTGAAATGCCACTAGCTGATTTGTCCCGCGGCAGTACACTAAACGATGCAATTCTTACAATTAACATAATAATAAATCAAATATTACTTTCTCGGGACCATACGCGACTAACGAGGAGCGGAACGAGCGAAGCTCCGCCCATAACGATGGGCCGAAGCGAGCGCGTCCCGAAAAGTAATATTTGATTTTAAAAGGAGATTTAATTTATGAAATATTTTGGCACCGACGGCATCCGTCAAACCGCCGACAAATTCACACCAGATTTTCTGG
>CACWJA010000011.1 GCA_902761145.1 uncultured bacterium
GAGGCGCTGAGCAAAATAGATGAAACCATCTTTACCAAGGTAGCCAATATCCCCAGTATGTAGCCACAATTTACCATCTGGATGAATACGAAGCGCCTGCGCGGTCTCAGCGTCGTCGCCAAGATAACCCATCATCACCAATGGACTAGAAATGCAAACTTCGCCCTCCCCGCCAACTGGAAGCTCGTCAAAAGTGTCGTTTTTGACGATTTTAAGATATGTATCCGGGAATGGAGCACCGATAATGCCGTCAGCAAAAGCATTCTCTGGAGACAGACAGACAGCACCAGAGCCTTCCGTCAAGCCATAACCTACGCGGATTTTTGCGCTAGAACCGTGAGCTTTAAGATAATCATTGACCTTATCACGCAAAGTTTGATTAAGCGCATCGCCACCGCAAATTACAGCGGCGACGGACTTAAGGTCGTCACGCTTGAGCTTAGTATTGACTAATGCTTCAAACAGAGTAGGCACACCTACGATAAAATTGGGGCTGTTTTTCTTGATAATATCCGCAAATTGCTTGTGCGAAAAGGCCGGTATCAATATGCAGCCCATGCCCTTACAGAGTGGCGTATGAATACAAACACCCAAGCCAAAACAGTGGAAGAGCGGCAAAATGGAAAGCACCGTGGCTCCTGGGACAACCTGGCGTATCATAGTGGCGTCACAGATAGATTCGGCATTGATATTGAGATTGGAAAGCATCACGGCCTTGGGGGCACCAGTAGTACCGCCGGAATACACCAAAGCACTACGCGATTGTCGTTGGCTGGGAGGCGAACCTTCTTAATATGCAAAGTATTGTAGAGTTTTTTCTTCAAGAAGCCTAAGCCATCCGAAGGGCGTACCACGATGATGCGCTCTAGTTGCGCGGTATCACGCAGACGGTAAATTTTATCAAATACCGCATCTATAACTAAGACATATTTGGAATCAGCTACTTTGATGTAGTACTCTAGCTCTTTCTCTGACGATAACGGATGAACCATATTACATACTGCGCCAACCATGTTCACGGCGTACACCATCGTAATCCCCTCTGGAGTGTTGGGCATACATATAGTAACACGATCACCCTCTTTAACACCATAGTTCTTGAGAGCACGAGCAGCCTTCTCTATCTTGCGGATAAAGTTTTTATAAGTGACCTTGTGACCATAGTAAGAGTAGGCGACATTATCTGGCCACTTCTCGGCGGACTGCATAATCATGTCCACCATAGAGCAATCTGGATACTCTATGCTACTAGGTATGTTTTCTTCATCATAATATTCGAGCCAAGGACGTTCTTGGTAAGCTTTGTTAGTTTTTTTCACAAAAATCTCCTTACGCTAATAATTATACCACGAAATAGTTTTCACATAAACAAAAAGGTAGAGCACGATGACTCTACCTTTTTGCCATGTTTTATTTGGTAATAGATAGCGAGATTTTGCGACCTTCTTTATCGATGTCTAACACCTTGAAATCTTTGCGTTCGTTCAAGGTAAAGATTTTCTCTGGATCGACATCAGAACCTTCGCCAAGCTCAGATACATGGACTAAAGCTTCTACTGCTGGAGAAATCTGTACGAATGCGCCAAACGGAGTAATACGCGTAATGGTACCCTCTACTTTGGAGCCTTTTTTCAAACCTTCCACCTCAGAAATCCATGGGTCTTCTACGAGTTGTTTCATGGAAAGAGATAGGCGCTCCTTATCTATAGCGATAATTTTGGCCTCAATAGTGTCGCCCACTTTAACGTAGTCGGATGGATTATTGACGCGTTCCCAAGAAATTTCAGAAATATGAACAAGACCTTCGATACCGTCTACGTTCACAAAAACGCCAAAATCTACTACACCGGTAACTACGCCTTTCACTACGTCGCCAACGTTTAACTCGGCGAAGCGAGCAGCGAGACCATCACGGATAGCTTCTTTTTCAGAGAAGATGAGTTTGTTTTCTTTCTTGTTGGCGTCTAGGATACGGACCTTGATTGCCTTTCCTACTAGAGAATTCAGACGTTGCAAGATTTCATCTTTATCTGCAGAACCTACGCGTGGATAGTGCTCGGCAGAAAGTTGCGAAACTGGCAAGAAGCCGCGGATACCTTCGTATTCTACAAGTAAACCACCGCGGTTAGCATCAAACGGGGTGACTTCTACAGTCTCAGCATTGTCAAGTTTGGCTGTGATTTCGTCCCAGCCCTTATCTTTGACTGCCTTACGAAGACTGAGCAACACATAGCCATCTTTCATTTCGGCTTCTACTACGGAGGCGGTGACCTCATCGCCAACGTTCAAATTGCGCGCGAAAGATGCCTCCCTGCGAGGAACCAAGCCTACGCCTTGCGGGCCAAGGTCGATTAGTATTTCATGTTTTTTAACAGAGAGCACCTTACCCTTGATGGTATCCCCTGTGATAACTTTTTTGAACGAATCTTCGTTTGCTTTAAGAAGTTCGTCCATAGTGATTTTTTTGGCATTTGCCATATTTGATATTTTCCTTCCTTAGGCCCATTTAAAAGTGTCGCTTCTAACGGCACTTATGAATGAGCCTAAAACTCCTATTATTTTAGCAGATTTTACCGAAAAAGTCTAGGGTTTATCTTGAGATTAGAAAGGTGTAGAATTTCAATATGACATTTTTAGCAATAGATATAGGCGCGACAAAAACATTAATCGCATTGTTTTCTAGACACGGTAAAGTACTGCGACGGGTAAAATTCCCCACTGCTAGAGGTTCTGGGAGATTTTTAACTGATTTAACGGAAAACCTGAAGATCTTCCAGAAATATAAAATTAGCTCAATAGTAGTAGCCATCCCAGGCATTGTGCACAAAAATTATTCAGTTCATTTTGGCAATCGCGATTGGGACGATATCGATATTTTTACCTCTATAAAAAA